>NZ_URFY01000031.1 GCF_900547205.1 uncultured Bacteroides sp.
TATTATATACATTCCATGTATTCATTAAATTGTCCCATGCCTTAATTTTTAGGCGAAAATACAAAATAGGCAGCATATTTTAGAAAAATAATATATATTTGTTGAGAGTTATTTGAAGCAATGGAAAATCACAGCAAACTAAAGAAGTTCGCTCGTTTCTATATCGTTACCCATTGCATACTACACCTCTTCTAAACATCTGTTATTCAACAGATAAAATAATCATTTCTTGTTTCCATAAACACAAAAAGTCATATGATCTGATACGGGATATGTTTCTCTTCTGTTCGTTCACAGGTGTATCGTATATTGATTTGAGAAATCTGACAAAGAAACACCTGAAAAAGGAGAATAATGAAACATGGCTTTGTTTTGAAAGGCACAAAACCGGAATAATATGTAATGTCCCGCTTCTTAAAATCCCATTGGATATTCTGACAAAATATCAACCCCTAAAAAATAAAGACAATCTGTTCCCGGTTCCCAAATATCAGACTTTACTATCTGGAATTAAAAGAATAGCAGAATTGTGTGGAATAAAAAAGGAGCTTTCATGGCATTGTTCACGACATACTTTTGCCACTGAAATCTGTTTGTCAAATGGAGTACCAATTGAAACAATTAGCAGGATGCTGGGACATGCAGATGTAAAAACTACGCAAATTTATGCCAAAGTAAGCAATGCTATGATACATCGGGATATGGCTAATTTATCAGACCGTTTGAATGGAGTTTCGAGGAGTATAAGATGATTAAATAAAATGAAGGCTCAAAAATAGTGAGCCTTCATTTTATCATAAGAAAAAAATATATTAGTTCTTTGTTATCTTCTAAATATCCCATATCTTTGCACGTGAGTTGTTTGAATGAATGCAAAGCGCAGAACTTCGGAGAAGTTGTATTGTCGCTAAATCGTTACCAACAATTATCTACTCTTCTGGAACGTCCTAACTTTCAAAGGATTATGCATTTTTATCTTATTCGTTGCAAATATACTGCAAACCAACCGAACTACAAAAAATAGCCCCGCCTTATCTCTTCCTCTCCGTAACCACATCAAACCGGTTGCGTATGAACTCATGCACATCTTTCGCCCGATAAAAGACCTTCCCGCTAATCGTGAAGTAGGGCAGTGCTCCGATGGCACGGTATCGCTGCAACGTCCGTATGCCCACTTTCAGCAGCAGGCACAAGTCCTGATTATCCAGCACCTCTTCGCCGTCCAGTTGGCTGTTCTTTTTCAGCACCCTTTCCAGCAACTTCTCCGTGGTGTCGAACCGCTCCATGATCCGCTCCATCCAGCCCTCAAACTCTTCCCTGTCTGTGTACATAGCAATCTCCTTCCTTTTCGATGATCTCCTTTTCCCGCATATAACGGATATATCCCTTTGCCGTCCGTTCTTTCACTTCCAGCATTTCCTGTATCAGTTCGCACAGTTCGATATACCCATACTTCTCCTGCCGGGTGAACGCTTCCCGTGCCATCTCCGCCAGTTCCTTTTCTTTGCGCTTCTCTTTCTCCGCCCGTGGCTTTTCACCCACGTACACCGGCATTCCCATCTGTTTGTCCCAACGGAATTGCATCAGCGGAATATCCAGCGGGCTGCCCTCACGCACTTTCAGCGCTTTCACGACCGACACCTCCGGGTTCTCGTCCTTTTCTATCGAGAGTATCGCTGCCGACTTGCGTTGCAACTCGCTGCCCAAGTGTCCCCGCAGCTTCAACCCGTTCGGGACGAAATGCACCACCGCAGCTATGCACGTGCGGTAAATCCCCGCCAGCCGGTAAATCTCGTCTATCAGTGCCACACTTTCCCCCTCGTCATTGGCGCAGCGTATCAGGTCAGCCACCCCGTCGATCACCACCAGATGGATGCCCCCGTGCAGGTAATGGTACTTATCCATGCTCTGCATGATAGCCGTCAACCGTTCGCTTCGTGACATTCCCGTCAGGCAGTACACGTGCAGGAACTCCGGCATTTTCTCCCGCCCGGCACGTCGGAGCATCCGCCCCGTATTCTTGTACAGTTGCTGCTCGCTTTGCTCCGTGTCATAGAGTAGCACCGCCCGCCCTTTCCGGTTCGGTTCAACCCTCACACCCAACAGGTCTGCATCCGTTTCTTTTTCCTGTATCGCCCCGGCTACCAGTGCCGCCGTATAGTTGCTCTTTCCCGTACCTTCCCCGCCCGTGATGCAGAGTATGTTCTCTTCCGAACCCAGCGGCACATCCCCGGCGGTCACAATGGCAACCGCCTGTTGTGGCGGATGGTCGTAATCAATCTCGCAGGATTTCAGCACCGCCATCGTATCGCCGTACAGCGTTTCCAACAGTTTCAGGAACAGCTTTACGAACTCGTCCCGTGTCCGCCCCGCCTTGAAGTAGTCCGACACATCCTTGTCCGTTTTATTCCCCGTCAGCGGCAGCACCATCCGCTTCACACCGTATTCCGTCAGTTGTTGCCGGTGTTTCTCCGAACATTCCAGCCCCGTTCTGTCTACGTCGTACAGCAGCACGATATGTTTGAACCGGTAGACCAGTTTGCGTATGATCTTCGTCGGTATCACCGACGTTTCCGAGTTGAAGCAGATGGCATGGAACCCGTGCGCCGCCAGCGTCAACACATCCTTTTCCCCGCCTGTGAGAAACAGCGTGTCACCTTTGGGCGGCAGTTGTTCCAGCCCGAAGCAGTAGTTCTCTCCTGTATGCCCGCCGTACACAAACCTTATTTCCGACTTCGGGCGATACACCTTCACTCCCCATTTCCCCGCATACCCGTACATCGGCTCTATCAGTGTGGACGTGAAACCGAACGCTTTTCCCTCTTTCGTCTCGCTCCGGTACTCTTTCAGCGACTGCACCCCGTATCGGCTCAGCACCTCTTCCGTGATACCGTACTCCGCCCAGTATGCCAGTTCCTTTTCCCGGAACGGTTGCTGCACCGTCTGGTAGGGGCGTGGCTTTCGCTCCGGCTCCGTCGTTCGTTCACTCGGTTCGGTAGGCTCCGCCGTTCCGCTTTCCTCCGTCGGCGTCGCCGTTGTCGCCTCACGTTGCACCTTTCCCCGTACCTCCCGCACCGTATCGGGCGGTACATCCCCGCCGATACCCAGACACAAGTCACGGTCTATCGTCTCCAGTATCTCCACAAAGTCGGCGGCATTTTTGCACTCCAGTCCCTTTATCTTCGCTACGAGGAAGAAACAGTCCCCCGAAAAGTCTCCGTTCCCGAAGTCCTTCATCTTGTACGTCCCACTCCGGCGGTCGTAGTACACGTTGCACGATGCCTTATGGTCTTCGTACAACGGGTTCAGGAAATTCCTGCCCACCCGCCATTTCACCGGCAGGTAGTATTTGAATACATCCAGCCCGTTACTCGTCCTTGCCAGTATTTCCTCTTTTCTTACCATACAGCTTGTATTTACGTTGGTGTATCGGGTGTTCTTCGATCATTCGGTCGATCTGCTTGTCGGGTGTTTCACGCATCCACCGTTCACGGAACTGCTCCACGTCCGTGCGGCGGTAGCTGATCTTCTTCCCGCAGATGGAGAATGCGATGATTCGGTTCGTGCGGTAACGTTGCAGGGTGCGCAGGCTGATTTCAAGGTATTCGCACACCTCCTTGCCCGTCATCCACTTGCCCCCTTTGCGGCGATTTTTCTCTTCCTCACCCTGCTGTTGTTCCAGTTCCCTTTGCCGGGACTCTTCTACGTACTTCCCGATGGCTTCCAGCTTCTCCATCAGGGCGGCAAACGCCTTACTTTCCATACTTATTACTTCCATAATCTATTAATGATAATCTGTTGATAATTAGATTTCCGGCTGCAAATGTCCGTCGGTTCGATTGTTTTTCTTTTCACGTTCGTACCACCTTGCTAAAGATTTTTTTCCGCACGAAAAAAGCCGCCGGAGAGCCATTTCTTTGGCACTTTCCGACGGCTGCAAGCCGCTTCTTCACTGGTTGGGGTAGGGTTAGGTATTATTTGGCAGCTTGCTACTATCTTGGTAAATCCGTCACTGGTTCTAAGCAAGTTAGCTGTCCGTTTCGTCCATCCGTTTCAGCAATTTCTCTTTCATCAGGTCAAGATACGTCGTCCGGTTGTTTTTCCTGCTCCGTATGGCGATAAAGATATGGTACACGTCCCCCAAATCAATATGGAATGCACGTTCAAATACCGCCACGATGTCTATAATGTCCGCTTTCCCGTTATCCACACTTCCTGCCGCATGGATACCGTAAATCATCTCCACCGCTGCCGCTTTCTTGTCCGTCCAGTGTACCTCCTTTCCCGGTAGCGGTTCGACGTCGGCAGGCTCCCGCAATCGCTTCATTAGGAATGCCAGCAGCAGTTCCACTGCAATCAGCCGTGCCACCAGTCGGTCATACCCGGTCGAGAACTCCGTTTCCGGCTCGAACAGTAACGTATCTATTTCCGGGCTTATCTCCGTCTGTCCCCGTTTGAAGTAGAATCCGTCCCTATACGTAGCTCCGCTGCGGTAATACTGGAAGAATGACAGGCTTTTCTCAAAGGCTGTTTTCATCTTCTCTATCTCAGTCTGATAATAACCTACGGCAAGCTCACAGCAGGGCGGGCGGTTGCTCTCAATCTGGAATATCTTATAGAAGTATAACAGACGTCCGAGTATCAGCGGTTTTTGGTGTTTAAAAAATCTGATTTCCTCTGCATCATCCTTAAACTTGTGTGACAGTGCGAAGTCTTTCAGTTCAACCATCTTTTCTTTCAGGAACTTCGTCATTTTGCGGCATCCCTGAATAATGTTTTCCCCCTCCATATTGACCGTTGTGGTGTAGCGGTCAATCTCTTGTAACATCGAATCAAAAAATTTATCCATGCAATCCATTTTAGTTTCTCAAAACGGCTGCAAAATTACGCTCATTCCGAATATCCCTTTTTCTGTTTCCCGTCCATTCTTTTTCGATAATCGCTCAAATTGCACAGAACCGACCTATTCCGTCTATCCGTGTGGCATTTTCCCCTCTTCCCGCCAACCCTCGCACCACCACAGGGCTGTCATTCCGTCCTCAGACCTCCGTTTCATCGTCTTCTTCCTCGTCCCAATAGGCGTATTGTACAGTCACCACCTTACACTCCAACACCACCTCGTCCGGCTGCCATCCGTCCGCATCCAGTCTTTTGTGGTATTCCTGCACTGCCTTTACAAACTCCCCAATAGTGTCGTACTGTCCGCCATAGAATGCCCAGCGCACACCTTTCATAATATCTTCGGGATACTTCTCTTTCTCCGCACGAGCCATTTTTTTTCCCGTAATTTGCTCATACCATCGTTTCAAGTCAAATCCATACTTCAATGCCATATCACAATATTTTAATTAGTAACTTAATCTTCTTTTATATTGATATATTATCAGTCACATCCAAACAGCATCTTTCCGAATATAAACTCCGTATCGGACACCGGAATGGCGAACACATCGCCCGTCGTACATTTTAATTTCTTTGCCATACGCTTGATTTTACGGATATAGTTACTTTAAATACTCAATCGTGCCAAGTCAAAACCTTTCTCTTTCGCCAGTTCATAATAACTCTTATTCATATCCTCTCCGGCAAGTTTCCATATACGTTTACGTACATCTGGCAAAGAGCGCAAATCAGAATCTCTAAAATAATTATCCATTTTGGCATCCTCTTTAATTAAATCGTCCCGCCCGGAAAAATCTAATGTGGCAACAACAACCTCATAGTAACCATATCCGGTAGATGGCATCACTTTTATTTCATCATAATAAATCTGTTCTGTTATATCTATGGGGAACGCCAGTTCTCCCAATGTCAGGTAATAATCCATATTCCGGCTTCCCAATGTTTCCGGGAAACTCACTTCAATGGGATTAACCTCTCTTTTACCGACTATCATTCCCTTGTATTCACTAAGAAAATCCTTAAACACGAATGTCCCGGTAACAGCTTTCTTCTCAAAGTCCACATCTTCCACCGAAGTGTACACACCCAAGAACATTTCAACCAGCACACTCTTATTGAAGAATCCTAGATAATTAAATTCTCTTTCTTCTTCCGGCACAATCTTAATATACTGTTTCGTTACATCAAACAGCACCCTTCCGAATATAAACTCCGTTTCGGACACCGGAATAGCGAACACATCGCCCGTCGTACATTTTACTTTCTTTGCCATACGCTTGATTTTACAGATATAGTTATTCTAAATACTTCACTTTCTTTCCCAATATCCCTTGCCACCACACCGGAGTATATTCTTTGGTACGTGGGTAATCCTCAAATTCTGTTTCTAATCTCTCCGGGTTATCAAATACATCATTGGGTAATGAAGACTTATTGTCATAATTAAATTCAATAATAAATTTCTTTTGGGTGTCAAATTCGATTTTACATATAAGCCATGAACCTTCATTGCTTGCCTGCTTATACATATCATCTTTTATTTCTGACAACAAGTCCGAAGCTGCTAAAGAAACAGGCATTTCAGTTGTCGAGTTTCCTTGTATGAAATATCCCTTTGTTCGTACATCGCCAATACAATGCGCTTCTACAACAATTTTACTCCAATTACCTGTACAATACTTATTGAATACTTTCATCGAATTTTCTATAACTTGCCGAATCTTCTCTTGTATCGCAGGTGTTTGGTAAGTCTGTGTTCGCTGTGGAATAGCTAATTGCTCCACAATAATAGTATTTTTCAAATACTTCGCTTTCTTTCCCAATATCTCTTGCCACCACACAGGAGTATAATCTTTACCTCGTGGGGACTTCTTGAACGCCATTTCTAATCTCTCCGGGTTATCAAATACATCATTGGGCAATGAAGCCTTATTGTCATAATTAAATTCAATAATAAATTTCTTTTGGGTATCAAACACTATTTTACACATAAGCCATGCGCCTTCAATACTTGCCTGTTTATACATATCATTTTTTATTTCAGACAATAAATCCGCTGTACTTAATGAAACAGGCATTTTTGAAACAATATTATTACATATAAAATATCCTTCCGTTCTTACATCGCCAATGCAATACGCTTCTACAATAATTCTATCCCAATTCCCCGTACAATAATCATTAAATACTTTCATGGATTTTTCTATTATCTGTTGTATTTTTAGCAATATATCAGGTGTCTGATAAGTCTGTGTCCGTTGTGGAATAGTGTTCTGTTCCACCTCTTTTTTCTTAGGGGCATCTATTCGGATCAGCGGCGCATCTGATTTACGGCACAGCGTTTCTACTGTATCAAGATACCAGTTCCAGAACTCCCACCTTTTTCCCGCATCCCCTTCATCCACAAAAGGATTTCCCCCGGCAAAAGCCATCGAAGCGAAAAAGTCCGTATTCCATACCTCATACTCAAACGCACCATCATCTTCTCCCTCGTATTCATCAATATCCAGCATAGCGGCGGCATGATCCGCTATCGAATAACAAAGTGAGATTACCGCCCATCCTGCCATACTTTCCGTACAGGATTGCCCCTCTACATAGTTACGTAGTCTATTCGCTTCTTCGACTAAGGCATCCGCTTTCCCTTTCCCGTGGTAAAGGTATTCGTCCGCTGAACACAGCAGTTTCCGCAACAAGGTATCTTCAATCTCATTTGCCCAAAGAGGATATACCTTTTTGCAGCACTCCGCAAACACTTTGTTCACTATCTCCACGTTACCGATGGACTGTAACAGTTCCACACGGCAGGACAAAGGCAAATGACCGTTACCGCTTTGTTCTATAACCGTTCTTAACTCGCTTATTTCAACTCTTTTGCTTTTCATAAAATGGGAAAGAAGTGTTTTTATATTCATTGTAACTTATCATTAATCTTTCATTATTAATCTTTCATTATCAATTTTTCCGTATCTCCCCCGGACTTGCCCCGAAATTCATCTGGCAGAACTCCGTCAGGTACGATTGAGACACAAACCCGCATACCTCCGCCACTTCCAGCAGCGGCAAGTCTGTTTGTGTGAGCAGGTTCTTTACCTTGTCTTTCCGCAGTCCTTTCAGCCATTCATGGGGAGTAGTACGGAACTCTTCACGGAACAGCCGCCGGAAAGTGCTTAGGCTGTACCCGCAAAGGTCAGCCAGATGTCCCGTATTCTTTGCCTTCATGCAGTGCTTCGTAACCTTCTCCACGAGCCTTTTATTCTTCACCATTCCCAGATACACCTCTGCCTGCAACAACTCTTCACCTGTCATTTCCTTTATCTTCGCATGGGCAATAGGTATTTCCAGTTCCGTAGCACCTTTCGGCAAATCCTCGCTCTTGGTGCAATGCGGACGCTTCCGCTTCATTTGCTGCACATATTGCGCCAGTCGGTTATACACCCCGTTCAGATACCCCCGTTCGGGATAGATATGCAATATCCGGCACAAATACAGCAGTTCCCTGTTGCACCCGTAGTTGATATACCAACTCGATAACCGGAACACATACCGCAGTGCCGCATCTTCCCGTGACAAGGCAACCAACATCACATACGCCTCGAAACCCTTGTCGCTGTATGTCACCGCTTCCGGCAGCTTGTTCAGCGTATCTGCCACGAACCGCATCACCCGCTCGTCCTCGGCAAGCTGTTCCAGCCCCGCAAATTCTCCCGCATCTTTGCCGCTTCGTATCATTCCTTCCATTGTTTCCACCAGAGCTTGCACCTTCTCCGCAATCTCCGGTTCTGCCGTCACCGCTGCACGCAGCAGTTCTTGGCTTAGTGTTGATGTTGTTTCCATATCCGTATAATTTTTTAATACCCCCACCAATCGCTTGCTTTATAATTGCTACTTTTATAAATCAATTTATCATTTTTGATAACTAAGATTTGCATCTTATCAGTTGGTACACTCATTTCCCCTTTCTCTGTTTTCAGACTTACTCCGGTGGGCTTTCCTTCATTATCAATATGAATGGTAAAATCACCTTTCGGCAACTTTCCTCCACCATACAACTTTTCGTAAAGCTCCACAACATCAAAATCGTCCCTCTGCGGATAATCACTGCCGAACACCTTTTCAAAAGCAGAAAGAATCATTTGCTCGTCAAATACGAATCTAACTTCATATTGCTCCTTACCTGCCGTCCAACTTATATATATATTACGAGGACGAGCCTGTAAAGAATATAGATTCTCTTTCAGTCTTTCCCATAAAATCACATCATATTCTCCGTTGAAATAATGTACTGCAATTTGTGTCAAATCCACATCTTCCATTTCTATTTCAGGAACTATATGATAATTAAAACGTTTACGGTAATTTTCAAACAACAAACTGTCAGGCAAACCATTTTTCTTTAAGTTTTCATATACTTTGGGTTCACTTTTTAATGCTCTCTGAACATATTCATATTGGTTAATAATAGCTTTTGGTGCAAATTCTGACATCTTTACGGGCACTTCCGCCCCATGCAGACAACATACCTCTGTAACTCTTCCATCACCAACAGCCCATATTTGTATCATTCCATAGGGAGCCATGCCAACAACAAGTCCGTCATATCGTTGTTCTATTTTCCGCACATTCATCCAAACCGTGTCAAATAACGATTGTAATCTGTTTTTTGGCAACCACTCCGAAACAAAATAGAATTTATTTTCAGTAAATGACAACCATACTATTTCTATCGCTTCTGGCAAAGGTTTATATTTTTCACCCACAACGTGCAATGATTGTCCTACTCCCCATACATTGCCAACTAATGATTTACTGGGAATATATACCGTGCTCTTATCTGGCATTCCGAAATATCCCACATGAATAGTAGTAGGATATAGATAAGGTGCGCTTTCACTCGGATACCACGCATACAGTTCCTCTTTCTCCTGTTGCTTCTCCTTTTTGCCGGAGCAGGAACTAAACAAACTCAATATTCCCATAACGATAATCAGTATTTTCATATTTTGCATGTTCTATTCTCAATCAACGATATAATATTCTGTACTCGTTTCGTGTGGCGGACTATAAAGCCAAATTGAATCCACTCCACAACCAACATAGAATTTCTTTTCCGGAAACGAAGGATCATCGTGATATAATCGGTAGCCGCAATTGCTTGGTCTGAATATCTTGCCATCACGAACCAGATAAATCCCCCAATGATAAATCTTTTCTTCATCCGCTGCGGCAAGCTTTATTGTGAATCCCTTATTGAACCTAACCAGTTGAAAATCCACACCGTCAAGACTCAACGTAGTACCGACATCTTTACGGGTAAGCTGGATATGCGGATAGTCCGGCTCGTCTTCGCTTTCCCACGGTAATTCCAATACGCTATACCCCTTGACAATGGGGTTGTAATTGTCTTCGTCCGAATCCGATATAACCTTGCGTTCAAAATAAGCAGGATTAGACGAATCCGCATTATACTGGGCAAGAAACTCATCATATTTATCACCCGGATTCCACTTCCGTTCATTCTCCTTTTGAAAATATTCCTTCCAGCTATCCACCCATTTTTGAAAATACTCCATGTTTCGGGTACTGTCAGAATCCGCCGCCACCTGCTGCTTCATGGTTAGCGTTTGGCTAATTATCCGGTCAGCCTGCTTCACTTGTTCAAGACGGTACTTACAATGATACCCTGCCAGATACATACCACAGTCAATACAATACATTGCATCCCCAGAAAATTCAGATTGTTCCATTTCCTTTTTGAATCCGGTATAATCACCTGCTGCTATTTGTTCCTGATAGCGTAAACCGATTTCATAACCTTGCCGCAAATAACGTGCGTAGTCCCGTTCATATATCACTGGATCTGTAAAACTTAAACCATAAGCACACACAACTGCTGCACTGTACACATACGCTTTTGCATCAGTTGTATTTGCGCCGGGGTAAGCACCGAACTTGTACAACGGTAATATATCATTCATCATCCGGTCAATTTCTTGCTGTGAATAATCTTCCCATTTTTCAGTCCATCTTTCCAAGCTATTTAGTGTTGCATACATATCATCCTCACTCATATTGTCGGTACTTTCGTGTAGAATCCCAAGTACATGAACAACAGCACGATTCACTTCCTCGATGTTGAAGAGTGGAAAACGGAAATGATCCCACAAAGCCAATCCGGAACTTATATAAATCCGTTCGTACGTTTCATATTTATTT
Organism: uncultured Bacteroides sp.; assembly: GCF_900547205.1. Taxonomy (GTDB): domain Bacteria; phylum Bacteroidota; class Bacteroidia; order Bacteroidales; family Bacteroidaceae; genus Bacteroides. Next base: position 11,119 of record NZ_URFY01000031.1, read on the forward strand.
TCCATCTTTTCCAGTTCCTTAATGGCAGCCCTACTGTCACCAGCCAAAAGTTCTTCCTTGTACTGCATACCTAAGTTATATCCTTGTTTTAAGTAATCGGCATACGTGTCTCTGTATGTTTGGGCATCCACATCCCCCGGAATATCATGCGTGAGTGCTACACCTATGGCATAGTTAAAAGCGAAAATACCATCCACGTCTTTTCCCGGTTCAGGCAATTTTTTCAGAACCTCTTGATTCCTTACTCCGTTTGCTTTATTTTCTCCCGCCATAATCTTTGCATTTTGCGCTCCACAAGCAAGCCCGAAACTTGCAAGCAAAACAGTTATTGCTATCCGTTTCATGGTTCATATATTTTATATTTCGTCAGTAACAAGTCTGCACCATCTTTCAATCGCCCTGCGTGGAGTAGCCGAACACCAATCGCCCACACATATATCCATAAAATCTTCCGCATGGCATCGTTCCAGATATTCCAAAAAGCATAATATAGCCTTTCTCTCTTCCTCGCTGAACAGCACCAACCTTTCCCGCGCAAACTCATAAAGTTCCGTTCCGGCATCCGGCAACGTCAGCGAATGAACAATGCTTTCAGGTATCGTGTCCGCCCCTGTGTAATCCTCTATCGTAAACAACATATACGCCGGAAGATAGAACCTGAACCCTTGCGGTTCAAACAAAGGCAACGCATCCCGTTCTTGCAGGAGCAATTCACGTGGCACATCCAGCCAGTTCTCATAACCGCTGAACTCTTCCCGTATCTGCTTCCGTTCCAAATCATTTCCTCCCCAGTCATTGACAATGCACTCTCTACCCGGATAAGGTATGTCTCCAAAAGCTGTTTTTATTTCCTGTATAATCATTTTTTACATATTAATAATAATTATGTGGATAACGTTGTTCTTCTATTATAGAACCATCTTTCCCACTAACCGTTATCGTTAAGTCTGATTCTTCTGACAATGGATACATTACAAAATATGCCTTGAACTCTTCTTCTCCTATTGTTTTATATATCTGATAACGGTAATCTAAGTCAACATCGTTTGGAAAATGCATTTCTCTTTCATCTAAAAGGCTCATTAACTGTTCAAAAGTAAAAAAATAGCCCTCGTCCTCATTTACTTCTCGCTGTAACTCCCCATCCATAGAATAATATCGAGAAATCCCTATAAGCATGCCATTACCCGGTCCATAGGTCTTTTCTGATTTTATAATACCATTTTCATAATATATACTTTCATAAGACAGGTAGGTGGTTTTGGGGTGTTTTATGATAGCGTATTGTACATTATTAGGGGCTTTATCTTTAATATATTCTATTAAAGTATCATTAGATACTATTTCTGTATATCCTACATAACTGCTATTTTCATAATCTTTCTTATGCCGTTCAAAGGCAGCAATGTCAAACCTTTTGTTACATACCTCAATAGCATCTTTTTCCTTATTGAAACTGACAATATTACCTAACGTATTAGCGTCAAGATAGGACTTATTGTTCTCCACCTCATTCAGGACTGTTTTTTTTCTGCCAGTACAAGAAGCAAACAAACTCAATATTCCCATAACGATAAGTAGTATTTTCATGGTTCATCTATTTTATATTCTACTGGCAACAAAGATACCCCGTCGCCTCACAAATCCCCTTTCGCTTCCTATCCATTCTTTTTTGATAATCGCTCAAAACAAGAATAAGATAATTAACGGCTTACGTTCCCAAATATAGCACAAAGTTTCAGAAAACACAGTATTTGCTGTGCTAAATTTATGTGCGGACATAAAAAAAGCACCTCGAAAGGTGCTTCCCATATCGATGACGATACTAAATAATATTCATTCAAGCTATATACAGGTCATTTCAGCAACTTATATATAGCACCGTACTGTCGTTTCAATCGTTCCGTATCCAGTCCCGTAGTGAAAGCCAGTATGTACGACATTCCCAGATGCGTCATTCGGAACATATCAATAATTTCTTCCGTATCAATATCCTTTCTGATTTCTCCCGAAGCCATTGCCTGTTCAATCACCCTTTGCCACATTCGATGGTCTTTCTCGAAGATGGCATCCACTTTCTCCACGAATCCTGGATAATACTTTTGTGCTTGGAACAAGAACTGGAAGTAACATTTGGCACATTCCTTTCTATCCACTCCCAATTCATTGCTCAGATAATCCATTGTCTTTTCCACACCAGCGATATACGTTTGCAGAAACTCCCACAAAGAAATATCCTCCGCATACACGAACTTATTTTCCACCTTGTGCGGTTCAAATATGTACGTATCCACAACAGCCTTAAACAGTCCCAGTTTATCTTTCGTGTGATGATAGATACCCCGGCACGATAACCCGATAGCTTTCTCCAGTTTTACAACCGTCACTTTCTCATAATTGTCCTGCAAGAACAGGCGGAACGCATTTTTATATATCTCAGCTTTATTCGTTTTCATATCAGTGCAGCTTACATTTATTTTTGGTTTCCACGAAGATAATATATTTCTTCCAAACAGCCATATCCTTGTTCCAAAAACCTCATATTCACCACCAATTAAAGCCAAGCACATAGGGCTGGTGCAGGGTGCACGTATATCTATATATATACGTGCACCCTGCAGTGTGCCGTGAGAATGTGGTATGGCTGTCACATTCGTAACTGCGATACAGATGAGAGTAGGTCTCTCGCAATCGCTTTGCAGGAAGAGGTTGCAAACCGGTGTATGCCGCTTTCTCCCGAAAGGGTTAAGGTAGTGAACGATACATTTAAAAGGCAGTGATGAACTGTCAGGTAACCATACAGGAGATGACCGTAAGGGAACCATTGATGATGCGTCGAAATGCAATGGGTGATGTCAAAACCATGCTTATGCAAGGAGTATGGGATAAGTTCAGAGGTTACCTGCTTACTGTCTGAACGGCATCCGGCGTAGAGGTGGCATGACCTGTATGGAGGCTGTGTTGTGGGAACACGGGAACTCACCATAGGATGTTAAGGGAGCGACCAAGAACGGCAAACCCGTAAGGTTTGAGTACCGATACCTATGGTGGGGGCGGACTGTCTCGTAGTAGCGTTGATGTTGCTGTAATGGTAATGGAGCAAAGGGGGCAGCTTGTCCAGTGTATTTGTTTTGTACAACTAATTGATTAATGTTATTAGGATGATGCAACATCAAGTCACAAAACCGTTTACAACTGACAAGCATTTGATAATGAATGCTTGGAAACGGGTAAAAGAAAACAAGGGCAGTGGCGGTATCGACAATGTCAGTATAGAGGACTATGAGAGTAATCTCGGAAAGCATCTGTACAAGTTGTGGAACCGCATGAGTTCGGGAAGTTATTTCCCCGAAGCTGTAAAGTTGGTAGATATACCTAAATCTTCCGGAGGAACTCGTCCTTTGGGCATTCCTACGGTTGGTGACCGTATAGCCCAAATGTCTGTCGTATTGCTGATTGAGGATAGGTTGGAGTCGATATTTCATGCAGACTCGTATGGTTATCGTCCTAATCGTAGTGCCCATGATGCAGTAGGAAAAGCCCGTGAGCGCTGCTGGCATCATAACTGGGTATTGGATATGGATATAAGCAAGTTCTTTGATACCATTGACCATGACCTGCTAATGAAAGCTGTCGAGCGTCACGTGCAAGAAAAGTGGATACTACTTTATATCCGGCGTTGGTTAAAAGTGCCCTACGCAACATTAACAGGCGAACGGATAGAACGGAAAATGGGAGTTCCGCAAGGGTCGGTGATAGGACCGGTTCTTGCAAACTTGTATCTCCACTATACGTTTGACAAATGGATGTCGCTTTATCATCCGACCATTCCTTTTGAGCGCTATGCTGATGATACTATTTGTCATTGTAATAGCCTTGAAGAAGCCCACATGCTGAAAGTATCCATAGTGGAACGCTTCGCTGCGTGTAAATTGAGACTGAATGAAGAGAAGACGCGTATTGTTTATTGCAAAGACGGTAAACGGAGGGGAGAGTATAAGGAAATCACTTTTGATTTCTTGGGCTATACCTTTCAGCCACGAGGTCAGAGGAATAAGCAAGGACAAGTCTTTAATGGTTATGCTCCGGCAATCAGTAGAAAGTCAAAGAAACGCATCACAGAAAAGATGCGTGGTTGGCACTTAAACAGGCGGGTTCAGCTGAAACTCTCTGATATTGCAGTTGAAATAAATGCAGAAGTACGTGGGTGGATGAATTACTATGGTAAGTTTTACGGTAGTCAATTAAAGGCTTTCCTACAATGTATCAATTTGAAATTAGCTCGGTGGGCAGAGAGAAAATATAAGCGGTTTAGACGAAAACCTAATGATGCTTATAAATGGTTGGTAAGAGTGGCTTCCAGAAATCCTGCCTTGTTTTACCATTGGCAACATGGTGTTAAACCCAATCGATTGAAACCGTTTGGATGAGAGGAGCCGTATGAGGGGAGACTTTCACGTACGGTTCTGTGAGAGGTTTGGGCTGAAATGCCCAGACCTACTCGACCCTAAGTTGAAATATTAATAATCAAAGACTTGCATAATTGAAAAATAACCTGTACTTTTGAACCCATGATTAATGCAGACGAGGTGCAGACAGATAAAGACAATACAAGTCTTTTGAAATCGTAACCAAGTCGTAACCTAAGATAGTTCATTGAAAATATAACGCTGATATTGAGCGGATTGCAAGGAAAGGTTCATTTACCTGTCTCTCCGCAGTGAATTTTGATTATCAATGATTTATGAATTAAGTACCCGAAAAACTACCCACTAATGGCTTTTTCGGGTATTTTATTTTCCGCTAGTCCTTCCAACTTTTACTGTTTTTTAGCAATTTGCTTCGAATATAAAAAGAATATTTATGGCATTACAGAATAGTAGGCAATATAACTTCCGAAAATATTCGTTTTAACGGGAAAATTGTATCTTTGTGAGTGGATATTAATTGTGAAGGAAGGCTATGTCGGTGAAGTTCTAGTTCGGTAAAATGCCTTAAATACTCAATAACATGAAACATAAATTACTAATCTCAATATTTGTTCTCATTATTTTGAGTTTAGATATTTGTCATTTGGTTTATGCGCGTGAAAGGCGTACTCTGCGTCAAACAATAAACTTCAATTGCGAATGGAAATATGCACGTGGTAATCATCAAGGTGCGGAACAACCTATGTACGCCGATATGGATTGGGAGACAGTTGGGCTGCCCCATTCCTTTAGCATTCCTTATTTCATGTCACAGGACTTTTATGTAGGCTATGGTTGGTATAGAAAACATTATTCTTTCTCTGAAAACGAATTAACCAAAAGGATATTCTTGGAGTTTGATGGTGTATTTCAAGAAGCGGAAGTTTATGTAAACGGGCAGTTGGCGGGTATGCATATGGGTGGATATACAGGATTCTCCGTAGATGCATCGGCATTTGTAAAGTCTGGTGAAAACTTGATTGCAGTGCGTGTCAATAATATCTGGAAGCCGGATGTAGCTCCCCGTGCCGGAGAACATGTTTTTAGTGGTGGCATTTATCGAAATGTTCGGCTGGTGCTGAAATCTCCGGTATATATAGATTGGTATGGCACACAGATTATAACTCCTGACTTAAAGCAGCAACAAGGAAAATCATCGGTAGTAAAGGTGTGTACCGATGTCTGCAATCATTCTGGGAAAACATCGGATTTCCGTTTAGTGACCGAAGTGATAAGTCCGGATGGTAAAGTAGTAGCATCGGCGAAGAGTACAAAAAATATATTGTCAGGCGAAACTCTACAGTTTGACCAAACAACACCGTCGGTTAAGAATCCTTCTTTGTGGACCCCGGAACATCCGGTATTATATACAGTTGTCAGTTCTTTGTATCAAGGAAAGCGATTGCTCGACCGGGATGAGACGTCTTTTGGTTTCCGTTGGGTAGATTGGACTGCGGATAAAGGTTTTTTTCTGAATGGTAAACATCGATTTCTGAAGGGGGTTAATGTGCATCAGGATCATGCCGGATGGGGGGATGCTGTGACCGAAAGCGGTATGCGGCGAGATGTACGTATGATGAAAGAAGCCGGATTTGATTTTATCCGTGGCTCTCATTATCCTCACACACCGGCTTTCTCTCGTGCCTGTGATGAAGAAGGAATGTTGTTTTGGTCGGAAGCTCCTTTTTGGGGAATCGGTGGGTTTAAACCGGATGGATATTGGGATTCCAGCGCTTATCCGGTAAATGAAAAAGATGAGAAAGGTTTTGAAGCAAGTGCTATGCAACAACTTGCAGAAATGATACGTATCCATCGTAATCACCCTTCTATTGTGGCTTGGAGTATGTGCAACGAACCTTTCTTCTCTGACCCTAAGACTATGCCGAGAGTACGTTGCTTACTTCAAAAGATGGTAGATTTGAGCCGACAACTGGACCCCACCCGTGCTGCGGCTGTGGGAGGCGTGCAAAGACCTTTAGGCAAGGGATGTATTGATAAGATAGGAGATGTGGCAGGATATAATGGAGACGGTGGTACAATATCAGATTTTCAGAATCCGGGCATCCCCAGCCTTGTTTCTGAGTATGGAAGTACAACGGCTGAGCGTCCGGGAGCTTACAAACCGGGATGGGGGGATTTGAAGAAAGAAGATGCCTGGAAAGGACGTGTTTGGCGGAGCGGACAAGCCATCTGGTGTGGCTTCGACCATGGAAGTATCGCCGGAAGCCAGTTAGGGAAAATGGGAATTGTAGACTATTTCCGTATTCCCAAACGTGCCTGGTATTGGTATCGGAATGAGTATAGACGGATTGCTCCCCCGCAATGGTCGGAAGAAGGTATACCGGCTCAAATCAAGCTTGAAGCATCGAAAACTAACGGAATCAGTGTTGACGGGACAGATGATGTAATGCTTCATGTCTCCATTCTTGATGCGGAAGGAAAAGAGATAAGCAATTCTCCTGCTGTTACTTTGCAATTGATTTCCGGACCGGGAGAATTTCCTACAGGCACTTCCATTACGTTTGACAAGAACAGTGATATCCGGATTCTGGATGGGAAAGCTGCCATTGAATTTCGTTCTTATTATGCAGGAGCAGCACTCATTGAAGCAACGTCACCCGGCTTGAAGCCCGCTCGCATTGCTCTTTCTTTTGAAGGAACTCCGGCTTATATGGAAGGCGTAACCCCACTAGTACAAGAACGGACTTATACCCGTTTCATAAGAGTAAAATCAGGCGAGGTGATTCAGAGTTTTGGACGTAATAATCCCACCTTTGCCAGCAGCTCTGCAACAGGGCATCCGGCGGGATATGCTGCTGATGGTGATGAACAAACTTACTGGCAAGCGGATGCGGGCGACCCGGACGTATATTGGACGTTGGATACTGAAAAAGGACTTGCTTTACGTGAGGTGAGAATACTTTTCCCGTCTGCTCAAACCTATCAATATAAAGTAGAAGCATCTGCAGATAATATCCATTGGATTTTATTATCAGATAAAACGGGTAATCTGCAAGGAGTGAAAGAAGAGTTAATCTCCCTCAAAGAGAAGAGTAAATGTCGATTTATTCGTATTTGTTTCCCAAAAAATGTCTCTGTAGCTCCGGCTATATCAGAAGTTATCGTTAAAGGGATTGTATTAGAATAAATCGACAAAGGATTAGATAAATCGGAGAAAGAGCAAACGATTTGTAGAGGAACGCTAAAAAAGAATAACGTTGTGGCTCTGTTAATGGTTTATTTGTTGCTTTTGTGTATTGTAAGTGCAATATGCTATTTCGTTTTGTTATTTGGATATAGCAGATAATACTTACAATATAATATATATTTATATGAAACTATTGGCTTTAATTTCGTTGGTGGGTGGTTTATTTTTCTTTTCTTGTGGGGGAGTGGCTCAAAAAGCAATACAAATAATCAAGAGCTATCTCCGGCAGATACTATTTATCTGGGAGATTTGCGTGAGAAGTTTGCAGGAGACAGTGTGTTCTTCAAAGTGGTAGCTTCGGATTTGATGTTGATGGATTATCAATATTTATGGGCTGTAACAGAATCGGATGCATTGGAGAAAGGCTTGACGAAGGAATACTATAAACGCGTAAAGAAAGAAATTGCTGAAACGAACGAAGCAATTAAAACGGGTGTGATGAAAGGGGCAAACGTAAAACGTATACCGGACTTTCAGGAGGTGTCAAAAAATAAGTAACATAATTGCGGATGATATGTTATATCGTCTATGCAAATTAGAGAATAGGGGGAATCGTTGATGGTAACGATTCCCTTTTTTATCAGGAAATATCACTCATTTTACTTATTATTATCAGAAATGTAAAAGAAAATAAGGAAGGCCGGACGGGCTTTCCTTATTAAAAAGAGACAGGATAAATAGGAATCTATTTGAGATTAATCAACCATTTCACCATTTCCGGATCTCTGTGTGAGAAAAAGAGAGTTTCTTCCTTATCCAGATCGGCAATGGCCGACATATCTTCTGGTGTCAAAGTGAAATCAAATACGTTGAAATTTTCAATCATGCGCTCTTTGTGAGTAGACTTTGGAATCACGATTATGTCTCGCTGAATCAAATAGCGCAAAGCAACCTGAGCCACGGATTTGTCATATTCTTTACCAATTGTTTCAAGTGTCTCATTCGTAAAGAATCCATTCTTGCCTTCGGCAAATGGGCCCCATGACATGACCTTCGAACCATATTCTTTCATAACTTCCTCCAGCTTGATTTGCTGATTGAATATATGAGTCTCTACCTGATTGACTGCCGGTGTGATTTCAGAAAACTCTGCTAGATCTACAAAACGGTCCGGATAGAAGTTGCTGACACCGATAGCACGGGTTTTTCCTGCTTTGAATGCTTCTTCCATTGCACGGTATGTTCCGTAATAATCACCAAACGGTTGATGAATCAACAACAAATCGACATATTCACTCTGCAATTTACGTAAGGATTCGTCAATAGATGCTTTCGCTTTCTCATATCCAGCGTTGGTTATCCATACTTTGGTAGTGATAAACAGCTCTTCACGGGATACGCCGCTTTTACGAATTGCATTTCCCACACCCTCTTCATTGTGATAAGCCTGCGCAGTATCAATAGAACGATATCCTACACTGATTGCGTCTGATACACAGCGTTCGCATTCTTCAGGTGGAACCTGATATACACCATAACCCAGAATCGGCATTTCAATGCCATTGTTCAATTTAATTTTTTCCATAATTGAGTATATTTAATTTAAATCGTTGCTGCTTGCTTCAACTATTCTTTCTTTTCTGTCTGCAAAGTTAGACTCATTGGAGGATTCCGTGTTTATATAAATTACGGGTTTTTCTACCATTATTGCGGATTCCTCCATTCATACAATCAAAAGACACGTTGCTAATGATTGAATAGTCATCCATTTACATCTATATATAGTTGTTTTTCGGGCATTTTGTTCTGGATAGTGGTAGTATATATAGTTAAATCTAACAAAAGAAACATTATGAATAAATTCTTTCCTACTGATAATGCGAGTTAAGTATCAGTTTACAGAACCAATTCCTTGAATAGCCTTTGCAGAGTCTTGTCTAAGTCGGTAGAAAATCCGGGATGCGGACGAGACACCTGGATACACGAGCTTTTAACAGCAGTCAACCACCGAAATCTATCGGGAATATCCATAGTGGCTATTACTCCTCCATCTTTACTTCCCGTACATATCTTTTCAAAGACTTGTAATCCTTCTTTCAGGCAGTTAATATCCAATTCTGAAGAGAACAGTTTCAGTTTATTCTCGTCTATCGTATAAATGGATTTCAGGTATTTTGCTTGTTTGGAAAACAGTACAATCCCTACATTGATAAATTCCTCACGTTCTACTCTGGGAACGAAACGGATAACTGCGTACTCATATAAGTGCCTTTCTTGCATTTTGTGCTTCATTTACAAATATTTCGGAATGCTTTATTCTTTCTTCTAAGAACTGAATATAAATCTCTCTCAAATCTTGTGGCGTTTCTGTTCCTTCCGTCCAGTTCAGCCAGTCGTCGGGGACAGCGTTGACTATTTCCCTTATTTTTTCGGAGGTCAACAACTGCTTGAATTCTGTATTCACTTCTTCCAGTTTATCGGCAAACGGTAGCAATACATGATCCTTTATCTGTATAAAAGGGCTGAGTGCCTGTTTCTGCCAGTTAGTCCAAGAGTGATGGAAATAGAGGGCGGCACCATGGTCAATCAACCATAGTTCTTTGTGCCACATCAGCATATTGGTATTTTTAATGGTGCGGTCTACATTAGTCAGTAAGGCATCCAGCCATACTACTTGCGAAGCTGTTTTTCCATCAACCGGATGTACTGTCGGGTCAAAAGTGAGTGAACCCGAGAGGAAGTGGAGCCCCATATTCAACCCGCGGCTCCATTGAAGTAAATCTTGTATTTCTTCATCCGCTTCCGTTCGTCCGAAAGCTTCATCTAAGTTCAGAAATACTATTTCGGGAACTCTGAAACCCAATACACGCGCTATTTCTCCTCCAATTAGTTCGGCGATAAGTGCTTTGGTTCCGTGCCCTGCTCCTCTGAACTTAACGACATACTTAAATTCATCATCTGCTTCGGCCAGAGCAGGTAATGAACCTCCTTCCCGCAAGGGAAGAATATATCTTGTTACGTTCGCTGTACGTAAATCCATTTTGGTTCCTTTCTTTAATTAGGGAATAAAGATAACATCTTTTGTCGAATTAATGTTTGAATAGGGTTTGGTTTTCTGATATTTTATCAGCACATACAAACGACTCTCCATTTCATCGAAGGTTTCCAAATCAGATGTTACCTTCCCTATTGGAATAATCCGCATTGTCAGCGTTCCCATATTCGGATTATTAGCTTTTGCATAGAAAATAGCGATGGTGTTATTGGAAGGATAATAAGTAATATCACCGTTCTTGAAATGAAGTTGCCCTTCTTCAGTTTCTGTCGGGTGGGAGGGCAGCGAACCGTAATATTCTCTGCCACCGTAACGACCGAGTATAGCCGTCAATGGGAACATTGTGCTTATCTCACGTGCAAGTGGCGTATCAAGCCATTCTCCGGTAAAGGTCTTTTCTCCTGCCGTAATCCGAATAGTTGAGGTCTGCGGTTCTTCCCGTTCGATACCAATACGTTCGAGCTATGACTTTATTTGTGCTTCGGATGAAGGGACGTTGGTGGAATTGATAGCTATGCCCTCTAGAACATTTGTTCTTGATGCCGCACTTTGCACGGAACGATAACTGCTACCAGCTCCGTAGACGTCATGCGTGCAGAATGGGACGACTGTCCTACCAGAAAGATTATAGGCAGAAAGGAATGAAAGGATGGCTTGTGGAACATCCGTCGCCCACACAGGGTAACCGATGAGGATAACTTCATATTGATTCATGTTGTCAATGTTTTTCTTGAGTGCCGGAAGCGTTTCGGCAGCTTGCTTTGCATGATTTAGGTCGCAGACATCATTAAAGTCTACAGGATAGAGACTCGTCGTTTCAATCAGATGAGGTACAAATCTTTTCTAAGATGCCAATAAAAGGGAGAGGTGCAAGTATCAGCTAGCAAATCGAACACATCCATCCTGCCGAAATATGCAAATCCGAACAGTAGTGTATAGAACATTGTCCAGTCTGTTTCCAGCAGCGCATAAATCGCTTCAATTATTTTTAGTTTCAGCACTTTATCTCCAGGTACGACGCTCGTTCCGTAATAAGGCTGCATCGAACAGAACAAGCTGTCTACATCTTCTCGTGGCAGAATGGAGAATGATGAACGATTGGGAATAGTGAAAACATTCTCCTGTTTTTCTACCGTAAAGTAGAATTCACGCAGAAAACTCTCAGGAATGCGCAAAATGGCAATCTTTGCTTCCTCTTTATTCTTTCGGGAAATATCCATTTGCATACAAGTGTCTTTGCATACAAAGGCTGCTTCTCCGGATTCTACGGTGATAACCCCATCAGAAGCCGTTATCTCCAACTCTCCGCAATAGACGTATACTAGCGCATGGCTCAGAAAACGATGCTTGCAAGAATAATCGTCATCAAACCGGAAATAGAAGAATAAATCAGAGTAATTCTGCATTTTGTTAATCATATGTCTTCCAATCCATCTGTCCATTCACGGATGGCCTTTTCACTTGTTCGATTCAACAGCTTGCCCTCTTTCCAGTTCAGGTCGGGATAAGTATTCTTCAAGTCATCCATACTTTTACTGATACTGCTGCTGCCCGATGTAGCGAAGGGAATGACGGTTTTACCTTTCAGATTGTGGCTCTCGATAAACGTTTTGATGATGGTAGGAGCAATACCCCACCAAATGGGATAGCCGATATAAACGACATCGTAGGTAGCCATATTCTCCTTTTTACCCTTGATGGCCGGGCGAGATTTCGTATCATTCATTTCCACCGAACTACGGGATTGCTTGTTGTGCCAATCCAAGTCGGCAGTTGTGTAAGATTTTTCAGGAACAATCTGGTATAGTTCGCCACCCGTAACCTTGGCTAATTTTTCGGCAGCCGCGGCAGTAGTGCCGGTTGCCGAGAAGTATGCCACTAATGTTTTAGAGGCTTTGGCATCGGAGTTCCCGTTTTTTTGGGCATGGACAGTCAGACACATGGCAAAGGCTGTTATTAACGATAATAAAATTCTATTCATTCTCATATTATTCTATTGTTTTGTATTCAAAGTACTTCTGTATCTTAATGTCCAATTTGTTTCTGCTGTTCGGAATTGTAGCGATCGCCAACTACAGGAATAGCAGCCACTGCATTTTCCAGTTCTTTCCATTCTTCCGCTGTGCAGGTAAATTCCAGTGTGCGCAGGTTCTCTTCCAGATGAGCCAGTTTCGTAGTTCCCGGGATAGGTACAACCCAAGGTGCTTTCTGCAATAGCCAGCCTAAAGCTACTTGCGAAGAAGTCATGCCGCGCGTACGTCCAAAATCTTGCAGTACGTTCACGATGCGCGTATTGGCCCGCATTGCATCAGGTTGGAAGCGCGGCAAAGTCTGGCGATTGTCGTTGTTCAAATCGAACTGTGTATATTCATTGATGCAACCTCCGAGGAATCCACGATTGATGGGGCTGTATGGGACGAAGCCGATGCCCAACTCCCGGCAGGTATTCAGCACGTCGTTCTCTTCTACCAGACGGTGCATCAGGTGATATTCGCTCTGGATAGCTGTCAGCGGGCACACGGCGTGTGCTTTACGAATCGTTTCGGCACTTACTTCGCACATTCCCCAGCGTTGCACTTTTCCTTCTTTAATCAAATCGGCAATGGTAGCCGCCACTTCTTCAGCAGATACTTTGGGGTCGAAACGATGCTGATAGAACATCGGGATTGAATCGAGACGAAGGCGCTTCAATGATTCCTCACAGTAGCGACGAATGGTTGCCGGTCGGCTGTCCTGACGTCCTGTACCCTTACCATCAATCACTTCATGTCCGAACTTTGTAGTTACGTTCACTTTATTTTTGTAGTCGGATAATGCTTCACCCGCTAGCAGTTCATTGCTCAACGGACCGTAGATGATTGCCGTATCGAAAAGAGTTACGCCACGATCTACAGCTTCATGGAGCAGACGGATACACGTTTTCTTATCCGGATGCTGGCTGCGGTTGTAGGTCATACCCATCACGCCAAGACCAAGTGCCGATACAGTGAATGCCGCATTTCCTTTTCCCAACGTACGCTGAGTGGATACAGCAGCCATTCCGGCATTATCTGAAGACTTTTTGTTTACTCCGGCACTCGTAGCTGCCATTACCTTCTCATAAGCCGGGCTGACTGTCAGTGCAGCACTTACAACTGCTGCCGCTCTCAAAAAACCGCGACGGCTGATACCTTTTTGTTCTTCCATAATTTATTGTATTTCTTAACGCTTGGAATGTCTCGTAATCATTGTTCTAATATTATGAGGCAAAGATACGGGAGTTCTTTAGGCGTGCCTTTGTTGCAAAGCTCAATTAGCTTTGCTTAGAAGTTCAAATGTTATTTATTTCGTCGGGGCAATGCCATAAGCCTCCTTATATATCTTTGAGAAATGAGACAGGTTCTTAAATCCCACGTCAAAGCATACTTCCGAAACCTTCTTTTTGCCGGATTGTATCAGGTCGTGTGCAGCTTCGAGCCGCCTTTTGATTATCCATTTTTGGGGAGTCAGTTCGCTGACCTTCGCAAAATCCCGTTTGAAAGTGGCCAGACTGCGACCTGTGTAATTGGCAATCTCCTCCATCGAAAGTTCATTCATATAGTTCTTTTCCAGAAAATCAAGGATGTTAATTTTCCACGGTTCTGTGAAATCAAAGAGTGAAGCATACAGATTCTTATCTGTATTGAGCAGCACATACACACCCTCCATCATTTTCAGATTCAACAGTGCTTCTGTCGGTTGTATAGACGAATCGAAATAAGGAGTCATCGACTCGAATAGGCTGACAACATCCGGACGATTGGAAGGCAATTTATAGATACTAATCTTATCGCGCTTAGCTTCTTCGGGAATCGTGCCTTTATCCAACTTACTGTAAAAGTCGCGCAAGAATTTCGTGGTAAACATTAAAAAGATTGCCTTGAATTGCTCCCTGTTATAAGATTGCTTGGTCAGTTGCACACTGAAATCTTTTCTGATAAAAGCACAATCTCCCTTATGCAAACGAGTGATTTTACCCTGTTCGTTTATTTCCAACTCACCGGAATACATATAAACCAGTACGTGTGAGTGATTTCGATGTAAGCAGGACATCCCCTCATCAAAGTACATAGCTAAAAAGATGTCCGAGTAACGCAATGTGTTAATCTTCTCCATAATCATTCTTGTTTTACTTTCTGCAAATATAGAACTTTCTGCAAAGGAAATGGAAGTTGAGGAAAGTCATTTTGTTCTAAAGCTCATAATTGCAGAACTGAAAGGGAAATAGGAGCGAATAATTAAGTTAGATTAAGTTCTGAGAAATAGATACTACATTGGCTTAATGAACTCATACCTTTCTATAAGAAGTAAACTTCCTTTGCCCATAATGAAAACGTTCTTTCTCCTTAGTTTAAATTTTAGCCGAAACTTCCAGTCATATAACCGGAAGTTCTGATTATATAACTGAAACTTTTGGTTTTATAACCGAAGCTTCCGGTTATAGATTCGAAGAAGTCCAAAGCTACTTTCTTATGTATGATTAGTTACTATACAAGAAATGCCCCGCAGAAACAATCAATCTCGCGGAGCATTTCCTCAAATGAGTTAGGGTTAGATAATTTATTTCTTTACCTTGACGATATCATAATTCAAATCGCTGATAGCTTCCTGCAGGCTATCGTTTACCAAGCGCAGGGTAGTATCATTCACGATTACGAAATACATTGGAGAATCACCACTTTGCGGAGTTAACTTGACAGCAGTAACAGGCTTTTTGTTCACCATCTTATGTACCATTTGCTGTTTTCCTTTAGAAGTGAATGACTTGTTTTTGCCCTGACCTTCAGCGTCGAGGTAAGTCATATCAAGTGTATACGTAGTATCCATGCCATTGGTAGTAGCATTCAAGGTTAATACATAATCGATGCCCGGACCATCGGCAGCAGGGAGTGTACCTTCATAAACTTCTGTCATGGAAGTGATGGGAGACATTACTACGCCCAGACTGTCTGTTTGTTCGGCTACGGTTTTGTTAGCTTTCGATTGGCAAGATGCCAGAGCAGCTACGACGGCTGCCAACATAATTACTTTTTTCATCGTTAAGTGCTTTAAGTTAATATAATTATAGTGAGCTATTGCTCGTTATTTTCCTGTTTTCTATTCCTCTTCTTCCCGCTTCACGACCAGCAGTTTGTCCACTCGTCCGCGGTCCATATCCACCACTTCAAATTGCAGGTTCCTGTAGGTGAACACGTCACCGGCTTTCGGAATGCCGCCTATCTTGAACATGGCAAGGCCTCCAAGAGTGGTGAAATCTTCGTCCTCCAGGTCTTCATAAGACAGAATTCCCATCTCTTCCATAAAGTCCTTAATGTTCATCGAAGCTTCCACCAGCATCGAACCATCCTGTCTTCTGACGATTTCTTCTTCTTCCGTTTCATCTTCTTCAAGGATGTCTCCAAAGATACTTTCGGTCAAATCGTGCAGGGTGATGATACCTTCTGTACTTCCGTACTCGTTAACAACAACTCCGAACTTGTTTTTGTTCTTCTTGAATAGCTCTAATATTTTATTTGCATACAAACTTTCGGGGATGAACAGTGGCGGGCGTGCTATCTTGCGCAAGTTGAACTCCTTTTTATTTCCCACCATCAGGATAATATCCTTGACGGATACCACTCCGATAATCTCGTCTTTTCGTTCGTCCACTAGCAGATAGTTGCTGTAATGTTCCTCGTCGATGGTCTTTAGCACCTGCTCTTGCGTGTCGTCGGGGTGAAGTATGATGAGATCTCTGCGGTGGGTCATCAATTCGTTGGCACGCTTGTCCGAGAAGCGGAACACATCGCGGAGCATCTCCGTTTCTTCCTTGTCTATCACTCCCTGTTCGGAACTTTGGTGAAGAATCATCTTAATTTCTTCCTGCGTCATGGGGCGTTCTTCGCTTTTCAGTCCAATCAGTTTGTTCAGCAGGCGGGTAGAAATACTGAGTAACCAGACGAAAGGGTAAGACACCTTAGTGAGCAGAATCATCACAGGGCTGAACAAGGTTGCATAACGCTCGGGATTGCTCAACGCGATAGATTTAGGAACCAACTCTCCAATAATCAGCGAAAGATAGGTAATGATAGCCACGGTGGTAATCATGGCAAGATTGCGCGCATAAGCTTCTGCTCCCGGAATGAGTGAGAAGAGAGGAACAAGATCGTCGGCAATGGCTACACCACCGTATGCACCGGATATGATACCGATAAGGGTGATACCAATCTGGATGGTGGATAAGAACTTTTCAGGTTCTTCCAATTGCTTCAATACTCCGCGTGCTGATTTATTGCCTTTATTAGCCAAGGTTTCGAGACGGGCTTTACTGGAAGATACCAGCGCGATTTCGTACATGGCAAAGACGCCATTCAGTACAAGTAAGATAAGTATAATAAGAAATTCCATAAATGGATTTAAATGGTTATAACGTCGAAATTACATGAAATCACGACAGCATACAAATAAGTATCGTTTATTAATGATTTTTTAATACTAGTGTTATCTTTTGCGTAGTAGTGACGAAAGAGGGGATACCGCATTTGTATATCTGCGGTATCCCCTCCCATAACCGAATCACTAAACTATAATTCTTATTTCTTAGCGTAGCTGTCCGCTTTCGCTTTGGCACGTTCGATGCGTTTCATTGTATCGGGGTGGGATGAAAACATTTTTTGCAAGTAAGATGCTTTGGCTGCACCTTTAGAAAGCTCGGACAACTTAGTCAATGCGTTTGTCATTGCGTACGGATCGATATTGTTCTTCACACAGAACTCCACGCCGTAGTCATCTGCTTCGCTCTCCTGTTTCTGAGAGAATTGTGCGCCTGCCAGGGCTTCGGCCAATGCACCCAGTTCGGAGTCGGTCAGCTTGGCTACTTTATCACTGGCGGAGCCGGCTGCATTCTTCACTGCCGAGCGGAGGTATGCGTTCTTCATTGCGTCTTTAGAGTCGGTGTGAATCACGTGGCCTATCTCGTGTCCTACTACTGCCATCACTTCTTCGTCAGTCATTACGTCCATCAGTCCGGCGCAGATACGTACGCTGCCGTCACCGCAGGCAAAGGCGTTCACGTCTACCACTTCATATACGCCAAAGTTCAGTTTCAGTCCGTCCACTTCTTTGATGTGACCTGTCAGCTTCTCCAGACGTTTGCCGTATTCAGTATCCGGCTTGGTCAACGGATTATGCTCGTCCATCCACACCATGTATTCCTTACTCATGTTAGCAATGTCGGCATCCGATAAGGTAACTGCCGATACTACGTCTTTTCCAGCTTGCAATGCTTTTCCCAGATTGATCTTCTTGCCGAATTGTGCAGAAGCTGTCATACCCATGCCCATTAAAATCAGGGCAACCATAGCAATTTGTCTTTTCATACTCTTTTTAAAATTAATGTTTGATTGATAAGTTAATATTCAAATGTAATTCCTAGTGTGGGAAGTAATGTCCCGCTCGACTGTTTAATTCTCTTTAGTTTGTAATGTTGTTCGTTTACGGGAGCTTCCGGATTCTCTATGACTCCTGTGCTGAGCAGTACGTCCTGTTGTTTCAGTTTGCTCATTGTGATGTTCTGCAAATCGAGATAGAATCCCAGCATACATTTCTTCAGATAAAACGTCTTATCGATGCGCACGTCTACTTGCGTGAAGGCGGGGAGACGTTCCTGATTGTATTTCGAATAGTCGAAGTATGCCTTTCCTTGTGCATCCCAAGCGGAAACGAGAGATGATTTCACTTCGTCGTAAGGAGTGTAGGGGGCGCCGCCGATGCAACTGAATTTCATGCCGAAGCTCCATTGATGAGGCAGGTTGTATGTTCCCCGCAGGTTGAAGATGAATCGGTTGTCCCAAGCCGATGGGATGTATTTGCTCTCCTTATCATTGCGGTATTCGCTTTTGAACAAGGTGAACGAAGAAGCCAGATTCAGCTTCTTTGCTATGAGCCACTTTGCTAAGATTTCAGCACCGTAAGAGCGTCCTTGTGCAGTGGAAGTGAGCAGTTCGTTGCCCACTACGCCGTAGTCGTTTCCTTTGCAAGCCAACGGGATGCCGTCTACCACCGAGAGCGGAATATTGTCGTAGTCTTTATAAAATCCCTCCACGGAGACTTCGAAGGTATCGCCTTTGCGCCAACTAATCCCCAGGCTTTCTTCGCTCACCTGCATGTAACGGAGTTTGTATTTATTGGCAAACGTCCCGTTATTGTTTTTAAAGCCGAGAGCCGTGTAGGCAGGTAGCTGATAGTAAAGTCCGGCGTTTCCGCTGATGAACCAATGGTCGGTCAGTTGATAGGAGAGCGACAGTCGGGGGGAAAGCTGGTCGGAGAGATTCTTCATTGCCGACGAATAGTTATTTGCATCCGCCCGAAGCCCCAACGAAGCGGTGAAGCGGTCGTCCGTGGAAACATAGTTGATAGTTCCGAAGATTCCCCAGCGGAGTATTCCCAGATACGTGTGATAATCGAAAGTCCGCGCTTGGTCGGTGTATACCCGCTGGAAGGTGGTATTGGTATACTGGCTATAGTCCAGATTGACGCCGACATTGATTTTCCACCGTCGGAAAGACGATGTGTTTTCGAGACGCAGCTTAGTTTCCTGTTCTGTGGAGCGAAGGCGCAGCATCAGGTTGTCCGGATTGCTCTCGTCATTTTGCAGATATTTAGTGTTCCGGTTGTTCAGATAACTGTGGCTGAGAACGACCGACTGCACGTGTGCACCCGCATAGTGACGGTACACAGCCCCTAAGGTAAACGTTTCCTGTTTTATCTTAGGCAGATAGCTAAGGATGTATTCATTGTCCTCGTTATTCGCTTTCGTGTTCAGCCGCATATTGTCGATTCCTCCGAGTCCCAATACAGTCAGCTCATTCTGCTCGTTGAAGCGGGTTTTCAGCTTGAACTGAGCATCGGTGAAGGTAGGCAGAAAGGGGAGGTCGAGCATATCGAACAGAAATTGCAGGTAAGACTGCCGCACGGAAACCAGGTAAGAGGTTTTCTTCCCAATATGTCCGTTGGAGGCAAGGGAGACTTCGGAAGCTCCGAGGGTTGCCTTCACGGAGTTGCGTTCCATATCCCCGTCGCGCAGTTTGAAGTCGAGAACGGAGCTGAGCGCATTTCCTTTATCGGCAGGAAAAGCGCCTGTGTAGAAGTTCACTTCGCGTATGAGGTCGGCATTGAGAATCCCCACCGGACCGCCCGATGCGCCTTGGGTGCTGAAATGATTAATGTTGGGTATTTCCACACCGTCCAGATAGAAACGATTCTCGGAAGGGGCTCCACCGCGCACTATCAGGTCGTTGCGGTAACCAATGGGCGAAAAGGAGACTCCGGGGTAAGATTGCACGATGCGCGATATGTCGCGGTTGGCTCCCGGACTTTTCTCAATTTCCTGCAATCCGATGATACGCATACTGACAGGACTTTCCACGTCGCGGCGGAAAGGCGAGGCGGTAATCGTTACTCCTTCGAGTTCGGTCAGGTTCTCTTCCATCTCTATCGGGACGTTCAGGTTTCGGGTAGATAGGATATATTCGGGAGTAGTGACGCTTTTGTATCCGATGGCGGATGCTTGCAGGCGGTAGATGCCGGGCGGTACTTGCTCGATGCTGAAATGTCCTTCTGCATCGGTGACGCTACCCTTGTTCAGTCCTGCCACCATTACGTTGATAAACTCCAGCGGTTGGCGACTGTTTTTATCAATCACGGTTCCCTTAATCGAGTGCACGGGCTGCGCCTGAAGCAGAGGGAGCATGATGCTGAGAAGCAATATGAAAGTCAAAAGTCTTTTCATGAGTTTTTAATTTCATCGGGCAAAAGTACGAAAAAAGTAGATAGGAGTCCTACTTTTAGTTAATAAATATATAACAACTTTCCCAATCATAGGTTCTCACCCCTCAGGAAGTTTATAGATTATTGTTTCATATCTCATAATAATGCTTTATATTTGTGGTAAATATTAATCCGGATTCTTATGAAGACTGTAAAATTGATTACTTGCAATGACGCCATGCAGGCACATATCCTTCAAGGGGCGTTGGAGAATGAAGGTATCGAGTCTATTCTGCACAATGAAAACTTTTCGACTTTATATAAAAGTTGTGTGAGCAACATTGCGGGAGTGGATATATTGGTGGTTGAGGAAGATTACGAGAAAGCCGTTCAGGTGTTGAAAGACAATCAGAGTTGGCCCGAAGAGTTGGTGCTTTGTCCTTATTGCGGCTCGTCTGATTTGAAGTTTGAGTTGCGAAAAGGCGGGAAGATGCGTGCCGTGGGTGCGGCAATAATGAGTATGTTGGCGGGGGCTCCTCCGGGAGATAACCATTGGGAGTATACCTGCAAGCAGTGTAATAAGACTTTTGAAACGCCTGTTGCCGAGTTTCACCCTGCGGGGGAAGTAGAAGAATAAGTTTATATCATCTATTTTGCACATGATGAAAAAGAAGAATATTCTGTTAGTTGCGTTGTTATTCATTCTGGTAGCCCCTTCTTTTGCTGCCAAGGTAGATACTTTAATGGTTCAGAGTCCTTCGATGAACAAGGAGGTTCAGGTGGTGGTGGTAACGCCGGATGCTGCGTTGGGAAAGAAAGCGGTGGCTTGTCCCGTCCTTTATCTGTTGCATGGCTACGGCGGACACGCTAAAACCTGGATTCAGGTGAAACCCGATTTACCACGGATAGCGGATGAAAAAGGAATCATCTTTGTTTGTCCCGACGGTAAGAATAGTTGGTACTGGGATAGTCCGAAGAACCCTGCCTATCGTTATGAAACCTTTGTTGCATCGGAACTAGTAAAGTACATTGATGAACATTACAAGACGATAGCCGACCGCAGGGGGCGTGCCATCACCGGATTGAGTATGGGTGGGCATGGGGCCATGTGGCTTGCCATTCGTCATAAGGATGCGTTCGGGGCAGTTGGAAGCACAAGTGGCGGTGTTGATATCCGTCCGTTCCCGTTGAATTGGAAGATGGCTAAACAGTTGGGTGAGTTTGCTCACAATAAGAAGGTGTGGGACAAACATACGGTTATCAATCAGATTGATAAGATAGAGAATGGAGAGTTGGCGATAATCTTCGACTGTGGCGAATCGGACTTCTTCTTGAATGTGAATAAGGATTTGCACAACCGACTGTTGGCTAGAAAAATCAATCATGACTTTATCATCCGTCCCGGAGGGCATAACGGCAAGTATTGGAACAACTCGATTGATTATCAGATATTGTTCTTCGATAAGTTTTTCAGGAAATAAACGGAGGAATGCTTGACTTTGTCTGTGGAATGTCATATCTTTACGGACGTAATCATAAAATAGATTGAGGTTAAACTACGATAGAAGGAGAGAGCAAAGGCTTTCTCCTTTTTTTGTGTATACAGCAGGGAAGAGGAAGTTTTGCCCGGGGATTAGTGCGATTATCATTGCTTGTTAGCAGAAATTAGAAGGTATGTTGAGATGAATTAGAAGGTATGTTAGTAGAATTTAGAAGGTATGTTAGGGAGAATCGGAGCCTGTGTTTCGGGAAATACCCAATAACCCCATGAAAGATGGCTTCATGGGTTAAGAATATATAATTCTGCTATTGACAGGAATGAGGGGTTATTCGAAGGAAATTGATATGCTGCGTGTGTTTGGATAATAGATAGCCTGTTGTCCTTTGGCATACATTGTCTCGCAACCCATTTTGGTGGGATTTCCCTCCTTGTCAAATTTATACGTATAAGTTGTATGTTCATCATCGTTGCCTTCAGGAGAAGAACGAACAGTGAAATGGCGTGGATCTTTGCCTAGCAATCCTGCATAAAGAGCCTCAATGTGAAAGTTTAAAGGATATATTTCCAATAGTCCCAAGCAAGGCAGATGATAGTTTGAACTTGCTTCTCCGGGTTCATAAATGAATTTACTCTCATAGTTGTTCAGGTAAGAACTAACTGATGTGAGGTCTCCATCCTCGTAGGTGAATGATGCCGTTGAATGTTCTTTGCCATCAATACTTTCCACTATTTTGGTCAGGTAGCCTTCCATTGAATAAGAAAATGAATAGATGCGATTTTGTAAGGGCGAGCTATATATACATTGGCTGGCATAGCCTTCGGCGTTAAGCGTGTATATCAGAGTCAAACCATCACTTGAAACCGTTACTTTATTGTCGGAATAAGTCAGATTTACTTCATGAGTAATATCATCTTCGGCATACATTTGTTCAATAGAATGCTGTATTAATCGTTCATTATCGAAAAGGAATTTCTCTGTCTTGTATACAGGGTCAGCATCGCTCCGCACATTCTCTTTAAAGATGATTGCCCATGTATTGTCTTCTTCATCCGAACAACTAAATAATGCCATTGCGCACAATGCAACTATTATATACTTTTTCATCTTTTCTTATTTAATCCGTAATCCTCCTGCGAATCTCCTGCTTGCAGGGCTGCTTACACTCTTTTCTATTATCAGTTGTGACCTTGAAGTTTCTTCCGTCTCTTCCTCATCGTCCTTTGGAGGATAAGTCCCATTGAGAAATCCAAGGGCGGCACTCAATAATGT
Organism: uncultured Bacteroides sp.; assembly: GCF_900547205.1. Taxonomy (GTDB): domain Bacteria; phylum Bacteroidota; class Bacteroidia; order Bacteroidales; family Bacteroidaceae; genus Bacteroides. The sequence goes on from NZ_URFY01000031.1 coordinate 34,327, forward strand.
TTCCTGAGGATTGCCGAACGGCAAGAAGTTGAAGTAATCTGTTGAGGCATTGATGGAATAGGTAGGAGTGAATCCTGAATAAGTATCATGCTCTGAGTTGTAGATAGTGCATACTACAGGATTGACCGACCATCGAAACGTTTCGTTGATGAATTGTTCCGTAGCCACATTTTGTCCTTTGGTAGCGCTGCCGATGGCTACTACTGCTTGAATCTTTTTATTCAGGCTGTGCATCAGCATTTCCGGTGCTCCTGCCGTCTCGCCACTAGTTAAGACGATGAGAGTATTCAAGTCCAGATTCTTCCCGTTGGGAGTTAGCACTTCCTGATTGAATGTCAACGTAGTATCCTTCTCGGTATTCTTATCGTTGTATTCAAGGAACGCCATCGTCTGGTCCAGATAGAAAGAAGGGGCAAGGATGGTGCTCAGCAATTGTACGCAGTCAATGCTTCCACCTCTATTATAACGCAGGTCGAGGATTACTTTATGGATATTCTTCTGGGCAAGTTCTGCCGACCAATTACGGAGTTCGGTATTATACTTCTCAGCATCCTCTTTCGTTCCGGCTGTGAAACTGTTGTACATCAAATAACCCGCTTCGCTACCATCCGTAAGCGTAAATATCTTCTTGGTGTGAATAGGATTGTCTACTAACGATACGGCAGCGCCTATCCGTGTAGGGTCGCCCTCTATTGGCACAACCCGGTAGATATCTTCCTGCTCGTCGCCTTCTACGGGCGGTTCTTCTACTTCTACCTTTTGATAAACACCCAAGGTTACGTCTATCGGGCTGACGCCTTGAAGCAACTTTGTCTCATATTTCTTGCTGATGTAGGAGGTATCCACTTTCACAATCCACTTGCCACGTTCCAGTCCGGCAGTAGCGGCAGGTGAACCGGGGATAACATAAGTAATCAGTGCATTGTAAGCGGTATCATTATCCGGATTGCGGACCAAGGAATAATCAAATCCATAGCTGGGTAGCGGCGTTTCCATTACGGAATCAACGAAAGAATAACTGTCTTTGCTCGTTTTTACTTTCGATAAGAATCCGGCAGGGTCTAGAAAGAGGTTCACGTCATTGTAGACAGGTAGTTCCTGATACCACAGATAGTTCTGTTGCAGGACGTCGTACATCCATGAATCCAGTTCAGTGAGGTGGGCATACTCCGGCCAGCGGTCCACACCGCAAGAGAAAAAGCCGCTGATAGATACGAAAATCAGGGCAGGTATAAGTAGTATCTTTCTTAAGTTCGTCATCATAAAAAGCTTTTCACTGTGCAAATGTAGGAAATACTTTGATTATCTACCACATTTATGGTATAAAAATGACTCCATCATGCGATTGGCTGTTAGCGTTTATTGCTTTACCTTTGCAACAAGTTATCAATAGGTATTGTTTAGAATATAAAAAGTCATTAACTCACGAATTACTTTTCATGAATATAGCAGCATTATTATCCGGAGGTGTCGACAGCTCAGTGGTTGTTCATCTCCTTTGCGAACAAGGATACAAGCCCACTCTCTTCTACATTAAGATAGGTATGGACGGAGCGGAGTATATGGATTGCTCGGCGGAAGAGGATATCGAACTGTCCGCTGCCACTGCCCGTAAGTATGGTCTGTCCTTAGAGGTGATTGACTTGCATCGCGAATACTGGGAGAGTGTGGCTGCCTATGCCATTGACAAAATACGGCAGGGGCTGACGCCGAATCCCGATGTGATGTGCAATAAGCTCATTAAGTTCGGCTGCTTTGAGCAACGCGTCGGAAAGGATTTTGACTGTACGGCAACCGGGCATTATGCAACTACCTTGCAGCGCGACGGCCTGACATGGCTAGGCACGGCGAAAGACCCTGTGAAAGATCAGACGGATTTTCTTGCTCAGATAGATTATCTGCAAGTCTCCAAACTGATGTTTCCCATTGGCGGTTTGATGAAGCAGGAGGTGCGCGCGATTGCGGTGAATGCCGGATTGCCTAGTGCCAGACGGAGAGACAGTCAGGGCATTTGTTTCTTGGGGAAGATAAACTACAACGATTTTGTCCGTCGCTTCCTCGGTGAAAAGGAGGGGAAGATTATAGAACTGGAAACAAGTAAGTGTGTAGGCGTGCACCGCGGCTACTGGTTTCACACCATCGGACAGCGAAAAGGGCTTGGACTAAGTGGTGGTCCTTGGTTTGTGGTGAAGAAGGATATTGAGGAGAACATCGTCTATGTGTCCCGTGGCTATGGCGTAGAAACACAATATGGCAATGACTTTCGGATGAATAACTTCCATTTTATTACGGACAATCCGTGGAAAGAGCAGGCTGCGGAAGTGGATATTACCTTTAAGATTCGCCATACGCCCGAATTTACTAAAGGGAAATTGATACAGGAAGGAGAGGACCGGTTCCGTATCTTGTCCTCCGAAAAGCTGCAAGGCATTGCTCCGGGGCAGTTCGGAGTGGTTTACGATGAAGAGGCGAAAGTTTGTGTAGGGAGTGGGGAAATCGTTTGTTAAATAGTTCTTTTTGAATGGCGGGGAGTGGATAAATAGATTTATTTTCACTACTTTTGTTTCGTAGTATATAAATAAAGGAGGATTGATTATGACAACGATGGAATTGAAAAGCCTGAAAATGGACTTGGTGGAGGAACTCCTGAGTTTGAATGACAAGGAAATGCTCAATCGGGTGAAGAACTATTTGAAAAGACTCAAGAAGATGGAAGCTGAAAAAGAAGAAGAAACTATCAGTAAAGAAGAAGTGTTGGCTGGGATTGATGCCGGGCTGAAAGATGTAAAAGCCGGAAGGACAAGATCTGCTTATGACCTTATCAATGAATTATAGTATAAAGAGTACCGCTTCTTTTGATAAGGAGGCGAAAAGATTGAGGAAGCGTTATGCATCATTCAAAGAAGATTATGTGAAGCTTTTGGATGAATTATCCCAAAATCCCCAACTAGGTACGGATTTGGGTCATGGCTTGCGTAAAGTTCGTATGCGGATTAGTACGAAAGGTAAGGGCAAAAGCGGTGGTGCAAGAGTTATCACTTTTACTGTAGTAGTTTCTCAGCAAAATGCAGTACTCAATCTTTTGTGTATTTATGATAAAGCTGACAGGGAGTCTATGTCAGATAAAGAAGTAGAGCAGCTATTGAAACAGAATGGATTGAAATAGTAGCAAGTCAAATGTAGTATTCCGCCAAATCCACTATCCCCGCCCGCATAGCATACTTAGTAGCCTCATGCACATTATTCACCCCCAACTTGCGGAAGATATTCTTCCGGTGACTATTAATAGTATGAAAACTGAGATTCTTCTCTGCCGCAATCTCCTTGGTGGTCTTTCCCAACGCAATTTCTTTCAAAATATTCTTCTCCGTCTGCGTCAGCAAATGGCCTTCTGCCATCGCAATAGTTGCCGAAGCGGTAGCACCCGATAGCAGCAAATTACTGACATGATTGCAAATATACCGTTGCTTGCGGGCAGCACACTGAATAGCAGTCAGTATCTCCTCTTTCGAATTATCTTTCATCACCACTCCGAAAGCCATACTACTGAACAACACCTGACGGAGGAAACTTATACTCAGCTCATCAGAAAACAGAATCCAGTCCGCTTCCTTAAACCGTTCCTGCATTACAATCATTTCATCCGCTCCCGCAAAATCGAACAAGGTATAGTCGAGAATAATCACCGCCTGCGGATGCAACCGTAGCTGCTGAATCAGTTCAGCCTTATTGTCAACCTCCAAAAGGGCGGATACATCCTTCTGCCTACTCAGCAGAAACATCATTCCCGCCTTACTGATATCCTGATTGTCTGCAATGATATATTCTCTCATACGAATGGGTAGATAAAAAAACTCCGTTACAAATGTACGCATTTTGCGCGATTTGCAACGGAGTTGTGATAAGATTCTTATGTCCGGTCTTACCAAGAACGTCCTTTGAAGATATTCGACTGGTCGAGCGGAACGATATTTCCATTCAACGTCAGATTGTTGCTGTTGAAGTTAGGGCTGATAGTAACCGAAGCATTGTTGCTTCCGCTGCTCATGTTGATAAATACCTGTGCAGAGATACCGATACCCTGAACGCTGAATGAGCAGGTCACATTCCCCTTCTTGTCTATATTCATCTTCATATCCGACGAATTACCGTCTACAGTAACGCCACCGATACCGTTAGGGCCGGGATAAGGAGTGTTGAAAGCTGTCTGTACGGTGGCTCTGGTGCCATTCATCAAAACGAAGTTGGTGTTTGAAGTAACAAAAGCATTCATACCGTTGCGGAATATCACTTGGTTAGCTTCCAATACGAATTGCTTATTCTTCATAGCTTGCACAGCTTGCTGATAAGCTGCCATGTCCTGTACTTGTTCCTCAGCGCGGAGCTTAGCTCTTTCTGCGTCTCTTTCGGCTTTTCTTTCTGCGCGGCGTGTGGCTGCGTTACTCTCTTGTGCATACATCATCGTGCTTGCACTCACTAATACTAATGCTAATAATGCAATAAACTTTTTCATAACTTTTTTTTGTTTAGGTTTAATACGTTGTTCGTTTATTGCAAGAACAAAGACCATGCCAGATTGTTCACGAGCGCTTTGCAATTTTATATCCGATAGCGGCAACAGCAATACTCATTAAAGGGCTGATAATGTTGAAAAAGCAATAAGGAAGATACACGAGCGTAGGTACACTTAATATGGTAGCCTGAGTCATCCCGCAAGTGTTCCACGGAATCAGCACGGATGTAACGGTTACTGAATCTTCCGTAGTACGGCTCAATAAGCAACTTTCGTATCCTTTTTTGGCATAAATATCGCAGAACATATTGCCCGTAAGGATGATGCTGATGTATTGATCGGCAGTTGCCAGATTCAGGAATAGACCGGAACAAACCGTAGCTCCCACCACACTTACCGTTTTCTTCATAAACCGCACGAAGATGGAAGTGATACTTCCCAGCATACCGCTTGCCGTCATCGCTCCGCCAAAACACATGGCGCAGAGTATCAGCCAAATCGTATTCATCATCCCCGACATACCACGGGTAGATATTAAATCTGCCAAAACAGCATTGTCTGTCTGCAAACTCGTACTTCCATAGAAGGTCATCACTAATCCTTTATATAATGATTCGAACCCTGAAGCAGCCATTCCCGAAATCTCCCGCAACAAATCAGGTTGGAATATCAAAGCGAAGATGCCGGCTAGCAGCGTAGATAAAAACAGCGTAATGATAGAAGGTACTTTGCGGGCAATCAATATTCCCGTCACCACCGGAACTGTCAATAACCACGGAGTGATGTGAAACTTATCGTTGAGCGCAGCCGCTACTTCAGCAATATGCTGCGTATTGTTTGCATCATGCGAGAATCCCGCCACCGTGAAAATAATCAAAGTGATGACAATGGAGGGAATGGTAGTTATCATCATATAGCGGATATGCCTGAATAGAGGAGTATCCGTGACGGAAGCTGCCAATATGGTTGTTTCGGACAGTGGAGAAACTTTATCCCCGAAGTAAGCTCCCGAGATAATGGCTCCGGCAATCCAGCCTTCTTCAAAACCTTGCGCTTTACCGATACCCATCAGGGCAATGCCGATAGTAGCAATGGTAGTCCACGAACTCCCGGTCATCACGGAAATCAATACGCAAATAATGCAGGTCGATGCGAGGAAGAAGCTGGGGTGGATAATCTGCATCCCGTAATAAATCAAAGTGGGCACCACTCCACTAATCATCCAGATGCCGCTTAGCGCACCGATTATCAGAAGAATAATAATGGCGGATGCCACTCCGGCTATATTGTTGGTGATGGCTAGTTCGTAGTCTTTCCAGGGAATCTTGTAGAATGCCATACCTATAAAGATACAAACAGCCGTAGTAGCGATTAGGGATACTTGACTGCCGCCACTCAGGGCATCGCTTCCAAACGTATGGATAGTGGCAAACAATAATAGCACCAGAACTATGATTGGTATCAGTGATACAATAGAAGAGGGAGCTTTTTTCATGCTGAATTATATAACGCTTTATTTGTTGTTTAGCTGACAAATGAATTTCGAGCGGCAAAGATACAACAAAAAGGATGAAATCGTTAACCTCCAAAAGCCCCGGAAATATAAATTATTATTAGTTTATATTTTATAGGAATCCAGATAGGGAAGAATCAGACGGCAGTCGTTTTGCGCTTTAGCCACCAGTAGCGTATGAATAGTATGCCCGTCAGAATCAGGGCTACCGAGAGACCCGTATAGAAAACAGATATAAAACTTTCGGGCAACAGGTGGAAACTACGAATGGTGATGCCCAGTGAAATCATAAAAATCATGGTAATCCAGCTCTTTACATCGAAAAAGGAGAATGGGCAGTTCTTATGCTCATCTTTCTGCTCTATTCTTTGGGTATGTTTATAGTAAAGTCTACGGAATATTAAGACGAAGAATAATAAGAAGACAACGGTGGCTTCTCCTATCTTAAACATCCAGTCATGAGAGGTGTTCATCCAAGTCACAATCCCTATTCGCAGTATGTTGGCACCAGCTACTATCCAGACGGCTCCGGCTGTGAAAAGTAACATCTGTCGGTTAACTCCGTATTTCATTGGCATTATTTTTTATATAAACGATTATCCCCTCCATTTTGTTGACTCACTTCTTATAGAATATTGTAATTAACAGAGATATGCCCGTTAGGATAGCTCCGATAAGGATAACTCCGTGCCACCCATATAGTTGCCAGAAGGTACCAGCAAGGAATGTACCCAGTGAACCGCCGATAAAGTAAGTCGTCATGAAAATCGTATTGATGCGGTTGGATGCTTGCGGGCAAAGGTAAAATACACTGGTCTGGTTGCTAAGCTGGATGCACTGCATTCCTATGTCGATAATGATGATGCCGGCAATAATACCTATATATATGTTTTCTCCGGTGAAGAGCAGTAGCCAGGCAAGAAGTATCAAGCCGCAACCGATGAAGTTGAATCGGCGGACGCCTACTCGCTTCACGTATTTGCCAACAAAAGATGCGGTCAGCGCTCCGGCTATTCCGCATAGTCCTAGTAAGCCGATAACATTGCTGTTGGCGAAGAACGGAGCTTGCCCCATTTTGAAGGCAAGGCAAGACCACATGGCGAGGAATGAACCGAAGTTCAGTGCCGCTCGGACGGAATAGATGCCTAATTGCGGAAATTCTTTCAGTAGGGTGAGCAGGGATTTCATCAGGTCGCTATACTTCCCTTTGAAGTTGGGCTGTATGTCGGGCAACACTTTCAGCACGATTATTGCACAGACCAGCATCATGCCCGCAGCGATGAAATACATCTCCCGCCATCCGAATAGTTCGCCGATAAAACCGCTGACAACCCGTGATGCGAGGATTCCGGTCAGCAAGCCGGAAATCACAATACCCACATTCCTGCCTTTGTTCTCCGGTCGGGAGAATTGGGAAGCGATAGGAATAAATATTTGCGGTATCATGGAGCACACTCCGGTGAAGAAAGAGGCGGCGAGGATAACATTGATATCATGTGCCAGTGCGATGGTCAATAATGAGAATATCAGGAGGATGAAGTTGGTGAGAATAATCTTCTTGCGCTGATACAAATCGCCTAACGGCACAATAAAGAGCAATCCGATGGCATACCCTATTTGCGTAACCATTGCAATCAGGTTCGTTTTAAACTCCGACACGCCCAGTTCATGGCGTATCATATTCAATAAAGGTTGGTTATAGTAGAGGTTAGCCACCGATATGCCCGCCACAATGGCAAGTGTCCAGAGGATGGATGCCGGTAGTCCTTCGTTTTCTTTTAACGGCTGTTTCATGCCGCAAAGATAACAAATTTGACGGTCACTCAATGAAGAATGTAGTAGAAACTGTATTGCCTTCACTGTCCACGGCTGTCAGAGAATGCTTTCCGGGGGTGGGTTGCAGCGATATTTTGTGGAAGTCCTGCGTCTGCATCTGGTAGGTGTCGTCAAGATGCCAGAAGATGGTTGCATTCGGATTAGTGTGTGCAAGCTCTGCCGTCAGGAAGCCTTTGCTGCCATCCAGTTGTTTAGGCAATTTGATGCGGGCATTCATCGGAGGATAGATAAATTGCATCGGTAGGAAAGTATCTTCCCCGCAACCTGCTTTGAAAGGAGGGAGCGGCTTATACTCCGGATGATGCTGCTTATAGTACCATTCCCATACGGGCGGAAGAGTGAACCATGATTTCTGTAGTGTCGGTTCCATGTTGGCACAGTTTTCATAAATACGATGGCTTTCGTCGGCAGAAAGTGTGACGGGGTGATGGTAAGGACAAGCTTCCGTTCGTAGTCCGGAAGGGAGGACGAGTAGTGTGTCCGTTTCTTCGCAGAAACGTCCTTTCAGATGTCCTGATTGTCGGCATACTTCCGCTTCAATAAAAACTCCTGTTGGTCGTTCGAACCATGAAGAGGATGGCAGATAATTGAATACATCGAACAGTACGGGACCTGCCGTCTGTGCGCCCACCAATCCGGGCTTTCCTTCTCCGGTTGCATTTCCCACCCACACACCGACTGCGTAACGGGGATTGACACCTACTGCCCAGGCATCCCGGAATCCGTAGCTAGTACCAGTTTTCCACGCAATGGTTTGCATGGACGGGATAGACTTCCAGTCTATTTCTTCGGGACGGTTTACCTCTTTCAAGGCATCGAACGTTTGCCATACCGCACCTTTGTTCCAAGCGAGCTTGCCTTTATCATTGCTCTTTTCCTTTTCTGCAACTGTCATAGTGGCTTCTTTGGCATTAGCCAGCTCCGGCGGAAGATTGGTGAGAAGGCTTCGACCCATCTGCGCATAGGCATTCGTCACATCCCATAGCGTAGCTTCCGCCCCTCCCAGAATCAGTGACAGCCCGTAATGAGAGGACGGACGATTGATGGTCTTGAATCCTATCTGTTGCAGGAAGTCGTGAAACTTAGGTACTCCGTATTTCTGCAACATCGTCACTACCGGAATATTCAGCGAACGGGCAAGCGCTTCCGAAGCAGGGACAGCTCCTTCGTACTGCAAACTGAAGTTTTGTGGAGTAAATCCGTTTATATTAATAGGTACATCCGGCAGCAGCATATGCGGCAATAGCGAACCTTCCTGCAACATGGCGTAATAGAGAAATGGCTTCAAAATACTGCCTGTACTTCTCGGTGCCCGGATGACATCTACCTGATTCCCTCCCTGCTTCCGGGTGAAGTCCACATTTCCGCAATAAGCTATCACTTGGTTGCTTGGAATGTCAATGACCAGAATAGCCAGATTACGTATATCGCTTCGGTTAAATTCATTGCTCCAGCGTTCGGCTAAGTCTTCGATATGGGTCTGGATACCCCGGTCGATAGTGGAACAGGTGTATAGCCCGTTTCTTTCCTTATAAAAATGACTGACTAAGTGCGGAGCTATCTGAGGAAGGGGGTGCGGTTCGTCGGGAAGCGGCTCGCTGACGGCTAATTCATAAGCCGAAGTGTCAATGACTTTTTGGTCGAGGAGCTGTTTGAGCAAGCGGTTTCGTTTGGCAAGCAGCGTCTTTCGTCCTTTAGATAAATGAATCATTGCAGGTGCATTGGGTAGCACGGCAAGCATCGCCGATTCCGCCCAGGATAAATCGTCGGCAGAATGACCGAAATAACGCCACGCTGCTGCATCCAGCCCCACTACATTTCCACCGAAAGGCGCATGGGATACGTACATGGATAGAATCTCTTCCTTTGAAGCACGAAATTCCAGGCGGGTAGCCCAGATTATTTCAATCGCTTTCTCTCCAAACGTTCGCGATTCGTTTCGGGCAAGACGGATGGTTTGCATGGTGAGGGTACTTCCTCCGCTTATGATGCGCTTATGCTTTAGATTCTGGTAAGCAGCTCTACCGATAGACAGCGGATTGACTCCCCAATGATGGTAGAAATGCTTATCTTCAAAAGTGATGAGGCATTGTCTTATCTTTTCGGGCGTGGTGGTGCGTGGAGGGAACCGCCACTGTCCGTCGGAAGCGATGCGTGCTCCCAACAACTCTCCGTTCCGGTCGGTTACCACGGTAGAGTAGGGCACATGGAACAATTGCCGGGGGAGACAAAAGATATATCCTATCACCAGAATAGCAATGATAACGAGCATTACTTTTCTGGTGACGGATAAGTGTCTGAAGAAATTCAATATCTTAACTCCCATGAACCGAACTTGTCCCATCAATCTTACTTATCGGCTGACTGTGGTTCTTCCTGCTTTGGTGCGTGCCTGTACGGCAGCATCATACATGGCTTCGCATTGAACAGCCGGAAGGATAAAGTCTCCTACATAGGTCGCTTGCAGTCTGACGGGAAACACCTTCGTTTCGCCACGGCGCAAGTTGAAATATGTCAATACCCGGTCGTCTCGAATATCCTGATAGGTATACTTGCTAAGTAAGAACCTTGAAGCACCCGACGAACTGTTCGTAGATTCCTCATCGGGAGTCACCATTCTTTCATTGTATATCTCCCAACCGGAAGGTATGATGTGCGTCAGTGCCAAGTTGGTGTAATCAGAAGTTCCACTGATATTGGATATGCAGGCAAAGGCTATAAAGTCAGTTCCTTGTCTGATATCATCCACCGATATAAGCGTGCCGTTCATGTCTGTATACCTTATATCCATACGGAGATTGTCGGCAATAGCAGGAAGCGTATCATTGAGCAATTGCGTGCGTGTGATAATATCCGCACTAAGTGCCCCCTTACCTTTATTATTGATAGAAACCGTGCCGGATATGGGTGAAGTAGGAATCTCTTTCTCGAATACAGCCTTCGCAGATTTCACGGCAGGTTGTTGCTTACAGTTCAGTGTCCAAGTGAAATCCAGCGTCCCCGAAAGTTTTTCTGCCAACCGACCCATTGCCATCAAGGCAAAGGCGGTAGATTGAGTGCTGAACCAGCTCTCTTCCGATAGATTCTTAGAAACCTTCTTCGCTTGTTGGAGTGCATCCCGTTCCCGGTTCATCAGAAGCAGTGTTTCAAGAATCATCGCTTCGTCCCTGTCGGATGAACCATAAATCTGGTTCATCGAAGAATAAGGAGTAACGGTAGTTTCTGCGTTGAACACTAATTCTTCGGCAGGCTTCATCTTTCCGGTCAGTGCGTAGGCTGCTGCCAGTCTCCATTTGGCTTGTAGAGACAATCCCGGTTGTTCCTTCATCCGGTTCATGGCACCATGTTCCGGTGCGCCCGCCAATGCTAAGGTGTATAAACGGAATGATTGCTGTAATTCCGACTGCCATAGTTGCCAGTTGCTTGCATCCTGCGGCATACGCCAGTTTTGTGCGGCAGCACGCTGGAAGCGTTTCCATTTATTCAGTACATTGGAGTGAACAGCATATCCTTTTTCTTGTGCCAGCGTCAAGAACATTCCTGCATAAGAGCTAATCCATTCGTCGGTAACAGCATTCCCCGGCCAATATATAAATCCTCCGTTCGGAAGTTGGCGGGAATAAATCTGCCGGATGGCTTCTTGCACATTCTTCTTTATCTTCTCAGCTTCCTGTTTGTCCACTGCTTTAAATTGAGAGACGAATAAGAGCGGCAGAGCTTTGGAAGTCAACTGCTCGGTGCAGTGGTGCTCGTAGTTATACAAGAAGTCGAATCGACGGCTGATATCTACTGAAGGGATACGGGATACTTCCAGTTGGATACTGTTGTTTGTTGAAGAGCCGGATAAGCTATATGTTAGTTCTCCGCTTTGTCCCGCTTCTATCCATTGACTGTTGCGTAAGGTTACTATCGGGTTCGGATTCCGCACATCTATTTCAATCGTTTCTTTGGTCTGCTGTCCTCCTCCGCTTGCGGTGAGATGGATAGTTGCTTTCCCTGTTTTGTTTCCGGTCTTTAATGTGAAGTAGGTAAGTTGGTCGCCGGGCTTACTGAACGTAAGTGATTGCTGAGAAGAACCGACCACTTGAACGTTTCCGCCGGACGCCTGAATAGACACCGTTACATTCTTCACCTGATTCTCCATCGCAAAGATATTCACCGGAACGGTGATTTCTTCCTGAATACTAAGTACGCGCGGCAATGTAGACAATAGCATCAACGGTGTCCGCACAAATGCCGTCTTTTCAGCATTTCCGTAAGCTCCCTCTTGCCCGGCAACTACCATGGCACGGACAGAACCTACATACATCGGAAGCTTCAACGTATGAGTCTGCTGCTTTCCTTTTCCCAGATAGAACGGACCGATGAACTTCACTACCGGCTTGAAGCGATTCGCTTTGGCATCGGCAGGTTTCAATGAAGCGTCTCCACCTGTGCTGAAAAGCGAACGGTAGCTTCCGGCAGAAGCTCCCAGAACATTGTCGAACATATCCCACGTGCGGATGCCGAGTGCTTCGCGCGAGTAGAAATCGTTCCAAGGGTCGGGAGTCTTGAAGTTTGTCAGGTCGAGCAATCCGTCATCAACGATAGCCAGCGTATAAGTCATCGGTTTCCCGCTCTTCTCGCTGACGGTAACATTGAAATCCGTTTCCGGGCGCAGCACTTCCGGCATCTTTATTTCCGGTTGCAGCACTGTCCGGCTATTGGTCACAAATACCGGAACAATGCCATACATACGGATAGGCAAATCATTAACTGTCTGTGCATGAGGTTGCAGTAGGCTGATGTGCAGATATACATTCGGAGCCATCTCCGGTGTAATGTTAAAGATATACTTTGTATCTCCCTCATTAGAAACATCCAGCCATTCTTGCTTGAGTACTGTCGAACCATTTTCGATAGATACCAGTGCACGTCCTCCGGCAGCGGCAGGAATGATTGCTGTTGCTGTTTCACCTATTTCATACGAATCTTTGTCCAAAGAGAAGGCAAGCATCTTGATGCCGCTAGGGTCGGTCTTGCTCGAACGCCCTCGCCATTCGGGCCAATCCACGTAGATGGTTCCTCCGGTGGCGTGTCCGCTTTCCTTATCTTTCACATAGACCAGATAGCGTCCCCAACTCGGATAGTCGACACGGAATTTGAAGGACGCTTTCCCTCCGTTTGTTTGCAGACTGCCGCTGGCTACGGGAGTGATGGAGCTGCTGTTTATATATGCTCCGAAAGATTCGTTGCTATTCTCCCACCACCAACTCCAACTGATTCTATATATCTTGTATTCCAGATTCGAACGGCTCACCAGCTGTCCCTGCGGATTCACGGTCACAATGTCAAATACATGGTCTTTGTCAGTCTCGATATATTTCCCTTGCGGTTGGTTCAGGCTGATGCCTACATAAGATGTGAACGGTGAGAACGGTACACCTTGCGTGTAGATGCTGGCATCGCCTCCCGGTTCGAACACGCGTGTAGTAAATGTTGCGTTCAGCATGCCCGGTGCGTTGGTTGCTGCGGGGAGCTTCAATGTGACTCCTGCTTTTCCTTCAGCATCCAGCACTCCGTCGAACACATCCTTTTTGACAGTCGTGAAGTCCGTAGCCGGGTCATTGAAGATATATTGCCCGTAGTTCTTAAACTGTGTATTCACTCTGGACAATGACATTTCTATCTTAGCTTTCAAGCGCGAAGCGGTGGCACCTGTCAGCCATGAAGAGGAGAGTGGAGCATATATTTCCCTGTCCGAAGCTTGAATAACGGTGGGTAGTGCCAGATTAATTTTCAATCGGTTCGGCTTTATCGTTTCTATTCGCAGGCCCTTGTGGAAAGTTGTTCCGCCTACTTTTACGTATGCATTCCAAAGTCCGGTAGGGTCGTCGGCTTGTGTAGGAACGTCGAATGTATAGAATCCGTTCATTCCCTGTGTGGAAATCATCTTGGTGTAGAATTGTCCTCTCGGATTGTATATTTCCAGTGCTACAGGATGTTTATCAGGGATTCTTTTTTCCCTGTCTTCCAGAATAAAGGAGATGTGAAGTGTATCTCCCGGTCGCCAAACCCCTCTTTCACCGTAGATGAATCCCTTCAAACCTTTCTGGATGTCTTTTCCTCCCACGTCGAATCGGCTGACAGACTGTTCTTCACCGTCAACTACTCGCACATAAGCCTTCTGCTTATCGGACTCTGCCACCACTAGGAAAGGAATCCCTTTCGCTGTGATTTCCAGCAATCCTTCTCCGTTTGTTTCTCCTTTACCTATCGGCTGTAATTGGAAATTATAAACGGTGACTTGTGCTTTACTTACCGGTTTCGTATCCAAAATGTTGCTTACCGCTATCCATAATTTATTCAAAGAGTTTCTTTTTACAATCATTCCTAGGTTAGAAGCAAACACATTGCAGGCTGCGGTACGGTCGGAATTCATATAATAGGAAGGATGACACGGATTATCCCGCTCTGTCCACCGATACAAACTCCAGTCCATTGTGCTGCCGTTGTAGTAATAATAAGCTTCAGGAATATCCCAAACCGCTTCATCTTCTTCTGTTATTGTACTTCCGCTCACCTTTGTCAAGCCATCGGATGCATTATCTGCAAATTTCATCTCCCGATTGTCGCTTCCTCCGCATGGGTAAGCCGAATATTCCTGTCGGAATGTTAATATCACGCGATAGATAGCACCCGGTTCCTGATGAATCAGTCCGGCGAGGTCTATCGAATAATCTTCCCACTGATGAACGTCTTTAGAAGAGTCTTTGCCCAGCCACAGTGTTTTCTTATAGACCAATCTTCCCGAACGGCGCAGTTCGTTGGCAGAAGTAAGCGAGTTGGTCTGCATAAACATCAGTACGTTGTTTTCGAAAATACGAATCACGTTTAAGTCTACAGCATATAAGTTCACTGCCCGGAAAGGGATAATCAAGCTCTTAGAGTCGGGCAGGATTGCGGCAGTGGTTGTCATTTCCACTTGTGGTTTCAGGTTCAGTTCGCTGAACGAAATGGAATGTGAAGTCCCCAAGGCTTTGTCCATCGTGCTTTTTACTCCTTCGTGGATGTTCAAAGTCAGCTTAGTCAGTTTGTTTGTCTCAAAATAGATAAAGACTCTGTTGTCTTTGATTTGAGTGATGGAAGAAGATACTTCCGGTATTTCAACCAATCCTTTCAGGTCTTGCGTGTTGGATACGGGAGCAGAGAATACAAGTTCTATTCCGTTTTCGGGTTGGTCGATGCGTTCGGCAGTCAGAAAGCGGAAACTATCTTTTGCAGGAATCAATACTTCTTCGGTCTGCGTATGGTCGATGCGTGCGGGGATGCCGTTGGCTGTTATTACCAGTTGGGTGTCTTCTGCTTCTCTGGCAATCTCGCTTATATTAAATTTATATTGGGTAGGATGGTCCGTAGGGGTAATTTCAACCGGGACGCTTTTGCCATTTCCATTGCCGGCAGTCAGCATCTTCTCTACCTCCTCCTTTTTCACTACGTCGCTGAAGCGTATCTCTCCTTTAATACTTGCCACATCGGGCTGAGTAGCGGTAATTGTTATCGGTTCCGTGTGAATAGTAAAATTGCGTTCCTGCACCCGGAATGAGAAATTGAATTGTCTCAGTTTCTTGTCTACATCGATAAAATCTCCAAGTTGGAAAGTCCCTTCATAGAATGCTCCAGGTTTTAGTGTTCCTTCTTCGGGAACAAACTCTATGGTGTTGTTGCTCACCCAATAGGCTCTACCTTTCAGTGAGGGAGAGAAGCTGAACGGATTATCTTTCAGTTCGTTGTTCATGTCTACCATAGGTTGGTCATGCGTCAGTTCGATGCGTATGGTAGAACCTTGCGAGATAACTCCCCCCGTATAGGCATTGACATAAGGAGCATATTCGGCAGAAGGAATGATATCTTTCTGGCTGCTGGTGCAGGATGATAGGCATACAATCATCATAATGAGGAAGAATATTCCGGTAGCCTTGCTACTGTTACATTTAGTTTTTAGTTGTTCCATGACAAGGACGTTTAGTGATTAAGTAAACAAATATACTGTTTTTATGGTAGATACTACAAAATAAAGTAAGAAAGTTGTGTACTGTCAATAATAATGTTTATTTTTGGCAGTCGAATATAAATCAAACAAGATGGCAAAGAAAGAAATGACCCCAGAGGAGCTTTTTACCGAATTAATGAATACGATAACTCCTGAAGAGAAGAAAAGAGCTATTGAAATGCTTCAATGTACCACTGATACTTCAGACTCCGATTATTCCGAAATGTATTATCACTATCAATGTCCTGACTATAAACTACAAACTAAGCCGTTGGCTCGCTATCTGGTGCCTTTGTGGGAACAGGAAGAATTTGATGATGTGTTTAAAAACGAATTGTTATTACAGTGCTCTTCTGTGCCCCAAGATGAATTGGTGCGCGAACTGCGTAACTTGACACTGAAGGTCTTTGTTGATTATAAGGAGACTAAAGATCGAGATTATCCATATAGGCTGTTGGGTGGATTTTGGTTGATGGAACACTACGTATTAGAAGACTGTCTGGATGTCGTTCTGGAGAGTTTGCGACAGGATATAGACTTCATTGAGTCTTTTTTAGGCTATGATTTTGAAGAAATACCTCCACTTCTTATCTGTCGGATTGGGATAAATCGGCTGGACGAGCTTAGCGATTTCATGCAAGAATCAGGATTACTTCCCATTGCTAAAGTAAAAGTAGTGGAAGCTATGACTCAAATTGCGAAAGTAACGCCGGAGAATCGACTGAAAGTTATTGATTGGTTCTGCAAAGTGTTGAATTGCTTTTTGGAAAGAACAGATATTGACGATTGTGATTCGATAGCTATTAATTTTATGTCCCAATGTTTGTTGAAAATAAAAGGTGTGGAAGCTCTACCTGTTTTAGAGAAAATCTTTAAGAGGTTTGATGTTTCTTCTGATGATATTCCTGATTTCAAGACGCTGAAAAAGAAAATGTCGCATTCGGAAATGCGAGTGCTTGAGTTTAGTTCTGTTGATGAATGTATTACTGCTTATGAAAACGAACTTAACGGCTTGGAGGTGGATTATGACGACTCTGATGAAGATAAAAGCCTATATATAGAGTCGGATTCTGTAAAGAAGCTGTGTCTTAAAATAGCTATTGAAGGGTTAAGCCCATCCATCTGGCGTACTTTGGAAGTGCCTTCGAATATTCGTTTGGGGCGTTTTGCTGATGTTGTAAAAACGGCTATGGGGTGGAGTGGTTGTCTTCTGCACCAGTTTATGAAAGGAAAATGCTTTTATTTAGCGAAAAATGTCAAAGATGATGATGTATATTTGCCAGCAGGCTATCAGCGAGTGGATTCTAACGAAATAGCCTTGGGCGAATTATTGAATCGCAAAGGGGTATCTCTGGCATTTGAATATGATTTTGGCGACAGTTGGATGCATAAGATAACAGTAGAATCCCGACAGGATTATAAAATAGGAGAAACGCCTTCGATTAAGCTTTTAGACGGTGCCAATGCCTGTCCGCCGGAAGATTGTGGAGGTATTTTTGGCTATATCGCCATGCAGAATGCTTTAAAATATCCCCGTTCTAAGGCTGTCCTTGAATATAATGAATGGTTTAATGAAGATTTTAATCCCTTTTATTTCGATTTGGAAGACACTAAGAAACGTCTGGAGGCTTTTGTTGAGTAGAAGCCATTCCTTGATTTAAAGTAGAACGGATTAAAAAGTCCACATCTATTTCACAAAGAAAGAGATGTGGACTTTTTAAGTATATGAAAAGAGATTATTCCAATTATCAAAATGTACACTAAATCCTCCATAATTGTATTGGTGAGTTAAAGCTAATAACCATGTGTAATGAGTTAGCAAATAAGATTAACTCTTCGATTTGCCCTCTCTAATAGCTCTTTGCTGATTCAACCGCTCATGCTGTTTCTTTACTTCTTCTAACGATGCTGGCTGCTTGCTCCAAGATGCTATTGACTGACGAGTGCGTTCCATCCATTCCTTGTGAAATTCATTAATGTATTCCATAATCTTTTCATTATGAGTTTATGCAAATGTAGTTAATTTGTAGAGGTTGAACAACTATTTCACAAATAAGTTGACTGCTTGACTAAGTTAAAAGAAGAACGGCACCTAAGTTTCCTCAAATGCTGTTCTCCTCATGTTTCTAAGAATGATTAGTCAATCTTCTTGTAAGTGGTAGTTGTAGCATCATCCAGCACCTCACCTCCATCATCTGTATTGTCCCAATCTTCAAAGACAAGAACCAGCTTGTTAGCAGTGAGTTCTTTCACTGTGTAATCATCGTCAAAGCCCTCGTTGTAGGAAATAGTCAGCTTATCATGCTTTAAGGTCCAATGGGCAGAGGTAGTGTTTCCATTCTCAATGCAGGTTCCATCAGCTTTAAACTCCCAAGAGCCATCGGTGTAGGCTTCATCAGAGATAACTACTTCTTTACCATTTTCTACTGTGTGAACCTTTTCCCAAGTAGATTGCCATTTGCCAATTAGATTGGCTTCCTCAATCACTGGTTTATCATTCTTATCATCATCACTGCAAGATGATAAACTAACACATACTACAGCCATCATAAGGGCTGCCAAAATTCTAAATGTTCTCATTGTCTTTAAGTTATTAATGATTAATATATTATCGTCTTTTCATCTCATAGTTCTCTTCTGAAACCGCATCTGTGGCAGTGATATGTAACTCTGTACTTGTAAGTTTGGTAATGGTAACAGCCTTACCTTGTAACCATTCAGAACTTCTAAGAACTAACTTGTTCCCATCTATTGAACTGGCAAAATAGTAAGTCTTGTAACCATCGTTAAATCCACCATTACCATCTTCATCTTCGAAGAAGATGTACTCACCTGTTACGTCCTCCGTCCAATCTTCCTTAACATCATCATCGTTGTACTCCCAACCGTAACACTTAACCATATCCCATGTGCCCTTGAGATTAGTTAAAGTTATAGGTATTCCTTTCTCAATAATAGTACCCTCATTGATGTTGATGTTAAAGGTGACTTCATTTTTAGTTCCATCATAATATGTAATGTTTGCTTTGTATTCCCATATGTCAGAGGAATCATCTACGATGGAATAAGATAACTTGGCATTGGCTTCATAATCAAATGGTAAAGTGATGTTGCATTCCCAAACTTTCTTATAGTCTTTATAATTTATCTTACATGAATTGAATTGATATATTTTACTGAAATTTGCAATGTTAGTACCAATTCCTTCTTCATTGGATATTCTTGTGATTTTGTAATGATATGAACCATGCAACACTATTCTGTCTTCATAATCTTTTATATCGTAGAAGTCGTTTCTATCATATTTAATGGTATAGACTGTATCGCCTGTGAGTGTATAGCAACAATCATGTATGAAGCTGTATTCATTATTGTACCAATTAGGAATGAATGTTCTTATGCTCCAAGAGTCCACAGGCATAATATTACTCATCTTAGACTTTCCATCATTCACGAATAATATTCTTGTGAATGGTGATGTTCCTCCATAGAAATCTACTAATGTAATAAAATCTTTATTAGACTTCATGTAAGACTTATCACGAGATAAGCCTATTGATTTTACAGTTATTTCTTCATATTCGCCATAGCCTTTGTAAACCTTATATATGGTATCAGTCTTTACATTATCCACCCAATCAAAAACCTTAGTCTTAGTAGCTTCTTGGAAAAGGTTTATCATGAGATACCCTTTGGCTGTAATCCCCGTAAATTCAATAATATCACCATTATCATTGAATCGCTTACAGGTCATATTCTCATAATCATTAATGTATTTAGAATAAACGTCTTCCAAAGTAGGGTTAGTTGGAATAGGAGTTAATGGCTCTTCTGTAAATTCATCTCCCCCACAAGAACTAAGTCCTACACACAGTGCAACCAATAATGAGGTTGCGAATAATCTAATTGTTCTCATATCATTTAAAATTTAGTTAATTAATCAGTACTAAACAATGAAGGCGTGAAACTACTGAATATTACTATCGTGAGGCTCTCGACTGCCCATCTCTAAGTAATAAACAATAGCTCACGCCAGACTGTTATATAAACTACTAAGCAGTAGATATATAGCACTGACGTGAGCGTTCTTGCCTATTATCCTTAGAGATTGAAATTGTCGAGATTTCACGATAGGATAATATGTCAAACGCTCATCGTTAACTAAAATATGTCCTCCCTCAGTGACCTAACGTTTCAGGTGTAAGGGATTACGGCACAAAGTTACGAAATTCGTTTGAATGGCAAGAACTTATTGTTTATAAAATGTTGAGATGTGCTTAGAGTAAGCTGTTTAGGGTAGGTGAGTAAACTCACTTCTGACCCTATAAGAATCAAATTCGGCAAGTTTACACCCACATAGAATTATCCTCATTATGTCAACATACTGTTGGTGATTTATAATGGGCTAACTTTGACCTAAGTTTCAAGACTTTAGAGGTGTGTAGAATCTTAGAATTGGTAGAATTGACTTTATAGTATAGGGCTGAAATGCCAAACTGTTAAGAACAAACTTTAGATGCCTCTCAACTTTATTTATGAGATGTACCATATATAAGATATAGAGGGTTATCTCTCCGTCTGAAATTTAGGGCAGGACAAAACTCAATTGGGGTATATAAAGCTAACCCTGCTCTGGATTTGTCCTGGCTGTTATTTAGAAACTCAAACAGTCGTACGTCTGTAGAATTTCTTCCTGCCTTAATCCCAAGTATCTTTTAGTAATGGCAACGGAACTATGATTGAATCCTGTGAAGCACCCAAAGAGGAACATATCCTTAGCTCGTTCCAATCGTGGTAGGGGAGTGTCAAAGTTGATAATCTTTCTTAGTTCTTCCTCGTCTAAGAAATCAATCTCAACGGGTTCACGTTCCACCTAATAAGCATTTACAGGATTATAGGATATATAAGAATTGGCAACAGCTAAATTCAATAACTTCTTTAAAAACTTTAAGTGCTTACCACAAGAGTTCTGCCCCATCTTCTTCTCTCCCAAGAGAAAGGCATGAAATCCTTGAATGAAACCTAAGTTTACTTCTCTTAAATATAAATCCTTACGCTCGTATCGCTGTTGAATGAACTCCTTGAATAATCTGCCTGTGTACTCAAACACCCAGTAGGTAGCAGGAGCAACAGTCTTACCTACCATTGCTTTGCGTTCTGTGTTATGTTCTTCCAGAACTTCTAATAGTGTTTTCTCATTCAGAGCTTCCACCTTATCTGTGATAGCTTCTTTTAATAGTTCGGCAGTGATAAGGTAGCCCTTTTGGAGCAGTTCAATTTCTTTCTGGTATATCTTGTTACGTAGTTGGATAAGATAACCATTGATTAATTGAGCTTCTTCATTCTTACCTTTTACCACCTGTTTCTCTTTGTTCCAATCAGCGGCAGGTATATGTTTACCTGTACAGAAGTAGATTCTCTTCCCGTTAGTAGTAATTGAGACTTCAATAGGTGATAGCCCTTTTTGTTTTGCTTACTTTCATTCAAGCTTATAACCCCATCACTCAACAACTCTAAATGATAGTTGAGATAAGCTGTCCCAAACGATTATTTCCTTCAAATTACCTTAAATAAAAAACTCCTGCAACCACAAGGATTACAGGAGCTTATCTATATGAAGTAACTAAAATTACTTCGCCAAAGCCTGAGCCACATCCACAGCACAAGCCACAGTACAACCTACCATCGGGTTGTTACCAATTCCCAGGAATCCCATCATTTCTACGTGAGCAGGAACTGATGAAGAACCAGCGAACTGAGCGTCTGAGTGCATACGGCCCATTGTGTCAGTCATACCATAAGCTGTCTCTTATACACATCTGACGCTGCCGACGATATGCAGTG
>NZ_URFY01000032.1 GCF_900547205.1 uncultured Bacteroides sp.
GAACACTATCATTTGTTTCTAATGGAATGTATTCTACTTGTGCAATATCTTCAAGCGTAAACTGACGGACAGGATATTCTTTGTTCATGTCAATGGTTAGCAAATTGCCTTTACCGTACTTATTTTCTTTTTGCATAGTAGAGTGGTTCCCTAAACAATTTACTAAAAAAAAGGATATAATCAAAAGGATATATTTCATAAACTATTTATTTAGAATACAGAACATTACATTCACAATTCACTGTAGTACTAGATATCTATATATAGATACGGGTTCTTCATAAAATTAGATGCTAGATTCAATTAATGAAAACTAATCAAATTAAAGAAGAACCCATATAACTAACTAATAACCTCCAAAAAAGACATGGTTATTCCTATAAAAGTCTGTTTTATCATTTTTTGCTACTGCTCCAACATTTGCTTGAGCATTATCATTTGCACTTGAGCCACCATAAAAAGAATCGTTAGGTCCTTCTTGTGGGCCAGCATATTTACAAGGACATGTAACAACACAGTGGCATTCGCATCGGCAAGCCATACCACCTTTCAAAGCATTCATTTCTTTTTTTGCCATCTCAGCCTGGATAAGATTGTGCAAACTTAATTTTCCGATTTTCTTCATAAGCTTTTTTTTAAAAAATTGTTAGTAAATAATATGTTGTGATACAACAGTTTCATTCGTTCTCTAAAAATATTTATCAAATAATTTTGTTTAAATCGTTCTCTGCCAAGTTCTCTAATTTTTCTATTATCCTCTTTATTATCAAGCCAATCAACAATAGCCTCCTTCAATCGAATTACTCTATCATCTTTACTCATATCTACCAGCACTCCGTACTTTCCATCATCCATAATTTCTTTTAATCCGGTGCTAGCACTTGCTATTACAGGCAATCTATTCATCATCATCTCCACAGCAACATATCCAAATTCCTCATGCAAGGATGGAGTAATACCAACATCTGCAATAGCATATAATTCGAAAAGCTGTTCTTTTGCTATAAATCCAGTAAATACAATCTTTGACCAACAGGGGTTGGCCGCTTCAAAGCAACGTTTAAAGTTACCGTCGCCAGCTATAATCAACCGAGCATCAGAGATATCCTGTTGCAACAAATTAAAAGCTTCAATCAACTCCATAACACCTTTCACGGGATCAAGCCGCCCCGCAAAAATCAACAATCTGTCATTTTCACTAAAACCATACTTTTGTCTTAACATTCTAACTTCATCTGAAGTACGTTCAATGTATTCATCTTGCAAAGCGTTAGGGATAAGTTCCAGTTTCGACTCCGGTATCTTATACAAAGTACGCACAGTATCATAAGAATGTCGAGCAATTGTTATAACTTTATCACAGCAATCAGCCATGAATCGCTGTTCCCTTTCAAATTCTATTTTCAAGTATTTTTCGTTATCATCACTAGCGTTAAGCAATGCTCGTTCCAAGGCTGCCATATCACCTAGCAAGTCAAAACTCCATTCCATATAGTGCAAAGTGAAGATGTTCTTACTATTCAATTTTTGTTTGAAAAGTATTGCTAGTTCATATACATGAATAAAATTGAAATGACAATAAACATCCCTGTAGCGTACATGAGAAGCCAGATAATAAAACACACTTTTATAATATCGGCTTTCCGTGCTATTCGCTCCTGTCGTAATTACGCTTGCCGAAGGATAAGGTATAGAGAAATAAAATATTCCCTCCTTTTCTTCTAAGGAGTATTCTTTATCATTGGTAAAAAGTGAGACAACACAAACCATCCATTCGTTTGAATCAAAACATTGTACCAACTGACGCATATAAGTACCTACTCCATACTTATTACCAATACTATCACGAGAAAAAATAAATAACTGCTTTTTATCATGACTACATTGACTGAGAAAATTAATTTTCTTCTGTCTCTCCAGCAAAAGAATCTCTATTTCATCAAGCCATTCTTTATTTTCTTGTGAGAGCAATTCTTTGTATTGAAGAATATCGGATATATGCCTATCTGAGAGTGACACATCTTCTCCTTTTCTAACTATGCTTTCTTTCAATTTTAGGGAACGAAGATAGAGCGAACCTGATTGCCATAGTAAAGAACACTGAATGTTCTGGTACTTTTCACTTTTATCTATTTGTGTAGTTGCAAAATTGTATAATGAAACACTAATGTCATGCAACGCTTTCATACGTTCCTTTAACTGATAAGAATGCATGATAGAATTGTCATGTTGGCGATAAAAATAATAATTACCGGACAAATAAGTCACTCGTTCTGCATGATAGAATACTATTGGAGAAAACCTTTCATCTTCATGAACCGTACCGAAAAAATGTAAATTAAAAGTATCTAAAAACTGCTTACGATAAAGATTGCCACATACCATAGGAGTATAACAACCGGCTTTAAGCATTCTATATAAGCACTCTTTCCCATTCATCACCTTCTCTTCAGAAAAAAGTTCATACTTTTCCCCCACCTTATAGGAACTATTATCGCTGTTCCAATAAGACATTGTACTAAGTACGATATCCGCATTGGTTTCTTTCGCTTTTTGATATAATAGATAGCAAGCATCGCTTGCTATCCAGTCATCGCTATCCACAAAAAGTACATATTCTCCTACAGCTTCTTTCAAACCTAAGTTACGGGCTTCCGAAAGACCACTATTCAGTTGATGAAACACTCTTATACGCGGGTCATTTTCTAAATAAGAATCACAAATACTAGCCGTTGCATCTGTTGACCCATCATTAATAAGGAGTATTTCAAAGTCTATTGAATCTTGCGTTACCAACGATTCTAGACACTGAGACAGATAATTAGCTGAATTATATGCCGGAACAATAATACTTATTTGCATATATAGTTTATTATATAAGTGCTTATTTAAATTTACCTATTACTAACTTAAGCGTATCACCTTTAAGCTTAGATTTTACAGAATATTGATCCTGAATAAAAGATGGTCTAAGATTCTTATCAGTGATATCATCCGATTTGGTAGTTTTGGGTAATTCTGGGGTAATATATGCCTGATCTTCTTTCTTGTCATAATATCCCCAACGCATTCCTTTAGCTGTTACATAAGTGAAATAGATTCTTGTCTCAGTTTCTCTGACTAAAGATAATTTCCATTCATCTTTATTATTTAGATTATCCCTATTCAAATCCTGATATTCATATATAGGCGTTTTATCACCAGCATAAAAATAAATATGTGGATTTAATATATTATCTCCTACTTCATATACAGTTGTTCCCATGAAAGGTTCTAAACAATAATAATGAGATTCATATTCGTAAAATGATCCACGCTGAAATGGACTATCAACATTGACTTTAGTATAAGCCTTATTATTAGGCTCCCGCCACAAAATCTTTCCATTGACATCAAAAACTGCAAACAATGTATTACAATTACCAGTTTGATTATTAACATATCCCATATATTCATTTTTAGATAATTGTATAAAACTTGCAATCTGATCCTTCAACTGCTTTGGCTTAACGACGCGTTTCGTAACTTTATTGGTTAGTATATCTATACCAATCCATTCATTAAGGTTATCTTTATATAAGGAATTTCTCTTCACATCAACAAATGGATTAAATGAAAATGTATTTCCTGTATAATCACCATCAATTTCTTTTATAAATCCTCCATGATTATCAAATAAATATGCCTTACTTTCAAGATTTTCTACAACTAAATATTTACCATCTTTTAAATAGTAGACAGACACATTTTTCACTTCAACACCATCAGGTATTACTAAATCAACAGTTTTAAAATCCAATAAAACAGCTGAGAGTGGAATATCCTTAATAATAGCCTTAGTAATATCTACCTTATACTGTTGCGCCAAGCAAAATAAGCTACTATTTAAGATTAGCAGTAAGATTATAAATTTTCTCATAAAACATACGTTTATAAATAATAATAATGCATTCCCTTATTACTGCCATCATCGTCAACATATATCTTTGTCGCCCAACCAGCACTCTCCCAAAATCCACACCAAGAATTCGCCAAGCTAAAATTATCAGTTGTAAATGTATAAACTCTAATGCCATCTTCGCCATAATCGCAAGCACGAATACATTTATAAATTAATTTACCACCAAATAAGACTTTCATCTCATCATCTTTCATTTCAACCTGTTTCAGGTCTAATTTACCTAGTTTCTTCATAATAAATCCTCCTTAATAGTTATACATATAATTGTTTCAATACTAAATACCAGCACATCTCGCTCTTTGGCTTACCGGAATAATAAATAGAAACTCGTTCCAATAAATCCGAGAATTTCAGATTACGTTCCATATCTACACCCAAACGTAGACACGCACCTCTTAAATCTTCCAAATAGAGAGAATCGAAAGGCAAAGTTGAACCTGTGGAACGAGGCGACGATAATCGGCTACAAACATACGCTGCTATACCTCTTATTCCTGTTTCATAACTACTATCCTCTATTCTACGCGGGTCTGTTCTCATTACTTTCTCGTCCAAGTCAGCCAAAATCTCATCCGTACATCCTTTCACAAAGCCATGTTGCACTAGATATTCAATTCCCCACCCAATGCCACACAGCCCATTAAAGAAATTTAGCGGAGTTTCTAAAGTAACATCACTGTATATTTCATCCAGCAAATCTTCAGCATATTCCTCAAACCATAGGTTATCTAAATGACGCGCACAATGAAAGAAAAATAAGACATAGCCCATTTTTCCATTATAAAGTCCTAAGTCTTCTTTTAAAGAATCTTTTAAAATAAACTGCCGACATAAATTAGTCATCCATTTTCTAGTAATTGTGGCCGGTAACTCAGAAGAAGAAATATAAGGTTCCATCATGTTCATAGCATTTCATTCATGTAATTAACTTGTTTAGAAACAGCATCTCTCTGCTTCTGTATATAAATACACCGGAGAAACCATTCTCCCCTACCTCGGTTAACATCTTTTATCCTTTAAAGTAAAATTCAGTTCGTTTACCTAAAAGAATACTCTCAACACTTCACTTTTGACTATTTTTTAATAGTTATTTTGCAAATATAAAATTTTTGTTATACATTGGTACTTTATTTCCATAATACAATACCATTATAGTATTTATTAACGTATATTTACTTTAAATCAAATTAACCGTTTAAATCATGAATCCTATCAGCATTATTATACCCGTCCGAATAGAATCAAAAGAAAGAGAAGATAATTTACGCTTCGTATTATCTCATCTCTTAAATTATTCTTTTATATATATTGATATCATCGAAAGCGATAATGAACAAAAATTCTACCCTATGGCTCATGAAAGACTACGCTATCGGTTCGTAATGGACAATCAAACCGTTTTTCATAGAACTCGTTATTTGAATATGCTACTAAAAGGTGCACAGCATTCTGTAGTAGGCATTTGGGATACGGATATTATCATCGAAGAAGAACAACTAAAAAAAGCAATCCGAAAGATAGAAGATGGATTTGCGATGTGCTTTCCATATGACGGTGAATTCCGTTTATTGAATAATACTGAGAGCGAATTGGTCAGAAATGGAGCCATGACTCCAAACTCTTCGTCAGGACATTCTTTGATGAAACGCCCTTCGGTAGGAGGTGCATTTCTAGTAGACAGAGAAAAATACATAGCTGCAGGAGGAGAAAATGAAGATTTCTATGGCTGGGGACCCGAAGACATTGAAAGAGTAAAAAGAATGGAAATATTGGGGCTACCCATAGCAAGAATAGATGGTCCTTGTTATCATCTTCACCATCCTCGGATTTCAGAGAAAGGAATTGACCAGAAAGAAAGACTCATTAATAATCAGAAAGCATTATTGGCAACTTGCAACATGAACCAAAATCTTTCAGTCAACGACAATTCAATAACATTTCCTATTCTAAAAGATAGTATTAATAGTGATTTTGACCTAAATCTAATCGGCATGAACGGGTACATGGGAAAAATCATATCATTATACTCTCTATATCAAAAGACAAATGATGACAATTACAAATTGCAGGGAGAAAAATTATTAGACGATATTTGGGAAAGTTGCGACACAAGTTCCCCGTTGTCATATGGAAATGGGCTTTGTGGTGTGGGAGTTGGAGTAGAATATTTGATTCAAAATCAATTGGTTGAGGGAAATGCCGACGAAGTGCTTTCGGACATAGATGCTATAGTTTTTAATGGGATCGATATGCGAAGGCTATCCGGTCTAGATATTGATAATGGTATATTAGGCTTAGCTTACTATCTATTTCACCGTTTACACTATAGAAAAGAATCTGAAGAGTGCAATGTATTGAATCTCAAAATATATGTTATATACCTCATTGACTGGATTGAAGAAACAATAATACAAAATGGAATAATATCTAAATTTGAATCTCATGAAATTTTATTCATTTTATCTCTTTTGCATCAATTGAACATAATCAATACCAAGATTGAAAAACTGCAAGACTTCATAAAAACATTTCCTGTTTAAAATGAAAAACAAGCTATTTTAAAATCAAACCTTTACGATCAAAGATAGTTTCACCAGCATGAAACTATTTGTTTCAACCAATGGAACAAAATGTTTCACTGAATGGAACATTTAGTTTCAAAGCATGAAACAAATACTTAGCCGACGGGAAACCCATCTTCGTCCCACAGGTTATCGTTCGTCGTCCCACGGATTATCGGTAATCACTCCACAGGTTACACCGACTAACCCCACATCATTTATGTAGTAAACCCTCTGTTTAGTGTAGAAGTAAACCAATTATCAGGTATTATTGCACAGCATACCACCTATTAACACCTGATTTCTCAACCATTAATGACTGAGATGTAGAGTACTAACAACTGACGCAACAGCTATTAACACCCTGAACTTCAACCATTAACGTCCTAAAAGAGTAAAAAATAAGTATGAGGGTAACTCTTTGCCCTCATAGTGCCCTCAGGGTTGCCCTCATACCCTTAAACCCCGATGAATAAAGGGATTGAAGCATTTTATGAGGGTATGAGAGCAAAACACGCACTAAACTTTTTTTTGAAAACTTATTTTTTATGGCTCACCGACCTTGTCTATCATACATCAGCTCCATTGTCGAGACCACCTATAAGCTTTATAAACGAAAGAAAGCCCGAAGAATCCTAGAATCTTCGGGCTAATCTAAATCTGTATTTATCTACAATGAGACCGGACGTCGTCTTAGTCCACCTGTCCCAGAGAGTTTCCGTACTCCATTTCTCCTTGAACCACAAAGAGGACTTCTTCAGGATCAAATTCTCCTACTTCGTCCTTTTTGGCTTCTTTCACAATGTAAGCCACTACCTCTTCCAGGTCGATGTTGACGTAGCCGTCGGCATCTGGTTGAGCGTCGAGAATGCCGCTTTCGGAGTAATACTCGTCGATTAAATCGAGAAAATAATACAACTCATCGTCCGAGAACTTCTCTTTCAGCTCTTGAGGCAGATAGTTTTTGATAAACTCGATGGTCTTTTCGTCATCGGCATCTTCCAATAAAAAATCGTCTTCCAGTCCCATGTTTTAAAGTATT
Organism: uncultured Bacteroides sp.; assembly: GCF_900547205.1. GTDB lineage: Bacteria > Bacteroidota > Bacteroidia > Bacteroidales > Bacteroidaceae > Bacteroides. The sequence goes on from NZ_URFY01000032.1 coordinate 7,565, forward strand.
AAGTGATACGTTATATGTGTGATGAAGAGTCTCCGCTTAAAGAAGCTTCTTCACTTTTTCCACAAATACAGGTTTAGCAACTGCGCCTACCTGCTTGTCTACTACCTCACCACCTTTGAAGAACAACACGGTAGGGATGTTACGAATACCATATTCGGCCGGCAAATCGGTATTTTCGTCTACATCGCACTTGCCGATGATTACTTGTCCTTCAAACTCCTTAGCCAATTCTTCAATGATAGGAGCCACCATCTTACAAGGGCCACACCAAGGAGCCCAAAAATCTACCACAACCGGCTTACCCTCTGCAAGGAGCTCTTTATAGTTGCTGTCTGTAATTTCTAAAGCCATTTCTTTTAAAGTTTTAAATATTAATGATTCAATTACTGTTTCACTCGCTATTGCGCTACAAATATAATCAATTTATACGGAATCCAAGTTCAGGGCGTTCCTTTAAATATGTTATTAAATCCCTACCAACCGAAAGCTTAATAGGACGGGATATCAAATCGACCGACATATGGCTCACATCGGAATCGTCCGTCACCTTGAAATAGAGTTCCGTTTTCCCCGGTGATTCCTTGGTTAAGGTAGACAATTCGGTTATCAGGGCTGAGTTGAGCACCGACAGAGGAATGATTATCGTGATTTTCTGCACCAGCTCTTCTTTCACATCCGGCAGCAGTTCCATCGAGGTTATCTTGACTTCGAGTTCTTCCGGTCGCCACTGCCTTGCCTGACAGCGGGCTTTGATAAACAAGAAAGTTCCTTCGTTGAGATATCCCTGATAGGTCACCCAGTCATTTCCCCAGAATGGGATTTCGGTAGAGCCGGAGTAGTCTTCTATCTTGGCAATGCCATACGGATTGCCATTCTTGCTCACTCCACGGCGAACGCTGGTCACGATTCCTCCCATCGTTATTTCACGTCCTGCAAGGGCGGCTTTATCTTCGAGGTCTGCCATGCGTGTGTTGCATACGTGTTCCAAGACGATGGAAAACTCATCCAGCGGATGGGCGGAAAGATAGATGCCCACCAAGTCGCGTTCGCGGTTCAACCGATCGAGATCGTTCCATCGCTCCACACCTTGCGGTATTTCGGGAGTGGCAACGTCTATCACATTCTCACCACCGAACAGGGAGTTGACAGCGGCAGACTTATCCGCCTGATAGCGGTTGCCGTATCGCATCAACGTTTCGAGGAATATTTCTCCTTTTGAGTTTACTGCAAAATATTGTTCACGTTTCAGTTCGGGGAAACTGTCGAAGCCGCCTGCCAGTGCAAGACATTCCATATTCTTCTTATTGCAGGCGTTCAGGTTGACACGTTGCACGAAGTCGAAGATTCCTTGGAAAGGACCGTTTTTATCGCGTTCTTCCATGATACTTTGCACGGCAGCCTCGCCCACTCCTTTCACGGCTCCTAGTCCGAAACGGATATTTCCGTCATGGTTGACGGTGAACTTCAGATTACTCTCGTTCACATCCGGTCCCAACGTCTGGATGCCCATTGCCTTACATTCGTCCATCAGTTTCGTGATATCCGTAATGTTCGACAAACTTCGGCTCATTACCGCCGCCATATATTCGGAAGGGTAGTTGGCTTTCAGATAAGCTGTCTGGTAAGCCACCCAAGAGTAGCACGTCGCGTGCGATTTGTTGAACGCGTAGGAAGCAAACTTCTCCCAGTCCGTCCAAATCTTTTCGAGCACCTTCGGGTCGTGCCCGTTCTTTCGTCCGCCTTCGATGAACTTCGGCTTCATGTGGTCTAGCTTGTCACGCAGCTTCTTACCCATCGCTTTACGGAGGGCGTCAGACTCACCACGGGTAAAGTCCGCCAGCAGACGCGACAGAAGCATCACCTGTTCCTGATAGACGGTAATACCATACGTATCTTTCAGGTATTTCTCCATCACCGGAATGTCATACTCAATCGGCTTACGACCATGCTTACGGTCGATGAAGTCGGGAATGTAATCCATCGGTCCCGGACGGTAGAGGGCATTCATGGCGATAAGGTCTTCGAAAGTAGAAGGTTGCAGCTCGCGCAAATACTTCTGCATACCGGCAGATTCAAACTGGAATGTACCGATCGTTCGTCCGTCACTATATAATTTATAGGTAGCAGGGTCGCAAATGTCTATCTGGTCGACGTCTATTTCGAGACTACGGCTCAGATGGATGTTCTCCACCGCTTCCTTTATAATAGAAAGCGTCTTCAATCCGAGGAAGTCCATCTTTATCAATCCGGTGTCTTCGATGACCGAACCTTCATACTGGGTGACGAGCATCTTTTCACCCGTTTCCTTATCGTCGGCAGTGCTCACAGGCACCCAGTCGGTGATATCGTCACGGCAGATAATCGTACCGCAGGCATGAACGCCCGTACCGCGCACGTTTCCTTCGAGCATCTTCGCATACTTGATGGTATTGCGCAACAACGGGTCGGACGATGCTTCCGCCGCCTGAAGTTCGGGGACGTAAGCGATGGCATTCGGCAGATTCAGTTTCTTGTCGGGTATCTTATCGGGCACTAACTTGCACAGGCGGTCGGATTCCGAAAGAGGAAGTTTCTGCACACGTGCCACATCTTTGATAGCCATTTTCGTAGCCATCGTACCGTAAGTGATGATATGAGCTACCTTTTCCTGCCCATATTTATTTGTTACCCAGCGGAGCACTTCGCCACGGCCGTCGTCGTCAAAGTCAACGTCGATATCGGGCAAAGAGATACGGTCCGGATTAAGGAAACGCTCGAACAGCAAGTCGTATTGGATAGGGTCTATCTTCGTAATTCCCAGACAGTAGGCCACTGCCGAACCGGCAGCCGAGCCACGTCCTGGACCAACCGATACGCCCAGTTCCACACGTGCCGCATTGATAAAGTCCTGCACAATAAGGAAGTATCCGGGAAAACCCATCGTCTTCATGATGTACAGCTCAAAGTTCATGCGCTCTTTCACTTCGTCCGACAGCGGTTCGCCATAGATTCGTTTGGCACCGTCGAAAGCCAGCTTAGCCAGATAGTCTCCTTCAAGTTTGATACGGTACAGTTTGTCATATCCGCCCAAACGCTTAATCTTCTCTTTCGCATCTTCCTCGCTCAGCACCACATTGCCATGTTCGTCCTGCGTAAACTCGTCGAACAGGTCTTTCTCGGTAAACTTCTGCCGATATCCTTCTTCCGTTCCGAACTCTTCGGGAATGGCGAAGGTAGGCATGATAGGTGCGTGGTCGATGGAGTAATATTCTACTTTGTCGAGAATCTCCAGTGTATTGCTCAGCGCTTCGGGCACATCGGCAAAGAGTTCGTTCATCTCTTCGCGCGTCTTCATCCATTCTTGCTTGGTGTAGAGCATACGGCTGGGGTCATCCAAGTCCTTACCGGTACTCAGGCAGATGAGACGGTCGTGCGCCTCGGCATTCTCTTCATCTACGAAGTGCACGTCGTTCGAACAAATCAGCTTGACGTTGTACTTCTGCGAATATTCCGTCAGGTATTTGTTCACGTTGACCTGTAGCGGATAGCATTCGTGATTGGCACGGGGCACTGTCGCTTTATGGCGCTGCAACTCCAGATAATAATCGTCGCCAAACAGATTTTTATACCATTGAATAGCTTCTTCGGCCTCAGCCAACTGCCCGGCGGTAATCCGCTTCGGCACTTCGCCACCCAGACAGGCCGAACAGACGATTAGCCCTTCGTGATATTTCTCCAATTCGCTGCGGTCCGTACGCGGACGCATATAATAACCGCGCGTCCATGCGTGCGATACTAATTTAATAAGGTTGTGGTAGCCGGTTTCATTCTTTGCCAATACAATAAGGTGGTAACCGCTCTGGTCCTGCTTTCCTTCGCGAAGGTCCATCGTGCGTCGAGCCACATACATTTCGCAACCGATGATGGGTTTGAACAGCTTATTTTCAGCTTCCACTATTTTAGCCTTGCAAGCGGCAATCTCGGCTTCCTTGTCTTCACATTCTATTTTGCCCGACTCAATTCCCGCAATTCGCTTCTTTAGGTCTTTAACCTCCCCTTTCGGTCCGCTATTCTTCTTATTGACGTAGTTCGTAAATTCCTTGATACCGAACATATTTCCATGATCGGTCACGGCAATACCCTTCATCCCGTTTTTCATTGCTTTATCGACCAAACGAGCCACACTTGCCTGCCCGTCCAACAGAGAATATTGGGTATGAACGTGTAAATGAACGAAATCCTGCATAATGATAAGTAGTTAATTTGAAGGCATAAAATTACTACCTCCCGCGTTATAAACAAAAATAATCGCCAAAAAGTTATCAACATTCGTATTTCTATGCTGATTTACTTGCTGATTTTTTAAATTAAGTATATTTTTGCAGACAATATCATTTAAACAGCATACATGAGCCGACTAAAGAAATTAAAGAAGATACGAATTCACCGTGAAGGAACACATATTCTAATAGCTAGCTTCTTGCTATTGCTATTGATTAATGCCGCCCTTTATTGGGGAATCGATTGCAAGATACCTTTTTATATAATAGCAGTAGCTAGTATTGTGGTCTACCTGCTAATGGTGAATTTCTTTCGCTGCCCTATCCGTCTCTTCGGAAAAGATACGGAAAAGATAGTCGTAGCTCCTGCCGACGGTAAAATCGTAGTTATCGAAGAAGTAGAGGAAAACGAATATTTCCACGACCGCCGATTGATGGTTTCCATCTTTATGAGTATCGTGAATGTACACGCCAACTGGTATCCGGTGGATGGCACTATCAAAAAAGTAGCCCACCACAACGGTAACTTCATGAAAGCCTGGCTACCGAAAGCCAGCACCGAAAACGAACGTTCTACGGTAGTCATCGAAACTCCCGAAGGAGTGGAAATACTAACCCGCCAGATTGCGGGAGCTGTGGCACGCCGCATCGTCACCTACGCAGAAGTAGGAGAAGAGTGCTATATCGACGAGCACATGGGATTCATCAAATTCGGTTCCCGAGTGGACGTATACTTGCCCTTAGGCACGGAAGTCTGTGTCAGCATGGGACAATTAACGACCGGTAACCAAACGGTTATCGCCAAACTTAAATAATCCGGTCACAATGACAAACGTTATAAAAAACAGTATTCCGAATACCGTCACCTGCCTGAACCTTTTCTCCGGCTGCATTGCCTGCGTCATGGCTTTTGAGTACCGCTACGAACTGGCATTACTATTCATTATATTAAGTGCTGTTTTCGATTTCTTCGACGGACTGCTGGCACGTGCACTCAATGCACATTCCGTGATTGGCAAAGATTTGGATTCATTGGCAGATGACATCAGCTTCGGTGTTGCTCCTTCCGTGATTGTATTCTCTCTTTTCAAAGAGATGTATTATCCAGCAAGCATGGAGTTTATTGCCCCTTACCTGCCCTACGCTGCTTTTCTGATTTCCGTATTTTCAGCATTGCGTCTGGCAAAGTTTAATAACGATACGCGTCAGACCAGTTCTTTTGTAGGACTACCCGTTCCTGCCAATGCCTTGTTCTGGGGTTCTTTGGTAGCAGGTGCACATGGCTTTTTAGTATCTGACAACTGCCATCCTGTCTATCTTTTTATACTGGTTTGTCTGTTTTCACTGCTATTAGTGTCCGAGATACCTATGTTTTCTTTGAAATTCAAGAATCTATCGTGGAGTGACAATAAAATAAGTTTCATATTCCTTATTGTATGTATCCCATTCCTTGTATTTCTGGAAATCAGTAGTTTTGCAGCCATCATCGTATGGTATATTTTACTTTCACTTTTTACAAGAAAAAGTAAATAAACAATCTCTTGGCACGTTTGTTGTACTATGAGTTTTACTAAAGTTACAACATAAAAATCATAGCCCAATGCATATACTTTTATTCATACTCTTACTCATCATTGCCATTGTCGTTTTCGGTCTTTCGATTCTTGGATTCCTTCTTAAAACGATTTTCGGATTGGGTCGCGGTTCTTCTTCGTCGTCGCAATCAAGACAAACTGAGTCCGGACGTACCAGTCAGCAGAGCTATAACCAGAATACTCAAAACTCGAACGACGATGAGGAGGAAATATATTCGGAAAATGTGCCGAGAAGAAGACACAAGAAAATATTCTCCAAAGATGATGGTGAATACGTAGACTTTGAAGAAATTAAGGAATAGTGATTAACGGGATAGTGATTAGTGATTAACGAGATAGTGATCAGTGCTATGCAGCGTAGTTATTGCTGCACGTTCGTTAATGGCTATCTCCGTTTGGCAGCAAAGAAGTCTTTCATAAGCGTGGCACATTCGTCGGCCATCACCCCTTTTACGACAATTGTTTTAGGATGCAGCGCCTGTGCTGCATATCTCTGATAGCCACGTTTTTCATCTTCAGTACCAAATACCAGTTTTCCTGTTTGCGCCCATGCAATAGCTCCGGCGCACATCACGCAAGGTTCCACCGTGACATACAGTGTGCATTCATTCAGATATTTTCCGCCAAGTACATTGGCTGCGGCAGTAATGGCTTGCATCTCGGCGTGGGCTGTCACGTCATTCAATGTTTCGGTGAGATTATGGGCACGGGCAATGATCCGCTCTTTGCAAACCACAACAGCGCCTACGGGAACTTCGCCCCTTTCGGCAGCCTTACCCGCTTCTATCAAAGCCTGTTTCATGAAATAAGTATCGTCCAGCATCCCCCTTTAATTTTTAATCTTTAATTTTTAATTGTCTCCCTATCGTCTCATATCGTGCTCACCAAAGAGAGTAGGATAATCTTCTTCCATATTTTTATGGATAAACATGAGAATTGTTTCGCGAAGCCAACGTGACTTGTTCGTTATCTTGTATTTCTCAAGATAACGATCTACAATCAGTTGCTCTTCGTCGCTCAACAGGATGCTCATCCGTCGCTCCCTTTTGGTACATTCGACGTGCATCTTCAAGCACTTTTTATTCCTTTTTCTCATATCTTCTGCAAAATTACTTTTACTTCCGTAAAAACAAAGAATAAAAGCAGTAAATTTGCAAAAAAAGATGGCTAAACATAATGAATTAGGCAAAGCGGGAGAAGATGCTGCGGTGGCTTATCTCGAGGATACAGGTTATGTCATTCGCGACCGGAACTGGCGAAAGGGGCATTTTGAACTGGACATTGTGGCAGCAAAAGACAATGAACTGGTGGTGGTGGAAGTGAAAACACGCAGAAACACTGAGTTTGCAGAACCGGAAGACGCCGTCGATATGCCGAAAATCAGGCGGACGGTGCGCGCTGCGGATACTTACATAAAGTTATTTCAAGTGGATGCTCCGGTACGTTTCGATATCATTACCGCAGTGGGTGATAACGGATGTTTCAAGATTGAGCATATAAAGGAAGCGTTTTTCCCTCCTTTGTTCTAAATAATAACGCATAAAATCGAAGTGCTAATGGATGTAGAAATTATCAGAGAATACTGCTTAAGCAAGAAAGGAGTTACCGAATCGTTTCCTTTCGACGATACATCGCTCGTGATGAAGGTGATGAACAAGATGTTTGCTCTTATCGACCTGGAAGAGGCTAAGTCCATCACACTGAAATGTGACCCGGAACGTGCCATTGAACTGCGCGAACGTTATTCCGGCATTGAAGGGGCTTATCATTTCAATAAGAAATACTGGAATGCCGTCTATTTTGATGCAGACGTAGATGATAAGCTTATCAAAGAGCTTGTGGACCATTCGTATGAGGAAGTTATCAAGAAGTTTACCAAGAAACTACGTGCCGAATATGATGCTTTGCCCTGACGCTTTTCCTGTTCCGCTGATTCGTGTCGGTGAAACAAATTCTACCAACAACTTTATGCAGACTCTTTGCTCTCAACAGAAAGTGGAAGAGTTCACCACTGTAGTTGCCGACTTTCAAACATCGGGAAAGGGACAGCGCGGCAATTCGTGGGAATCGGAACCTTATAAGAATCTTCTTTTCAGCTTTGTGCTTTTCCCTGAGTTTCTGGAAGCACGAAGGCAGTTTCTCATTTCTCAAATAGTGTCTTTAGGCGTTAAAGAAGAACTGGATACGTACACCTCTGGAATTTCCATCAAATGGCCGAATGACATTTATTGGAATGAGAAGAAGATTTGTGGAATGCTGATAGAGAATGATTTAATGGGACGGAATATCAATCAAAGTATTGCAGGAATCGGGATTAATATTAATCAGGAAGAGTTTCACAGCCCTGCTCCCAATCCTGTGTCGCTACGGCAAATCACAGGAAAGCAATATGACATCTTCGAGATTTTGAAGAATATCATGCTTCGCATTCAATCTTATTATGAATTGCTTAAGAAAAATGAAACAGAATCCATAGCCTTTCAGTATCGGAAATCTCTTTTTAGAGTAGAAGGGATGCATCGGTATAGGGATGCCAGCGGAGCGTTCTTTGCACAGATTATTGGCGTAGAACCAGAAGGAAGGTTGATTTTGGAAGATGAAATGCAGACAAAAAGGGGGTATATGTTTAAGGAAGTGGAATATTTATTGAAATAATTAATCCGCGAGTTGAATAAAACATTATCTTTGGGCCCTACGTTTTAAAAGAAAACTCTCTTATTTATGAAAACAAGATTAATATTTCTACTACCACTCTTATGGTTGGTGATGGGGTGTAGTGATTCGGATTCTGATAAAGCTACTCTTGAACTTTCTCAATCAACATTCAATGATGTTAGTTCTACAGGTAGCTCTCTTAAAGTTTCTATAATCTGTAGTTCTACATGGAAAATAAGCAGCAATCAATCTTGGTGCATACCTAATCTGCAAAGTGGTAGCAATGATGGAGATATTATTCTTACGATAAATGCAAATACAACTTCAAATGAAAGAACTGCTACCGTAACCATTATTTCTAAAAAAGTCTCCAAGACCATCAAAATAACTCAGTCCGCATCCACTTCTACTGGAGAGTTACATTACAAATTACCAGTAATCTTCCATGTTCTTTATAAAGATAAAACAGATCGAAAACAGTATGTTGATAAAGGAAGACTTGCACAAATTATTAATGCTTGCAACCTAATTTACAAAAATAAGATATATCAAAGTGATAAATATAACATTAGCCAAGATATGAATCTTGAATTTGTCATGGCTACCGAAACGCCTGATGGCACTCCGCTTGATGAGCCGGGTGTGGAACGCATAGAATGGGAGACTTCTTCCATGTCTTGTGTAGAGTTCATGGATGGTAAGGATAGCAAAACTAAAGAATATGCGAAAATGCTGTGGAATCCCAAAGTATATATCAATATTTTCATCTATCCATTCACCGAAAACAATATATTAGGGATTTCACATCTACCCTATTATATATCTTCATATCCACTTGAAGGCTTGAATAAAGGAGATTACTATTTGAAAAATGAGGTAGATTATCCTCATTGCGTTTCAATTAACAGCAACTATATTTATATAAATACTAACTCTGAATACTATTACGCCCAAGATGTCTATGTAACTCTTGCTCATGAATTAGGACATTATCTTGGACTGCATCACACCTTTTCTGAAGATGGGGACAACACCGATTTATGTCAAGATACTGATTTTTGCGAAGATACACCTACCTACAATATCACCGAATATACAAGATGGATGAACAGTATCAACATAGATGATTATACACTTAAAGAGCTATGCACAAGAAATGATTGTGAAACTGGGACTTTTGTGTCACGCAATATCATGGATTACGCCTTCTGCTATTCTGATCAATTCACTCCCAATCAACGTAATCGAATACGCCATGTACTCTCTTACAGTCCACTCATTCCAGGAAGTAAGAATTACTCAGATAGCGATACTCGCTCTATTACTAGTGATGAAAGACCTCCAATACAATTTAAATATTAATATAATTACTTGAAAGAAAAGAGGTGAAGCATCTAGCGCTTCACCTCTTTCTCTATTCTCAATATCTTATCCAACGTCTTTTGAGCCTCCGTCGATGGAAATCTTAAAATGACCTTCTGCAAGGACTTCCGTGCTTTCTCGTATCCGGAAGAAAATAACTTCGACAAGCCATCCCGATAGCGTGCATGCTGCATCTTCGTCGGTGACGAAATCTTCTTATAGTCAATCTCCAACTGTTTTTTCTCCTGCTCCGCCATCAAATAGTAGTAATTTCCCAGAAAGATATTGGCTGCCAGATTATCAGCTTCCAATTGCAATATCTTCTCGTACATACGCAAAGCATCCTTCTCCTGTCCGCGGCACACTTCCATTTCAGCAACGGCTTCCATCATGTCCACGTCATTGGGACTCTTTTGCAGCAGTTCTTTATAAAACAAGTAGGCTTTGTCGTAATTGCGATTCTTCTTAAAGGCAATAGCTAGCTCTGTGGCAAGTTTAGCGCTAACTTCACTATTCTTGTCTACATCCGTCCAATAGTACATTTCTGCACGGTCAAAATTCAAAGGAATCGCTTGCCGGAAATAACTCACGGCTTGTCCGTACTGCCCGGCTTCGATAGCGGCAGATACTTTCTGTAACATTTCATCGACCGACTGTGCATTCAGCATCAGCGGCATCGAAAACAAAGACAAGATAAAGATAGTTAAGGCTCTCATAATCCGTTACATTGCTATTTAGTTCGTGAATCACAAAGATACAATAAAAAAATAAAAGATGTACCTTTGCACCCGAAAAGAACAATCAATTTTATAAAAGTGTTTCTATAAGATGATAAATAAAAAACAAACATCCGAAAACAGGCGAATATTACAGCTAGCGATACCCTCGATAATATCGAATATCACCGTCCCGCTACTGGGACTTATCGATGTCACCATCGTAGGCCATCTCGGTTCTCCTGCCTACATCGGAGCCATTGCCGTAGGAGGTATGCTGTTCAATATCATCTACTGGATTTTCGGATTCCTGCGTATGGGAACCAGCGGCATGACTTCGCAAGCCTACGGGCAGCACGATTTAAACGAAATCACCCGCTTGCTGCTACGCTCCGTTGGCGTAGGCGTGCTGATAGCATTCTGCCTGCTGATACTTCAATATCCTATCCTGAAACTTGCATTTACATTTATACAAACCACCCCGGAAGTGGAGCAACTGGCAACCACCTACTTCTATATTTGCATCTGGGGAGCTCCTGCCACGCTGGGACTTTATGGCTTTGCCGGTTGGTTCATCGGTATGCAAAATTCACGCTTTCCGATGTATATTGCCATCACACAGAATATCGTCAATATCGTTGTCAGTTTAAGTCTTGTCTTTTTATTGGATATGAAAGTGGCGGGAGTAGCCACCGGAACGCTCGTTGCCCAATATGCGGGTTTCTTCATGGCAATATTGCTTTATATGCGCTATTACAACACGCTCCGAAAAAGAATTATATGGAAAGAGATTTGGCAGAAGCAAGCCATGTACCGCTTCTTCCAAGTCAACCGTGACATATTCTTCCGCACGCTTTGTCTGGTCATTGTCACTATGTTCTTCACTTCAGCGGGAGCGGCACAAGGAGAAATCGTATTGGCCGTAAACACTCTGCTCATGCAACTATTTACCTTGTTCTCGTATATCATGGATGGTTTTGCCTACGCCGGCGAAGCTCTTGCCGGACGCTACATCGGCGCAAGGAATCAGACAGGCCTGCGCAGCACAGTACGCCACCTTTTCTATTGGGGGTTCGGACTTTCACTCGTATTCACTCTCCTGTATTCCGTTGGCGGAAAGGAGTTTCTTGGTTTACTGACTAATGACGCTTCCGTAATCAATGCCTCCGACACCTATTTTTATTGGGCACTTGCCATTCCTCTGGCTGGATTCTCCGCTTTCTTGTGGGATGGCGTTTTCATTGGCGCCACCGCCACCCGCCAAATGCTTTATTCCATGCTAGCCGCTTCCGCCAGCTTCTTCGGGGTATATTACGCTTTCCATTCCCTTTTGGGAAATCATGCCCTGTGGCTGGCATTTCTCGTCTATCTTTCATTGAGAGGAATCGTGCAAACCTTTTTGGGGAGAAAAATCACAAGGAAGAAGTTCACCACAGATTAACACGGATTTTCACAGATATAATTGATTCAAGTTTCGCAAGTCGTACACTTGGCTGGTTTATCCGAATGAATTCCCCTCCTTCCGGGAAGGAGGGGTGGCTGAAAGCCGGGGTGGTAGGTGCGCTTAACGGTTCTTAATATTAGGCTTGTGCATTCACCTACCACCTCCCCCTACGGGTACTCCTCCTTCCCGAAGGAGGAGAGTTGAGATACTAACGACTTTTGTCTATCCAAAGATATGCAGAACACTTGCGAAATTTCTGTAAGTAATTGTTTATCAAAGCATTTAATCTTAATCTGTGTGAATCTGTGTAATCTGTGGTGAACCTGAGAGTTTGATTCAAGATGTAAATATTACCGCAACAAGAATGAGATGGGAAACGAGTAATCCAGCCATAAGTTGTCAATAAAAACTCCTATAAATTTCAAACGAAGGAGGCTATTTCATAAAATACTGTTATACAAGCGGTTATCTCTCGCATTTTTTATTTAAAACCAACAAATCGTTTCTCACCGGGGAGACTGCCGTTCCTCGGTGAGGAAGGAGTCGCTTCTCGGTGAGGAACGGGTCATTTATCGGTGAGGAACGAGTCGATGAATAGAATCCTGTACTCAAATCGAAGAGTCTGTTCGTTTCTTTGATTTCAATCGATTCTCCTGCGGATACGTGCATGTTTAATATATTCCAAGAAAAAGAGCTTGCTATGCCAAGCATCGAGCACGTTCATATTGTTTTCATTTTCTGTTCTTCCAAAGGCGTTGCTAGTCAACCGTTTTAGCGTCATTTCTCCTATTTTATTCGTTAGTTTCACCATTTTTCTGTAAGTTTGCCCCAAACAAATTAAAAGAAAGATATGGCAAAGTATAAAAGAATTCTGCTTAAGCTGAGCGGAGAGAGCCTGATGGGTGAAAAACAATATGGTATCGACGAGAAAAGACTGGGCGAATATGCAGCTCAAATCAAAGAAATCCACGAACAAGGTGTGCAGATCGGCATCGTTATCGGTGGAGGAAACATATTCCGCGGGTTGAGCGGAGCCAACAAAGGTTTCGACCGCGTGAAAGGCGACCAAATGGGGATGTTGGCAACGGTTATCAACAGCTTGGCATTAAGTTCCGCTTTAGTGGCTGCCGGAGTGAAAGCGCGCGTGCTTACTGCCGTCCGCATGGAACCTATCGGTGAGTTCTACAGCAAATGGAAAGCCATCGAGCACATGGAAAACGGAGAAATCGTTATCATGTCCGCCGGAACGGGAAATCCTTTCTTCACTACCGACACAGGCTCCTCATTGAGAGGAATTGAAATTGAAGCAGACGTGATGCTGAAAGGTACGCGCGTAGACGGTATCTACACAGCCGATCCTGAGAAAGATCCTACTGCAACCAAATTCGACGAAATCACCTACGACGAAGTGTTGAAACGCGGACTGAAAGTGATGGACCTCACGGCTACCTGTATGTGCAAGGAAAACAATCTGCCCATCGTCGTATTCGATATGGATACCGTAGGCAATTTAAAGAAAGTAATCAACGGAGAGGAAATAGGTACGCTCGTACACAACTAATCCACTCTTTTCAAGATAGTTCAGCCGGGGCAGTAATCTTTTTAATAAGATTCCTGCCCCGTGCTGTTGCAGGTGAACAAAAAATAATATACTTTTGCTACTTAATCAATCGAATAGCAACTTTAATTATCAAAAAATATGGTAGACGTAAAGACTTGCCTTGACAATGCTCAAGAAAAAATGGATATGGCCATCATGTATCTGGAAGAAGCGCTGGCACATATCCGCGCCGGAAAAGCGAGTACCCGACTGTTGGACGGTATCCGTGTAGACTCTTACGGAAGTATGGTTCCTATCAGCAATGTAGCAGCCGTGACCACCCCCGATGCACGTAGCATCACTATCAAACCTTGGGATAAAAGTATGTTCCGCGTCATCGAAAAAGCAATTATCGACTCCGACCTTGGCATCATGCCCGAAAACAACGGTGAAGTGATTCGCATCGGTATCCCTCCACTGACGGAAGAACGCCGTAAGCAACTTGCCAAACAGTGCAAAGGCGAAGGTGAAACTGCCAAAGTAAGCGTGCGCAATGCCCGCCGTGACGGTATCGACGCATTGAAGAAAGCCGTAAAAGACGGATTGGCAGAAGACGAGCAAAAGAATGCCGAAGCCAAACTGCAAAAAATCCACGATAAGTATATCAAACAGATTGATGATATGCTGGCAGAAAAGGACAAAGAAATCATGACGGTTTAATGAAAGGATTAGTAATCAAAAACACGGGCAGTTGGTATCAGGTGAGAACCGACGACGGACAATTTATTGAATGTAAAATCAAGGGTAATTTCCGTTTGAAAGGCATCCGCAGCACCAATCCGGTGGCGGTGGGCGACCGTGTTCAGATTATACTCAATCAAGAGGGCACTGCTTTCATCAACGAAATAGAAGATAGGAAGAACTACATCATTCGTCGTTCTTCCAATCTTTCTAAACAATCACATATTCTTGCCGCCAACCTCGACCAGTGTATGCTGGTGGTTACCGTCAACTATCCCGAGACTTCCACGATTTTTATCGACCGCTTTCTGGCATCCGCAGAAGCTTACCGCGTGCCTGTGAAACTGGTATTTAATAAGGTAGATGCGTACGACGATGACGAACTCCGCTATTTGGATGCGCTAATCAACCTATACACACAAATCGGCTACCCCTGCTTTAAGGTTTCTGCCAAGAACGGAGACGGGATAGAGGAAGTCAAGAAAGACTTGGAAGGCAAAATTACCCTATTCTCCGGTCATTCGGGAGTAGGTAAATCGACTCTTATCAATGCTATACTACCGGGAATGGATATCAAAACCGGTAAAATTTCTACTTACCACAACAAAGGAATGCACACCACTACCTTCTCCGAAATGTTTCCGGTGGACGGAGACGGATACATCATCGACACCCCGGGCATCAAAGGCTTCGGCACATTCGATATGGAAGAGGAGGAAATTGGTCATTACTTCCCTGAAATCTTCAAAGCATCTGCCGACTGCAAATACGGCAACTGCACGCATCGCCACGAACCGGGATGTGCAGTGCGCAAAGCGGTAGAAGAGCATCTTATCAGCGAATCGCGCTATACTTCTTATCTGAATATGTTGGAAGATAAAGAGGAAGGAAAGTATCGGGCAGCTTTCTAATGCCCATCAAACTAATATCAAGACTGCTTTATACATTAATCATTATGTACAAGTACTACCAGAACTTAGTAATGAGTTAAGTGTCTGATATTATAGTGATTATAAATAGAAAGGATTTGACTACTTCCCTAGCCTGAATATATTATGAAAGGTATGTGCGGTCGTATATCATACCAATATGCTACCAAAGTAGGATATATTACTTTATATATCAGTAATATAAGATTATTGAGTGTATAAAAAAGGAACTTGTTTTGATACTGAGAAAATCAGTAATGCAGCATAAAAGGTGTGGATAAGAAGTAATATAGTATATGAAAATTAGCCATTATTAATAAATTAGCGCCGTACTTATTGCTCATTTATGAAAAATACACTATATTGCGCCCGTTTTAGAAATATAAATGTTAAACGGTTATTGCCTTCAATCTAATATTGTAATTTATAAGTTATGCAGAAGAAAGATTTATGCCAAGTTCTGGTAGTACTCAGTCAATATATTCAATCACACATTTAATTATAAACAAACCTGAATATCAATTTTAATTCTATTTATTATGAAAAAAATCATGAGGCAAGTCTCTATGTTTTTAGTAATAGGTGCGCTGGGTTTTCCCACAGCCTTGCAAGCTAAACCTGAGATGAAAGTTTCAAACTCTGAGATGGTGCAGGAAAAAGCAACAGGAACAGTCGCAGATGCTTCCGGTCCCGTAATCGGGGCAACCGTCTTACAGAAAGGTACAACAAACGGAACTATCACCGACATTGACGGCAAATTCTCCCTAGACGGAGTAAAGAAAGGAGATGTACTCCAGATTACTTACATCGGATACATCACACAAGAAGTTACTTACACAGGCAAGCCCATCAACGTGACCTTGGTGGAAGATAGCAAGAAGCTGGACGAAGTTGTTGTTGTGGGTTATGCCACAGTGAAAAAAGCCAACTTGACCGGTGCAGTTTCCGCTGTAGACAGCAAGGTGCTCGAAGACCGTCCTATTATTAATCTAGGTCAAGGTTTGCAAGGCACAATCCCTAACTTAAACATTACCACCAGCGGTCAGCCCGGTAAAGGCTCCTCGTACAATGTGCGTGGTGAAACTTCCATCAATGGAGGTAGCCCGTTGATATTGGTAGACGGTGTAGAAATGGACCCGAACCTGATTAATCCTCAGGACGTTGCCAGCGTATCCGTATTGAAAGATGCTGCTTCGGCTTCTATCTACGGAGCACGTGCCGCTTATGGTGTTATCCTTATTACCACCAAATCCGGTAAGAAAAATATGCCCACTCAAGTATCTCTCGATGCTTCCGTATCGTTCAACAGCCCGACCACACGTCCCAGCTACATGAACTCTATGGAATATGCCAACTGGATGAATGCAGCCAATAACCAGACCAACGGCCGTGACCTTTTCAGCCCTGAAGAAATGGAGCATATCACAGCCTATTTCAATGACCCGGCTAATAATTCACCAGTATTCATTGCCACCGACCCCAACAGTTGGCAATATGGTAACTGCCAAGCCGGCAAATATGCTTATTGCGGCAATACGGACTGGATGAAAGAAATGTATAAGAAGAACTATCCGGTACAGAAATATAATGTGAACATCAGCGGTGGTAGCGACAAAGCTACTTACTATACTTCAGTGGGATACACCGACCAAGGCTCGTTGATGCGCCACGGTAATGAAGGATTCCGCAAGTTCAATATGGTGAATAATATCAACTACGATATCAACAATTGGTTGAACGTATCAATGAAGTCAAGTTACATTCGCACAGAACTGTCCGGCATTGTGCAAGACGGTGTACACGGAGAGGCTTGGATTGGTAACGACACCCAACCTTTGATGCCGGTGAAACATCCTGACGGCAACTGGGCTGGACAAGGCAACTATACCAACTTCGCAGCCGTATTGGACGAAATGGGTTCGCGCAATACAACGAAGAATGACTTCTGGAATACGCTGGCATTAAAGCTATCGCCTATGAATGGCTTGACCATCAATATGGACTATACTTTCAATTATTATGCCGAACACAATAAAAACCACATCAAGTCCTTCAATGAATACGGAGTGGACGGAGAGTTCTTGCAAGTGTTCCAATATTCAAAGCCAAACGGTGTGTACGAAGGTCAGAACAACGATACTTACAACGCGTTCAACTTCTTCGGAAACTATGAACGTACTTTTGGAAAGCATTATTTCAATGTGATGGCAGGTTACAATCAGGAAACTAAGCACACACGCAGCTTTTCTGCTCAACGCCAGGAACTTATATCGAACGACCTTCCTTCCATGGGTTCGGCTACAGGTGAGAAGTATGTAGGCAACTCTGATGATAGCTGGGCTACCCGAAGCGGATTCTTCCGTGTCAACTACACGTATGCAGACCGTTATTTGCTTGAACTGAACGGCCGTTACGACCTTTCTTCAAAATTCCCCAAGAATGACCGTGCCGTGTTCAACCCTTCATTCTCAGTAGGTTGGAAACTATCTGAAGAAAGCTGGTTCAAGAATCCTACCAATGGCTTCTTTGACGAGTTGAAAATCAGAGGTTCTTATGGTAGCCTCGCCAATCAGGCATTGGACAATGGCTGGCATGCTTATCTGTCCAATTACGGTACAGGAACAATGAGTTACATCATGGGAGGCGTACAGAATCAGTATGTTACACCCGGAGGTTTAGTAAGTTCGTCTATCACTTGGGAAAAAGTAACCCAGTGGGACTTAGGTCTTGACTTCTCCATCTTGAACAATCGCTTGAAAGGAACCTTCGACTACTACCAGCGTTCTACTACCGGTATGCTGGGTGCAGGTAAAGTGCTTCCTAATATTCTCGGAACAAATGAACCGCAAGAGAATGCAGCAGATATGACAACCAGAGGTTGGGAACTTGCCCTTTCGTGGAACGACAGACTTGAGAATGGACTCCATTATAATGTTAGCTTCAACTTGTCTGATACACAAGCCGAAATCACCAAGTTCGATAACCCAACAAAATCTCTATCCAGCTCTTATTATGAAGGCAAGACATTGGGAGAAATCTGGGGATATGAATCTACTTTGTTCCAGTCGCAAGCCGAAATTGATGCAGCCCCCGACCAGTCGCAACTGGATGGTGGTATCAAGAAAGTGCCGGGCGACATCAGATTCATTAATTTGAATGGTGACGATGCAGTAAACAACGGTGAAAACACAGTGGATAATCCCGGTGACATGAAAATTATCGGTAACAACAAAGCACGTTTCCGCTACGGTTTTAATATTTCAGCCGATTGGAAAGGCTTCGACCTTGGTCTATTCTTCCAAGGAGTAGGAAAACGTGACATCATGTTGCCTGGCACATTCAAATGGCAATATGGCAGCCAATGGCAAGTTCCCACCGCAGCAGCTCAAGACTACTGGCGCGAAGATAATAAAGGCGCACTCTTCCCGGTTGCACGCTTCAACGGTAACGCTGCTCTCGGACAGAATCAGACACGTTACCTGCAAAACGCTGCCTACCTCCGCCTGAAATCATTGTCAGTAGGTTATACCATACCGCAAACGTTGACTCAACAATGGGGTATTCAGAAATGCCGCGTTTACTTCAGCGGTGAAAACCTGTTGACGTTCAAGCATACTCCCGAAGGATTCGACCCCGAGCTGGATGACCCGTATAAGTATCCGCAGCAGAAATCATTGTCTGTAGGTATCAATGTAGTATTTTAACCTTAAAATGATAGAATTATTATGAAACTGAAATATATGATTTATATGGCTACAACTTTGTCACTGGCAGGTTGTAACGATGCTTTTCTCGAAAGGGCTCCTCAAAGCTTGAACGAGCAGACATACTGGTCCACTGCAAACGATCTTAAAACGTATGCAAACAGTTTTTATGGTCTTCTGCCATCCGGTGTCACCAACTTGGGCGATACGGACAGCGATAATCAGGTTCCCAACAGTATCAACAGCTTCTTGTGGGGACAATACGTAGTTCCAACGGAAGGGGGAGCGTGGAGCCAGTCTAACTGGGGAAACATACGAAATCTCAATTACTTCATGACTCACTACCAAAAAGCACAAGGCACCGAAGCGGAAATCAACAAGTATGTAGGTGAAATACGTTTCTTCCGTGCTTTGGAATATTTCAATAAAATAAAGACTCTGGGTGATGTGCCTTGGTTGGAGAGAGATTTGAACGTGGACAGCGAAGAACTCTACGGACCTAAGACAGCCCGCAACGTGGTAGCCCAAAAGATTATTGACGACTTGGACTTTGCCATTCAATGGCTTCCCGAAGCCGGCAGTGAAGATGCCAACCGACTGAACAAGGACATTGCACGCCACGTGAAAGCCCGCATTTGTCTGCACGAAGGTACCTATTATAAGTATCATACCGAACTGAACTATACAGGTGAAGCCAACGGTTTGCTGCAACAAGCAGTCGAAGCTTCCGATGCTATTATCGCTTCCGGAAAATACGAGATTTACTCTACAGGCCATCCAGAAAGCGACTATCATAATCTATTCACGATGCAGGATAAGAGTAAACTGAAAGAAGCCATTCTTTACATCGACTATGAAGATGATAAGCGCATGAACAATTTGAGCAACGGCACCAAGGAAGCTTATTGTGGATTCTCAAAGGACTTTGTTGATTGTATTCTTTATGAAGACGGACTACCCAAGGGAGTGACCGACAAGCCTACAGCCGACAACACCATCAAAGAAGAAATGGCTGGTCGCGACCTCCGGTTCTCACAGCTCATTAAGAATGACGCCTACCTGCCGGAAGAAGATCTTGAAAAAGAAAATTATGACGATAATTATGTGGATAACTTCCATTTGACCGGTTATCACACCATCAAAGGATATAACCCCGCTATGCCATCGGGTTATTTCATTGAATACACTGACGGTATCGCCTACCGTTATGCAGAGACATTGTTAATCAACGCCGAAGCCAAAGCCGAACTCGGCACATTGACCCAACCTGACTTGGACAAGACCATCAATGAATTGCGTGACCGCGTAGCTATGCCCCACCTGACAGTAAATGTAGGATTTACCGACCCCAACTGGCCCGATTATGGATACACGCTCTCATCCGTTTTGCAAGAGATTCGCCGTGAGCGCCGCATTGAGTTGGCAGGAGAAGGCTTCCGTTTCGATGATTTATGCCGTTGGAAAGCCGGTCATTTACTGAATAATGTGAAGACATATATCGGTAAGAAACTTTCTACCGGAAAATATGCAATCGTATATCCCAATTATACCAATGAAGATCTCTCCTATCAAGAAGGAAAAAGCCGTAAATGGGATGATAAAATGTATCTCTATCCAATTCCTACCGGTGAATTGCAACGCAACCCCCAATTATTGCCGCAAAATCCGGGATGGTAATTATCCACCTCCGGTTTCAATTCAGATTGGTTAGGAATTGGATTTCTTTCGAAGAGCTCGGCATTGCGCCGGGCTCTTTTTGCATTCCCCACTCTTTATTTAGAAGAAAAACGTCTTGGTTATTAAACCTTTTAAAAGACGCACAGTCTAACTAACGGAATAATAATTCTTAAAACATGCTATATACAATACTAAACCATGAATAAGAAAACAAAATGGGGCATCATTATTCTTGTTGGTGCCGGAATTATCGGTGGAGGAATCTACTCACAATTGCCGAAAAAGAATGACGAACTATCAGCCGCCGACAAAATGATGGGCGACAATCAGAAGAACAAAAAACAAATCTTGAACGTCAATGCCAAAGTCATCAAGCCTCAACTACTGACGGACGAGTTTACCACTACCGGTGTGCTGCTGCCGGATGAAGAGGTCGATTTGTCGTTCGAGACTTCGGGCAAGATTATCGAAATCAATTTTGAAGAAGGAACGTCCGTGAAGAAAGGGCAGCTACTTGCCAAAGTAAACGATCGGCAGTTGCAAGCACAATTACAACGATTGGTTTCGCAGTTGAAACTGGCAGAAGACCGTGTGTTCCGTCAAGACGCCTTGCTGAAGCGAGATGCAGTCAGCAAAGAAGCCTACGAACAGGTAAAGACGGACTTGGCAACGCTCAATGCCGATATAGCAATTATAAAAGCCAACATCGACCTGACAGAACTTCGCGCTCCGTTCGACGGGGTAATCGGACTTCGGCAAGTCAGCGTCGGTACATATGCGTCGCCTACCACCGTTGTAGCCAAGCTGACTAAGATTGCTCCGCTAAAGGTAGAGTTCTCCGTGCCCGAACGCTATGCCAAACAAATTAAAAAAGGAACGAACCTGAACTTCAGCGTAGAAGGAAACTTGGATGCCTTCGGTGCACAAGTATATGCAGTAGAATCGACCATCGACCCCAACCTGCACCAATTTACGGCTCGTGCGCTTTATCCCAATGTGCACCGCACACTGCTACCGGGACGCTACACCAGTGTTTTATTGAAAAAAGAAGAAATCCCCGATGCCATCGCTATCCCTACCGAGGCAATTGTGCCCGAAATGGGTAAGGACAAAGTTTACCTGTATAAATCGGGGAAAGCCGAGCCGGTGGAGATTATCACCGGGATCCGCACCGCATCCGAAGTACAAGTTATAAGGGGATTGCATGAAGGAGACACCATCATTACTTCAGGTACATTGCAGCTCCGCACCGGACTAGCCGTAACACTTGATAACATCGAATAACACCTGAGTCCTATGAACATATCCGAATTAAGTATACGCCGCCCGGTATTAGCCACGGTATTAACAATTATTATCCTCCTCTTCGGATTCATCGGATACAACTATCTGGGTGTCCGTGAATATCCGTCGGTGGATAATCCGATTATTTCCGTCAGTTGTTCCTATCCGGGAGCAAATGCCGACGTTATAGAGAACCAGATTACCGAACCGCTGGAACAGAACATCAACGGTATTCCGGGGATTCGTTCTTTGTCCAGTGTCAGCCAGCAGGGACAGAGCCGCATCACGGTAGAGTTTGAATTGTCTGTCGACCTGGAGACTGCCGCCAATGACGTGCGCGATAAAGTATCCCGCGCCCAACGCTATCTGCCCCGCGACTGTGACCCGCCAACCGTTTCAAAAGCCGATGCGGATGCAGTGCCCATCCTGATGGTGGCTCTGCAAAGTGATAAACGTACACTGCTCGAACTGAGTGAAATTGCAGACCTTACCGTAAAAGAACAGTTGCAGACAATCTCCGATGTAAGTAGTGTATCCATCTGGGGAGAGAAGCGCTACTCCATGCGCCTCTGGCTCGACCCCGTGAAGATGGCAGGCTACGGCATCACTCCTATCGACGTGAAAAATGCGGTAGACAACGAAAATGTGGAACTTCCTTCCGGTAGTATCGAAGGAAACACCACGGAGTTGACCATCCGTACGTTGGGTTTGATGCATACCGCAGACGAGTTTAACGACCTGATAGTCAAAGAAGAGAACAACCGCATTGTGCGTTTCAGCGACATCGGACGTGCCGAACTGGGTCCTGCCGACATCAAGAGTTATATGAAGATGAACGGTGTGCCGATGGTGGGTATCGTAGTGATTCCCCAACCGGGAGCCAACCACATCGAGATTGCAGATGCTGTATACCAGCGTATGGAACAGATGAAGAAGGACTTGCCGGAGGACGTGCACTATAACTATGGTTTCGACAATACTAAATTTATCCGTGCTTCCATCAATGAAGTAAAATCTACGGTGTATGAAGCCTTCATACTGGTTATCATCATCATCTTCCTCTTCCTGCGCGACTGGCGCGTCACGCTAGTGCCTTGCATCGTGATTCCTGTCTCCCTGATTGGTGCATTCTTCGTGATGTATCTGGCAGGATTCTCCATCAATGTGCTTTCCATGCTTGCCATCGTATTGTCCGTGGGACTGGTGGTGGACGATGCCATCGTAATGACGGAGAATATCTATATCCGTATCGAAAAAGGAATGGCCCCAAAGGAAGCGGGAATAGAAGGGGCGAAAGAGATTTTCTTCGCCGTCATATCGACCACCATTACACTGGTTGCCGTATTCTTCCCCATCGTCTTTATGGACGGAATGACGGGGCGACTGTTCCGTGAGTTCAGTATCGTAATTTCAGGTTCGGTTATCATTTCTTCGTTTGCCGCGCTGACTTTCACTCCGATGTTGGCAACCAAGTTGCTCATTAAACGGGAAAAGCAAAGTTGGTTCTACGCAAAGACGGAACCCTTCTTCGAAGGGATGAACAGGCTATACAGCCGTTCGCTTGCCGCTTTCCTGAACAAACGCTGGCTATCTCTTCCGTTCGTCTTTATCACCATTTGCCTGATTGGTGTTCTGTGGAATGCTGTGCCGTCGGAAATGGCACCGCTGGAAGACCGTTCGCAAATCAGCATCAACACTCGTGGTGCAGAGGGAATCACTTATGAATATATACGCGATTATACCGAGGACATCAATCAGCTTGTAGACTCTATTCTTCCTGACGCAGAAGCAGTTACCGCCCGCGTATCCAGTGGTAGCGGAAACGTGCGCATCACGCTGAAGGATATGAAAGACCGTAACTATTCGCAGATGGATGTTGCCGAGAATATCTCGAAAGCGGTGCAGAAGAAGACGATGGCGCGTTCGTTCGTGCAGCAACAGTCTTCTTTCGGAGGACGCCGCGGAAGTATGCCTGTGCAGTATGTGCTTCAGGCTACCAATCTGGAGAAACTGGAAAAGGTATTGCCTGAGTTTATGGCTAAAGTATACGAGAGCCCGGTGTTCCAGATGGCGGACGTTGACTTGAAGTTCAGCAAGCCGGAAGCGCGTATCCAGATTAACCGCGACAAAGCGAGTATCATGGGCGTAAGTACGAGAAACATCGCCCAGACTTTGCAATACGGACTGAGCGGCCAGCGAATGGGATACTTCTACATGAACGGTAAACAATACGAGATTCTGGGCGAGATTAACCGCCAGCAACGAAACAAGCCCGCCGACCTGAAAGCCATCTATGTGCGTAGCAGCAGCGGCGACATGATTCAACTGGATAACCTCATTGAACTGGAGAGCGGCATTGCTCCGCCAAAGTTGTATCGCTACAATCGCTTCGTATCGGCTACCATCTCTGCCGGACTAGCTGAAGGAAAAACCATCGGGCAAGGTCTGGACGAAATGGACAGGATAGCCAAAGAGACATTGGACGATACTTTTCGCACTGCCTTATCGGGTGACTCTAAAGAATATCGGGAAAGTTCTTCCAGTTTGATGTTTGCCTTCGTGTTGGCTATTCTGCTGATTTACTTGATTCTGGCTGCACAGTTCGAGAGCTTTAAAGACCCGCTCGTTATCATGCTGACGGTGCCGCTGGCTATTGCCGGAGCGTTGGTCTTCATGTATTTCGGTGGCATCACGATGAATATTTTCAGCCAGATTGGTATTATCATGCTGATTGGTCTGGTGGCCAAGAACGGTATCCTGATTGTGGAGTTTGCCAATCAGAAACAGGAAGTAGGCGAAGATAAGATGAGTGCCATCAAGGACGCCGCGTTGCAACGTCTCCGCCCAATCCTGATGACAAGCGCCTCTACAGTGCTGGGACTGATTCCGTTGGCATTTGCCACTGGCGAGGGCTCTAACCAACGTATCGCTATGGGTACGGCAGTAGTGGGTGGTATGGTAGTTTCCACACTGCTCACCATGTATATCGTGCCCGCCATCTATAGCTATATTTCGACTAACCGAATTAATAAAACAAAAGAATGAAACAGAAAGATAGTTGCATGAATCGCTTTAAATATATCGTTATTGCCTGTGTCTTGCTATCAGTTTCTACTGCAAAGGCACAACAAGAAGTTTACTCGCTGAAGGATTGTCTGGAAGAAGGGTTGGAAAACAATTACTCTTTGCGCATCATCCACAATGAAGAGCAAATCAGTAAGAACAATGCAACGCTGGGAAATGCCGGATACCTGCCTACCCTTGACTTCTCGGCAGGATATACCGGAAATCTGGATAATACCGAAAGCAAAACCCGCGAAACGGGAGTGATTACAAAGAACAATGGAGTATACGACCAGACTGTAAACGTAGGCCTCAACCTCAACTGGACTGTTTTCGACGGATTCAAAATCAGTACGACCTACAAGCAACTCAAAGAACTGGAACGTCAAGGCGAAACGAACACCCGTATCGCTATTGAAGATTTCATTGCCGATATGGCTTCGGAGTATTATAACTTCATCCAGCAGAAGATTCGCTTGGCGAACTTCCGTTACGCAATGTCCCTCTCCAAAGAACGCCTGCGCATAGCCGAAGCGAGCCATCTTGTCGGTAAGTTTTCCGGCTTGGATTATCAGCAAGCCAAAGTGGACTTCAATGCAGACAGCGCCCAATACATGAAACAACAGGAGTTACTGCACTCTTCACGTATTCTTTTGAATGAGTTGATGGCTAATCGTAACGTTAATCAGAATATCATTGTAAAAGACTCTACCATCGACGTGTATGGCGACCTGAAGTTTGAAGATTTATGGAACTCTACTCTGGCAACGAACGCTTCTTTGCTGAAAGCTGACCAGAACACGGTGCTGGCGCAATTGGACTACAAAAAGATTAATTCGCGCAACTATCCCTACCTCCGCCTGAACACGGGATACGGATATACCTTGAACAAATATGATATCAACGCGACGAGCCGTAGAGGAAATCTGGGCTTTAATGCCGGAGTAACCGTCGGCTTCAACATATTCGACGGCAACAGACGTCGTGAAAAGCGCAATGCAACCCTTGCCTTCAAGAACCGCCGCTTGGAACGCCAAGAACTGGAATTGGCTCTCCGCTCTGACCTCAGCAACTTGTGGCAAGCATATCGCAACAACCTGCAACTACTGAATCTGGAACGACAGAACCTCGTCACCGCCAAAGACAATCATGACATTGCAATGGACCGCTATATTCAAGGTGACCTTTCCGGTTTTGAAGTACGCGAAGCGCAAAAGAGTCTGCTGGATGCGGAAGAACGCATTCTCTCGGCAGAGTATAATACGAAGCTTTGTGAAATCTCCCTGTTGCAGATTAGCGGGAAGATAACGAAGTATTTGAAATAGTTCACCACTGAGTAACACAGAGTTCTACGGAGTTTTTTCTTTATTTACTCTGTGGAACTCTGTGTTACTCTGTGGTGAAAAGAATCATCCCATGATATACTTAGCAGGCTTACCGATACGATTCACCAGATTCACTATCAACCACGACACGGCAAACGCCAGCACCGCAGCTACAGGTATCTGCAAAGGAATAGGTATATTTATCACCCTCACCACCATCACAGCCGGACCGGTAAAAAAATAATGCACCATATATATACCAAAGCCACAAACGGTCAGGTTTGCTAATGCTTTCCGTACTTTCTCCGAACGGACATTGGCTTTCTTAGCGAGCATAAATACGGGAATCGTCATCATCACCACATTGAGGGAGCAATAGGTAAAGAAGAGTTCATACATCGCGTCCGTAGGATTGGGCTGCGTTGACATATAACGGAAGCCGAAGAACGTCACAACATAACCCACTGCAAACATCGGGATGCCGATTGCCAGCGTTTTTGTCATGCTCCATTCAATATTCTTCAGATAATGTCCCAGTAGTAAATAACCGTTGAAACCGGCAAAGCAGTACAGCATACCGAAGGAGTTCCAAGAGCAAGTACCCCACAGATAAGGAGAAACAAACTCTGTATAATAAGGAAGCAATAACGTCACTCCCCAAGCCAGCAGGAACATCAACTTAGCGCGCTCTGAAGCCTTCTCCACCCATGCCGAAAAGATAGGCAGGTAGAGATAAATACCGATGAGCAGATAGATATACCACATATGCACTGCAAGAATGGAGAAGTTGAACGGAATGTTCATAATATATTCCATAGAAACGGCAAATGACTGGCGCATCACATCTTCACCGGAGTAAGGGAAGAAATCGAGGATGACCTGCGGACTCAAGCCTAACAATCCTGTAATCCAAGGGAAAAGATTGTAGAGGACGGACCAGATTAGGAACGGGAAAAATACCCGCGGGATACGTTTCTTGTAAAAAGTGGAAGCATCGCTTCGCACAGGAAGCAGCAATGCACCCGTAATCATCACAAACAACGGCACACACGGACGCAGGGCAGCACCATAGATGGCTCCCCACAGTTTTATCTCCCCGATATTGGGAGCTGTGCCCGGATAAAAATTGAAAGGGTCGGTGCAATGGCAGCAAACGACGGTGAACATTGCAATTAAGCGTACTACGTCCAGCCATACGATGTGCTGGTTCTTTTGTTTGGAAAGTTCCATTGAAGGTGGTGGATTCATGATAATTAGATAATTAATAAAGAGATGTTTAGTAAAAAAGGGATACCCATGCAACAGTTTGACAGGTATCCCTTAAAATATTAGTTTATGTGTTTACAAGCAGTTGCTTGCTCTTACATTCCACAACGTGGTTTAATCTGTTTGAAGAAGTCGTTGCCTTTATCATCTACCAAGATGAATGCAGGGAAATCTTCTACTTCAATCTTCCAGATAGCTTCCATGCCCAGTTCCGGATATTCCACGCATTCGATGCTCTTGATATTATTCTGAGCAAGGATAGCAGCGGGACCGCCGATAGAGCCAAGGTAGAAACCGCCGTACTTCTGGCAAGCATCCGTCACCTGCTGGCTACGGTTACCTTTCGCCAACATAATCATGCTGCCGCCGTGGCTTTGGAAGAGGTCTACATACGGGTCCATACGTCCTGCCGTAGTGGGGCCCATAGAACCACAAGCCATGCCTGCCGGAGTTTTTGCCGGACCTGCATAGTAGATAGGATGATCTTTGATATACTGAGGCAAGTCTTCGCCGCGGTCCAGACGTTCTTTCAGTTTGGCGTGGGCGATGTCACGGCCTACGATAATCGTTCCGTTGAGTGACAGACGGGTTGCTACCGGATATTTAGTCAGCTCTTTCAGGATTTCAGCCATCGGACGGTTCAAGTCAATCTTCACTACGTCGCCTTCGCCGGCCTGACGGAGTTCTGCGGGGATGAGTTCGCCCGGATTTGAATCCAGTTTCTCAATCCAGATACCTTCCTTATTGATTTTACATTTGATGTTACGGTCGGCAGAGCAAGATACGCCCAAACCTACCGGACAAGAAGCACCGTGACGGGGCAGACGGATGATGCGTACATCATGAGCCAAGTATTTACCACCGAATTGAGCACCCAAGCCAATCTTCTGTGCTTCCGCCAATACTTCTTTTTCCAATTCAACGTCGCGGAATGCACGACCATATTCGTTTCCGGTAGTCGGCAGATTGTCGTAGAAATGAGTAGAAGCCAGCTTCACAGTGAGCAGGTTCTTTTCGGCAGAAGTACCACCAATTACGAAAGCGATATGATAAGGAGGACAAGCAGCCGTTCCCAAAGTCTTCATCTTCTCTACCAAGAATGGTACGAGAGTGCCGGGATTGAGGATGGCTTTTGTTTCCTGATACAAGTATGTTTTATTGGCAGAACCACCACCTTTTGTTACGCAAAGGAATTCATACTCCATGCCTTCGGTAGCTTCGATGTCGATTTGTGCGGGAAGGTTGCATTTTGTATTTACCTCGTCATACATATTGAGAGGTGCATTCTGAGAGTAACGCAGGTTCTCTTCGGTATATGTTTTATAAACGCCAAGCGAAAGTGCTTCTTCGTCGGAATAGCCTGTCCATACTTGCTGTCCTTTTTCACCGTGGATAATGGCAGTACCGGTATCCTGGCAGAATGGAAGCACACCTTTGGAAGCTACTTCTGCATTACGCAGGAAAGTCAATGCTACATACTTGTCATTCTCGCTAGCCTCGGGATCACTCAGAATCTTAGCAACCTGTTCGTTGTGCGAACGACGAAGCATGAATGACACATCACGAAAAGCTGCATTAGCCATCGCAGTCAAACCTTCTTTCTCAACTTTCAGGATGGGGTTTCCTTCAAACTCGCCTACAGACACGTGGTCTTTTGTAAGCAGATAATACTCAGTTGTATCTTCTCCCTTTTCAAACATGGGCTGATACTTAAACGGAGGTGTTGCCATAAGTTTCTTATTTTATTACGTATTGTTAGTTAGTGTGGCAAAGGTAGTATATAAATTAAAAATTAGGAATTAAAGATTAAAGTTTAAAACATAATTAACGGAGAAGAGGGGGACATTGCACATATATGTCCACCGTACTGGGCATATAGATCCACCAAATAGGATTAAAGTCCTGTTTGTTTATTCCTGAATATGCTCTATCCGTTTGATAAGTTCATTTCCAAGGGCAGTCTTATCTTCAATATGTTTCAATACGGCAGTCACGAAAGTATTGCTTTCAAAGTCGCCGCGCACTTGTTCAAAGTCCTGCTTCATTTCATCGTGAGAACCGTCGGCACCGAAGCCGGTCATCGAAGAGAGAGAAAACTCTTTCTGAGCATCTTCGTACACCATCTTATCCAGCCCAACAACAGCTTTCTGCCAGTTCTTTACGATGTCTATCACGTCCTGAGCCGTTATCGTTTCGGGATTCACCCCATAAAATTCCTGAATCTTATTGTACGCCCACGTCCACTCATAGGTATAATAGTTCTCGTGCATTTCTGCAAAGCTGGCGTTGATGGACTTCAAGCGGTTGATTGACCCGTTTTCTATTCCGTCCAGTAATCGGTCTATCTCGCTTTTGGGAGCAATCAGGCCGGAGATATCTACCCACTCGCCTGTGCCGATTTCCGTATCCGGTTTCAGGCGTTGGCGAATTTCTTCATTACTCTGGAAGTTGATGCCTTCCAAGCGCTTGATGATGGAGTTACCCAAGAACTTATGGATAGCGATTTCGTAGAAACGGATTCCTTTGTTGAGCGAGGTGTTTTTAATCTTCGCGCTCTGGAAAGAATAGATTTCGGAGGTTTCGCCGGACACACGTTTCAGGTCTTTCAGGATGGAACGCCCTTTGAACATCTTCTGAATGGTGTATGGGCTCAGCAGGTTATAGTTGATGTAATCCAGTCGGTTAGGATCTTTGCGCTTGTCACGCTTCGGCCATTTCTGTGCATCACGGATGGTTCCTACGCTTCTCAGGTTTACACCCGGAACAAGATAGGTGGTGTTCCGTTGCTCTATCAGGTAAGAGAAAGGAAGGTTGGAAGTATCGGCATGATTGACATGGCGACCCATCACTAGCGAAAAGGCTCCCACCCGTGCGGGCCACAAAATATAAGAATCCGAAGTGGTCTTTGCGCCACGCTCCATCGTTCCCTGATGGATGGGACCCAACTTATACATATGATTACTCTGATTGGAACCCGAACCTGCATTCATAAACGAGAACATTCCGGCAATCAGCAAAGTTGATTTATGATGCGTCACGGTAAAAGGACCTGCGAAAATGGCGCAAGCTTCTCCATTCTCCCCCTGGCAATTGCTGAAGAACAGGGAGTCGGAAGCAGAATAATTGTGCCCCAGTTTGCAGGACTGGCCAACGAAGCAACGGCTCAGCATCGTCCCGTCGTCTACGTGAGAACCGGAAGAGATGATAAAATCGTCGCATATCACTCCGTGGCCGATATGAACAGGCGCTGTCACGTTGCTGTTGATGCTTCCGTTCGTCAGTCGGCAAGTTCCACAGATGTGGCAGTAATCGCCGATGCGGACATTCTTGATGGAGCCTGTATTGAGAATCATGACATGGTCGCCAATGCTACCCACGGCAGAAGCGTGTTTATTGGAATAGTAATCCGTAATGGCTTTCAGACGGTTTATCAGTTCGGGACGATGGCGATACAAGGCAAGGATATAAGCCTGATGTGCCGACAGCTTGTCGTTAATCAGCACTTCGCGCCCTCCGGTTTCGTTGAGTACGGCGGCTTCCACTCCATTGCCGAAGGTGGTAAGTCCGGCTACCAGAATGATGTCTACATTCTCGATAAAGGTATCGTTACCAATCTCATAATTAGCAATATAGTTCTGGATGTTTTCAATGCAGCAGTTATCCCCCACTGTCACATTGTGCAAAGTAACGTGTCGCAACCCCGAATGTTTCCTGATTCCTCCGGGCAACGTAAATTCAGCATCGAATACGCCCAGCTTCACTATGCCCGAAAAACGGGTGTGGTGAACGTACTCACTATTAAACCCCTCGGCAACCGATACATTTCCCCAATCATCTGCCAGACACGACTGGCTCTTCAACTGAAGTACCTCATCTTCAGTCAGTCTACGATAGTCTTTCATAATAATAATAATGTGTTAATGTGCCAATATGCTAATGTGCCAATTGCTGTGCAGCTTGCCACACAATGCAGTATACAGCGTGCACTATGCCGTGCGCAGCCAATTGGCATATTTGCACATTGCCATATTGATAAATTATTCTTCTTCCTCTTCTTCGTAGGTCTGATAAAGAAAATCGTTATAGGGGTACTTTTGAACGTGCAATTCTTTCACTCGTTGATATACTACACTTTTCAGTTCGTCCATATTGATTCGTTCGCGGGCGGAAATAAAGAGACAGTTGTCCTCCATCTTTGCCATCCACGTCTTCATCAGTTCTTCGAGTGTTAAGTTTTCCTTCGTTCGGGGGGTAAGGTCGTCAGCCGCTTTCTCCACGTAGGTGTAGGCGTCTATTTTATTGAATACAAGTATCATGGGTTTGCCACTTCCGCCGATTTCGCCTAGTGTCTTGTTCACGACTTCGATTTGTTCCTCAAATCCGGGGTGAGAAATGTCTACTACGTGTACAAGCAGGTCGGCTTCGCGCACTTCGTCCAAGGTCGATTTGAAGGATTCGACCAGGTCGGTGGGCAGCTTGCGGATAAATCCTACCGTGTCTGACAACAGAAACGGGAGGTTGTCGATAATCACTTTGCGCACAGTGGTGTCCAGCGTGGCAAAAAGTTTGTTTTCGGCAAACACTTCGCTCTTGGCAAGAAGGTTCATCATGGTTGACTTGCCGACATTGGTATATCCCACCAGTGCGACACGTATCATACGTCCGCGATTCTTGCGTTGAGTGGCTTTCTGTTTGTCGATTTCCGCCAGCCGTTCTTTGAGCAACGACATACGGTTGAGGATGATACGGCGGTCCATTTCGAGCTGTGTCTCACCCGGACCGCGAAGTCCTACGGAGCCGCCTTTGCCGCTTCCGCTACCACCTCCTTGTCGTTCCAAGTGGGTCCAGAGACGTTGCAGACGGGGCAACATATATTTATACTGTGCCAGTTCCACCTGCGTTTTGGCGTTGGCAGTCTGCGCACGCATCGCAAATATATCGAGAATCAGCGAAGTACGGTCCAGTATCTTTATTTTCAACTCGGCTTCGATGTTACGTATCTGCTTGGCAGACAGTTCATCGTCGAAGATGACCATTCCTACTTCACGTTCTTCTTCCTCTTCGTTATGGATATATTGTCTTATCTCCTCCAGTTTTCCTTTTCCAACGTATGTCACCGAATTGGCAGTCGGCAACTTCTGCGTAAATCTTTTCACTACTTCCGCCCCAGCCGTCTCGGCAAGGAAAGCCAGTTCATCCAGATACTCGTTCGTCTTACGCTCATCCTGCGTCTGAGTAATAAGCCCGACTAATACTGCTGTCTCAACTTTGGCTTCGGATATTACAAATTCTTTCATTCTTTACTTTCTATATAATACTAATGTGGGTGCAAATATAACAAAAAAAAAGAGGACAATGTTGCATCGTCCTCTTTTTCGTGTTATTTAGGGGCTGTTAGTCAGTCCCTTTTTCCATTATTATCATTTTTCTTCTTCTGGTTCGGATACTAATTCAAAGTCAGAAGGAAGTTCTAATATAGATTCCTGTTGACCGATTAAATGAAGTCCACCGTTAGAATCCATACCGTTATAATAAACATTGAAGGTGACGGTCTTATTATCAGAATCATACTTAGAATCAACATCATCTACTTGCATATAATCTTCTGCACTCAAACCCCATATTACATTGTCTTTACCCTCTGGATATCCCGCTACATAGGTAGTGAATGTCACCTGTTTATTTGCTGGTTTTATTCTAAAGCACAAGTATTCATCTGCGTTAGTAGGATCTGCTCCTAATGCTTCCAATCCAGCCTTAAATGGATCTACAATACGATAGCGATTCTCACCATCTACCTGTTCTAGTTTTACCTTATAACCATCATTGTTTTTATTATACTCTCTAAATACCCAATCTTTGAAAGTACATTCTCCGGGAACATCTACCCATTTTAACCGTTGGATAGTAAAAGTTGCAAATCCATTGCCTTTATATGGATTTACTGCACTTGACTCCAAAGCAATTTCAAAAGAATATTCTTTCTTAAATTCCGCCTTGTCAAAAGAGATAATCAACTCAGTTGTAGCTTCGCCCGCTGCAAAGTTTACGCTCTCAGGAATAGAAAACACATCTCCTGTGTTTGCAAGCACTTGAATAGCAACAGTAGCAGCAGCATCTGTCTTATCACGAGTCACTTCAAGAGTCATTTTCGTAGGATCACCATCTTCCAACTCAACAAAACCTGTATTATCATCTCCAAAAGATGCACCTATACAGTTAGGGTCAACGATAGGAGAAGCAGTACGTCCATCGTCATCGGAGCAAGCAGCTATACTCATCAGCGCTATACCTCCCAATAATAAAGCTATATATTTTCTTACTTTTTTCATTTTAGTATACTATTAATCTGTTGCACCATCTTTCAAATCTGCGTGTTGTCTGGCAGCAGGGATTCTTCCTCCGGTATTATCCACAATACCCGCATTGTTATTGCTTTCCTTTTGCGGAATACGCATCAGCAACCAAGGATCATTGGAAGCGATATTGAATGCAAAGTCATCCGGCCAGTTTCCTATGTTACTTCCTTGGATACGAACTACCGGTTTTCCTAAACGCATGATATCAGCCATCGAGAAACCTTCGCCCCACAATTCGATACGACGTTGGAGCCATACTTCATCTGCTGTTACGCTAGCTTTATCCCATTTTTTATCACGTTCAGCCATCAATACTTTAAGTTCTTTCGCTGCACCGCTTTCATTGCCTTGCTGCGCCAATGCTTCTGCTTTAATCAGAATCATTTCTTCAGCACGCATGATACACCAGTCGTTATCATTATTGGAGCTGCCAAGACCGCTCTTCATACCAAACTTAACATTGGCGTATTTGGTAAATTTCATCTTTACACCTTCAATTTCCAATGTTGCAATTTTATTTCCTGATGCAGAACCCCAATATTGACCATTCAAAGCTTCAGATTCCAATTTGTCATTCACCCACCATTGTTTACGAACATCGGTCGTGGAGATTTTATCATATAGCAATTTACTGATATTCTTATACATAGCAACTCCCGTTGTATAAGCATAAGCTGAGAATGAACCCAATTGGCCTGGAGAAGTTGCATAAGGATTCTTGCTTACCATAGACACGGCAATGTTGATTCCCCACATCCAGTTATGATCTGAGATATTGTAGAACGCAGGTTTTGAAACTTCTACTAATTCATAAGGAGCATAACCTTCTATCGCCTTATCAGCATCATTGTATGCTTCCTCCCACTTTTCCATATACAGATGAGCACGTGCGCGCAGACCGTAAGCTACCTGCTGGTCGATACGAGTTTTATCACTTTCACGGTCATAGCCTTCCAGTAGTTCTATTGCGCTATTCAAGTCACTAATAATCTGCTCATATACTTTTTCTACTGTAGCACGAGGATTATTAATAAAATCAGTTGTCGTTTCCGTCACCAATGGTACACAAGGAAGATCTTTACTAGTAGAGTAACGGAACTGATAATAGGGTGCCAGACACAAATAGTCGAAAGCACGAACCGCTTTTGCCTGTCCTAAATAATATTTCAGCGTCTCATCCGTTGTTTCAGGGTCAATAGACAGAATGATATCATTAGCCGCTTTTATCTGATTATAAAATATAGAATAGCGTGCATATGGATTAGCATAGGTAGAAGAACGGTCGCTGTAGTCGCTGCTGACAGTGAACCAGTTGTAACCATTGTTAGCACATACCATGTCCGCACCATTCAAATCCTGAGAAAGGCATACTGTGGGATATCCACCATCATCATCTCTCTTATCAGAAGGGAATGCGGCTCCCACTGTTCCCATACTGCTATACATACCGGCAATGCTGGCCTCTACACGAGAGGGGATCACTTCCGTTGCTTTTTCTACCTGATCACCGGTAATTCGATAACCCTCACTTTCAATATCATTAATATCGGAGCAGGAAGCCAACAATACAGCCCCTCCTATATAAAGTGTAAACTTATTAAGTCGTTTCATAATTCTTTCTGTTTTAATTAAAATGTAAGAGTCAATCCTCCTGTGATGGTACGCATCGCAGAATATGAGCTGGTAGCATTCGCACCACTCTCAGCTGTAGAGCTACCCAGACCTAAGCCTAAGCGCGGATCGAATCCTTTTCGTGCTGACAGAAGAGCAACGTTATCTGCCGTTACATAAAGACGGCAATGGGCCAATCCCAATTTGCTGGTCAAGCGTTTTGGCAATGTATATCCCAGCGTGATATTATTAAGGCTGAGATAATCAGAGCTCACAAGAAAGCGACTGGAATCCAACTGGTAACAAGCGTCACCCGTACTCAAACGAGGTACATCCGTATAGCGGTTTTCCGGTGTCCAAGCTTTGCGGATATCCGTAGACCAGTTTGTTCCTTGCATACCGTCACTACCATTGTGCATATAAGTCTGATAAGCACCGTCATAGTATTTACCACCCAACTGATAAGACAATTGCAATGAGAAATCAAATCCATAGAAACTTACTGAAGTTCCCAGACCGCCATATACTTTAGGAAGCGTACTGCCTTGGTCTGCCTGCTGCGCTTTTTCATAATTATCCGTTTTTGTAAAATCTCCATTGTCAGGGTCCACATAATACAATGCTTTACCCGTATCTGGATCTACACCAGCGTATGTTTTTAAATAAGATTGATAAAGAGAACCGCCTACCTGATAAATATAGTAAGTTCCCTTCTCTCCGCCATTCTTTTCAAGGTCAGGATCTAGTGCGGTAATCTTATTGGTGTAGTGAGTCAAGTTGAAGTTCATCGCCCATTCATAGTTCTTTCCACGAAGAATGATGCCGTTCAAATCCAGTTCGATACCTTTATTCATAATATCACCCACGTTAGTTGGCTCATATCCGGTGCTGACACCCGATGAAACTGGAATAGGTTTGTTATACAATAAATCGGCTGTCTTTCTACTGAAATATTCAATTGTACCATTCAATCGGTTATTGAATAACTCAAAATCCGTACCGATGTTGAATGCATAAGACGTTTCCCAAGTCAAGTTCTTATTTCCTTTATATTTCAAAATCAAAGAGTATTGACCGTTCGCATAGTTTACGTCATACTGGTCCTGATAAGCATACCAGTTATCACGTTCTACATTGTTTATGGTTATCAGCAACCTGTCATTACCTTGAATACCCCAGCTAGCTTTCAGTTTCAACATATTCAGCCATTTCACATTGCTCAAGAAGTTTTCTTTATTCAGCAACCATGCTCCACCAACACTACCGAAGTTACCCCAGCGGTGATCTTTATGGAAACGGGAAGAAGCATCACGACGATAAGAAGCACTGAAGAAATATTTTCCGTCATAGTTGTATTGCAGACGGGTTAAAACACCTTCGGTCATATAGTTGTCTGTATACGACTTCACTGATTTCATATCCGTACCTGCCGCATTGTTCAATTCACCGATAAAGGGATTATAGAGATTAGTATTCTCTCCATTAAGCATCTGGTTTTTGTATCTATACTGTTCGTAACCAACTAATAAATCAGCATTATGTTTGTCAGCAAAAGTACGTGCATAAGTAGCCAGATATTGGTTATTCACTCCCATCATTCTCTGATGCTCTACATAAACAGAACCATCATACGAAGATGCCGAACCAAAAGCACTGTTCAGAATGTTCAAGCGACTATTTTGCACATTTACAGCAATATTGGCTGTCAGTGTCAATCCCTCGATGGGCGTAATATTGGCATACCATTTACCGCTCAATAAGTCAGTATACTGATGCTGACGGTTCAGTTCAATGTCTCTTGGAGCATTTCCTGTCACGGAAGGACGAGAGAAGCCACTGTTATTACCAGAATCGTAGATTTTGTAACCGGTATTCGGATTGGTAGCAATACTTCCATCTGCGTTGCGCACATACAAAGGATAAATAGGAGCAATCGTATTTGTCACATAAAACAAGTTACCGGAGTTTCCCCAAGCATCGCCGTCCTGATACATCGGAGCCTGCGAATCTGAATAGGTATAAGCAATATTAGTTCCTACTTTCAACCATTCTTTCGCCTGATAATCAACCTTAGCACGGCCTGTATAACGCTTGTAAGCTGAGTTCTGGATAATACCTGAATCGTCCAGATAGCCCACACTTGCATAGTAATTCAGTTTCTCCGAACGTCCGGAGATGTTCACATTATATTCTTGACGGAAGTTAGCTTTAATCGATTCTTTATACCAATCGTCCGGTTTATAGTAATATTTACCATCCGAGTATCCCAATGTGGCATTCGGGTTCATCTTAAAATTGCTACCAATCAGTTTTTCACCATTGGGTACTGTGTATACCTGATATCCCAATCCGCCATTCTGCGAATCAAACAAAGTTCTATCTGCATACTTATATGCTTCGGCTGCCGAAGCACCGGCATAAGCTTGCGAATTATACAAAGATTTGTATTGAGTTTCGTAATATTCTGCCGCTCCAATCGTTTCATAATTGGGAACCATTCGTGAATTGGAACCCCATTTGGCATCAAACGTAATCTTTGCCTTATCCGATTTTGCTGTCTTTGTTGTAATCAGGATAACACCGTTTGCACCACGTGCACCATAAATAGAGTTGGCTGCCGCATCTTTCAAAACAGAAAGAGACTCGATATCCTGAGGATTGATGGAAGACATATCGCCATCATAGGGAACGCCGTCTACCACATACAACGGAGAATTACTTGAACTCATCGAACCGATACCGCGAATACGAATCGTAGCCGAAGAACCTGGAGCTCCGTTTGAATTTACTGTCTGAATACCAGCTACTTGTCCTGAAAGTGCATTTGTAATGTTCGATACGACTCTTTCTTCCAGTTTATCAGCTTTAATAGTAGAAGCCGAACCTGTAAATGAAGATTTCTTTGCTGTACCGTAAGCCACCACAATAACTTCATCAATCTGCTGTGCATCAGCTTTCAACGTAATCTTCAGATGAGGTTTAATAGCTACATCTTGTGTTTGCATACCAATATACGAAATCTGCAAAGTCTTTGCAGAACTTGGCATGTTCGATAAACTAAAGTTACCATCTATATCCGTGATTGTACCTTGAGTAGTACCTTTCACCAACACAGAAGCGCCAACAACAGGCTGTCCATCTTCTTCAGAAATCACAACGCCTGTGACTTTCTGTATCTGGGCAGTTACCAGACCTATGCCCACAAAGAGACATGCCAATAATAGCATCAATTTTCTTTTCATAAATTCTCTCTTAAAGTTTAACTTTACATTAATTGTTTCTTTACTCTAACAAAATGCAAATATATTAAGAAAACTGAAACTAACAATTACATTATTAAAAAAAGGTTGCAAATATAACATTATGTTATTTTAAACATTCTTTTTATGCCAAAAAACATACTTTTATCAGAAAAAAGATTTAATTTTGAATCACAATAGCAGCAATTTGCATAAGCAAATTGTGAATTTTAATATTTAGTTTACTCGTTTTTAGACACAAAACACTTCTACAAGCAGCTCATTTTGCTTTTTACGGGAATAAAATCAATAAAAAAGTGGCTTTTAATTAAAAGTTTTGTGAAAATACTGTTTTTATGAGATTATTTTTTAGAGTTATTAAGCATACTCAATTCTGTTTTTGCACAGAACTACTTCTAAATTGTTCTATTATTAATTTAAAAATATAAGTATGGAAAAGATTAGTTATAACCTTGTGTTTAACAGAAAGAAAAGTTTGAATAAAAAAGGGATGGCGTTGGTACAGGTGGAAGCTTATTTAAATAGGAGGAAAATGTATTTCTCTACGAAAGTTTACCTTAAACCCGACCAATGGGATATGAAACGTAAGATGGTGAGGAATCACCCCAACGCCGATGTATTAAATCGTATGCTATACGAGTATATTGCTGCCATTGAACAAGCGGAACTTGGATTATGGCAGCAAGGCAAATCTATTTCTCTGGAATTACTGAAAGGTTCTATTGAGAAACCTATGACCAATGGCAGATTGTTTCTACCCTTTTTCAAAGAAGAAATAGTTAATTCTTCTTTAAAGGAGAGCACCAAGCAGAATCATCTGTCTACGCTTGAACTGCTGCGGGAGTTCAAGAAGGACGTAATGTTCACAGACTTAACTTTTGAATTTGTTTCTTCATTCGACAGTTACCTCCAATCCAAAGGATACCACCTTAACACCATCGCCAAACATATGAAGCACCTGAAACGGTATATAAACGTCGCCATTAATAAGGAGTACATGGATGTGCAAAAATACGCTTTCAGGAAATACAAGATAAAAAGCATTGATGGCAGCCACACCCACCTGTCACCCGAAGAGCTTGTCCAATTGGAGGACCTTGAATTAAAGGGTAAATTTACGAAATTGCAGAAGACCAAGGATGCCTTCCTGTTTTGCTGTTATGCCGGATTACGGTATTCAGACTTTATCAACCTGACTTCTGCCAACGTTATTGAGTTTCAGCAGGAAACGTGGCTCATCTACAAGTCCGTGAAAACTGGCATCGAGGTGCGCCTCCCCTTATATCTTCTCTTCGAAGGCAAGGGCATCCACATATTGCAACGTTACAGGGACGATCTCAGCAACTTTTTCAAATTAAAAGACAATTCGAATATCAACAAAGAACTAAATATACTGGCAAGTCTGGCAGGGATAGACAAACGAGTATCTTTCCATACCGCCCGCCACACGAATGCTACCTTATTATTATATAGCGGCGCCAACATCACCACCGTACAGAAGTTGTTGGGGCACAAGAGCGTTAAAACCACCCAAGTGTATGCGAATATAATGGATATTACAGTGGTGCGCGATCTTGAGAAAGCCGCAAATTCAAAAGGAGGCGTCAAACGCAAGCCTTAACCAAATACTCTTCTAATGAAGGAAACTAAGTACATATCCCCCAGAAATTAATTCTATATCTACTAGAAACTAACACTCACGATGAAGAAAATTAATCGTCTGACAGCTGTTGAACTTTCGTCTGACAGTTGTTACTCTTTCGTCTGACAGCTGTCAGACGAAAGTTCAACAGTTGTCAGACGAATAAAATTATGCATCATCTGGGGTAAAGCTATCCGATCATACCTTCTCTTACAATACTAACCAATATAGGTTTCAACCCGCTCACGAAACATTCTACGGCAATCACCATCAGAATCAATCCCATCAGACGCATCATCACATTGTTTCCCGTTTCTCCCAACACATCGACCAGCCGGGTGGAAGCACGGAGAATGAAAAAAGTAAGCAGATAAATCAAGGCAATGGTACCAATCAATATTCCTTTCATCTCAAAAGAATGCGAGTCCTGCATCAGGACGATGGCATTGGCTATGGCTCCGGGACCGCACAGCATAGGGATGCCAAGCGGAGTAATGGAAATATCATCGGCATAGGTTTTTATCTCTTCATCTTTCAGTTTCATCGGCGTGTAGCGTGCCTGGAGCATATCGAAACCGATTTTGAAAATGATTACTCCTCCGGCAATACGAAAGCCATTGGTAGAGATTCCGAAGAACTTGAAGAGGAACTGTCCAGCAAAAACGAATACCATCAATGTGACAAATGACACGATGGTGGCACGACGCACGATAGATTGACGCTCTTTATCCGACATCCCGTGGGTCATGGTGAGGAAGACGGGCATGGTTCCCAGTGGGTTGGTCAACGTGAAGAACGATGTGAAGCACAGCAAGGCAAATGGCAAAAGGGTACTGTCCATGATGGTATCGTATTTTTATGCATATATTAAACACGACAAAAATACGACTTAATCCATTAAACCTATAATATATTCATCAATTCTTTCAGAGAATGAATGTGATAGGTAGGAAGAAAAGGAAATATTGTCCGCTCTGTGACATTGTAGAAGGCTTGATGCATCCCTACCCCATGCGCTCCGGTGATGTCGGCTTCCCAACTGTCACCTATCATCAATGATTCACGCAGTTCGGACTGAGTGGCGGAGAGAGCGAAGTTGAAGATGGCAGGCCAAGGCTTCATCACTCCGAGGTCTTCTGAGAGAATAATCTTTTTGAAGTATCCGTCTACTCCCGCCGAACGCATCTTGCGCGATTGTAATTCGCGGAAACCGTTGGAAAGGATATAAAGATTGTACTTGGGAGCGAGGTATGCCAAAACTTCTTTGGCATGGGGCATCAACCTGCTTTTAGTGGGGATAATGGCAAAGAAATCTTCGGAGAAACGTTGGGCTAAAGCCTCATCCTCCACTCCTACTGTTTGCAAAGGGTAGAAGAAACGTTGACGGTTCAATTCATCTTTCGTGATTTTTCCTTCACCATATTCGACCCAGAGTTCGGTATTGCGACGTTGATAAAGTGTGTAGTAATCGTCGAACGAGGGAAAGTAGCGGTGGAATGCGTATTTATGATACACTTCTTCAAAGGTTTCGCGGGCATTGCGGGAGAAAGCCCAGATGGTGTCGTCAAGATCGAAAAAGAGATTTTTGTATTTCATCGGTAGTTGCGGTATATAATAAAGGAATAAAAAAAGCCAATGTGCTAATTTCTTTCATTCAGGAATCAGCACATTGGCAATTCTATAAGGGGGGATTGTCTACCTTATTTTACCTGAATAACCAAGTATCTGGAAATACTCCAAAATTCGGTAGGGTTCGTTATCTTCAAAATCAGTTGACCTTTGTCGTCCTTCACCAGTTCGTAGGAACCTGCCGGATGAGTAGTCAACAGCTCGGCACGCTTGGAGTACAACTTGATTTCTTTCGTTGTACGGATGTCGATCTGAGTAAAATAGTCTTTGTTGAAGTCTGCACTCTTCAATACGTCTCCACTCTGAAGAATCTTCTGAGCTTTCAGTTCGGACTTCGTTCCGAATACGAACCATGCCGAGTTCAGACTCTTATCCTGCTCGGCAACGGTTTTAGCTTTCGCTTCGTTCTCGGCAGCAAGGGTTTCTTTGGCAGCAGACAGGTCGCTAACGGCAGCATCCAGTTCTTGAATGCGGATGTTCTTGGAAGCCAGTTCAGTCTGAAGTTCTTCAATGCGCTGCTGCTTGGCGTTCAGTTCGGCAGTCAAGGCTTCTACGGCTTTCTTCAACTGCTTTGAGTTGTAATTGCTGTTTTTCAGTTGAGACTGCAACTTGGCAATTTGCGCTTTGTTTTCTTCCATCTGCTTGGAGATGAATTCAATGTCCGAAGCAATCTGCTGTTTGGCGCTGGCAGAGTTTTCGGTAATGGTTCCGCGCTGCAAGTCAACACGACTTTCGGCTGCACTGATCTTACGGAAGCCTTCCTGCACATCGTTGAAAGTTCCCATCATATCGTCCAATTCAGCATTGCGCTGGTTCAGTTCCATCAAAAGAGAGTCATTTTCCGCTTTCAGGTCTTTGCTTCCACCTTTAAAGCCATCACACGAAGCCAACATAGCTGCGCATACAAATAAAACTGCTAACTTTTTCATACGTTTACGTTTTACGTTTTTAAATGAAGTTATTTTAATCGTCTATTCCTGCTAATACTATCACAATCTCGCCCCGCGGTTCGGTGGCGGTAAAGTGTTCTATCAATTCTGCCAAACTACCGCGAACGGTTTCTTCATGGAGCTTGGATATTTCACGCGACACGGTTGCCTGACGTTCAACACCGAAATATTCGGCAAACTGCGTTAGCGTCTTCAACAGACGGTGGGGCGATTCATAAAACACCACCGTGCGACGTTCTTCTGCCAATGCCTTCAATCGTGTCTGACGTCCTTTCTTCTGAGGCAGAAAGCCTTCGAAGCAGAACTTTTCATTGGGTAATCCGGAGGCTACGAGTGCCGGTACGAAGGCTGTTGCCCCAGGCAAACATTGCACTTCGATGCCATTACGCACACATTCGCGAACAACCAGAAATCCGGGATCGGAAATTCCGGGCGTTCCCGCATCCGAAATCAGTGCTACCGTT
The DNA here is from genome assembly GCF_900547205.1 of uncultured Bacteroides sp. Taxonomy (GTDB): domain Bacteria; phylum Bacteroidota; class Bacteroidia; order Bacteroidales; family Bacteroidaceae; genus Bacteroides. The sequence goes on from NZ_URFY01000032.1 coordinate 51,040, forward strand.
TCGCCCGCCTTTATTCTATTAACAACACTTTCCACCGTTTTATGTTCGTTAAACTTATGGTGGGATTGCATTGCATTCTTTATTTCAAAGTGTTTCAGCAAGATACCGGAAGTGCGTGTGTCTTCCGCCAGAATCAGATCGACTTCTTTCAAGACTTTTACTGCCCGAAAGGTCATGTCCTCCAGATTTCCTACCGGCGTAGGGACTACATATAGCTTTCCCATAATTCTCTTATGCTGATTGATTAAAATATTTCTTTAATAGTTCAAGGAAGTCGTTCAGAGCTTCACTTTCTTCATTGATATCAACTTTGGAAGAGAGAAATGCCAGAGCAGTCTTGTAGGAGCTCATCGCGGATAGCTGTTCCACAACTCGATTCATCAATTCGGAATCTCCTCCAAACAATTCGCGCGCGAAACGGAAAGAATCATTCAGACTGATAGCATGACGCAGACCCGCTGCCATCTTTATGCTTTCGCCAAGTACAGAGGGTTTATATTCTTCCTCTATTAGCACCTCTGTAGTGACAATTGATTCTACTGCAGATCCTTTTAATATAGGAGAAATAGGTTCCTCTACTACTGGGAACTCCTCCAGTACAGGTGGTTCTTCAATTACAACAGGCTCCTGTTCAACCAGAAGTTCTTCTACAACGACAGCAGGTTGAATCTCAACGGCATGTTCTTCTACAACCGGAGTTTCGCTATTATCCAAAACAGAATCCAAGTCTTGTAACACTTGGTCCAGACATCCCTGCATATGTAGAATGTTATTCTTCAAGAGTTCAAACAAAGCCTGAGTTGGCTCCTTAGAATATAAATCCGCAAGATACTTCAACCCATGTACATCCAACTCAATATCTGTTAATAGCTTCTGTTTCATGTCAGTCTATTGTTAATATGTTGCGAATGTAGGAATAAATTATGCAATAACTTAAAATACACGGATAATTTAACAGTTCTTAGACAATACTTCTCACTATAATTTCCATGAGCAAGACGGGAAAGCAACATTGCATTATTCTATTTCAAAAAGTTATATTACCTTTGTACACTTATTATATTTAATCAAGAAAGCACGAAATTTTATGGTAGTATTTTCAGAAGACCACATACTGGAGACTCTCAGAAGAGGTCGAATTGAAGTTATCTGCGGTTCCATGTTCTCGGGAAAGACGGAGGAACTGATTCGCAGAATGAAACGGGCAAAATTCGCAAAACAACGTGTAGAGATATTCAAGCCAGCCATGGATACCCGCTATTCGGAGGAGGATGTAGTATCCCACGACAGTCATTCCATCGCCTCCACTCCTATCGATTCATCAGCCAGTATCCTGTTATTCACTTCCGAGATAGATGTCGTAGGTATCGACGAAGCACAATTCTTCGATAGCGGACTGGTAGATGTATGCAACCAACTCGCCAATAGCGGTATCCGCGTCATCATTGCCGGACTGGATATGGACTTTAAGGGGAATCCTTTCGGACCCATGCCACAACTATGTGCCATAGCCGACGAAGTTACCAAGGTTCACGCTATCTGTGTGAAGTGTGGGCAACTGGCTTCTTTTTCGCACCGAACAGTTAAGAATGAGAAGCAAGTTTTCCTGGGTGAAACAGCCGAATATGAACCATTATGCAGGGTATGCTATCTCCGTGCACGAGGGGAAGACGAGCAAAAGATATAAAACCTATAAAAAACAGACTCATAGATTATGAAAAGAAAGAAAATAACATTCGATAGTTTTATACGTGGTTCCATCGCGTGTGTACTAGTGGTAGGAATATTAATGTTCGTGGAACGCCTCAGCGGTGTGTTATTGCCTTTCTTCATAGCCTGGCTGATTGCCTATATGGTTTATCCGCTAGTCAAATTCTTCCAATATAAGCTGAAACTGAAAAGTCGTATGGCCTCTATCTTCTGCGCACTGTTTCTGATTACGGCTCTGGGGTTTACTTTGTTTTACCTGCTAGTGCCGCCAATGGTTTCTGAAATAAGCAGAATGAATGACTTATTGGTGACGTATATCACCAATGGCGCAGGCAATAATGTCCCGAGGACTCTTTCTGAATTTATTCATGAGAATATCGACCTTCAGGCGCTGAACCGTGTATTAAGCGAAGAGAACATTCTTGCTGCCATCAAAGATACTGTACCCAAAATGTGGACTTTGCTTGCTGAGTCTCTTAATATTCTATTCAGCATCCTTGCTTCTTTTATCATATTATTGTATGTCATCTTTATATTATTAGATTATGAAGCTATCGCCGAAGGTTGGCTGCATCTGCTACCGAATAAATATCGGACGTTCGCATCCAATCTGGTATACGACGTACAGGAAGGTATGAACAGATATTTCCGCGGACAGGCTTTGGTTGCCTTCTGTGTGGGTATCCTTTTCAGCATAGGTTTCCTTATAATCGACTTCCCGATGGCTATCGCTTTGGGTCTTTTCATCGGTGCCCTCAACATGGTTCCTTATCTGCAGATTATCGGTTTCCTACCTACGGTCCTGCTGGCTATCCTCAAAGCTGCCGACACCGGACAGAACTTCTGGATTATTATTGCTTGTGCTTTAGCTGTGTTCGCCATTGTACAAGCGATACAGGACACTCTCCTCGTTCCCAAAATCATGGGAAAAATCACCGGACTGAATCCTGCGATTATTCTTTTATCTCTTTCCATCTGGGGTTCTCTCATGGGAATGCTGGGCATGATTATTGCTCTGCCGCTAACGACTTTGATGCTTTCATACTATCAACGCTTTATTATCAACAAAGAAAAGATAAAATACGACGAAGTTGAAATAGCTGATAATCAAGAAATAAACGATAATGAAGCAAAATAGTTGAAACTTTTTTCCGCGAAATGCTTGCAGATTAAATAAAAGTAACTACCTTTGCACCCGCAATCAGGAAATAACTGATTAGCAAATAAGGATTGATTCGCTAGCTCAGCAGGTAGAGCACAACACTTTTAATGTTGGGGTCCTGGGTTCGAGCCC
>NZ_URFY01000033.1 GCF_900547205.1 uncultured Bacteroides sp.
TTAGAAATGCTTGAGCCGTATGATGGGAAACTATCAAGTACGGTTCTTAGAGGGGAAAGCCCCCGAAAGGGGGCTGACCTACTCGATTAATAACAGCCTTCGCACTGTTTTGCATCATTGGGAGGACATTGTTCAGGTAACACCTCAAACCATTCTTTAGCCATTACTCTTGAGTTTTCCACAAAGTTAAACCATTCTAATCGAATAACAAATATATTTCTTGCTTTGTTTTTTCATACATTTTCTCTACATCCTTAATATATGAAAATATTCATTCATACCTAAGATACGTTTTTTATTTCTACCTTTGTCTCCGAAAAAGATTTGGTAATACAGGATTAACAATAAACAAAAACCTCAATGAAAAAGCTAGTTATATTCGATTTGGATGGTACATTATTGAATACCATCGCCGACCTCGCCCTCAGTACCAACTACGCATTGCATAAACTAGGATACCCCACGCATGAAGTTGAGAAGTATAATTTCATGGTAGGGAATGGCATAAACAAACTATTTGAGCGTGCATTGCCGGAAGGAGAAAAGACAGAAGAAAATGTACTTCGTGTCCGCAAAGAGTTCATTCCTTTCTATGATATGCACAATGCTGACGAAAGCCGTCCATATCCCGGTATCCCTGAGCTATTGACCTATTTACAAGACACCGACATTCAGATTGCCGTAGCTTCCAACAAATATCAGGCTGCTACTCAAAAACTAATTGCCCACTATTTCCCCGCAATTCGCTTCACCGCTGTATTCGGACAACGGGAGGGAGTAAAGGTTAAGCCCGACCCTACTATCGTATTCGATATATTGAAAATAGCGAAGGCAGAAAAGAAAGACGTACTATACGTTGGAGATTCCGGCGTGGATATGCAAACGGCTGCTAATGCGGAAGTTGCAGCTTGCGGAGTAACTTGGGGATTTAGACCGAGAGCAGAGTTGGAGGAATTTACACCTTTATATATAGTAGATGCAGCAGAAGAGATTAAAAAATTAGTGCTATAATATAGAAACAAAAAAGAAGGACGTTCCTAAGTGGGAAATAAGGGAAATAGGAACGTCCAACAAACATAACAATACAAAAATACGGATCTTTCCAATTCATTCACCAAAGGATAAATTTCAGCAAACCACTCAGCGACTTTTCACAGCTTGCTCCAATTGCTTCAAAGCCTGCTCTAATGTAGCACGCGGACACGCAACATTCAACCGCATGAAACCTTCGCCCTCCTTGCCGAACATGGTTCCTTCGTTCAATGCCAGGTGAGCATCTTCTACGAACAGACTATTCAGTTCTTCCTGATTCAATCCTAATTCGCGGCAATCTAAGAAGATAAGGTAGGAAGCCTGCGGACGAATCATTTGAATGGAAGGGATACGCTCTTTCAAGTAATTCTCGGTGAAGTCAATGTTTCCTTTGATATAGGCAATCACTTGGTCGAGCCATTCCGTACCGTTACTATAAGCAGCCGCCACGCTAAGATAAGCAAACAGATGTCCCTCGCTGAACTCGCTAGCTTCCATGTACGTCTGGAAACGGTGGCGAAGTTCGTCATTCTCGATAATGGCGTAAGAGCTTGCCAACCCAGGCATATTGAATGCTTTGCTCGGAGACATAAAGACGAGCGAGTTCATCCTTGCCTTTTCGGAAACCAAAGCAAATGTAGGATGCTTGTAAGGTGGTAGTGTCAAGTCTGCATGAATCTCGTCAGAGATAACCAATGTGCCGCTTTCATAACAGATGTCAGCAATCTGAGCTAGTTCCTCTTTTGTCCAGACGCGACCACCCGGATTGTGGGGATTACTCAGAATGAGCAGTTTACATCCCTGCACATCCTTGCGGAAACGGTCGAAGTCTATGTAATATTGGTCGTCTTTCAGCACTAGCGGACTAAAAATAACTTCGCGCTCATTCTTCTCTGCTACCAGAAAGAAAGGATGATAGACGGGAGGCATCACCATTACTTTATCACCCTTCTCGGTGAAGCAATGAAGTGCAAAAGCCAATCCACGGACAATACCGGGAGTAAACGTGAGCATCTCTTCGCGGATGGTCCACCCATGACGCTCTTTCAGCCAGTTGATGATGGACTCAGCCCACTCGCTGCAAGCAAACGTATAGCCGAGAACTTCATGTTCAAGACGTTTTTTCAGTGCTTCAATCACAAAGGGAGCTGTGCGGAAATCCATATCCGCCACCCACATAGGTATCAGGTCGTTGCGTCCCCAACGATCTTCCATACCATCCCATTTCACAGAGTCTGTACCGTTACGGTTTATTATTTCATCAAAATTATAGTTCATACAGCATGATGTTTTTATGTAATGTGAGACAAAAGTAGTACATTTGTATTCAATTCAAAAAGGAATCCATAATGAAAGCTTTATTTTTTGATATAGACGGTACATTAGTCAGTTTTGAGACTCACCGCATCCCGTCGTCCACCATCGAGGCTCTGGAAGCAGCCCGCGCCAAAGGTCATAAGATATTTATCTCTACCGGACGCCCGAAAGCTATTATCAACAACCTTTCCGAATTGCAAGACCGGAACCTTATCGATGGATATATAACCATGAACGGAGCCTATTGTTTTGTAGGAGAGAAAGTTATTTATAAGAATGCCATCCCGCAGGAGGAAGTCAGAGCAATGGGGGCGTTCTGCGAAAAGAAAGGCGTGCCCTGCATTTTCGTGGAAGAACATGATATCTCGGTGTGCCAACCCAACGAGATGGTGAAGAAAATCTTCTACGATTTCCTGAAGGTAGATACTATTCCTACCGTTTCTTTCGAAGAAGCTACCAACAAGGAAACCATCCAGATGACACCTTTCATTACGGAAGAAGAAGAAAAAGAAATCCGTCCGTCTATCCCGACCTGCGAAATAGGACGCTGGTATCCTGCCTTTGCCGACATCACCGCCAAAGGAGATACGAAGCAGAAAGGTATTGACGAGATTATCCGCTACTTCGGCCTACGACTGGAAGATACAGTGGCATTCGGCGATGGAGGAAACGACATCAGTATGCTCCGCCATGCCGCTATCGGAGTAGCCATGGGGCAAGCCAAAGAGGATGTGAAAGCTGCTGCGGACTATGTGACCGCTCCCATCGATGAAGACGGCATCAGCAAAGCGATGAAACATTTCGGAATTATTTAAAATAATCTGCACATTACTACATTATGAGCGTAGACACGAACAACGCTGAATTTCAGGATGCCCTGAATCTGATACAATATACCCGCCAGTCAGTCTTTCTGACCGGAAAAGCGGGTACGGGTAAATCAACATTTCTGCGTTATGTCTGCGACCAAACAAAGAAGAAATATGTCGTGCTCGCCCCTACCGGAATTGCCGCTATCAATGCCGGGGGAAGCACGATGCATAGTTTCTTTAAACTTCCTTTTTATCCGTTGCTGCCGGACGATCCGAATTTGAGTCTTCAGCGAGGACGCATCCACGAGTTCTTCAAATATACCAAGCCGCATCGTAAATTGCTCGAACAGATTGAGTTGGTCATTATCGACGAGATCTCAATGGTACGGGCGGATATCATCGACGCTATCGACCGCATCTTGCGCGTATATTCACATAATCTGCGTGAACCCTTCGGAGGAAAACAACTGTTGCTGGTAGGCGATGTCTTTCAATTGGAACCCGTCGTGAAGAACGATGAGCGGGAAATATTGAATCGCTTCTACCCCACTCCTTACTTCTTTTCTGCACGAGTATTCAGTCAGATAGACTTGGTATCCATCGAACTTCAGAAAGTCTATCGACAGACAGACCCCGTTTTTGTCAGCGTTCTCGACCATATCCGTACGAATACCGCCGGGTCTGCCGATTTACAATTGCTAAACACTCGATACGGAAGTCATATCGAAGAATCGGAAGCAGATATGTACATCACGCTTGCCACCCGACGGGATACGGTAGATGCCATCAACGAGAAGAAACTAGCCGAATTGCCGGGAGAGTCTATTACTTTTGAAGGGGTTATTGAGGGAGATTTCCCCGAAAGCAGTCTGCCTACCTCGCAAGAACTGGTATTGAAAACGGGGGCACAGATTATCTTCATCAAGAATGACTTCGACCGTCGGTGGGTGAACGGAACGATTGGCGTCATAGCCGGTATTGACGAGGAAGAGGAAACAATCTATGTTGTCACCGATGACGGAAAAGAATGTGACGTAAAACTGGACTCATGGCGGAACATCCGCTATCGCTATAACGAAAAGACGAAAGAAATAGAAGAAGAGGTGCTGGGTAGTTTTACTCAATACCCCATCCGGTTGGCTTGGGCTATCACAGTTCATAAGAGTCAAGGGCTGACATTCAGCAGGGTAGTAATCGACTTTACCGGTGGGGTCTTTGCCGGAGGACAGGCGTATGTGGCCCTCAGTCGATGTACCTCTCTAGACGGAATTCAACTCAAAAAACCGATTAACCGTGCCGATGTTTTTATTCGCCCGGAAATAGTAAACTTTGCCGGACGGTTCAATAACCGCCAAGCAATTGATAAGGCATTGAAGCAGGCGCAAGCCGATGTACAATATGTGGCTGCCGCACGTGCTTTCGACAAGGGGGATATGGAAGAGTGTCTGGAACAGTTCTTCCGCGCCATTCATTCCCGCTATGATATTGAAAAGCCTGTTCCCAGACGTTTGATTCGTCGCAAGCTCGGCATTATCAATACGCTGAAAGAGGAGAACAAGAAGATGAAAGAAAAGATGCGGGAACAGCAGGACCGCATCCGGCAGTATGCCCATGAATATTTGTTGATGGGTAATGAATGCATCACCCAAGCCCATGATGTTCGCGCGGCAATTGCCAATTATGATAAAGCGCTCAGCCTCGACCCCCATTATGTGGATGCCTGGATACGGAAAGGAATTACTCTCTTTAATAATAAGGAGTACTTCGACGCCGAGAACTGTTTCAACACGGCCGTTAGTCTTTATCCGGCAAACTTTAAAGCTGTCTACAATCGGGGAAAGCTCCGGCTGAAAACAGAAGACAATGAAGGGGCTATTGCCGACCTAGATAGAGCTACTTCACTGAAACCCGACCATGCCGGTGCTCATGAACTATTTGGTGATGCGCTACTGAAAATAGGGAAAGAGGAAGAAGCCGCCCTACAATGGAGAATTGCAGAGGAACTTAAAAAGAAAAAAGGGAAATAAACAGAGAAAAAACGACTTACCGGATGGGATGGGCAAAGACAAACAAACAACCTTCGTGATAGCTGTCGTCCAAATATACACGTGCTCCCAAACGCTCTGCAAGGATACGGCACAGTGACAATCCCAACCCAGCTCCCTGCATGAAAGTATCTATTTTATAGAAACGTTCGAATATAGCTTCTTTCAATTCACTGCTAACACCGGGACCTGTATCACGCACGTACATACGCAGTTCATTCCCACTACTATCTACCTCATAACTCACTTCCACTTCACCACTTTGTGTAAACTTCAAAGCGTTGTGCAGCAAATTATTGAGTATCTGAGACACGGTATTCTTATCGGTGTTCAAACTGTAATCCGTTTCACCCGGGGTATAATACAAATTGACTCCGGGCTGCGCATATTTCTGCATTTCAATGATTAATTCCGAGCAGAATCCATTTATAGAAACCGGCTGACAGTTCAAAATAGAATCCTCACTGTCTATATTGGCAATGGAAATTGTATCGCTAATGATTTTCAGTAGTTGGTCGCTGTTCTTCTTGATGGTGGCACTCATTTCCTGTATATCTTCCGGCTCCATCGGTATCTGCGCCAAACACTCAGAGAAACCTACAATCGCATTTAACGGAGTCCTTATCTCATGGTTCATATTCTGGATAAAAGCAGTTTTCACCAATTGTGCCTTTTGCACCTTTTCATTGGCAAGCACCAACTCCTGTGCCTGCTTTGTCAGCAAGCGATTACTCTTCAACTTATGCAAATAAAATCTGATACTGATAAGTAGGGCAATGGCTAGAATCGTGATTAACGCACAAGCATAATAATACTGTGTGTTACGGGCATCCATACGCGCTTTCTGTGCCTCAAGTTCCAGTTTATTCACATTATAGCGGGTAGACATTTCATTCAGTTGTTTCTGAAAGTTTGTCTTATAGACGGAATCATTCAAGGATACATACTTACGTAACACCAGATACGCATCTTTGTATCGGTGCACCGCATACAGGTTTTCGGACATATTACCATACACATCCAAAAGTTCAACCATATTTCCGGTTTTAATATTATATTGGGCTAACGAATCCTGATAGGCAACTAATTGAGGCAGATTATTTGTTATACGGGCATAATTAATTCTAGAATTATACAAATAGCTGACAGGCATATTGGGCACCTTCCAAAACCAAGATTCTGTCTCATCCAAGTATTTCTTCATGATAAGCGTATCTTCCGGGGATTTATATAAATCCGAATATACTTCCAAAGCCATCCCCTTTATCACAACAATACGACGACCATACTTATCAATGTTATTTTCTTTGATAAAGCTATTGGCAATAGAATCCAAATGCTGGAAAGAAGAGAGGGCTTTTTGTTTCTCTCCAAGATGGAGCAGAGTGGTAATGTAATTGGATGTCAACATAATATACTCATCCCAGAGTTTCATATCTTCAAACACTTTCATGGACTGCTCGAAATAGTATTTTGCTTTGCCCCATTCTCTTCTGGTAGCGTAATTCGTTCCTATGCGGGAGGTACTAAAAGCCAGACCGATTTCGTTATTTCTTCGGGTGGCATCTTCCTGCATTTTCTGATGTTCGGCTATCGACTCTTCATCAGAATTAGAGAAAAGCATAATGTCACATAATAAATCCCAACTTTCGTAATAGTGATACAAATCGCCGACTTTAAGGCATAACTCTCTGAAAACAGGGATGTATTTTTCAAGACTGTCTGTCTCGCAGTGCAAATTGTGATACGAAACTTTATATTTGTATAAATAGTAAAGTTCCTGAGTTTTATCTCCTTCCTTGGCTTCTATATCCTGTTTCATTTTGTACCAAAGAGGATAAAATTCAGTGGGACTGTATAGTTTTTCTTTGAGTGTGGAAAATACAGGAGGAACGGAGTCCGAGTCGAACTCTGTGGGTTGTTGTGCCTTCATTTGTAACACAAATATCAGGCAAAAGAATATGGTAATCAAAGAGAAATGACGACTCATGGCATAGTTTATTTTGCTTTGCAGTGCATATTGATGGACAAAGATAAGCAATGTTTCCAAAAATAGCAAGATAATCAAGCATTCTCCTAAGCAAATTTCTGTTGGATAAGATTATAAAGTAAGTCACTAATCCTTATAAATAAGGAATTTATCAGCTTTCCGAACAATAATAACCGAAAAAATTATTAGTTTTGCTTATCGTTATTCGACAAACTCTTAAAATAAAAGCAAATGAAAAAAGGTTTTAAGATCACAGCTATCGTTCTAGGAGTCATTATCATCCTAATGTTCCTCCTTCCTTTCGCCTTCCAAGGCAAGATAGCAGATATTGTGAAATCGGAAGGAAACAAGATGCTTAATGCTCAATTTGACTTTAAGAAACTCAACATTAGCCTATTCCGTAACTTTCCACAGGCTTCTGTCACTCTCGAAGACTTCTGGCTGAAAGGTACCGGCGAATTTGCCAATGATACCCTTGTAAATGCAGGAGAAGTTACCGCTACCGTCAACTTATTCTCTCTTTTCGGAGATAGCGGTTATGACATTTCGAAGATATTTATTGAGGATACACAGCTTCACGCTATTGTACTGCCGGACGGACGTGCCAACTGGGATATCATGAAAACGGATTCAACCCTAGCGACCGAAGCTCCCGCTGCCGAAGAAGCCGAGTCTTCTCCTTTTAAAGTGAAACTACAACGCTTCGTCATCAAAAACATGAACGTGGTGTATGACGACCAACAAGGAAAGATGTATGCAGATATCCACAACTTCAACGCTATTTGCGCCGGAGACTTAAGCAGCGACCGCACCACGCTGAAACTGGAAGCGGAAATGGAAGCATTGACTTACAAGATGAACGGCATTCCTTTCTTAGCAAACGCCAATATCTCTGCTAAGATGGATGTGGATGCCGACCTTGCCAACAACAAGTTCACTTTGAAGGATAACACCCTCCGCCTCAATGCCATACAGGCAGGTATCGACGGATGGGTAGCTCTGAATGCTCCTGCCATCGACATGGATTTGAAACTTAATACCAACGATATTGGTTTCAAAGAGATTCTGTCTCTGATTCCTGCGATTTACGCAACAGAGTTTTCCAACTTGAAGACCGACGGAACCGCTACGCTTACCGCAACTGCCAAAGGTATATTGCAAGGAGACACTGTGCCCGCATTCAACATTGACATGCAGGTTAAGAACGCCATGTTCCGCTATCCGGCTCTTCCCGCAGGAGTAGATAAAATCAACATCAGTGCCAATGTTCAGAATCCAGGTGGAGATATCGACCTTACTACAATCAATATTAATCCTTTCAGTTTCAGCCTTGCCGGAAACCCATTCAGCCTGACTGCTAATGTTAAAAACCCCATCAGCGATCCCGACTTCAAGGCGGAAGCAAAAGGTGTGCTCAACTTGGGCATGATTAAACAGGTATATCCGCTCGGAGACATGGAACTGAACGGAACAATCGATGCCGATATGCAAATGTCGGGACGCTTATCCTATATAGATAAGGAGGAATACGACCGTATGCAGGCTTCGGGAACTATCGGACTGACGGGTATGAAGCTGAAACTTCAAGACATGCCGGACGTAGAGATTAAGAAGTCCCTGTTCACCTTTACCCCGAAGTATCTCCAACTGAGCGAAACGACTGTCAACATCGGTAAGAACGACCTGACTGCCGACTGCAAATTTGAGAACTACATTGGCTATGTACTGAAAGGTACGACTTTGAAAGGCAACCTGAATATCGGTTCCAACTACTTCAACCTGAACGATTTCATGCCAACCGCTACGGGCGAGACTGCCGCTACGACAGAGACAGCAACCACGGATTCCGTTGCAACCATCACCGGAATTGTTGAAGTTCCCCGCAACATCGACTTCCAAATGGATGCCAACCTGAAACAAGTGCTTTTCGACAAGATGACATTCAACAATATGAACGGTAAACTTGTTGTTAAAGACGGCAAGGTAGATATGAAGAACCTCTCCATGGGAACCATGGGCGGAAATGTAGTGATGAACGGTTATTACTCTACCGCCAACGAGAAAAAACCGGAAATGAAGGCGGAATTCAAACTGACGAACATCGGCTTTTCGCAGGCTTACAAAGAGCTGGATATGGTACAGAAAATGGCACCTATCTTCGAGAACCTGAAAGGTAATTTTTCCGGTAGCATCAACGTGCTGACGGATTTGGACGCAGCCATGAGCCCCATACTGGATACGATGCAGGGAGACGGTAGCCTTTCTACCCACGACCTCAGCCTGAGCGGAGTAAAAGCAATCGACCAAATTGCCGATGCAGTGAAGCAACCGAGCCTGAAGGAAATGAGCGTGAAAGATATGACACTGGACTTCATCATCAAAGACGGACGAGTGGAAACGAAGCCATTCGATATCAAGATGGGGGATTACTCGTTGAATCTTTCGGGTAGCACGGGACTCGACCAAACCATCGACTATTCCGGTAAAATCAAGCTGCCTGCTTCTGCTGGCAACATCTCCAAGTTGATGACACTCGACTTGAATATAGGTGGTTCATTCACCTCGCCGAAGGTCAGTGTGGACACAAAGAGTATGGCAAACCAAGCTGTTGAGGCTGTAGCCAACGAAGCTATCAGCAAACTGGGCGAGAAACTCGGACTGGACTCTGCCGCTACTGCCAATAAGGACTCCATCAAGCAGAAAGTGACTGAGAAAGCGACCAAGAAAGCGCTCGATTTCTTGAAGAAACTTAAATAAACAAAGATAAAAAGAGAATAGATTATGCTTCTGAAGCTGTATGACAAAAACAACAATCCGCAGGATTTGCAACGGATAATAGACATTCTGAATGATGGCGGGCTTATCATCTACCCTACTGATACGATGTACGCCATTGGTTGCCACGGTCTAAAAGAACGTGCCATCGAACGGATATGCCGGATTAAAGAGATAGACCCACGCAAAAACAATCTGTCCATCATTTGTTATGACCTGAGCGTCATCAGTGAATATGCCAAAGTAGACAACAGCATATTCAAGCTCATGAAGCATAACCTTCCCGGTCCGTTTACATTTATTCTGAACGGAACAAATCGGTTGCCCAAGATTTTCCGCAACCGAAAAGAAGTGGGTATCCGTATGCCGGACAATAATATCATCCGTGAAATTGCACGCCTGCTGGATGCTCCCATCATGACCACTACCCTGCCCCTTGAAGAAGATGAGGATTTGGAGTATATGACTGACCCCGAACTGATAGACGAAAAGTTCGGTGACACAGTGGATTTAGTTATTGACGGAGGAATCGGAGGAATTGAACCTTCGACGGTTGTGAAATGTACAGAGGACGAACTAGAAATCGTTCGGCAAGGGAAAGGATGGTTGGAAGAAGGATAAGAAAAGAAATCTTATAGTCCGATTGTTTTTTATTTAGAGGGTGTATCATACTATCAGAATCATATTCGTTTCTGACCGTTGATACACCCTCTGAACTTTATTATTGCTTAATAACCCTCATTCTGTGTCAATTCCGGATTACTGTCCCTGTCTCCCTGCGGAATAGGGAAGTAACGGTTGAACGGCTTGAATATGCGATCTTCAATTTTCCGGGCTTCGGCAGAAGCATTCACATCAATAATGGCACGCATTTCAGGAGCTATATTTTCATCCATCTGTACCGTGCCCGTCAGACGTTGCAAGGTTCCATTCAACACTTTCTCGGCGAGTAATTTTCCGTCGGAAGTCTTCCACCGGACAATGTCGGCACGACGTAGACCTTCACCGGCAAATTCTACACTACGTTCACGACGAATCAATTCGCGCAATTTGTCGCTCGTATCATATTTACTCCGATCTACAACCGGCATACCTACCCGATTGCGAACCTTATCAAGCATATCGTAAACCGCAGCAGACGGTCCGTTCAACTCATTTTCCGCTTCGGCATAAGTCAGCAAAACTTCGGCGTACCGGAATACAATAGGACAAGCATTAGAAGACCATATATCAATATATTGAGTAATAGGTTCCAGATATTTAGCCCACGTCAGTCCTGTTTTAGAAGCATTGTCGGCAGAAGTCATGTAATTTGCATTATTACTCCCATCGGAGAATGTCTTATCCAACGTATTGAATATACCGACAGCGCCACCATCCTGGGTATAATTGCAACCGGGATAGAGAACAGTCATAGCCATTCTGGGGTCACGATTGGCATACGGATGAACTGGGTCATAGCCGGAACCCGGTTCTTCTTTGGTCAAACCGTTGCTCATTTCATACGCATCCACCAAGTTTTGAGTAGGAACGATTGATGACCATCCACCATCGCCATTGTTGTACATTTGCCCGATAGTACCCAAATCTCTGAGGTTCGGGATGTATTGCACGGCAGCAATAATCTCATTGGATGACTGACCATTGACATTGAACAAGTTTGTATAATCCGGTTCGAGTTCATACAAGTTTAAATCCATAATCTTCTGCGCTCTGTCTTTAGCGGTAGCCCAGTCACCGTAATACAACGCTTCGCGCATTCTGATAGCCAGCGCAGCGCCTTGGGCAAGATATCCGCGTGCAGATGGCGTCTTATTCAAATCCGGAGTACATTCATCCAATTCATTCTCAACAAACTTCTTCACTTCGACCTCCGAGTTACGTGGCACTTTTGCCTCATCAGATGTCATATAGTTCTGTATAATAGGTACTCCACCATACCACCAGTTCATTGTGAAATAACTGTAGGCGCGGATGGTACGTACTTGTGCTATCAAATCTTTCTTCACCGCTTCGTCCTTGAAAGGAATAGCGTCAATATTTTCCAGAAAAGTGTTGCAACGGCGGATTGTACCGAATCCGTAAAAGCTCACTCCGTAATTGGATGCAGTCATTGTACCGTTCCCGATAGGCGTATAGCCTTCCCATGGGAAATTATTGAAACCGAAATCCGACATACAGTCCATATAGAGCAGTGTACCCCCGTCTTCCCAGCCATCGTAGCAGCCGACCAGAAATTTCTGGGCATCCTCTTCGGACTTCCAAGTGGTGGCAGGCGACAAAGCATCATAGGGAGCGGTATTCAAAAAGTCAGAGCAAGAGGAAGCCATCATAGCCGTTACTCCAATCAGTATATAATTTTTCAATCGTATCATAGTTTATATTTTTAATCGGTTAATCAGAATGTTACATTAATGCCGAACGCATGAGTGCTGAGCAACGGGTAGGAAGACAGGCGCTGGCTGGTAGCTTCCGGATCAATATTAATCTTCATGCTGTCGAATGTAAACAAGTTTTCTCCGGAATAATAAATACGCAGGTTGTTTACTCCCAATGCGTGCAGTACACTTTTCGGGAAGGTGTAGCCTAATTGGATATTCTTCAACCGCACATAAGCTGTGTTTTGTAACCAAAACGTAGATTGTGCCTGTCGTGAACAGCTAGGTGAATTGGTATCCGTGTAGAGACGTGGCATTTCGGCATTATGGTTTGTTTCGGTCCAAGCCTTTTTCCAGATGCTTGCAGGATGTCCGGCATCTCCGGAAAACGCACCGTAAACTTCGTATGCATCGAACAAGCGGGCAACCTTAGCTGCACCATTGAACATCAACGACAGGTCGAACCCTTTCCAATCGGCACTCAGTCCCAATCCGAAAGTGTATGCAGGTTCAGGGCTATTGCACACCACGCGGTCGTCGGCATCCAACTTTCCATTGTTATCCGTATCAACATACTTGATATCACCCGCCTTGAAGCCACCGCCACCGAACGGATTACCATATTTTGCAGTAAACTCATCGGCTTCTTGCTGTGAATTAAAGAATCCATCGGCTTTGTACACATAATAAGAATTGATGGCATGACCCACTATATTACGCTGGCTGTAACCACCGGAGACATCCATATATCCTTTACTGGTATTCAAATCCAGTATTTCATTCTTATTATAAGCCATATTTCCTGTTACTCCGATGTTCACCTGACCTATCTTATCCCTGTAAGTCAGATTGATTTCCACTCCGCTGTTTTTCATCGAACCTACATTGTCTTTATATGCATTGAGGGCAAATTCGCTGGGAACATCCACGCTCATTATGATTCCCGTAGTCTTGCGGTTGTAGTAGTCGATAGAACCGTCAACCTTTCCACCTAGTAAAGAAAAATCCAATCCCAGTCCCCAAGTGGTTGCTTTTTCCCAAGAAATGGTAGAAAGTCGGTACGCTTTTTGATAATATCCTGAGTTCAATGTGCCTCCAAACGGATAGGTTGCATCCAGATTATAGGTATTCAA
This sequence comes from uncultured Bacteroides sp., assembly GCF_900547205.1. Classification (GTDB taxonomy): domain Bacteria; phylum Bacteroidota; class Bacteroidia; order Bacteroidales; family Bacteroidaceae; genus Bacteroides. The sequence continues at coordinate 13,483 of NZ_URFY01000033.1, forward strand.
AGCAGGATAATAATCATCCAAAGCATCTTGATTACCAAGTTGTCCCCAAGAAGCACGAAGTTTCAGGTTGTTCAGCCAAGTCTTAGCGCCTGCCATAAAAGACTCTTCACTAATTCGCCATGCGGCAGAAAAAGAAGGGAAATATCCCCAGCGGTTTCCTTCGGCAAAACGAGAGGAAGCATCGGAACGGATATTGGCTTCGAACAGATACTTATCCGCAAAGTCATAGTTGACACGTGCAAACCATGAAATCATAGCCAGTTCGCGTGTATATCCCTCATTTGTCTGGGTGGAGGCATCACCGGCGTTCATATCCGTCAATTCATTGTTCGGGAAGTTTTTACGGTAGGCCTTCTGGTATTTATAATTATACTTCTCGGTATGCCATCCAGCCAGTACTTTCAGGTTATGCTGTTCAAAACTCTTTCCGTAGTTGAGCAATGCATCATAATTGGTACGGTCCCAACGGTAATACCGTTCGTCCAGTGAGTTGGGGTCCGACTTCTTATTGGCATTATATTGGATGAACTTCTGGAAGTTATGATAATTCTGTAAGTTGTTCACATACGAACCGCTCAATGTCACTTTCAGTCCGTCAATAATCTCATAATCCAAAGCAGCCATACCGGTAAAGTTATAATTATCGCGTGTGACATTCATCTTTGAATCCAGCCATGCGATAGGACTACCGTCGGAAATTGTTCCCCAAGTGCCATCGTCATATCTAGAAACAATCCACGGAGCAATCAAATTCAACTGGCGGATAATCTGGTCGGAACCGGAGCCTCCGTAAGCTGCACTCGGATCGGCATATTTATTCTTGATAAACGCCAGATTCATACGTGCAGATAAACGTTTGGTGAGTTTTACATCAAGATTAGTACGGGCATTAAATTGTTCACGGCTTGCATTGGGCAATACACCGGTCTGATTCAGATAGCCCACTGAAGCCATATACTTCACATTCTCTGTACCTCCATTTATATTAATATTGTGTCTGTGCAAAATACCTGTTTTATACGCCAAATCGTACCAGTCGGTATTCGGATAGTCAGGATCAGTTCCATCACGAAACTTCTGCATCTCTTCCTCATCAAAGCGGGGAGTCTTGCCTTCCGCCACTAATACATCATTATACATGGATGCATATTCGGCGGAGCTCAAGCGGTCGATCATGTTTGTTGCATTCTGGAAGCTGACATAACCACTGTACGAAATCTGCGGTTTACTGGATTTACCGCGTTTGGTAGTAATCAAAATAACTCCGTTTGATGCCTTTGAACCATAGATGGCAGCCGAAGCCGCATCTTTAAGGACGGAAATACTTTCGATATCATTGGGATCTACGGCATTCAGCGTCCCCGATTCCACACCGTCTATCAAGATGTACGGACTAGCAGTATTCAGGGTTCCCGTTCCACGTACGCGAATGGAACCATTATCCATACCGGGTGCTCCATTGGTTCCTGTGATTGTGACGCCGGGCATCAACCCTTGCAATCCATTCGTCAAGTTCTGAATGGGGCGGTTTTGAAGTTCCTTACTGTCAATAGAAGCAACAGAACCGGAAAGATTTACTTTCTTTTGAACACCATAACCTACTACAACAATTTCATCCAAAACTTCCGTATCCTCCTTCATAGTCAGACGGATAGGTGTACCGTCCCACTTTATTTCCTGAGTTTTATAACCCATATACGATACAGTTATCACATCACCTTTCTTTACACCATTTAGAGTAAAATCGCCATCCATATTAGTTATCGTTCCGTTTGTGGAACCTTTCACCAAAACCGAAGCACCGATTATTCCGGCTCCCGAAGCATCACTAATGATGCCTTTACAAACACTGTTTTGTTGTACAATTCTCACATCCGATACATCCGATGCGTTAAAAGCATTTGTCATTCCTATGGACATTCCACCAAAAAACAACAACATACTTACATACTTAAATCGTTTTTGCATAATAAATAAATTTAAATAATTAACTATAAGCAACCAAGTTCTGTTAGAACTTATTCTTTTATCTCTTTATTTCGTCGCCACAAATATATATAATTATTGTTTATTCGGGACTATTCCGAGTCTTTTTTCCTCGTTTTAGAGAGAAAATAAGAGCAAAACTACGTTTCGGGACAAGTTTGCTTGCGAAATATCATCATTAGAGGGTGATATTATTAAAATATTAGTGTAATCGGGCGAGGAATATTCCGATAGAAAATAAATAAGAATATTTCGGGTAAACTTGTTCAATCTATCTAATCTCAGACAGCTTACAGTCGTTGCAGCATGATTATTAAGTTCTAACAGAACTTAATAAATAAAATGTCCATCGCTCTTAATCAAAGAAAAGTTTTCAATACTTTTACTCAATAACCGAAAAGACAAAAAAAGGCTGTTTCCCGACGGAAACAGCCCTTATTCTAAATTACTTAATTCTATTTAATCAAAGATGCCGGATCCAAATGAGCAGACTCGATATCTTTAAAGTAACGATAAGTACCTACTTTCAGTTCAACAGTAGCAGCATCGTCGCAAACGATGATACCCTTTTCATGCATCTGCAAAGCACTGATAGTCCACATCTGGGTGATGGAACCCTCCACTGCGTGATACAAGGCACGCGCCTTGTTATGACCGTTAACGATAATCATCACTTCTTTTGCAGAAAGTACAGTTCCCACTCCTACTGTCAATGAAGTCTTGGGAACTTTGTTAATATCATTATCAAAGAAACGGGAGTTGGCAATAATTGTATCCATTGTCAATGTCTTCTGGCGGGTACGTGAGGTCAATGAAGAACCCGGTTCGTTGAAAGCGATATGCCCGTCGGGGCCGATACCGCCCATGAACAAGTCGATGCCACCATAAGACTTAATCTTTTCTTCGTAGCGCGCACATTCTGCATCCAGGTCGGGAGCATTACCGTTGAGGATATTCGTATTTTCAGCCTTGATGTCGATATGGCTAAAGAAGTTGTTCCACATAAAAGAATAGTAGCTTTCCGGATGTTCTTTCGGCAATCCTACATATTCATCCATATTGAAGGTTACTACATTCTGGAAGGAAACGATTCCTTTCTTATTCAGGTCGATCAAAGCTTTGTACATTCCCAGAGGTGAAGAACCTGTGGGGCAGCCCAATACAAACGGTTTTTCGGGGGTTGGGTTTGCAGCTTTTATTTTTGCGGCAACATAATGTGCCGCCCACTGAGAAACAGACTGATAGTCCTGCTGAATAATGAGTCTCATAAGTCGATTGTTTTATAGGTTAGTTAATAAATTATTATCTCATTCATTGTTTTTACGATCTTTCTTCAAACGGTCTGCCATTGCACGCGCCAGGTTTTCGCTTTGCGTATAGGTGAGCTCCTTCATCGCCATCTTCATTTCCACCGGGTCGCCTATCAACTCGAACTTGCTCTTTTCGGCAAACTCCGCCAGACGCTTCACCGCGGCACCCGCCCATGCGAAAGAACCGAAGTATCCCAAGTAGCGTCCTTTCACTTCGCGCAAAAGAATCTTAGAAAGCACGGCATCCACTTCCGGGAATATCTGATTGCTATAAGTAGGAGAACCGATAATCAATCCTTTATATCGGAATATATCCGCTATAATATAGGAAGGATGGCTCTTAGTCACATTGTGCATAACGATATTCTTGATTCCTTGTGCCGAAAGCTCTTCAGCAATGGCTTCTGCCATCTGCTCTGTATTGCCATACATACTTCCGTAGACAATCACCACACCTTCATCGGCATCATAACGGCTCAGACGGTCGTATATACCGATAACTTTTGCAATGTTCTCTGTCCACACCGGTCCGTGGGTAGAACAAATAGCGGAAATAGGAAGTCCGCCAAGTTTCTGCAAGGCCTTTTGCACAGGGCTCCCATACTTACCCACGATATTGGAATAGTAGCGCACCATTTCGTCCCAATACTTATCTACGTTCATCTTTGTATCAAGGAAACCTCCGTCTATCGTACCGAAACATCCGAATCCGTCGCCGGAGAACAGTACTCCGTCCGTTTCGTCGAATGTCATCATCGTTTCGGGCCAATGCACCATCGGAGTCATATAAAAACGGAGTTTATGATGTCCCAAAGCCAGGAAATCTCCGTCTTTTACGAGATATTGTTCTCCCGTCACACCATAGAATCCTTCAATCATGCCGAACGTTTGCTTATTCCCCACAATCACGATATCCGGATAATGTTGCTTAATCAGCCGGAGCGAGCCGGAATGATCCGGTTCCATGTGGTTTATTATCAAGTAATTGATAGGACGTTCTCCAATCACTTGCTTAATCTTCCGCAAATAAACTTCAAAATAACAGATATCCACCGTATCTACCAACGCCACCATTTCATCATCAATCAGATAAGAGTTATACGAAACTCCATAGGGCAAAGGCCACATCGATTCAAAACGGTGCTTTGTACGGTCATTCACTCCCACATAGTGGACATTTCCTTTAATTCTTGTTTTATGTTCCATTCTACAATTACTTTATTATCCTTTTTCACCACTCTTCATTTTCCATTAACGGCAACTAATTCATTCAGCGGTAAACTTATCTTCTGCAAAAATAATCCTTTTTTCCGAATCCTTATACTTCTTGCCTTGATAAGCTCCTCTTTCTTGCATTCTTTTTTGTAAACGTGCTACAAATTCATAATTTTTCAAGCCCCAGTCGGGTGCAATCAATAAATCTTTAGGCGACTGAGAGACAAAACGTTCCAATACCAGTTCCGGACGGAGATGTTCCACATAGTCTATCACCAGGTCGATGTATTCGTCCACTTCTGTAAATAAATGGAAGTCCGCAGGATTTTCGTCGTATTGATGCGCCATGCGGGTGCCGCGAATTAATTGCAGTTGATGTATCTTCAAGGTAGACAAAGGAAGGTCGGAGAGGATTCCTGCTTGCGATACCATGCTATCGTGCGTTTCTCCCGGAAGTCCGAGGATGATATGCCCGCCTGTTGGTATGCCGCAGGCGGCAGTTCGCCGAACGGCTTCTACCGTATCTTCATAAGTATGTCCGCGGTTGATTCGCTTTAGTGTCTCATTACAAGTACTTTCGATGCCATACTCCACCATGAGGAAAGTCCGTCTGTTCAGTTCTTCCAAGTAACGCAGCAAGTCTTCCGGCATACAATCGGGACGGGTACCGATTACCAGACCGACCACATTGTCCACTTCGAGCGCTTCTTCATATTTACGTTTCAGTCCTTCCAGTTCGGCATACGTATTGGTGTATGCCTGAAAGTAAGCGAGGAATTTCATCTCCGGATATTTATGGGCGAAGAAGCGTTTTCCCTCTTCCAGTTGAGTGGTGATGGATTTCTCCGTACGGCAATATTCGGGGTTGAAAGTCTGGTTGTTGCAATAAGTACATCCTCCCCACCCTCTTGTTCCATCGCGGTTGGGGCAAGTGAAACCTGCATTCAACGATATCTTCTGTACTTTATACGAGAATGTCTTTCGCAGGAAGGTAGGGAAATCTTTATAAAGCTGATGAGCAGTGGTATCCATCCTTATTCATTTATTATTTAATCGACAAACTTACTAAAAAACGGTGAGCTATGAAAATGGGGTACAAAATATCTTCATTACGTTAAAAAAAACATAAAGCATTCGAGATAATTTAATAAAGACTATAATAAAAGAAACTATTTGCTTAGCTTTGTTAAGAGTTAAATATTGACGGGAGGATACTTGTGAAAGTCTAGTGCATTAAGTCCCCAAACATATGATTTCATCTCACCAACCCTATGCAACTCTCGTCAATAAATTATCCTCTTTGTTTTCTTTTGAAGAATACAAAGAGGATTTTTTTATGTGGTTGTGCTTGACAAAACAAGCTATATAATAAGATTATTCCAAGCAATTTGCTAAAGTCTATATAATATGGTAACTTTGTACCTGAAATATAGAAATAAGAGGAGATATAATAATGGCAATAGAAATAAAGTCAATCCCGACTTTGAAAGGGAAAGAAGCTGAGCGTTTTGTGAAAGAGGCAGATAGGGCTTTCCAAAATAAGGGAAAGGTAGACTTCAGCAAACATATTCGTGAAGCTCGTTCTGTATTGAAGAAAGCTAAGATGTTATAAACATGAGTTTTCTATTTGATAAATGTACTTTCAGTGTTTTAGATGAGAATACAATTGATGAATGCGATTCTTTCTTATGCGGTAATAGTGATTTAGATGATTTCTTCCAACATGATGCACCTCTTTATAGTCAACAATTATTAGGAAAAAGTTATTGTTTTCGTTTAGATAACAATATGCATACTATCGTGTGTGCTTTTACTGTTTCAAATGATAGTATCCGTGTTGATATGAGAAAAGTGGTTTTAGATATCTTTTTTCCACAGAAGCACAAGAAGCTGAATACACAGGATTCCCCCCAAATACTCATTTAAAAACCCGATTGATGTTTTTTGATTTGATTAGTTTAATATAAAAATTAATTTATCTATTACTATCTATCATCGTATCATAGTTGCTATTTTTTTCCTCACAGATACGTTCCAACACATCAGTTTATTAATAAGGAGAATTAGTTCCACCGTAGTGAAACTGTAGTTTCAGCCGCGTGAAACTGTAGTTCCATCAGCTTGAAACTCTAGTTCCAGCCGCTTGAAACTCTAGTTCCAAAGCCTGTGGAACTGTAGTTTCAAGCCTTCGGAACTGTAGTTTCAAGCCTGTGGAACTAAGGTTTCAAGCAATGAAACCAATCGGCAACAAGAGGAGTTGATTTATCCGTCTGCAATAAAGAATAGATACAAAAGACCTATCTGCACTATGTGACAGCATTTTTGCTGTCACCGTGCTGTCACACCTGCTGTCACACTTTAGTTCTCTTATTATCAAACGATTAAGCTGCATTGTGACAGTGTGACAGATCTTTTTCATTTTTATTTCATGGGAGGAAGAAAAAAAAGCCTAGGTATTCCACCTCCAATTGACCTGCAATCTCTATAATCCTAGCCGCTCTTTCAACAACCGGTATCCGGTGAGACTGACACGTAGCTTCACTCCATTCTTTAATAACAGTTGATAGGTTTCCTTCCCGAACAGTTCTACACGGGAAATCTGAGTCACATTGACAATGGACGAACGATGTACACGGACAAATGTATCCGGCGGCAGATGTGTTTCAAAATATTTCATCGTCTGCTCTTTCATGTATTCTCCCGAAGGGGTAATAAGCATCACATAATCTCCGCACGCCTGTATGTAAATCAGTTCTTCCGCCTTAATCAGATGAATCCGCGAGCCATCCTTCACAGTAATGCGGTCTATTCGTTCAATCTCCACTTGCGACTCGGCTTTTTGTTCATTCGATTGGCGAACTATGAGCTCTTTTTCCAATTCACGGTTCATTGCTTCTTCTTTGGCAACTATCAGCCGATACCAAAGCGTGGCAGCAATCAGAACCGGCAACCCGAACAACAAACGGAAAGGAATGGTCTGTGCAAAAGGGATATAAGGTATCCCGACAATCCTCACCATGATGTCGCAAACCATGAAACTGCCTGCCAACCAAAGCAGACTTCCTGCCACAATCATAATGACATCCGTCTGAAACAGGGAAACAAGACCGACAACATACCAAGCCAAATAGGCCAGAGCAGCCAACCAACCGATTGTTGCAATTCCATCTACCAGAGCCGGAAGATAATCGATGCCGGTATACCCACAGACCAAAACTACCTGGGCTATCACCAGCACGGCTACCGCCACCAGTACCGGAATCCAACGAAAGGGATAATCTATAATCGGATGTGCTTTCATACGTTTAGTCTTTTATCTCTAAACCTCCGAATGAAAGTTTGCCACGAATCACCAACGTACTCTCTTTGTTGAAATTTCCACTTTGCCAGCGTTTATCTTCGCATCCGCCGAAGAAGGCGTTGCACTTCAGCACTACTTTCCAGTCGGAAGGTACGTAGATTTCAATTCCTCCGCAGTTGCAGTCCAGGTCGATGTACGTTTCGCCCGGTGCAAGATGGGTGTGTCGCAAGTCAATGGTGGTCCCTCCAAATGATATATGGACGGTTGCCCCCTTGAAGATTTCGTCGAGCACGACATGGCGGCTGGCACCGAAAGAGCTGTCGGAATATAGGAAACCTTCCACCGATTCGTTCTGCTGCTCACCAGCTGCGACGGACATTTCCGGTTGACGTCCGCCTCTTCCGCGTCTCGCCCAATCTGCGTGATGATGAAAATCGTGCTGATGTCCCCCAGGAGATTTCCTGCGAGGCTTGAAGATAAATAAGAAACCGGCTGTTATCAACGCAATGGGCCATACCATCGCCTGAGAGTTTTCGGGCAACCACGAAAGTCCCCCAATCAGGAAGTAGACGCCTATTAACAAAAGGATTGCCCCGCTGATGATGTGGCGGCGTATCATCGTATAGATTCCTAATATAATAAGGAGGGAATGCCAGGACACTATGATATTGAACAATTCATAAGTAATCCACCCCATATTGCGGGCAAAAAGCAGTACACCGGAAAGTATAAAAAGCGAGGCTATCAGTAGTTTACCGGAAAAGCCTGAAGCAGACGTCGGTTTTTGTTTCTCTTCCATCATTCTTGTTTTTAATTGATTGATGGCTCAAAGATACAGTATTTCCTTATGCTACTACAGGCTTTACGGTCTATTTCCGGTCAAAAATCCGATGAATGACGGATAAATGTCGGTAAATCCGGCTATGTATTCTCTCTCTTTTCTTATCGAACGATTGTTCCTCCGCTACTTCCGGCTACCATTATATCGTGTACAAGACTGTTCAGATACATTTCGAGATTGGTATAGCGGGCGTTCTTATCGACGGTCTTGGCATTCCGGTCAAAAGAGTCGTTGGGGTTCAACCCAAGTGGCAATCACGTCATCCTGATTATCGATAATACCTTTCATGGGATAACCAATACTTTTCCAATCAATTCCATCTACTACTCCCTGACCGTATTACCCCAACCGAAACCGTATGAGACGAACAATTACATTATCCTTGAAAAACAATCGTATGCTTTCCACTTATTCTTCAATATCATAACGTAAAGTTCCCTTCTGTGATTTGTCTTCCAACCAAGTTACGATATACACATCTCCGCCACAACCACCGGTTGTACAACGTCCATGTCCTTCCGCACTCGGGAAAGCAGGTCTTTCTTCCTCCACAGCCTCTCCCGGTTCATCAGGTTCTTGTGAATTCTGTTTTTCTTATGAGTATAAATTGCCTTCATATGGGAAAGGTGAGCATTAAAAAACAAAAAATACGAGGTGAAAAACAAATATTGCACATAACAAGATTTGCATTCTTATACTTTTGTACCAAAGAATTAACCCTAAACGTGAGTACGAAACGAAAACAATAACCATTAATTTATAAACATGCAAAGAATGTCTAACAAGGTGAAAAACATGCGCGTTTGGCTGCTAATGCTATTTGCAGCGATATCGCTTGGCGTATCAGCGCAAACAATTACCGTAACAGGTAATGTGAAAGACACAACGGGAGAACCGATAATCGGTGCCTCCATAGTCGAAAAAGATAATACCACTAATGGGACTATTACTGATTTAGATGGCAACTACTCTATCAAAGTCCCTTCAAAAGCGACTCTTATCATTTCTTATATAGGAATGAAAACTCAGGAAATTGCAGTAAAAGGACAAAGCCTGGTCAATGTCACCCTTTCCGATGACACACAAGCATTGGATGAAGTGGTAGTAATCGGCTATGGAACTGTTGCAAAAAAAGACTTGACAGGTTCTGTTTCTTCTGTCAGCGCAAAACAAATTGCTGCGATTCCGGTATCTTCGGCATCGGAGGCATTGCAAGGTAAAATGGCTGGTGTATCAATCACTACTACAGAAGGATCTCCCGATGCCGACGTGAAGATTCGCGTTCGTGGTGGCGGTTCTTTATCTCAAGACAACTCACCTCTTTATATTGTAGACGGATTTCCCGTTTCAAGCATATCGGATATCGCTCCAACAGATATTCAATCTGTAGACGTATTGAAGGATGCTTCTTCTACTGCTATTTATGGTGCACGAGGTGCTAATGGCGTTATCATCATTACTACCAAAACCGGTCAGGAAGGCAAAATTCAAGTAAACCTCGGTGCTTCTTTCGGAGTTCGTAAAGTAACAAAGATGATTGATGTATTGAATCCTTATGAATATGTATTGTGGCAACAGGAAATCGATCAGGAAGGCATGAAATATGGCATCTTTGATGACTTGGACATCTACAAGTCAATGAAAGGAACAGATTATCAGGACGAGATATTCGGTCGTACGGGTAATCAGCAACAGTATAATGTGAGCGTAAGCGGAGGTAATAAAGATACCAAATTCAGTGTTAGCTACGCACATAATGAGGAGAAAAGTATCATGCTTGGTTCAGGCTTCTCTAAAGAGAACATTAATGCTAAACTGAATACTAAAATAAACAACTGGTTAACTCTTGATTTTAATGCTCGCTTCAGTTATCAGATTATCGACGGTATCAACGGGGGAGCTGATGCTAACGAATCGAGTGCGGCCAATTCACTGATATCTCGTTCTGTAATATATAAACCTGTTGAAGAAATCAATACAACAAGCTCGGACAGCGATGATGACGAAAACGTCAACAATGCACAGTATAATCCATTAGAACGTCTGAATGCAACTTATAAAAAACAGACCCGGTTGCAACAGAACTATAATGCTGGCCTCAACTGGAAACCAATCAAAGGATTGACTTTCAGAAGCGAGTTTGGTTATGGATGGAGATACAACAATACAGATCAGGTGTGGGGCGTTGAAGCCACAAGTAATTCTAAATATGGTTATTACGGACAACCGCAAGCTTTATTAAATAAGGTGGTCAACAAGAACTGGCGTAATGCAAACACCGTAACTTATGATACTAAACTCTTGAATAACACTCATAAGCTGAATGTTATGTTAGGTCATGAAGTATCAAGCGGTTATGATCATGAAACTATCAATACTTCGGTGGCTTTCTCTAAATACATGACTATAAATGATGTTCTTGCAGGTATGAGTAACGGTACTGCCTTGCCAACTTCCACATATATTGGTTTTAAAGACAATCTGTTATCTTTCTTTGGACGTGTCAATTATACCATTCATGACAAATATCTGATGACTTTCACCATGCGTGCCGATGGCTCCAGTAAGTTCTCAAAAGGAAACCAATGGGGATACTTCCCATCACTGGCTCTAGCTTGGAGAATATCGGACGAAGCATGGATGGAAAGAAGCAAAGAATGGCTGTCTAACCTGAAACTAAGACTGAGTGTTGGTACGGCAGGTAACAATCGCATTAAATCAGGGGCTATTAACTCTACTTTCTCGTTAGCTGAAACCAGCGACAAGAATATCTATTTCAATGAAGCAAGTGCGGTTGTATTACAACATGCTTCTAATCTATCCAATCCAGACTTGAAATGGGAAACAACGCTTACCCGCAACTTAGGTATCGACTTTGGCTTCTGGAATAACCGTCTGTCAGGTAGCATTGATGCTTATTGGAACACAACTAAAGATTTGTTGATGAATGCAACAATTCCTTCAAGCACAGGTTTCTCTACTCAATACAGGAATTTCGGTCAAACTTCAAATAAAGGTATCGAGTTGGCATTGGATGCTGTTATAGTAGACAATAAAGACTTTAGTTTGAATGCAAACTTCAACATCTCCTACAATAGAGCTAAAATTGATAAACTATCGGGCGGGCAAACCTGGCAAAGCAGTAACTGGGGTGGCAAACCAGCCGGACAAAACGACTTCTTTATTGAAGAAGGAGGACGCCTTGGAGAAGTGTATGGATATGAATTGGATGGTTTCTACACCACTGATGACTTCACTTGGGACGGTAGCAAATGGATGCTTAACGATAACCTTACCGACCCAACTGATTTGATTAAATACAATAATTTCGGTCCGGGAGCATTGAAACTGAAAGCTGATGAAAACGGTAAGTTTACTAAAAAACGTTTAGGCAATACAGTTCCGACTGTTACCGGAGGTTTCGGTATCAATATGCGCTATAAGAGTTTTGATTTATCAGCCTTCTTCAACTATTCGCTGGGTAATAAGATTGTTAACGCCACCAAGCTGGGTTCGGCCTATTATAACGATACTAAAAAAGGATGGAACTTGAACGATTACTTTACATCGGCCAAGCGTTACTCATGGATTGATCCGTCAACAGGAGAAAATATGCTTAAAAGCTCATACATCAAGAGCAACGGGTTGGACTATACGATAAATCGACTGAATGAAGTAAATGCCGGTGCTTCCATATACAATCCGGGTTCAATCACTGAGATGCCGTTGCTTGACTGGGCAGTGGAAGACGGTTCTTTCCTCCGTGTCAACAATATCTCATTAGGATATACATTGCCGAAAGCCTTTGTGAAAAAGATATTTATGCAGAACGTACGTATCTACGTCACTGGTTACAACCTATATTGTTTTACGAAATATTCTGGAGCAGATCCGGAAGTGGATACCCGTCGCAGTACTCCAATGACTCCAGGTGTGGATTATTCTGCCTATCCGAAGAGCCGTTCATTCGTAGGAGGTATTAATGTTACATTCTAATCCATAAAAACAGAAAGGAAATATACATATGAAGACTTATATAAAATCAATACTATTAGGAACCGGATTGCTGGGATTGTTTTCGTGCAGCGACTTCCTCGACCAATCTTCTCCTTCAGAATTAAAAGGAGAAAACGTATTCAACTCTGTTGTCTACACCGAACAAGCATTAAACAAAGTGTATGCAGACTTGACATACGACCATACCTATGGTTCACGTATTCCTATCAATTTCGGAAACAATACCGACATTGAATTAGCCAATGCAACCAAACCGTCCGAAGTTCATCAAAATTCGGAAAGAGGATTGGGCAATTACTATCTGAGCAAAGGATGGGACAAACTGGATACTAACTGGGAAAGATGCTTTGCTATTATTGAAAACGCCAATATTGTTATCGACGGTATTCGCAACAGTAGGTTGCTGGAAGAAGGAACCACTACACGCAAACCCATGCTGCGCTATCTGGGAGAAGCTTTGACTATGCGTGCAATGGTGTATTATGACATTGTAAAAAACTACGGCGATGTTCCGATGCGTTTCGAGCCCACTCAGTCTGATGGCTCCAATATGTATGCAGAAAAGACTGACCGGGATATCATTCTGGACCAACTGCTGGACGACCTTGATGAGGCAGCCAATTATCTTCCATGGGCTGGCGAAGACGGATATACTACCGAACACGCCACTGCCGGTTTTGCGCATGGTTTGTTTGCCCGTATCGCTCTGACACGTGCCGGATATAGTATCCGCGAACAATCTAAAGCTGGTTACAGAAACCACCCGACTTGTAGCGACGGACAATTTCCTACTCAACGCCCGTCGGAAGCTGACGTTCAGAAACTGAACGAGCGTGCACTGGTACATCTGGATATCGTAGTCAACAAACAAGTCCACAAACTGAATCCGTCTTTCGAAAACCAATGGGAGCTAATCAACAAGCGTACATTGGATAGCAAATATTACGAGAACCTTTACGAAGTAGCTCACGGACTTGGAAGATCGGGTGAAATGGGATACAGTACCGGAGTCCGTATCAATGGAGCCAGCAATAAATATGGTGCAAAAGGTAATAGCAGTGGTAATATTAGACTTACAGCTTCTTACATCCTCTCTTTCGACGATAAGGACAGCCGCAGAGATGCAACTTGTGCCTACTATGAACTGAAACAAACTACGGTAGACAATAAAGCGGTGATAAAAGAAACTTTGCTTTCCAACTCACCATTTAGTGCCTATGTGGCAAAGTGGGACATTCGTAAAATGGATGATGCAATCATCTCTCTGGCACAGAACACAGATCAGAAATGGGCTCCCGGCATCAATTGGGTAGTAATGCGCTATTCGGATGTTTTATTAATGTATGCCGAGGTTATGTATAACCTTTATGGATTAGAAAGCATCAACCCCAACGGAACTTCATCTAAAACAGCTCTTGAAGCCTTAACTGAAGTTCATATACGTGCATTCGACACAGCAGCGCAAGCAACTGCCAAAGCTGACATCGAAGCATCTGCACGGGAAGATTTCATGAAAGCACTCGACAACGAACGTGCTTGGGAGTTTGCCGGAGAATGTGTTCGTAAATACGATTTAATACGTTGGGGTACACTCTCTGAGAAATTGGATCAATTCCGTACAGACTATAAATCCATGATTGAGACTGCTCCTAAATTCATCTTCTACAAAATGAAGACTGATGATCCGTACTCTATTGATATGAGTTCAATCACATGGCGTACAGAACAGATTCCTAACGAGCTTAGAACTTTGGAAGATCCGGACAAAGTGAAAGAAGCAGCCAAAACAGCCGGTTACGAATATGTCACCGGATGGGGAACTAACTACGAATGGAAAAAAGGTGTAGCTGATACCAGCAAAACTACTAACGATACAAATCTGGAATATGTAGACGACATCAGCAGTGGTTTAAATGCAACTATCAAAAACAGACATCTATTGCCGATTGGTTCCAAAACGGTTTCGGACGCCAATGGATATATAACGAACTCTTACAACTTCTAATTAATTATGAACATCATTCAACAATTGATGAATATGAACATTATCAAATCAACAAGATATACGGTTTTATCAGGACTTCTTATAGTCCTGACCGTGTTGGCAACATCCTGCGAGAAAGCCAACGATTGGGAAACGGACAGTAGTTATAACCGTCTGTTCCGCACTACAAAAGTTGCAGTCAGCCCCAGCATCAATAATGCGGAAGTTATCTGGAACAACACCATCAATACAGATTATTACATCATTGAAATTAATACGTCGGAACTAACAGCCGAAGAGTATCAAGAAGGATTTATTATCTATGGTGAGGATAAAAACATTAAAAGCTCACCCTACACCATTGATGGATTGGATGCAAATACCAGCTATTATGTTCGTATCCGTTCATGCTCCGAAACAGCATCTCCTTCTAAATGGGTGTATCCTGAAAATACGAGCTTCAAGACAAAGACGGAACAGTTAATCAATGATATTTCCACAATTACTGGTTCTACTGCTATTGTCACATGGAAGAAGAACCAGACTGTCACTCACTTCCTGCTGACGAATACAGAGACTTCGGCAGTAAGAAACATTCCGATTACAGCGGAAATGAGTGCGGCAGGTAGTTATCAGCTTACCGAGTTGGAAGCTTCTACTTCATACACTATCGGCATATACAATACGGTCGGCAGCAACGAAGTTCTGAGAGGTGAAAAGTCTTTCCAAACGACAGAGAACTTCCCGGCAGGCTATACTCCTGTTTACCTTAATGCCGCTGACGATCCTAATGAAATACTTGCAGTTCAAAGTGGAAATATCGTATTGGTAGTGCCTCACTCTACTCCTATTTCTTTCAGCAAAACGGTGATTGTTCCAGAGAGTATCACATCAATCGTCTTCTGGGGTGCAAGTGGCGGAGCTGAACAAGCTACTATGGAGACTAAGACTATTTTGACTCTTGGAAGCAAAGATATGGTTCGCTTCTATAATCTAAATATAGATGCACAGAAAGAATACTTCTTTAATCTTCAAAAGAGTTTGGATATGACTGATGACATTTCAACTAACATCAATACATTACTTATTGAGAACTGTACAATCAACAATGTCAAGTCTTTAGTCAGAGCGAAAGAAGGTGTAAGCATTGCTATTAATAAAGTAAGCATAAGCAGATGTATCATTAATGGATGCAGTGGAGATATGTTTGCTTATAAAGAATCTACACCAGCTCAAATACCTGTAACAGAGATTATAAACAGTACTCTGATAAAACCACAAGCACGTATCTTCTACGCAGGCAATGCGGCTTCATTCTCTATGGAATCTTGTACGATGTATGGTTGGGGTGGTTCAAAAGCTATCTTAGAGTTGGGAGATAAAAATACTACCGGAATGTCCTTAGCTATTAAAAACACAATTCTGGCTAACGGAGGAAGCGGTAGGAAAGCTCACAATGCTAACAGTGCGGCCAACTTAAACTTAGTTATTGAAAAGGTTTATGGGACAAGTGATATGACATTCCACAGTTCGCTGGGAGACGTTACCAAATATGATAAATCCTCCACAGAGGTATTTGAGAATCCAGAAGAAGGAAACTTCAAAATCATAGATGCTCTATTTCCAAGCGGTGTCGGAGATCCTCGCTGGATAGAATAATGGGATAGAATCTTATGAGAGTGCGTCAAGACAGGTAGTATAAAGACACACTCTCATTTTCCTTGCTATAATCAAAAATGAACAACTGAATTAAGCATGAATAAAAAACTCTTGGCAACATTATCCGCCTTCATTATTATCTCTTCTACGATGGCAAATGCAACCACGCCCGACTATCCAGCTCCGGACAGAAGCAAAATTATCGCTTTCCCTGGTGCAGACGGTGCAGGGAAATATACTACCGGTGGTGCAGGTGGAACAGTCTATACTGTTACATCACTAGCCGACGACAATTCGGAAGGTACCCTCCGTTGGGCTATCGGTAAGAAAGGGCCTCGCACCATTGTATTCGCAATAAGTGGAATCATTGAACTCCAACAACCCCTAAGACTTAACAACGGCGACGTTACCATTGCGGGACAAACTGCTCCGGGCGACGGCATTTGCCTGAAAAACTACACCTTCTCTATTCAGGCAGACAATGTTATTGTCCGCTTTATCCGTTCACGAATGGGAGTAGACATTAAGCAAAAGGGAGATGATGCCATGAACGGTACGAAAGCTCATAAAGACATCATCATAGACCATTGTTCTATGAGTTGGTGTACGGACGAATGTGCCACTTTTTATGATAACAGCAACTTCACACTCCAATGGTGCTTAATCAGCGAAAGCCTGGCTAATTCAATTCATGAAAAAGGAGCACATGGTTATGGAGGTATTTGGGGTGGGCAACCTGCTACATTTCATCACAACCTACTGGCTCACCACACAAACCGCACTCCCCGTCTTTGCGGAAGCCGTTATACCGGCCGACCGGAAGATGAAAAAGTAGAACTGTTCAACAACGTGATTTACAATTACGGAAGTGATGGAGCTTATGCCGGTGAAGGAGGTTCTTACAACTTTATCAATAATTACTATAAGCCCGGTCCCTTCAGTGCAACTAAAGGTTCTTTCAAACGCTTATTTACTGCTTATGCCGACGACGGAAAGAATAATAATGAAGCAGGAGTGCACGGTGTATTCTATTTAAAAGGCAACTATATGGATCCCACCTGTTCTAAACTGACAGACAAGCAGAAAGAAGCACTCTACAAAGTGAATATGGACAACTCTTACGGCTTTATCATAAAAAAAGACTTTGCACCCGAGAAAGAAGTACTGTCGAGAAAAGCCTTCGATATAGCCGAACATACTTCCCTACAAACAGCAAAGAAAGCCTATAAGGATGTGCTCCAATTTGCGGGAGCGTCTTTCCGACGCGACGCTGTAGACCAACGTATCGTAGAAGAAACCCGCAAAGGAATATATACTTATGAAGGTTCTCACGGAAGCACGAACGGCATGATTGACCAACCGACTGATGTAGGAGGATGGACTGAATATAAATCAGAAACGGCTCCTATCGATTCAGATGGCGATGGAATACCCGACGAATGGGAAAAGAAACACAACCTGAATCCCAACGACCCTTCCGACGGAGCCCAATATACTTTAAGCCGTGAATATACAAACCTTGAAGTATATATGAACAGCCTCGTCAATCATTTGTTTCCTTAAGATGGTATGGAACAACAATAGAGAGACTGTCTAAAAAGTCAGTCTCTTTTTTATAACATAGCAACTACTTCCCCACCCTTTCCTTATACTCCGTCGGCGTCATACCTACTTGCGCCTTAAAGCATTTACTGAAATAGCGCGGATCATTGATACCTACCATATACGATATCTGTGTCATATTGTACTCTCCGGTTTCAATCAGTTGCGTAGCACGCTTAATACGTATTTCTTTGATAAATTCAATTGGTGCCAATCCGGTTAACGACTTCAGTTTCTTGAAGAATACCGAACGGCTGACAGCCAACTCGCGTACCAGATCATCTACCACCAATTCGCCATTATCTATATTCTTTTCCATTAATCCCATCAGCTTATCCATAAACTTACGGTCGTTGGGGGACATATCCGGGACAGATGGTTCCGGTTCTGAATCAGTTTTTAATTCTTCCTTACTTTCCTCTCTCGACGGTTCACCCGAAGAAGAAACAATCCAATCTTCGGGTCTGGCAGTCATATTAATATGCATCAAACTCTCCCGATAGAAGCTTTGCAGTTTCTTACGCTGCAACAACAAGTTTTCCACACGGGCTTGCAGGTATGTAGCACTAAATGGTTTCGTGATATAATCGTCGGCCCCATATTCCAGCCCTTCCAGTTTACTTTCAATGGTAGTCTTGGCGGTAAGTAGGATAATAGGTATATGGCTGGTCGTCATATCCGCACGCAGTTCCTTTGTCATCTCGATTCCGTCTTTTTCGGGCATCATCACATCACTGATGATAATATCCGGCAAATACTTCAACGCCTTCCTGCCCCCTTCCACGCCGTCTGCTGCTTCAACAACCCTATACATTGTAGAGAATATACTTCGCAGAAATCCACGTAGCTCCTGATTGTCCTCAACTAACAGCATCAGCTCTTTAGTATTATCTTCTACCAGCGAATTTTCCGTCGAAGGCATTTTCTCAAACCTCGAGCTTTCTGACACAAGAGTTTCCGCCTGAATAGACGCATTAGCAATATCCACCACCTGCCCCATCCTCAACGGGACATCCGTATCTTCAAGAATAAATTCCACCTCCTTATCATAATGTTCTTTCCCTTTCAGGAAATCGACTTTGAAGCAACTTCCCTCGCCCAGACGGCTTTCTACGGAGATAGTCGCCTTATGCATCTCCACCAGTTCTTTCACTAACGAAAGCCCGATACCCGTACTTGCCTGATTGAACAGATTCTTATCCACCAGATTCTCAAATCGGACGAAGAGTGATTTCTTCTTGTTCTCGGCAATGCCGATACCCTGATCCTGCACGCCGATGGATACCGTATTATCATCTTCACGTATAAAGATAGTAATCATCTTACCGTTCGGTGTATACTTGAAAGCATTGGAAAGCAGATTGAACACAATCTTCTCCAGTTTGTCAACGTCTACCCAGAGATAGAGTTGTTCGTTCTCCGTCTGGAAAAGGAAATCAATGCGGTGCTCTTCCGCCACAGCTTCAAAGTTCTCCATCACCTTACGTGTAAATGCCACCACGTCCACCCGTTGCACCTGCATCTTCATCTTCTTGTTCTGAATCTTACGGAAGTCCAGAATCTGATTGACAAGACGAAGCATCCGGTTCGTATTCCGCTCTACCACGACCAACTGCTCGCGGGCATCGGCAGGCAATTTATCATTCTTCAATACCTGCTCCACCGGTCCGGCTATCAGCGTGAGCGGCGTGCGCAACTCATGGGATATATTGGTAAAGAAGCGCAGCTTTATATCCGATATCTGCTGCTCTACCGACACTTCATGCTTCAACCGGTAGATAGTGAACAAGATATAAACAGCTACCAGAATAATAATCAGCACAAAGAGCACATAAAGCACGTATGCCACCGGCGTCTCCCAGAAAGAAGGAAGAACGACAATAGCCAGCGCACGTTCATTATCCACCCACACTCCGTCACTGTTCGTAGAACGGACGCGGAGCCTATACTCGCCCTTCGGCAGATTGGTATACGTCACACTACGCTGCTTATCGGCAAAGGTCCACTGCTTCTCGAAGCCATCCAGCAGATAGGCGTATTGCACATTCTGAGGATTGGTGTAATCCAGTGCCGCAAACTGAATAGAGAAGATATTCTCATCGTGCGAAAGCGTCAACTGCGCTGTATCGTCGATATCGACTTTCAATACCGAGTTATCACCCGGAATGACATCTTCATTAGCTACCATCAACTTAGAAAAGACAATGGGCGGAACGTAACTACTCTTATGTATGGAATCGGGATTGAACTTAAATATCCCGCTACTGGCGCCGAAAAGCATAGTACCTTTCGCTGTCAAAGTAGAAGCCGCCTCACTAAAGCGTACGGGGAAAGTAATGCTCCGTTCATCGAAGTTCTCAAACTGCTCGTCGGACGGATTGAATTTACAGACTCCATTCTCCGTGCTAATCCATAAGTTCTGTTTATGGTCTTCGCGGATAGAGAGCAATACATCCGAGGATAGACCGTCCTGCACGGAGTAAGACTTAAACTCTCCGTGGCCATCCTCGCTAATGGATATCAACTTATTGAGTCCCCCGCCAAAGGTAGCCAGATATAGTTCCTTTTTCCCGGTCGGGATAATCCAGTGCACATCGTTGTTGCTCAGGCTCAGCGTATCGTTCGGTACACGAGAGAAGTGGTAGAACTGCACGTCCTCCGGCTTCTTGAAGTTTTCGTCGAAGGCAACGGCACCTGTGGTAGTTCCCACCCATAAGCGTCCCTTATTGTCGGAAGTGATGAAACGGGCTTTGTAGCAAAGGTCGATGGGATAACCTTTCAAGTTATTGCGGTGGTTGATGAAGAGCGTTTCCCCCTCCTTGTTTTGAGTGATATAATTGATACCGCCGGCAAAGGTAGCCGCCCAGATACGCCCGTGATGGTCCTCGTAGACACAATATACATTGTTGTTACTCAGGCTATACATATCGTTTTCGTTGTGGAGGTAGCGGGTCAGTTTATAAGACATTCCCGTTGGAGAGGTCAGTTCGGCACGTACCAGTCCGTCGCCTTTTGTTGCAATCCATATCACGCCTTTCGAGTCCTGAATAACAAAATATGCCGTCCCTTTCATCGGAGTTCCGGTGGTAGAGATGGTTCCGTTTTCGGTCATATATCCTTTGTAGGTTCTGTTGGCATCGTACAAGCGGAGCATACCGTCTTTCACGCCTACCCAAAGATTGCCTAACTTATCTTCGCAAAGAGCACGCACTTCGTTGTGAAGCGATTCATGTTCGTGCGGTACGGGAGTCATGATTGAGAACGGCACGTTGCGATAAGTCACCTTTTCCAATCCTTTGGAGTGCGTACAGAGCCACAGATTGCCTTGCTTGTCGGAGAAAGCGGAGTGAATCTTGTTGGAGAAACGCCAGTCGCGGCTACCCAGTTCGTTGTAGAAAGGAACGAGCCGCTTCTGCTGAGAATCGAAGAAGGAGAATCCACCGCCATAAGGATGCACCCAAAGATAACCGTTTGCATCTTCATGTATATGGAAAGCAGGGCGCGAACGCTCAGGGGTGGTATATTCAATACGTATCTGTTCGCGGGTCACAACACCCGTTGCCGGATTGAAATGCGCCACCACACCCGGCTCTTCCTGTTCAAACCAGACTTCCGAGAAGCGGTCTACGTAGGCCGAGAGAATAGGTTTGGCAGGCAGTTCCCTGCAAGTAACAAAAGAGTAATGGGTAGGCTTTCGTGTTTTCTGGTTGAAGGTAAAGAAGCCGTCCGAGTCTGTGGTTATCACCAACAAGTCCCGGGCAACCGAGTTGATGGAAGTAATCCGTCCTTTTGTGGGAAGTTCGAATAAGGTAAACTCACCACTATCCTTCTGATAAGACCAGATACGGCCGTGGTCGGATGCAAAACAGATGCTTCCGTCGCTCTCTTGCACGGCATAAAAGGCTTGACTTGTTCCGCCGGACATCTCTTTTGTTTCTGTGAAGTAAGTGACAGGAGTTGTCTTTTCGGGAGAAACCCTACCGAGTCCGTTGTCCGTCAGCAGCCAGTCATCGCCTGCTTTGTCCTGATAGACTTTATAAACGTGTGAGGAAGGGAGCAGTCCGGTCTTGGCGGAATAAATATCCCACGTCAGACGATTGTTTTCTTTCTCATGGGGAGTGATGCGGATTGCTCCGTCATTTTCCGTCAGCAGCCAGACGATTCCGTTCGGCATCACTTCGATGGATAGTATATTGTATGCACTTCCCTCCTCGCCCGCAGCGGGCACTTGTTCAAAAGTCTCCGTCTTGGGGTCGAAACGGTGTACGCGGTTATCGTAGGTGAGCAGCCAGAGGAAGCCGTAACGGTCTTCGTACATACGGTCTACACGGTTGTTTGTCAGGCTGATATAGTTTCCCTGACGGGCTTTGTAGGTTTTGAAGGTATATCCGTTGAAGCGGTTGATACCGTCCCAGGTGGCAAACCAAAGGTTGTCTTTATGATCCTGAAGAATGCTCATCACTGTATTCTGTGATAAGCCGTCTTCGGTAGAATAGTGGGTGAAAAAACAATGCTGTTGTGCATAAGTCGTGAACGCAGTAACCAGCAAAAAGAATAATAAGGTTAAGGATTTCTTCATCATATAACTCGATTCTATTCGGTAAAGATAGAGATTTTAATTGAAAGATGAAGCAAAAAGGCACAAGCATTACGCTCTGCCTTTATCCATTCAGCGCTTTACATTGACAAGACTATTCCCCTTTTCCACCGGATTCCAGCCATCTTCTCCTGCCAAAACCGCCTGCATCTCATATCCTTTCAGATTCTTCAACTGCCGCGAGAACGGTGCGCGCGCTTTCGCATTGGCTCCTTCGCCCCGGCTTTCGTACTCGGCATAGAATGCAGTCTTTTCGTTTTCCTTCTTGCCCCAGTTGTTCCAACCTTCGGGAAGGATGTGGTTACCAAGTTCGCAACGAATAAATACCGCTTGTGCATAAGGTCGCCAAGGACGGGAAAGGTAGACTTTCGTCACTCCCCGTTCGGCAGTCAGTTTGCAGTCATAGAATACGTAGCCATGCTTCTTGCCTTGGTCGGTGGAAGGAGCAGTGACGTAGCCATCCCGCTTGCTATGAATGTGACAGCGATTGAAAACAGCCGTCGACCAGCCGAAGATGAAGTCGACCGTACCTTCTATGTAGCAGTCCTCATAATATTGGCGACATTGCTTGCCATAGGTATAGAGCGTATCCTGAAAGCCGAGGAAGCGACAGTTCTTGAAAAATGCGCGGTCGGCAGAAACAAAACAGGCGACTGCCTGCCCCACGGGACCGGATGTATTCTCAAACGTAATATTCTCGGCATAAAAGTCGGGAGCATAGATGTAGCAACTAGACGAACCGGAGGTTCCCATATTCTCGCCGAAAACGTTTTTCTTGTTGGCGAAGTCGTCATTGGTTAATACGGCTCCCTCTTCTCCAATCAGGGATACGTTTATCTTACTTTCGGGAATGATTATCTTTTCTTTATAC
This sequence comes from uncultured Bacteroides sp., assembly GCF_900547205.1. Lineage (GTDB taxonomy): Bacteria > Bacteroidota > Bacteroidia > Bacteroidales > Bacteroidaceae > Bacteroides. The sequence continues at coordinate 36,866 of NZ_URFY01000033.1, forward strand.
GCACCCTTACGTACCAGAATAGTGGTACGCACATTCTTACGGAAATCGGGTACGGCATTGATAGCTTCCTGCACCGTGAAGAAATTGCCGCTTCCATCCTTCGCCACTACATAATCATAGTGACGGATATATTTCGCCAATTCAGGTATCTCCTTGCCTATCGCATCTGCTGCCAATCCGGCAACTGTGCGTGCACCATATATATTCAGGTGGGTATTGTCCTCACGCCCCTTTGGGAAAGCCGGAACCTTGTCGGGTTCGACAAACATAAATAGTTTCTTCGATTCTACCGGACCGAGCCCTTCCACTAAGTCGTGCGTTATCTTATTCATATCAATAAACGCTACGCCGAGTTCTTTCGCCACGTTCCGCGGAGAGTCAAGGTAGGCTCCATGCGTATCGAAAAGAACTGTCCCTTCTTTGGGCGCTTCCTTTTCGCCCGGAGTACGTCGGACGTCTCTCGCTATGGAATCGTCTTGTGGCTGAACGAAGTTGCGGCGAACGATGGCGTTGAATAATACGGGGATTCCCCCTTTGGCGCGGGTTTCGTTGACGAAGCGACGGAGATTATCGTCGAAGGTAGTGCCCGGATCGGTGTGTCGGGTGGAGTCTGCCTTCTCGTCGTTGTGGCCGAACTGGATAAAGACGTAATCTCCTTTCTTCACACGAGATATTACCCTTTCCCAGCGCCCTTCGGTGATAAAGCTTTTGGAACTCCGTCCGTTGGCGGCATGATTGTCTATCTTAATCTCTTCGGAGAAGAAGCCGGGAAGTACCATTCCCCATCCCCGTTCGGGGTTTCCACCCTCCATTTTCTTGTTTGCCATGGTTGAATCGCCTATCATGAAGATGGTGATTGCAGGTCTGTCTGCCCGGAAAGCGGAACAGAGGATAAAGGTGGCTGCCAACAGCAGTGCCAAATGCTTTCTATATTCTTTCATAATCTCTGTACTACACACTATAAAAACTCTTTTTATCTATCTTCTTACTTTCTATATTGCAGGCTGATATACAGTACATTACTTGGTTATGTTTTTATCTCCTGCTGATCAAGTTAGTTTCAAGCCTTTGGAACTAGCGTTCCTCACCGAGGAAACTAGCGTCCCCCACCGGGGAGACTAGTGTTCCCCACCGGGGAGACTGCCCTTCCCCACCGGGGAACAGATCGGAGCACCACACACTGGGCGGAAGCTCCTTACATCTCTACTTATATGGATACCAGTTATTGTCTTCCTTGAAGATGTTTTGAGGAGTATACTTCAGCGCTTCCTTGTTCGAAAGTTGTTTGGCCCATGCCACTCGTCCTTCCGTATTGGCTCCCTCACCTGTATTTCTAAATTCGGCGTAACGGGCAGTCTTTTCATTCTCCGGATTCTTCCAATTGTGCCATCCTTCCGGTCGGATATGTCCGCCGAACTCGCAATTGATGAAAGCCGTAGCGGCATAAGGACGCCAAGGGCGACCCAGATATACCCGCTTTACTCCCGGAGCAGCCGTCAGTTTACAGTTTTTGAAAACGTAGCCAAACTCCACATTCTGAGGAGTAGAAGCAGCCGTGATATACGAGTCGCGCTTGCTGTGCAGTTCGCAATACTCGAAAAGTGCCGTTGACGGACCGAAAATAAAGTCGGTAGTCCCCTCGATATAGCAATGGGTAAATAAGAGACGGCTATTTTCCGAACCTGTATAGATGGTATCCTGATTGCCAAGGAAGCGGCAATGGACGAACATCAGCCTGTCTCCTTCGGTGTGAAGCGCCACCGCCTGACCCAATGGAGCCGCGTTGTTCTCGATAGTGAGATCTTTGAAAGTAATATCGCTGCCTTCCACCTTCACGGTATAGGTGCGGAAGGTTCCCATCTTGTTGATGTTGGCGTGGTCGTCGTAAGTGATAATCGTATTATCGGCGCTTTCGCCCACCAGTTGCACGTTCTTCACCCACGAAGGGATGACAAGTTTTTCTTTATATGTGCCTTTCTTTATATAGATAGTCACCGTGTAGTCCATAAAAGCGCGGACTGCCTCCACCGCTTCCTGAATGTTCCGATAATCGCCCGTTCCGTCACGCGACACCGTCAATGTGTCTTTGCGCTGTTGCTGCTGTGCATTCACCGCCGTTCCTCCCACGCACAAGAGAAGAAACAACGCTATTCCTTTTGAAAAGTTCCTTTTCATCGGTAGATATTACTTTTGTAAGCGTTCGTATTCAAGGCTAGCCATGATAAAAGGACCCACAGCCTTGGGGTCGTTATTGCGGATAGTCTCGTTAATATAATAGTCATAATCTCCTGAGCGATAAACCTTTCCTCCCAATCCTGCCACGGCGCAAGCCTTCGTGATGGTGACCAGTCCGTCTTTATCCACTTCGATAAAATTGTCGAGGAAGCCTTTATATCCCTTCAACGCCACGTCCAGATACGATTTATCTACGTATCCCTTCCGAACCGCCTTGAATAAGGAGTAAACGAACATAGCAGAACAGGAAGATTCGAGGTAATTCCCCTTCTCGCCGCTCTTGTCGAGCACCTGATACCATCCTCCGGTGGCAGGGTCTTGCAGTTTCTTCGCCTGCACGGCGATGTTATCCAGAATGGCGAGCAGAGAATCTCTTCCGGCTTCGTGCTTCGGAATAAAATCGAGTACATCCACCAATGCCATCGCATACCATCCCATTGCACGTCCCCAGGAGTGTTTGGACTGTCCCGTCACGGGGTCCGCCCAACGCTCCGTGCGGCTCACATCGGCGGCATGGCGATAAAGTCCGTTTGCAGGGTCGTACGTATGGCGCGCCACGGTGACGAACTGATTGATTACATCGGCATAATCTTGCGGAAGGTTATTGCGGAACGCATATTCCGCATAGAATGGAGCGCCCATATAAAGCCCGTCGAGCCACATCTGGTGCGGATAAATCTTTTTGTGCCAGAAACCACCGTCCTCATTGCGGGGTTGTCCTTCAAACTGGCTGTATAGCAAATCGAGTGCTTTCTTATACTTAGGGTCTTTGGTCTGCTCGTAGATACGGAAGAGAATCTTTCCGGAGTTGATGCGGTCGAGACTGTAATCGGTTAGTTTATAAGCAGTAATGCTGCCATCGGCGTGCACCATTGTGTCTGCATAGGCGATGGCGTAATCGCGGATTTTCTTTTCGCCATACGTGTCATATACATCGAGCATCGCTCCCAACTCCAATCCATGGCAATAATCCCACTTCAACTTAGGCTGGAAGTCGAGTTGCCATGACTCCGGCCAGCGAATCATCTCCGATTCGGTCATTCGTACAGACCAAGGGAGCTTGCTGTCTACACGTTGTTGTGCCGACATCGAAGTAGCGATTGTGAACAACAGAGCCATCATGGAAAAAATATAAAAAGGAGTTCGTCTCATGGTTTGTTATTTTAAGGGTTAAACATCGTCTTGTTTCACGGTACGAAAGTAGTGCTTTTCCTCCAAACCCGGTTGGATTTTTTAATCAACTAGGTGCATTTTTTGTTTTTCGTGCACGGGAACGAGTAATTTTGTGCACGTAAACGTCAAAATTGTCCATTTTTGGTGCATTATCGGATAAATTACGAGTTTGGTCTTGCAAGTAAACGGAAAAGGTCGTACTTTTGGCGCGATTTACAACTAATACCCCCTGGGGAAACACAGTAAAATAATAGAAGAATGGAAGAAGTATTTAAGTACATTATCGGTCTTGGAGCGGCAGTGATGATGCCGATTATTTTCACGATTTTAGGAGTATGTATCGGTATTAAACTTCCCAAAGCGCTGAAAAGTGGCTTGTTGGTTGGTGTCGGTTTCGTTGGTCTATCAGTAGTGACGGCATTGCTAACCAGTAGTCTGGGACCGGCATTGGGCAAAATGGTAGAAATCTACGGATTGGAATTGGGTATTTTCGACATGGGTTGGCCTTCGGCTGCGGCAGTGGCCTACAACACCTCGGTCGGTGCTTTCATTATCCCGGTTTGCCTAGGGGTTAACTTATTAATGCTACTCACTAAAACTACCCGCACCGTCAATATCGACCTTTGGAACTACTGGCACTTCGCATTTATCGGCGCCATCGTGTACTTTGCTTCCGACAATATCTACTGGGGATTCTTCGCAGCTATTATCTGCTACATCATTACACTGGTGATGGCGGACCTCACGGCTCCCACTTTCCAGAAGTTCTATGATAAGATGGAAGGTATTTCCATCCCTCAGCCTTTCTGCCAAAGTTTCGTTCCGTTTGCTGTTGTCATCAATAAACTTCTCGATATGATTCCGGGATTCGACAAACTGAATATTGACTCTGAGGGGCTGAAAAAGAAATTCGGTCTGATGGGCGAACCGTTGTTCTTGGGTATCGTGATTGGTTGCGGCATCGGCGCACTGGGCTGCGGAAGTTGGAAAGAGATACTCAACAGCATTCCCAGCATATTGGGATTGGGCATCAAGATGGGTGCGGTGATGGAATTGATTCCACGTATCACGAGCCTGTTCATCGAAGGATTGAAACCAATCTCGGACGCTACCCGCGAACTGATTGCTAAAAAATATAAGAACAGTGCCGGATTGAGCATCGGTATGAGCCCGGCTTTGGTTATCGGACATCCGACAACGCTGGTGGTATCGCTGCTTTTGATTCCTGTTACTATCTTCCTGGCTGTTATCTTGCCGGGCAACCGTTTCCTTCCGCTGGCATCTCTGGCAGGTATGTTCTACCTCTTCCCGATGATTCTGCCTATCACAAAAGGTAATGTAGTGAAATCGTTCATCATCGGATTGGTAGCACTGGTTATCGGCCTGTACTTCGTGACCGAACTGGCGGGCTTCTTCACCCTTGCTGCCAAAGACGTATATGCTGCTACAGGCGACCCGACGGTGAATATTCCTGCCGGATTTGAAGGTGGAGCACTCGACTTTGCTTCCAGTCTCTTCTGCTGGGGTATCTTCCACCTTACTTATAGCCTGAAGATTATCGGCCCTATCCTCCTTGTAGCTCTCGCACTCGGAATGGCTATCTACAACCGCATCCGCATGACGAGAAAGGATGCGAAAGACGCTTTGAACAATAAACAATAATATAATCAATTAATATTCGAAAGATGAAAAAACTAGCAATTGCCATGATGTTGGGCATCGCAGCGATGTCTGCCTCGGCTCAGGTGAACTACAAGATGCAAGTAGCCTGCAATCCGCAAGACGTGAAAACGTATGATACAAACCGTCTGCGCAGCAGCTTCCTGATGGAAAAAGTGATGGTGCCAAACGAAATCAACCTTACTTACTCCATGTACGACCGCCTTATCTTCGGTGGTGCTGTGCCTGCTACAAAAGAACTGGTACTGGAAACAATCGACCCGCTGAAAGCTAAATTCTTCCTCGAACGTCGCGAACTGGGTGTTATCAACATTGGTGGCGAAGGTATCGTAACCGTGGACGGCAAAGAATACACGCTGAAATTCAAAGATGCTCTCTACGTAGGTAGAGGAAACGAGAAAGTGACTTTCAAGAGCAAAGACTCCAGCAATCCTGCTAAATTCTACATCAACTCGGCTACGGCCCACAAAGCATACAAGACTCAGTTGATTACAATCGACGGACGCAAAGGTTCTCTGAAAGCGAACTCTTTCCCCGCAGGAAAGATGGAAGAAAGTAACGACCGCGTTATCAACCAGTTGATTGTGAACAACGTACTCGAAGAAGGACCTTGCCAACTGCAAATGGGACTGACAGAACTGAAGCCGGGTAGCGTATGGAACACTATGCCAGCTCATACCCACAGCCGCCGTGTGGAAGCATACTTCTACTTCAACGTGCCGACAGGCAACTCTATCTGCCACTTCATGGGTGAACCGCAGGAAGAACGCATCGTGTGGATGCAGAACGAACAAGCTATCATGTCACCTGAATGGTCTATCCACGCTGCTGCCGGAACGAGCAACTATATGTTCATCTGGGGTATGGCAGGCGAGAACCTCGACTATGGAGACATGGATAAGATTAAGTATACCGAAATGCGCTAACCGCCATTGCGTATTCCATATCATTATATAATAAGGTACGGATTACACGGATTTCACGGTTCTGATTAAAAAACCGCGTAATCCGTGTAATCCGTGCCTTAAATTTTATACCCCGTAACGATTAATACAGGATTTCGACCAATTATTACAAATAAGTTCCAGTCGAAATACCGACCTTTGCCAACGAATCAATATCTAATAAATCCATTATCATGAATGCATCTCAAAAAACAGGCGTAAAAATGACAAACTACAGATGGACCATCTGTGCGATGCTATTTTTTGCCACTACGGTCAATTATCTCGACCGACAGGTTCTCTCACTGACCTGGAAAGACTTTATCGCTCCCGAATTTCACTGGACCGATAACGACTACGGAACAATTACCTCTATTTTCTCTATCATTTATGCTTTTAGTATGTTGTTTGCCGGTCGCTTTATCGACTGGATGGGTACTAAAAAAGGTTATTTATGGGCCATTGGTATATGGTCGCTGGGTGCGTGTCTTCATGCAGTCTGCGGTTATGCCACCGAATTGTGGGTAGGCGTGGATAGCTCGGACGCACTGATTGCCGTTCAATCGGGCTCGGCTCTGGCGCTCACTATCGCTACCGTCAGTGTCTATTTCTTCATTGCCGCACGCTTTGTGCTTGCGCTGGGTGAAGCGGGAAACTTCCCGGCTGCCATTAAAGTTACAGCAGAATACTTTCCGAAGAAAGACCGTGCGTTCTCTACCAGTATCTTCAATGCCGGTGCCACAGTAGGTGCACTTGCCGCTCCGCTCACCATTCCGTTGCTTGCCCGCTATTTCAAAGAAATCGGTATCGGTAATGGTTGGGAAATGGCTTTTATCGTAATCGGTATCTTAGGTTTCGTCTGGATGGGTATGTGGGTATTCCTATATACGGAACCCTCGAAGAGCAAACACGTGAATCAGGCCGAATTGGATTATATCGAACAAGATAAATACGAAGAAGGCGCCAAAGAAGTGGTGGAAGGCGAAGTGGAAAAGAAAATGAGTTTCATGCAATGCTTCGGCTACAAACAGACTTGGGCTTTTGTCTTTGGTAAGTTTATGACGGACGGTGTGTGGTGGTTCTTCCTTTTCTGGACTCCTGCTTATATCAGTGACGTATACGGATTCTCTTCCGACAGTTCGACTGCGATGCTGCTAATCTTCGTGCTGTATACCATCACGATGTTATCTATCTACGGTGGAAAACTGCCGACTATCATCATGAATAAAACCGGAATGAATCCGTATGCTGCCCGTATGCGTGCCATGCTGATTTTTGCATTCTTCCCGCTGCTGGCACTTTTCGCTCAGCCGTTGGGTAATAAAGAGGTTTTCGGCGAATATGCTTATTGGTATCCGGTTATCATCATCGGTATTGCCGGAGCTGCTCACCAATCATGGTCGGCAAATATATTCTCTACCGTAAGTGATATGTTCCCCAAAAGCGCGATTGCAACCGTGACAGGTATCGGTGGTATGGCGGGTGGTGTCGGTTCGTTCCTTATTAATAAGGGTTCCGGTATGCTCTTCACTTACGCTTCGGGAACTACAATGGTGGACGGAACTCCGATTGAAATGACCAAAGACCTGCTGGCACAGGGGGCACAATACTTGCGTCCTGCCATGACTTTCATGGGATTTGAAGGCAAGGAAGCCGGCTACTTTATCATTTTCTGCATTTGTGCTGTGTCTTACCTCATCGGTTGGTTGGTAATGAAGGCATTGGTTCCTAAATACAAACCTATTGTTCTGGATTAATAATCAAACAGAAGATTATAGAATATAAAAAGCAGAAGGATACCCGCCAACGAGTATCCTTCTGCTTTTTATAACAACCTATCTTATTCAAATAAGCTGATAAATAAAAAGCTTCTTCTCACGAAGAAGGCTTTTTAGGTTTACTTATTCTGCATCATCATCCAGTTAAAAACATTCAAATAATGAAGGATAGTAAACGTTAAGATGAAAAAAAGGGAAGTCTCACGACTTCCACAATTCTTCTAACCTTAAATCTAAATCTCTATGAAAAAAACGTGTTGCAAATATAGGCGATTGTTCATTATAGAGGTGTTAATGAATTGCATAAAGAGAGAATTTAAACTAACATCTGCAAAAATTATTCAATTCTCCCCCTAGAGTCTATCAATTTTAATAAACTTTCGTAAAGTGGGTTCGATTTCAGGAACTTAGAAACACCTGTCACAAACATCTGCTTTCGCGCACGAGTAAGGGCTACGTTCAATTTGCGGTCTATCAGCACGCCGTCCTCTTCGGTTAAATTAGAAACGAATCTTAACTGATAATAACTATTAATACAGCAAGAATAAATGATAACATCCCGCTCACTTCCTTGAAAACGTTCTACAGTATCAACCAGAATCCGGTTGAGTGACGGGATGCCCAATGTTTCTATCTCATTTTTGATAAGTGCTATCTGGCTTCGATAGGGAGTAATAATTCCTAAAGTGCGGGCTTCGTCGAAATCCGCTTGGTGTTCCTCATAAATACGGGCAGCCAAATCGGCTACGATACGGGCTTCCGAATGATTTATTTTAGCTGTCCCGCCCGCCTTCTCCGGCAAGGAGGGATAAAAGGCTAGACGGCAAATATCATCGGAACACTCCATCTGGTGGGGAAGACCAACGGGAATCAGGCGTCCACCGTAGAAAGCATGATTGGCAAACAAGGCGACTTCGGGATGCATACGGCCTTGGCGGCAAAGCATATCATAGGAGCGATTAGCGATAAGTGATGAGTGATTGGCGGAAGACACTGCTGAACGGCGGACACAGTTTCGGTAAAAACGTTCGAATAGGGAGTCTTTCAGATTCGTCAGCCCGATAGAAAGCAATGCTTCGTCATAAACGGCAGACTGCTCGGTGTTTTGCAGGACAACGGCAGGAAGTTGTTTGTGATCGCCAATCAGGATGAATTTATCAATCGCGTTTCTGGCATCTTCGCCACGGGCACAGAGAATACCCAATAGTTGGGGTTCCAGAATCTGAGTAGCTTCATCTATTATGGCTACATCAAAGTGCTTCAAGCGAAAAAGTTCCGGTTTGCCGGAAATGGCGGCTACGGTTCCTACTATAATGCGGCAATTCCGGATGCGTTCGTAAACTTCGGTTCGACGAATACAAGCGGATAATTCGTTTTCAATCAGATGCGTGCGATAAGCCTCATCACAAGATAGCTCGCTTCCTACACGAATAAAGTCGACTGCCGGAGCAATGGAAGCCAGCGATTTGCAGATTTCATCTACTGCACGATTGGTGTAGGAGAGCAAAAGAATCTGTGAGTCTTTATCTGCATGGAAGGTTTCTACCATCTTCTTTAGGGCACAAGATGTTTTTCCTGTTCCCGGAGGGCCGACAAGCAGGAAGTAGTCTTGCGCCGCTTTCGCTTTCAGGGCTACGCGAGTGAAGTCATCCGTTGTTTGAGAGATTAACGAATCCAATGACTCATCGAAGCTTGGGGGACGCTGTGCTAATAGTAAGTCACGGCGTTCCTGAGTAGCAGACATATAGGCATACAATCCCTGATACATGGAGCGGAATGTGGTATCCATTGTATCATGCTCTATCGCATACAGGCTTTCGGCAGGAAGTACGGAAGGATTCTGCTGCGTAGCTCGCAAGCGGATACGTATTTCATTATCCGTTAGAGATTCTATGTTTCCTTTGAACACCATTTTATTGGTAACATTATCCGTATCGCAGTTTCGTTCGTAGAGGATGATGGCATCACCCAGCCGAAAATTAGGAAGTGTTTTCTGATTAACTTCCAACAAAGAATGAGCCAGCAACAGATGCGCTTTATGCTCGTCGGCAGCATGATTTTCTTTGATGCGAAGGTCGTAGATAATCTCCCCCGCTTCGCATTTCTCCGCTAGTGTGGAAAGCCATAAAGAAGCGGCACCTGTGCGCCCTTCGTAATCTACGTCTCCCGATTTAGAAGTATAAAGCTCTTTCGTTATAAAATTGTATATCGCATAGAAATAGTTCTTTTCCAGCGAAGAAAGCTTTTTCAGCATCGACTGGAAACTGTCGATGGAAGGACGCAGATACGTTTCCCAGAAACGCCCTTTCAATCCCCGTTCATTCAAGCTCGACGCATTAATCTCTTCGAGTTTCTGCGCTGTATATTCCAAATTGTTCCGTAACTGAATGCCATATTCATTGGCTACAATCCGATTGCGCAAATCAATCACCCGCCGCACCATCGCCCAGGAGGGACGCGAAGGATAAAGAAGCGGATAGCGAGTATAAAGCAAATAGGCTTTTACTTTCCTGTGATCCATCCCCATCGAATATTGAAGCACAGCTTGATAAAGCAGCATCTGCACCTTATTATTCTCTTTCGGCTCCACTTTGCCGCGAATAGCATATTCGTCCGCTTTCCCCGATTTCATTTCGATAAAGGAGGACATATCCCGCTGCATATAGTCAAGACGACCTTGAAGACCGAGTGCTTCGCAGATGTAAGACGGTTCGAGTACGGCATCCGTCTTATCCAGTTCGTATCCGGCGGCATGGAACGTATCGTTCACCGTTTCCCGGATATGCTCGAAGTGCAGTTTACAGTCGTCAAAGAACTGGCGTTCCTTTTCCCTGTCGCGCAAATCAGGGCAGGCAGCCAATTCGATGGGATAACGACGGAACGCCTTTTGCATACAAGCACGGTAGTCTATTTCATCTTCCTGCGCATGAATCCATTCGTCGAGAAAAAGGTTGGCAATGTTTCCCAGCAGCAGGGGTCGTGCATTCTCAATCGGTTGCAGACGGGAAAGGATATAGTTCCCCGGATGATGCCCGTAGTCGCGGAAACACTCCGCCAACGAACTGATATCAATCAGATAATCGGGTTCGAGAACGATGAATGAAGGGGTCAGTATCCCTTCTTCATCAATCGCCACATCGAGAAGATTTACTTGAGCGTGCCTCCAAAGCAACCCGCAAGTCTCTGCAAACTCTTCATTGATTTGAGGGATATTATAACGGACTAGATAGGGTTTATCGGATACTTCGTCCAAGGGAGTGACGTATAAATACTGCTCATCGGCATATTGGAAGCAGACTCGCATCCGCTGCACCCGCTCACGGGTAGGAGGGGCAACCAGATAAGTAGCGTCTGCACGCGGAAGCAACTGGTATAATTCATCGGGAATATCCTCCTCAAAGAGCTTGCGAACCAGAAAAGACAAAGTCTTGGCATCGCGCAGCAGATTATCGCGAGTCGGCTCAATCCGACGGTTTAAAATCTGGTTGGAGGTCAGGCGAAAGGTATGCAGCCGGTTTTGTTCACCCACCGAAAGCCCTGTCTTGGCAGCAACAAAACTGATTCGTGCGGAAAGGTCGGTCATTTGCAGGCTGGAGTTCTGCATTTGCGCCCGGCAAATACGCTCCAATAAATCGCGCATTTGTTTATAGCCCTCGGCAAGCTGTGCATCTTCCGCCCGACACACAGCTAAAAGCAGCTCATAAGATTCTATTGCTTCACCCTTCCGACACGGCAACTTCATCTTCTACCTCTTCTTCTGTTTTCTTCTTATCCTTTATCATCAGAATACTCATTTCGTAGAGCATATAAAGCGGGATAGCCACAACACTCAGCGTGAACGGGTCGCCAGTAGGGGTGATTATGGCAGCGGCAATCACTATGATGACAATGGCATGACGACGATATTTTCGCAGAAAAGACTTGTTTACGATTCCTAATAAGGAAAGCAACCACGTCACCAAAGGCAGTTCGAAAGCAAGTCCCATGCAGAGAATCAGCATCATAAAGTTGTCGATATAGGAATTGAGCGACAAGATATTCTCAACTTCCGCACTCAACTGGTAGGTGGACAGGAAACGAAGAGTCAATGGATAGACCATAAAATAGCCTAGCAGCACCCCGATAAAGAACATCCCCGTTCCGATGGTAAGTGCTTTCCGCACTCCTTTCCTTTCGTTCGGATAAAGAGCGGGATTGATGAAACGCCAGATTTCGAAAAAGAGATAAGGCATGGAAGTCACCACCGACATCAGGAAGGCTGTCGACATATGGATAAAGAAAGGAGCAGCCAAGTTGATATTGACTAGCTTCACCTTAAATTCTTGCGTAAAGAAGTCATCGGTCAAATCAAACTTCTGGCCGATATATCGTAATAAATCGTAGAATATGAAATCATTGTGACAGGGCGCCAGTATCACATGATCGAAGAGATAGGGCATAGCAATAAAGTATCCTATTGCCAAAACAAACCAAACTCCAATCACTCGAAAAAGTACTTTGCGCAGTTCATCCAAATGATCCCAAAAGGTCATTTCCGCCATCGTACTTTATTTACTTAGCTGGGTCTGCAGGTTTGTCGATGTCGTCTTTCACCTTGTTTATTTCGTCTTTCGCTTCGTTCACACCGTCTTTGAAGCTCTTCACGCCTTTGCCTAAACCGCGCATTAGTTCAGGGATTTTCTTACCGCCAAAAAGAAGAAGGATAACCAAAGCTATAATAATCCATTCGGAACCACTTGGCAAAAAGCCTAACAATAATAAGTTTGTCATAAGTTTATTGATAAGAGGGTTTCTATTAGTTGATGACAAAGATAATATTTTCACCACAGAGTAACACAGAGTTATGCAGAGTTTTTTCAATAATTTGCCTACTCTGTGAGACTCGGTGTTACTCTGTGGTGAAAAAGTGCTCCTCCGTGGTGAATTAGTCTTGATAATACACCCGTTTCACACGTGTCGATACACTTGTCAACACTTCGTAGGGTATAGTTTCCAGTTTGTCGGACAATACGGTGATTGGCAGGTCGTCACCGAAGATAATAGCCTGGTCTCCTTCGCGGCAATCGATGTCGGTAACGTCAATCATACAGACATCCATGCAGATATTCCCCACATAGGGTGCTTTCTTGCCATTCACAAGGCAGAAGGCATTGCCACGTCCCAGATGCCGGTTCAGTCCGTCGGCATAACCAATAGGAATAGCGGCAATGCGCGAAGGACGTCCCAGATGCCCCATCCGGCTATATCCCACTGTATCGTCTTCGGGCACTTCACGTATCTGAAGAATGGTTGTTTTGAGTGTACTCACATTATGTATAATCGAATTATCAATCGGACTGATTCCATAAAGTCCTATTCCCAGGCGTACCATATCAAACTGCGCACCGGGGAAACGTTCGATTCCAGCCGTGTTGCAGATATGACGCAGAATCTTATGAGAGAAAGCGTCTTGCAGCTCCTTCGACCCTTTTTCAAACAGTTCAATCTGCTGGCGGGTAAACGCGTCGAACTGAGGGGCATCGCTTCCCACAAAATGAGAGAAGACGGAACGGGGAATCACTGCATTCTGATTCTTCAGACGGCGAATCAGCAGCGGCACTTCATCGATGGAGAAGCCGAGACGATGCATACCCGTATCCAGCTTCACATGAATGGGGAAGTTGGTGATGCCTTCTTTCTCGGCAGCTTTAATCAATGCATCCAGCAGGTGGAAATTATAGACTTCCGGTTCAAGTTTATAGTCGAACATGGTTTTGAAAGCCGTAAGTTCCGGGTCCATTATCATAATAGAAGAGGTGATGCCTGCTTTACGCAGTTCAGAGCCTTCGTCGGCAACCGCCACTGCCAGATAATCGACATGATGTTCCTGCAAAGTCTTTGCAATCTCGTACGAACCCGCGCCATACGCTGAAGCCTTCACCATGCAAATCATCTTCGTTTCGGGATGGCGAAGCATGGACCGATAATGGTTCAGGTTGGCAACCATTGCACCGAGATTCACTTCAAGAATCGTTTCGTGCACCTTCAGTTCCAAGGCTTCGGACACCAAATCGAAGTTGAACATCCGTGCTCCTTTTATAAGAATGACTTCCGAATGAAGTGACTTGAGCACATCGGATGCCAACAATGCTTCTGTGGTGGGGAAGAAATACCGTTCCAACCCGTCGGAAAAGCGGGCGGTGCTTGAAGATATTTCGGGGCCTACCCCAATGAGTTTATCAATGCCTCGGCTTTGCACCAATTGGGCTACACGCCGGTAGAGCGTAGCAGTGCTCTGTCCCGTCTCCAGAATATCAGACAGGATAAGTGTCCGTTTCAATCCTTTCTTTTCCGAGCGGCGCACTAGGAAATCGAGTGCGATATCCAATGAGGCCAAATCCGAATTATAACTGTCGTTTATCAGTATGCAATTATTCTTCCCTTCTTTCACTTCCAGACGCATGGCTATCGGTTCGAGTCGCGCCATCCGTTCGGTAATCTGGTCGGCAGGAGTCATCAGATATAGACAGGCGGCAAGACAGTTGAGCACATTCTCAATGGACGCCTCATCAATGAAAGGAATGCAGAAGGAATTGTCCATATCCAGATAGCGGTAAGAGATGACGGTGTGGTCTTCCTTCTTTGTCACCTTGCTTATGTAGAGCGGGCGTTCGATATCCTTGCGGCTCCAAGCAATCTCACGTGCGGTCAGCATCGACTTGGCTACACAGTTGCTAATGAGCTCGTTGTCGCCATTGTAAATTACTACATCGCAATCTTTGAAGAGCGTCAACTTCTCCATGCATTTCTCCTGCAAGGAAAAGAAGTTCTCCTGATGGGCGCCACCGATATTCGTCAGAATGCCAATCGTGGGCTTTATCATCCGCTTCAAAGCACTCATCTCTCCCATTTCGGAAATGCCGGCTTCGAAAATGCCCAATTCCGCCTCTTCTGTGAGCTGCCACACAGACAGCGGCACGCCAATCTGCGAATTATAACTCCTCGGCGAACGAACAATGAAACGATCCGGACTGAGCAACTGATGCAGCCACTCCTTCACAATCGTCTTCCCATTGCTACCCGTGATGCCGATTACGGGAATCTTGAACTCCTCCCGATGCGTCTCAGCAAGTTTCTGCAACGCCTTCAACGGGTTGGCAACGATGAGGAAGTTAACACTCTCAACTCTCAACTCTCCATTCTCCACTTCCTTCATATCTTCTTCTGTAAGGACGAAGTTGCGCACTCCCCGGTCAATTAAGTCGGGGATATAGCGGGCGCCATTATTACGTTTGGTGGTTAGTGCAAAGAAAAGAGTTTCTTCAGGGAAACTTAGAGAGCGGCTATCTGTGAGAAGCCAGTCGATAGTAGATTCATACGTGCCGATGCGGCGTGCGCTGATGCTTTTGGCTATGGATTCAATCGTATATGACATAGTTCTGTTTCTTTTTGAAAGTCTAAGTACGGGTATTTTCCGTTAAGTCGTTCGATTTTTAACACAATTTGTCCTAAAAAGCGTTGATAGGCTTCCGACTCAGGGTGGAAGGGTTTGTGCGCAAGGCCCTTGTAGATGTCCTCTACGGCTAAGATAACTTCCTTTGTTTCAACCGGAAAGAAGGTATCGGAGAAGCGACTCCACAGGTAATGGACTGCTAATGGAGAGGGATGCAACATATCGTCGGCATAGAAGCGATAGTCGCGTAGTTCGTCCAGAAGGATTTCGTAGGAGGGGAAATAGAAAACGCAGGCTGAGAATAGTTGTTGCAGGCGGTCGATGGCCAGCAACAGGGTGGATTTGCTCAGTTGATTGGCGTGCATACCGTCGCGGATGTGACGGATGGGGCTGACGGTAAAGAGTATTTTCAGTTTCGGATTGCGGGCAGCCACACTGGTAATCAGTGAAGTATATTCACTCACTATTTCATCGACCGAAAGGAGTCGGCGATGGAAATGCTTCTCCGGCAGTTTGTGGCAGTTGGATACCACGCGGCCTGTTTCTTTCTGTTCATACACGTAGGCGGTTCCGAATGTGAGTATCAGCCAATCTAGCTCCTGAATAGACTGGTGGGCTTGCTGCAAACGGATATTGATATTGCGCAGCGTCGCTTCGGGTGTGGAAGCAGAGAATGAGCCATGATGCATGGGGCTGTGCCAAAGGTCTTTATAGGAGAATAGGTCTTGTTCCTGATAGACTTTTCCTTTTAAGATTTCGACCAGAGCGGCAGAAAGGGAGAAGGGATTGTAGAGAATGCCGAAAGGATTCATGTCTATCTGAAATTTAGCATCTGTCAGCCGCAATCCTATATTCTCTGCAAAACAAGAACCCATTAGGAGTATTCGCCCGGCATGGGTAATGGGCGGCAAGCCGACGGGCAATTCTATTGGTGTACGGAAATCCATATTATTCATCTCTTTAAAGGTCTTTTTTCTTTGGGCAAAAGTACAATAAAGATATGAGAAATCACACACCTCGGACCCGATACCCTATCGTGTCTGCCTCGATACCCTATCGTGGCCGACTCGACACCCTATCGTGTCCGGCTCGATAGCCTATCGTGGTCGACTCGACACAATCGTGATTAGTGCAAGATGAGGGGACCGAGGTGTGAATGAAAATTACGCTGCCGGATCCGGTGTTTCACCACCGCCATCACTATCACCCGAGCCGCCTCCTGAGGGAGCTTCGCCAACATAGATTGTCTGCGAGGCATGGCGAGGCGATTTCAACAATATTTTCCCTGTGCTATATTGGGTAGTTACCGTCAGCGTGTATTCGCCGTCTTTGAGGTTGGCGGGCAACAGGATGATTAGGCGTGACGGGTCGTTCACCACCAACATATCGGAGTCGAGCTTCGTAACGGTGCCGTCGGCGGCGAAAGTCAGCGTAATGCCCACCGAAGCATCGGTGCCGGTCACTTTAATGTTCTTACCCAGCACGGTGAAGTTGCGTCCTGCCGTAGCCG
>NZ_URFY01000034.1 GCF_900547205.1 uncultured Bacteroides sp.
TGGCTTATTTAAGACTAATTTTCCACTCTCTTATTTTGCTGCTGCAAACTTAGAGTTAATTAGGTTGCAATATTAGAAGATATTTGCAAGACATAGGTAGATTAAATGTTCTATTAAGTGTAATAATTAGTTTTACTATCAGATCAGTTTAAGCTCAAATGTATGTTTCCCGGCTTCTAGCTCAATGGAGGGGGCTCCTTTTACATTTGCCGGCAAATATAGAGTTGCGCAGCTGTTGGCAGGGATGATTACGGTATACACAATACTTTTTTCTTACCACTTGCCCGCTTCCTGAGCAAAGGTTATGTGCAATGCAAGGGAAAGAAAAACTATAAACAGATATACTTTTTTCATGGTTGATAGTTGCTGGGGTGCGTATTGAAGTAATTAAATAAAAATGATGAATGACTGTACTTGGATTCGGTATAGACATTCATCATTCATTTTATAGACAGTGTGTTAGTTATCGCAGTGCTTCGACTTCTTCCGGTTTCAAAGGAATTTTCTTGCCTAGTCTGCGGGCACCGTTTTCTGTAATCAGATAATCTTCTTCATTGCGGATACCGCCGAAATCTTTGTAAGTTTCCACCTTTTCATAGTTGATGAAATTAACAAATTTCTTTTCCGCTTTCCACATATCTATTAGTTCGGGGATGAAATAGATGCCCGGTTCTACCGTATGCACAAATCCCGGTTCCAATGGAATAGCCAGACGTTGAGATTTGCGGCCGAACTGAGTGCTCTTCGGTTGACCGTTGTATCCTACCCATAATTCTCCCAAATTTTCCATGTCATGAACGTCCAGTCCCATCATATGACCCAATCCATGTGGGTAAAACAGTGCATGAGCACCTTCACGGACAGCATCTTCAGCATTTCCTTTCATCAATCCGAGAGTTTTCATACCCTCTACCATTACGCGGGCTGACAATTCGTATACATCCATATAAGGAATGCCCGGGCGAAGTGCTTTCACTGATTCCAGATGCATAGCGTTTTGTATTTCGTAAACTTCGCGTTGGCGGGTGGTGAATTTCTTATCAGCAGGAACTGTGGATGACATATCGCCTGCATAGCCCGATTCAACTTCCGCTCCGGCATCGATTAGGAACAAATCACCGGATTTCACCAGATTGCCGTGATAATGGTTGTGCAATGTCTGTCCGTTGATAGTGGCGATGGTGGCAAAAGAAAGTTGGCAGTTGTTGGCTTCTGCTACCCGATTCATTTCCGCTACCACTTCATATTCGTACATACCCGGGCGAATAACTTTCATGGCTGTAATATGCATATCGGCGGTTACGTCACAAGCTTTTTCAATCTCTACTATTTCTTCAGTAGATTTATAATTTCGTTGAGCTATGACAGCACGGATGAAAGGAACGGAGCCTTCCTGCCGGGTAGGTGGTACGCCTAGCCAATCCATCAATTTCAATTTATGTTCGGGACGATAAGGAGGGAGATAGTGAACGGCTTGGCCTTTCTGCACACACTTATGGAGATAACCTACAATGTCGGCGGACGGCATTAGATTTTCTACGCCTACACGTTCGCATTTATCACGTAAAGTCGGCTGTGAACCCATCCATACAATAGCGTCGATAGACAATTCATCACCAAAGATGATTTCTTTATCTTCGTCAATATCGATAATTGCCGAAAGTCCGGCGCTAGAAAGTCCGAAGTAATAAAGGAAGGTTGAATCCTGACGATACCTGAAGGTGTTATCTTCATAATTCAGTCCACACTCGTCATTTCCTAGGAATAACAATACTCCGGAGCCTAAATTCTTTTTCAGCAGGGCTCGGCGCTGCATATACGTTTCTTTGGCAAACATATGTCCTAATTTTTAAGTTATGCAACAAAGATAACGAATTTTGTGTTATAGGATTAAAAATAATCCCCCTAATCTGTGTAATCTCTAGTTAAAAAGTTACTTTTGTAGCGAGAAACAGTAGAAAGCAATAACGAATATGGCACAAGGTTCCCGTCAAATACAATCGCAGGCGCAACAACAGGTACAAACACTTTCGCCCCAGCAGATTCTGGTTGTGAAACTGTTGGAGCTTCCCGCAGTAGAGCTGGAAGACCGTATCCATGCCGAACTGTTAGAAAATCCTGCACTTGAAGAAGGACAAAACGATGCTAGTACGGATGAATATTCCGATGGCGACAGCTCGGAAGATGGTATGGACAGTGATGCCAACGACTATGATTCTATAGGTGATTATCTCACCGAAGACGATATCCCCGACTATAAATTACAAGAGAGCAACCGCTCAAAAGACGATCAGGCGGAAAATATCCCGTTTTCCGATTCCACTTCTTTTTATGAAATCCTGAAAGAACAACTTCGTGAACGTAATCTAACAGAACATCAAAGTGAACTGGTAGAGTATCTGATCGGCTCATTAGACGATGACGGGCTGCTCCGCAAATCTTTGGAAAGTATTTGCGACGAACTGGCAATCTACGCTGGCGTAGAATCGACGGAAGAAGAACTGGAAGAGGCATTGTGCATCTTGCAAGACTTTGATCCGGCAGGCATTGGTGCACGAAGTTTGCAGGAATGTCTGATGATACAGATTTGCCGGAAGAAAGATGAAGAGAAAAAACCGGGTCCTGTATTGGAGTTGGAAGAACGAATCATCAATGAGTGCTATGAGGAATTTACCCGCAAACATTGGGAAAAGATAGTGAAGAAGCTCGATGTTGACGAAGACGAATTTAAGGAAGCACTTGCTGAAATCACCAAACTGAATCCACGTCCGGGTGCTTCTCTGGGAGAAACTATCGGAAGGAATCTTCAACAGATAATTCCCGACTTTATCGTAGAAACCGATGATGACGGGATAATCACCGTCAGCCTTAATAATCGTAATGTTCCCGAACTCCGCATGAGTCGTGACTTCACGGAAATGGTGGAAGAACATACAAAGAATAAAGCCAATCAATCCAAAGAATCCAAAGAAGCGATGATGTTTCTGAAGCAGAAAATGGATGCAGCGCAAGGGTTCATCGATGCCATCAAGCAGCGGCAGAATACATTGATGAACACCATGGAGGCAATTGTCGATATGCAGCGTCCTTTCTTCCTTGAAGGAGATGAGTATCTGCTGAAGCCGATGATTTTGAAAAATGTAGCCGAACGTACCGGACTGGATATATCCACCATCTCACGTGTCAGCAACAGCAAATATGTGCAGACCAATTTTGGAATCTATCCGTTAAAGTTCTTTTTCAATGATGGATATACCACTGAGGATGGAGAAGAAAAGTCTGTACGTGAAATCCGTAAGATATTGCAAGAATGCATTGATGGAGAAAATAAAAAGAAGCCGCTGACGGATGATGAACTGGCAGAAATATTAAAAGAGAAAGGCTATCCCATCGCTCGTCGAACGGTAGCCAAGTATCGTCAGCAATTGAATATACCCGTAGCAAGATTAAGAAAATAAAACTATTAATAAACAACCATGGATAGAGAGAGAGAGCATATCATAGCGGATAAGACAATGTTGCAGGTGGCGAGAGTTACCTCCATGGTATTTACTCCGTTTTCTATTCCGTTTTTATCGTTTCTGGTGCTATTCCTGTTTTCTTATCTTCGCATCATGCCGATAAAATATAAGTTGATTGTACTGGGAATAGTGTACTGCTTCACCATACTGACCCCTACCATCACCATCTTCTTGTTCCGTAAAATCAATGGGTTCGACCGTCAGGAAATGAGCGAGCGTAAGAAACGCTATGTACCTATTATGTTGACTATCATCTCATACGTATTCTGTCTGTTGATGATGCGTAAGCTGAATATCCCTTGGTATATGACAGGCATTATTCTGGCATCACTGGTGGTATCTATCATATGTATCCTGGTGAATCTGAAATGGAAATTGAGTGAACATATGGCCGGAATAGGCGGAGTGATAGGAGGATTGGTCTCTTTCAGTGAGTTATTCACTTATAATCCGGTAGTGTGGTTGTGCTTGTTTATTCTGATAGCCGGCATACTGGGTTCTGCACGGATTACCTTGGGACATCACACATTGGGTGAAGTGCTTTCCGGATTTGCAGTCGGTTTGGTTTGCGCCATTCTAGTACTCCATCCGCTGTATAATATCTATTTTCTGCTATTTTTATTTTAACAACAGTATAAATCCTAAAAAACTAATTATTATGAACTTTCCACAGAATTTAAAGTACACGAACGAACACGAATGGATTCGCGTTGAAGGAGACATTGCTTATGTTGGTATCACAGACTATGCACAGGAACAACTGGGTGACATTGTATTTGTCGATATACCTGCCGTAGGCGAAACGCTGGAAGCTGGCGAAACCTTCGGAACAATTGAAGTAGTAAAAACTATTTCCGATCTTTTCCTGCCGGTGGCTGGTGAAGTGCTCGAACAAAACGAAGCATTGGAAGAAACTCCTGAATTGGTGAACAAAGATCCTTATGGCGAAGGTTGGCTGATAAAGATGAAGCCGGCAGACGTAAAGGATGTAGAAGACCTGATGGACGCTGAGGCTTATAAAGAAGTGATTAACGGGTAAGTGATAAGTGATTAGCGGCTGCTAATTGCTGAGTGAAATCACGACACGTTATCTGAATATATTAATCACTAATCACTAATACATTAATCGTTAAAGAAATGACCCCAATTGTAAGTATCATCATGGGCAGCACGTCTGACCTTCCCGTAATGGAGAAGGCTGCACAACTGCTGAATGATATGCATGTACCGTTCGAAATGAACGCTCTTTCTGCTCACCGCACGCCAGAGGCTGTGGAAGAGTTTGCTAAGAATGCCCGTGCCCGTGGCATTAAAGTGATTATTGCTGCTGCCGGAATGGCTGCCGCATTGCCCGGTGTGATAGCGGCCAATACGACACTTCCGGTGATTGGAGTACCCGTAAAAGGTTCCGTGCTCGATGGTATGGATGCACTTTACTCCATCATTCAGATGCCTCCGGGCATACCTGTAGCAACGGTTGCTATCAATGGAGCAATGAATGCCGCCATTCTTGCCGTTCAGATGCTGGCTTTGAGTGACGCCGCTTTGGCAGAATCTTTTGCTGCTTACAAAGATGGATTGAAAAAGAAAATCGTAAAGGCGAACGAAGAACTGAAAGAAGTGAAGTTCGAATATAAAACGAACTGAAAGTAACGATAAACGGGTAAGCGATTAGTGATTAACCCATTAATCACTAATCACTATCTCACTAATCACTAATAACGTGGATATATTCAATTATTTTCGGAGAGAGACTACAGAAGTAAATATTGGGGCTGTACCGTTGGGTGGCCCCAATTCTGTTCGTATCCAGTCGATGACCAATACATCGACTATGGACACGGAAGCTTGTGTGGAACAGGCGAAACGAATCGTCGACGCAGGTGGCGAGTATGTCCGCCTGACTACACAGGGCGTTAAGGAAGCGGAAAACCTGATGAATATCAATATAGGTTTGCGCAGTCAAGAATATATGGTTCCATTGGTTGCCGATGTACATTTCAATCCGAAGGTAGCCGATGTAGCAGCACAGTATGCTGAAAAGGTGCGCATCAATCCGGGAAACTATGTGGATGCGGCGCGTACCTTTAAGCAATTGGAATATACCGATGAAGAGTATGCTCAGGAAATACAGAAGATTCGCGACCGCTTTGTTCCGTTTCTCAATATTTGCAAGGAGAATCATACCGCCATCCGTATCGGTGTGAATCATGGTTCTTTGTCCGACCGCATCATGTCGCGTTACGGCGATACGCCCGAAGGAATGGTAGAATCCTGTATGGAGTTTCTTCGTATCTGTGTCGAAGAGCATTTTTCGGATGTCGTTATTTCGATAAAGGCATCCAATACGGTGGTGATGGTGAAAACCGTCCGACTGCTGGCAGAGGTGATGGAGCAAGAAGGCATGGCTTTTCCTTTACATCTCGGAGTGACGGAAGCTGGAGATGGAGAGGACGGACGTATCAAGTCTGCCCTAGGCATCGGAGCCCTTCTGAGTGACGGGCTGGGAGATACGATTCGAGTATCCTTGAGTGAAGCTCCCGAAGCGGAGATTCCCGTTGCCCGCAAATTGGTAGATTATATCATGCTGAGGCAGAATCATCCTTATATTCCGGGGTTGGAAGCGAAAGAATTTAATTATCTGTCCCCTTCGCGGAGGAAGACGCAGGCTGTGCGTAATATAGGAGGGGAGCACGTGCCCATAGTGATTGCCGACCGCATGGATGGAAAGACAGAAGTGAATCCGCAGTTTACTCCGGACTATATCTATGCCGGAAGAGCTTTGCCCGAACAGCGTGAGGAAGGAGTGGAGTATATTCTTGATGCCGATGTATGGGTAGGAGAGTCCGGCACATGGCCTGCTTTCAATCATGCGCAACTGCCTTTGATGGGCGGATGCAACGCTGAACTAAAGTTTCTCTTTATGCCTTATATGGCGCAGACGGATGAAGTGATTGCTTGTTTGCGACAGCATCCTGAGGTGGTAATTGTTTCCCAGAGTAATCATCCGAATCGTTTGGGAGAGCATCGTGCACTGGTACATCAACTTATGACGGAAGGTTTGCAGAATCCTGTTGTCTTCTTCCAGCATTATGCGGAAGATGATGCGGAAGATTTGCAAATCAAGTCTGCTGCTGATATGGGAGCGTTGATCTTCGACGGTCTTTGCGACGGGATTTTCTTATTCAATCAAGGCGGTCTGACTCATGCCGTGGCCGATGCAACTGCTTTCGGCATATTGCAAGCCGGGCGTACGCGTACTTCGAAAACGGAATATATCTCCTGTCCCGGTTGTGGCCGCACGCTGTATGATTTGGAAAAGACGATTGCCCGCATCAAAGCTGCTACATCACACTTGAAAGGTTTGAAGATTGGCATCATGGGATGTATTGTGAATGGTCCCGGTGAGATGGCGGATGCAGACTATGGATATGTTGGTGCGGGTCGCGGCAAGATTAGTCTTTATAAAGGAAAGGTGTGTGTAGAAAAGAACATTCCTGAAGAAGAAGCAGTGGAGAGGCTCTTGGAGTTTATCCGGGCTGACAGGGAAGAATGTTAGTAGCGTTTGATTGATACATCAAACGATTTTGGGTTGAAGAATAGGAACTTGATGATTTCATTGGGGTATTTGTTCTAATACCTATGCCGTTTGAAGGATTTCTTCTGTCTCCTTCACTTTTGTTCTGTGTTGCCGATGAATAAGGCGATTGCGGGTGAAGGGCCTCCCCTTCACCCAGCCCTTCACTACACTTTATGTAGCTCAATCATAGTGATGCTTCGTAACTTTACAATTATAAGTAAAGTTGTTTTGTTATTAGTTTCAACGTGCCTTGAAACTGTAGTTCCACCCTTGTGAAACTATAGTTCCATCCTCGTGAAACTATAGTTCCAAAGGCTTTGAAACTCTAGTTTCAAGCAATGGGAACTATGGTTTCAAGCAGTTGGAACTAAAGTTCCAAGCAATGAAACTAAAATATAATGCATGAATCATTGGTGAAGTTGCGGTGAAGTTGTTGCCCTTCACCCGTCAACCCCTTATTCATCGGCAATACAGAACAAAAGTGAAAGGTGAACAGTCTTTTGCATAATTTCGCTGACGGCATACTAATTGCCTGTTGCTTTCATTTGCAACAAAGTTGCACGAATCATTCGTTAACTTTGCACCAAGAAAATACAAAAGATTATGGGACATTGTAGTTGCTGTGCACGCGGTTGCACGTCGGAAAAGAGTCACGTAGCTGAGACTTCTATATTTCATCAATACTGGAAAGTGATGATTTCCCTCCTATTATTAATAGGTGGGATGATAATGAATGCCATGAACATAGCCTTCTTTCGTGAAGGATACTTTGCCTTAGGTTGGTATGTGATAGCCTATCTTCCGGTAGGAATCCCCGTGATGAAAGAAGCTTGGGAGAGCATTAGAGAGAAAGAATATTTCAGCGAGTTTACCTTAATGATAGTGGCTACGCTCGGAGCTTTTTATATCGGCGAATATCCTGAAGGAGTAGCCGTGATGTTGTTTTATACGGTTGGTGAGCTGTTTCAGGAGAAAGCGGTGGATAAGGCAAAGCGAAATATTGGAGCTTTGCTCGATGTGCGCCCCGAACAAGCTATGGTATTCAGAGACGGTGGTCTGATGGTGGAGCGCCCCCAGAATGTAAATGTTGGTGAGACGATTGAGATAAAGACCGGCGAACGCGTTCCTTTGGATGGCAAGATGCTCAATGAAGTGGCAGCTTTTAATACTGCTGCGTTGACCGGCGAAAGCGTTCCCCGCAATATACGTAAGGGTGAAGAAGTACTTGCGGGAATGATTGTGACAGATAAAGTAATTCGGATTGAAGTAACCCGGCCCTACGACAAGAGTGCACTGGCGCGGATATTGGAACTCGTTCAGAATGCTTCGGAGCGCAAAGCTCCCGCAGAGCTGTTCATCCGCAAGTTTGCTCGTGTATATACACCTATTGTGATAGCTTTGGCAGTACTAATAGTATTGCTTCCGCTTGCTTATTCATTAATAGATACTCAATTTGTGTTTACATTCAATGATTGGCTTTATAGGGCATTGGTCTTTCTGGTGATTTCGTGTCCGTGTGCGTTGGTGGTAAGTATCCCGCTAGGATATTTTGGAGGAATCGGTGCTGCATCCCGTTTGGGTATCCTGTTCAAAGGTGGCAATTATCTGGATGCCATTACAAAAATCAATACGGTGGTGTTCGATAAAACGGGGACTCTTACTAAAGGAACATTCGAGGTGCAAGCCCTGAAAAGTGAGTCAGGAATTTCGGAACAGGAACTAATCAGGCAGGTAGCTTCGGTAGAACATGGTAGTACGCACCCGATAGCCAAAGCCATCATGAGCTATGCAAAGCAGCAGAATATAGAGCTTGTATCTGCTACGGATATCAAAGAATATGCAGGTTTCGGCTTGGAAGCTACAATAGATGGCATTCCGGTTTTAGTCGGCAATTGCCGTTTATTATCTAAGTTTGGCATCGGCTATCCGGTGGAGCTGCGTGAGATAACGGATACCATTATAGTCTGTGCCATTGAAGGCAGATATGCCGGCTATTTATTGCTGGCCGATGCATTGAAAGACGATGCAAAGTGCGCCATTGATAGTCTGAAAGCCTTGAATATCGAAAATATTCAGATTTTATCCGGAGATAAACAAAGTATTGTTACTAACTTTGCCGAAAAGCTTGGCATTTCAAAAGCTTATGGCGACTTGCTTCCCGAAGGGAAAGTGAAACATCTGGAAGAATTGCGTCGGGATGAGACCAATCAAATCGCATTTGTCGGCGACGGAATGAACGACGCCCCTGTGCTTGCACTGAGCCATGTGGGCATTGCTATGGGAGGACTCGGCAGCGATGCAGCAATTGAAACCGCGGATGTAGTGATACAAACCGACCAACCGTCCAAAGTAGCCGAAGCTATAAAAGTAGGAAAACTGACTCGCCGCATCATATGGCAGAATGTATCGTTGGCATTCGGAGTAAAACTACTTGTGCTTATATTGGGAGCCGGAGGAATCGCCACACTTTGGGAAGCTGTTTTTGCAGACGTAGGCGTTGCTCTGTTAGCCATCATGAATGCCGTAAGAATACAGAAGATGATAAAATAAAAGAATATGGAAGAGAATATTTATTTGGATAAGTTGGAAAGAAGAGAGATCAAACCAACTGCAATAAGACTTCTCATACTGAAAAATATGATGCAAGCCCAGCGTGCAGTATCATTGCTCGATTTGGAAACTTTGCTTGACACGGTCGACAAATCGACCATTTCACGAACCATAGCCCTCTTCCATTCTCATCACCTCATCCATAGCATTGACGACGGAAGCGGTTCACTAAAATATGCCGTTTGCGATAATTCCTGCAATTGCGTAGTGCAGGATTTACATTCACATTTCTATTGTGGGAAGTGTCATCGCACTTTCTGTTTGGCGGGCACTCATATTCCGTTGATTGATTTACCGAAGGGGTTTACACTACATAGCATTAATTATGTTCTGAAAGGAGTCTGTCCGGAATGCTCCATTTA
The DNA here is from genome assembly GCF_900547205.1 of uncultured Bacteroides sp. Classification (GTDB taxonomy): domain Bacteria; phylum Bacteroidota; class Bacteroidia; order Bacteroidales; family Bacteroidaceae; genus Bacteroides. The sequence continues at coordinate 10,074 of NZ_URFY01000034.1, forward strand.
AAAAAGCCGGAGCCTCAACGCGATAAATATCGTTGGACTCCGGCTTGTCACTCTTATTGTTTGCTGCTTAGTCAATATTCTGATTCAAAGCGTGCCAGTCTTTGATGGCAGGTATGATACCCATCTCAATCACTTCATCACGCAACGTGCACAAGTGTTCGTAGCTCTTTTCTAGTTCTGCTTGTTCGGCAGGAGTTCCGGCTACTTCTTTATAAGTCACACCGTCTTTGGTAATCGAAGTTTCCATAGCCATCATGATATGGTCGAATTTACCGTTAGAAACATACGTTCCGGCAGGCCAGCGGAAAGGTTGTCCACCCATAGCGGCGGCAATCATTTCGATAGAAAGATATGCAGGGCTTTGGAAAGAAGAACGTCCGCGCAGGTCGATGATATGCTTTCCACCTTGTATTACACGCACTTTCAGTTCTTCCCATTCATTCAATGGAAGACGGGTAGTGCCGATGAAGTCAGTCAGTGGTTCACCTTTTATTTTTGTAGTAGAAGCGAATACAGCCATTTGCTCGCCATGTCCGCCATAAGTGCGGCAGTTCTGAATATCAGAAGCAGGTATATGGAAGTATTTCACCAGTTCGTTTTGTAGGCGGGTGCTGTCCAAACCAGCCAATGTGGAAACCTGAGACGGTTTCAGACCGGAGTATAATAAGGTAATCAAACCTGTAATGTCAGCAGGATTGAAGATTACAACGATGTGCTTCACATTCGGGCAATACTGACGAACGTCCTTGCCGAATTGAGCTGCTATTTCTGCATTACCTTTCAACAAGTCTTCGCGAGTCATACCTGCCTTACGGGCTGCACCACCGGAAGAAACAATGTAAGAAGCTCCTGTCAACGCTTCTTTGATATCAGAAGTATAAGTCAGGTTGACACCTTCGAAGCCGCAGTGATACAATTCTTCGGCTACTCCTTCCAAAGCAGGAGCGAACGGGTCGTATAGACAAATATTCGGAGTAAGTTTCATCATCATGGCAGTTTGAGCCATATTGGAGCCAATCATTCCGGCAGCTCCTACAATCGTAAGTTTCTCGTTGGTTAAAAAATCCATAAATTCTATATGTTTAAAGGTGAATAATCTATCTTTCTTTTTGTCGACACAAAGGTAACGCATTATTCTTCTGATTGTTCATCGAAAATAGTTTTGATTGATAACGAAAAGTTATAGCTGACAGATAAGCGTATGTAGGCAAAATAGACTATCTTTGTGCATAGTATTATATAAAAGAATAGGAATATGAGCATCGAATTAGGAAAATTCAATCAGCTTGAAGTAGTGAAAGAGGTAGATTTCGGTTTGTATCTGGATGGAGATGAAGAGGGAGAAATCCTTTTGCCTTCCCGTTATGTGCCCGAAGATTGTAAGATAGGAGACTTCTTGAACGTCTTTCTTTACCTGGATATGGATGAACGGTTGATTGCCACTACGCTGACTCCGTTGGTGCAGGTTGGTCAGTTTGCTTGTCTGGAGGTAGCTTGGGTAAATCAGTTCGGGGCTTTCCTGAATTGGGGGTTGATGAAAGATTTGTTTGTTCCGTTCAGTGAGCAGAAGATGAAAATGCAGGTAGGGCGGAAGTATGTGGTGCACGCACATCTGGATGAAGAAAGTTATCGTATTGTGGCTTCCGCAAAGGTAGAACGTTATCTGTCGAAAGAGATGCCGGAGTATGCACCGAACGACGAAGTCAATATCCTTATCTGGCAGAAGACGGACTTGGGATTCAAGGCGATTATAGATAATAAGTATAGCGGACTGCTTTACGAGAATGAAATATTTGTTCCGTTGGAGACGGGAATGGAGCTGAAAGCTTTCGTGAAACAAGTGCGCGAGGATGGCAAAGTAGATTTGATTCTTCAGAAACCGGGCTTTGAGAAGATAGACGATTTCTCAAAAACATTGCTCGACTATATCAAAGAGCATGACGGGCGAATCAACCTGAACGATAAAAGTCCTGCTGAAGATATTTACGATACGTTTGGTGTCAGCAAGAAAACCTTCAAGAAAGCTGTGGGAGATTTGTATAAGAAACGTCTGATTGCGTTGCATGAGGACGGCATTACTTTGGCGGATGCCTAAACGGAATAGGGAAATCCCTACATACGAATAGAGAGAATCATTGGGGTGGGGAGTTTCCTCACCCTATTTTTGTGATATCAGATTAAGATAGTAATAATAATAAAAAACTTGATAAGCTATGCGTAAGATAATAGTAACTTTCTTTATCCTGTTGGCCGCCCTATCGTTAAAAGCACAACGTGTCAGTGGAATCCGTATTGATGGTGGAGATACCCCCATCCTTGTTTATTTTGGAGGAAATCAGATGTGTTTGCCAACTACCAGTTGCTTTGTAGCTAACCTGAAATCGGGATATTATACGGTAGAAATCTATGCTACCCGCTTTGCCTCCCGGCCGGGAGAACGTGTCTGGAAAGGAGAACGGTTGTATAACGAACGCGTATATTTCAACGGAAACGAGGTGAAAGATATATTTGTGGAAGGTCGTGGAAACCTTCGTCCCGACAGACCCGGACAGGGAGCATATCACCCGGGGCATGACCGGCCGGACTATAATACTCATGCCAGAGTGATGAATGACCAACTTTTCAAGACGTTTCTCAGTAAGGTGAAGAAGGAACCTTTTAAGGATGGCCGTAAAGCATTGATAAATACAGCGCTTGCTAACTCCGACTTTACTTCCGGACAATGCCTGCAACTGGCGAAGATTTTTCCTTTTGATGATGACCGTATGGAGATGATGAAGATGATGTATCCTAGAATTGTGGATAAAGAAGCTTTCTTTACGGCGATTGATGCGCTTACATTCTCATCTAATAAAGAAGAGATGAATAAGTTTATTCAAAATTATGGCAGACGCTAATATTAACTATTAAAAAATCTATGGCTATGAAAAAGATACATATTATTCTACTGTCCTTGCTGATGGTTTTAGGTAGCAGTTGTTCACGTTCATACTACATCTCAAAGAAAAATGTGATGGATATACATAACGGAATGACTCAGCAGGAAGTTCAGACCATTTTGGGTAAGCCGGATTATCGACGTTTCAGTGGTAATATGGAGGAATGGGAGTTTTATCGTGATGATGGTACACCGGTTGTTGTTCCGAGTCCAATCACGATTATCGTTCAGTTTATCAATAGGGAGGTGGTTGGTATGAATACTTTTGCCGGTCACGGCAGACCTTCATCTCATCATCCGGTTGTAGTTCCTCCTCCCATTGCCAATGTAGAGGTTTATCCCGATGGTGGTCCTTCAAAGGAGGTGAGTGTAATGACTGATTCTGAATTTGACAATTTCATTGAAAAACTAAAATTCACCATCATGGATGATGACCAGAAGAGGATGATTGAACGGATGTTGAAAGAACATGATGTAACTTCAGCTCAATGCTTGAGGATAGTAAAAGAGATAAGTTACACGCCCGATAAGGTTGAGATAATGAAGAAACTATATCCTTATGTCAGGGATAAACAGAATTTTAATAAGGTGATTGATACTTTGTTTTCTTCTATATATAAAGAGGAGATGTACAAGTTCATCAAGGAATATCATCAATCGAATAATTAATAGGAGATTAGATTATGAAACGAATACTATTTTTACTCTTTGCTATCGGCCTAGGTGCCAGTATGACTGTGATGGCAGGGATGAGCACTAGCAAAGTGCGTAAGGAGACACGTTTTCTTACGGATAAGATGGCATATGAATTGAGTTTGAGCACTCAACAATATAATGATGCTTATGAGATTAACTATGATTTCATCTATTCCGTACGTAACATCATGGATTATGTGGTGCGTGGGTATGAGTGGGCATTGGATGATTATTATGAAGCGTTGGATATTCGTAATGACGACCTTCGTTGGGTGTTGAGCAACGTTCAATATCAAAGATTCCTTGGAGCAGAGTATTTCTATCGGCCTATCTATGTTGATAGGGGGAAATGGAATTTCCGGGTGTATATCAATTATCCGAACCGTAGCTTATTCTATTTTGGAACGCCTTATCATTATCGTACTTATAGTGGTGCGCATTATCGTCCTCATTTTCATCATACCAGTTACTACAGAGGTCGATATAATAACTTTCATCATTATTCTGCACCGCATCGGGTAAGGGATGAGAGAGTGTTTCACTCATATCGCCGTTCGGATTTTGGTTCGGTTCGCTTCCGTCCCAATAGCTCTACTCGTCCACATAATGCACCGACTAGACCAGGCGTAACGAATCGTCCGGGTAACTCATCAAGGCCGGGTAACTCGACAAGACCAGGTACATCATCGCGTCCAGATAATCATACCCGTCCCGGCGGTACTACAACCCGCCCCGGCACATCGACGCGTCCTCGTCCTGATTCAGATCGTAGACCTTCAAACTCTGGACGCCCATCAACATCCGGAAAAGAAGAGAAACCGAATAAGGAAACGACTCCGAATCGTCGTCCGAACATGAACTCAGGTTCATCAAGCTCTGGTCGTAGGCCGTCGGGTGGTAGTAGTACCACAAGACCTAATCGTGAAAGTGGACGTACGGGTAGCAGTAGCAGTTCCGGTGTAAATACGAATAGACGAAGCGAAAGCGGTTCATCTGCTAGAGGTAGTAGTTCTTCTTCCAGAACTAATAGTTCTTCCAGTAATCGGGAAAGCGGTAATTCAAGTCGTAATAGTGGTAGCACTTCAAGTAGAAGCAATAGCTCAAGTGGAAGTAGCAACTCAAGTAGAAGCAGCTCAAGTAGAAGTAGTGCCAGCCCTAGTCGCAGCAGCAACACTGGAAGTAGTCGCAGTAGCAGTTCCAGCCGCAGCAATGTTTCCGGCAGTAAAACAGAAAAACGTTCCTCTTCCGAAAGTACGAGAAGCAATAGCAGCAGCCGAAGCTCTTCCCGTTCATCCGAAAGAGGCAACAATTCGAGAAGATAACCTATTCCTTTATTATATATATCATTATCATTGCTCCACAGCGGTAGGAGAACTAGACTCCGGCATCGCGCCGGCTAGACTATTCCGGGCATTGCCCGTTACTTGGATTTCGGGGCGGATACACATCCGCCCCGATTTTGTTTACTTCAATTTTGTTCCCTAAAAGTAGTTGTTTTTCTCGCTACTAATGTGAAAATAGTATATTGAGGGGGATAAAAAACAGCAAAAACACATATTATTTGCGATATTAATCTTTTGTTAAGGTCTGCATTAATCTTTTCGTTTACTCGTTAATGTTACTTTTACGCTCCAAACCAATACTTTTTAATATTATGATACGAATGAACAAACCGATGACTACCGCAATGATTTGCATGGCATTATTGCTTTTGGGACTCTCGTCTTGCACAACAAATGATGTGGAAGAACTGCAAGGAAATGATGAACGTGATCTTTATGAGATCAAAGATCAAGCGTTAGGTGAGTATCTTGTTTATAACTGTAGTCGTACAGATGAAAATAAACTGCCTTATGAAACGGCTATTATTGAGGATGGAAAGTTCTATCTGGATACGGAAAAAGCGGCTACTGTTGATAATCTCTATTTGGTAAAGACTGATGCACAAATATCGAAACTCGAAAGTGCGGGATTGGCTACAGCTGCCGTGAAGATTGTCGATATGGACGGTTTGCAATTCTTCACTGCTTTAAAGACACTGAAGATTACCTCTAATTCAGTGGAGCGTATGGACTTGACCGCTTTGCATGAACTTGAAACAGTTGAGATGAACAACAACTCTGTTGCAACACTAGATTTGTCTCAAAACACAAAACTTGTCCGTTTCCGTTATGGGGGAAGCTCAACAGGTGATGCATCAACCAAGCTTTCATCGGTTAGTTTTGCGAATTGCAATGTGATTGAACATATTTATCTAAAGAATCAGAATCTTCAGGAAAATGGATTTACTCTTCCTGAGAACTTTTCAAAACTGAAAGAACTTGATCTAAGTGGTAACCCCGGTGCGCCTTTTGCTATTCCCGAGAACTTAATGACACAACTGACTACTGCCGGGGGAGTGGTGATTGAACCTCAAGGCGGAGGAGGAGAGGAAGAAGAACTGTATACGATTGCCGATGAGGCTTTCGGAGAATACCTTTTCTATCTTGCCAAGGAGACGAAGGAACTACCGGAAGATATTATTGTAAAAGAGGAAAACGAATATAAACTAAATAAAGCAGTGGCAGCGACGGTTACAGCATTGAATGTTGCCAAGACAAGCAAAATAATAACCACTTTGAAACAAGCCAATCTGGCAACAGCGGAAACATTAATTGCTTCGGCTGATGGCTTGCAATACTTTACGTCATTGACCGAATTTACTGCTACTTCGAATAAGTTTACCGAACAATTACCTTTGACGGAGCTAAAGCATCTTAAACAGTTAAAATTGAATTTCGCAGGAATTACTACCCTTGACCTTAGCGCCAATACCGAGCTGGAAGTACTGAATTGCCAAGGAGGTAAAAATGGTAAGTTGACTGCTATTGATCTTTCACATAACACGAAGTTGAAAGAGGTTGATTTAAATAAGAATCTTGATGGCGGACAACTCTTCAAAATTCCGGCAGCTATATTTAACAACCTGACTACCGCCGTGGGAGTGGAAGCTGAATAATTATAATTAAAAGAATACTATGATGATATATATAGGTGCATTTATCGCCTTGCAGGTGATTGTATTGGTGGCTTATTGGCTGACGAAAAAGAATAATCCTCAAGGTGTGTTGATGGTGGCCGGTATCCTGATGTTATCGCTCAGTATGATGTTGGGTATGCATTCGCTTACTCCTACCGAATCTACGGGTACGGCAGTATTCGACCTCTTCCGAATTATTAAGGAGACTTTTTCATCGAATATGCTTCGTGTCGGTCTGATGATTATGACGATTGGCGGATATGTGGCATATATGAAAAAGATTAAAGCGAGTGATGCATTGGTCTATGTTTCTATGCAGCCGTTGGCAATCTTCAAGAAGTTTCCCTACGTTGCCGCCTCCATTGTAATCCCTATCGGGCAGATGCTTTTCATTTGTACACCCAGTGCTACGGGACTCGGACTGCTTCTGGTCGCTTCGATCTTTCCTATTCTTGTTGGGCTTGGTGTGAGTCGTCTGACGGCAGTCTCGGTTATTTCAGCCTGCACTATATTCGATATGGGACCCGGCTCCGCCAATACAGCCCGCGCAGCGGAACTTGTCGGACAGAACAATATGCTCTATTTTGTGGAACACCAGCTTCCATTAGCTATTCCACTTACTATTTTATTGATGGTGGTTTATTATCTCACCAATCGTTATTTCGACCGTAAAGATCGCCAGTCGGGTCGTTCGCAACCGGAAGTAATAGATGCAAAAGAGTTTAAGGTAGACATCCCGTTGATTTATGCTATTTTGCCTGTGTTACCGCTGTTTTTACTGATTATCTTCTCGAAGTATGTACATTTGTTCGATCCTCCTATTGAGTTGGATACTACTACGGCAATGTTTGTCTCTCTGGCTGTCTCCATGTTGTTCGAGCTGGTGCGACTTCGTTCATTCAAAGCTGTTTTTGCAACAGTTAAGTCATTCTGGGAAGGTATGGGCAAGGTATTTACCAATGTAGTAACGCTGATTGTGGCTGCCGAGATATTTTCTAAAGGTTTGATAAGTCTTGGTTTCATCGATGCTTTGGTGGAAGGATGTACTAGCCTTGGTTTTTCTGGAATATTTGTTTCCATCGTGATTATTCTGATTCTCTTCCTGGCAGCTATACTGATGGGAAGCGGCAATGCCTCTTTCTTTTCGTTCGGCCCGTTGGTGCCTTCCATTGCTACAAAAGTGAATATGTTGCCGGTGGATATGATTCTGCCGATGCAGTTGGCTTCGAGCATGGGGCGTGCAGCATCACCGATTGCCGGCGTGATTATTGCTATTTCCGAAATAGCCGGCGTTTCGGCTGTTGATTTGGCGAAACGTAACATCATTCCTTTGTCGATAACACTGATAGTTATGATGATTATCCACTTCTTTATTTAATAAGAAACACTTGACTATTATGTTCAAACTAATTCAAAATATACATCTTTATGCACCCGAAGATCGGGGAATGAATGATATACTTATCTGTGGTGAGAAGATTGCCTGTATCGCTCCTCATATCGACTTGCGGGGAGTGGAGGTAGAATTGATTGATGGCGCAGGTATGAACGTGGCTCCCGGTTGTATTGACCAACACGTGCATATCATCGGCGGTGGTGGGCAAACGGGATATTTTTCGTTAGCCCCCGAAGTTCCACTGAGCCGTTTGCTGGCTTGCGGCACTACTACGGTAGTCGGTCTGTTGGGCACTGATGGCTTTGTCAAGCAGCTTCCGGCACTGTATGCCAAAACTAAAGCATTGTGTATGGACGGTATATCAGCTTATATGCTTACCGGTTATTATGGTCTGCCTACTCCCACATTGACCGATTGCATTGCCAATGACTTGATTTTTATAGATAAAGTGATAGGCTGTAAGATTGCCATAAGTGATGACCGTAGTTCGTATCCTACTAAAAGCGAACTAATGCGTATCATCCAGCAAGTCCGTCTGGGAGGATTCACATCTGCCAAGGGCGGGGTGATGCACGTTCATCTGGGCGCTCTTCCCGGAGGAATCGACGTCTTATTGGAGATAGCCCGTGAGTATCCATCACTAATCAGCTATATTTCTCCTACTCACATGGGGCGTACGCACGATCTCTTTCTGCAAGGTATTGAATTTGCCCGTATGGGGGGAATGATTGATATTTCTACCGGTGGTACCAAGTATTGCGAACCTTACGAAAGTGTATTGGAGGGCTTGAATGCCGGAGTGCCTATCGACCGTATGACATTCTCATCGGATGGTAATGCTGGAGTCCGTCGTAAAGATCCGGTTACCGGTGCTGATAGTTACACTGTAGCTCCATTACATCGGAATCTGGAGCAAGTAATCCGGTTGATAACTGATGGCGGCATCGCCCCTTCGGATGCATTCCGGTTGATAACCACCAATCCTGCACGAACAATGAAGTTGAAAGGAAAGGGAGAACTACAGGAAGGAGCGGATGCCGACATTACGCTGTTCGATGACACTTGGAATCTACAAGGAGTCTATGCTCGCGGGGTAGAAATGATGCATGAAGGTAACGTGATACACAAAGGAAATTTTGAAATGTAACAGTAAAACGATATTGATATGAAAAAATATCTATTATTCCTGATAGGACTATTCTTACTTCTTCCTGTTATGGCACAAACAGAAGATGATAGCGATGATACCGAAATGGTGGAAGCTAGCAATGAGAGTACGTCCGAAATTGACACAAAAGTAGTCCTCCATCGCTATAAGATGGGAGATGGTATACGGCTTACGACAAAGGGAGGCAACAGATTTGTAATAAGCGGAATGGTACAGACATCGGTAGAGAGTCGCCGCTTTGAAGATGTGGATCAGATGTATAACCGTTTCCGTATGCGGCGTGCCCGTGTCCGTTTTGACGGTAGTGTATTTCATGATAAGATGCGCTTCCGGTTGGGGCTCGACTTGGTGAAAGGCAGTGAAACGGATGATGCTTCTGGTTCATTATTGATGGATGCTTGGATGGCTTACCGTCCTTGGGGCTCTAAACTTGTCGTTTCGTTCGGACAACGTTCGACGCCTACGGATAACTACGAGCTACAAATGAGCTCCCATACTCTGCAATTTGGCGAACGCAGTAAGATAACTTCTGCATTTAGCACTATCCGTGAACTGGGAGTTTTCGCTGAAGGCTCTTATCGGGCAGGAAGTATCGGACTATTGCGACCATCAATTGCAATCACTGATGGTGCCGGACCGATATCGGATGGAAAACGCTATGGAAGATTGAAGTATGGAGCACGATTGAACTACCTACCTTTCGGAACATTCCGCGCGATGGGTGGAAGCAGGGAAGGAGATATGGCCTATGAACTGACTCCGAAGTTGAATGTCGGCATTGCCTATAGTTACACGAACGGAACATCCGACCGCCGTGGAGGCCGTAGCAACGGGGATATTCTTTATATGAACGATCGCGATGAAATAGATCTTCCTGATTATGCGAAATTCGTAGCCGATTTTCACTTTAAGTATCGTGGATTTTCTGTATTGGGCGAATATGCCAAGACGTGGGGATATGTTCCTACTTCCATCACGAAGCGTGTCAGAAACGATGGCTCTACCGCTACTACTTTTGATGTGGATGGAGAGCAAAATGTGGAAGCATACATTAAAAACAGAATGATGCTCGGACAGGGTTTTAATATTCAAGCTGGGTATATGCTTCGTAGTCTTTGGAGTTTCGATTTACGATATACACATCTCAAACCTGATGAATATTCGTACATGAATAACAACCTGTACTTCAACCGGCACAACTTTTACGACTTTAGTGTCTCTAAATACCTGACTCGTAATTATGCTGCCAAGATACAATTCACTATCGGATTGGCATGTAGTAACGGTGAAAATCGTACTCCGGACAGTGCGCACACATACAATGGTAATGAGTGGATAGGCAATTTATTGTTCCAATTTAAATTCTGATGCAATGAAACGAATACTAATAATACTCTGTCTACTGTTGACTGGATTTCCCTTCTATGCTCAACAGACAGGAAAAGTGACAGCCAAGTTCTTTCCGGACCCGCAGGTTGATATTGATACACCGGCATTTGCCAAAAAACGCGGGTTTACTTCCTATCGTGAGTTGATGACATTCCTTCACAATCTGACTACCGATTATCCGCAGTTAGTGAAGCTTCAGATTGTAGGGCGCACCCAGCGTGGACGTGAAATCCCCATGATAAAGGTGAGCAATGGAGGTAATGATAAACTGCGTATCCTTTATACCGGATGTGTACATGGCAATGAGCCGGGCAGCACCGAAGGACTCCTTTATTTCTTAAAGCAACTCACTCGTGAGCCTCAACTGTTGGCTCTGCTCGATAAAATAGATTTTTATATTTTACCTTCGGTCAACATTGATGGAAGTGAAGCGGGAGAGCGGGCCACTGCCAACGGCATCGACTTGAATCGCGATCAGACTCTCCTGTCTACTCCTGAAGCACGTACCTTGCAGCGCGTGGCATCGACAGTCAAACCTCATTTGTTTGTCGACTTCCATGAGTATAAACCTCTCAGAGCTTCTTATGAAGAAGTTACCAATGGGCGTCTGGTTACCAATCCGAATGATTTCATGTTTTTGTGGAGCAGCAATCCGAATGTATCGCCTGCACTGAGGGCGGTTATTGATGAGCTTTATGTACCCGAAGCTAGTCGTATGGCGGATGCTGAAGGACTGGTACACCATACCTATTTCACTACAAAAAGTAATCGTGGAGAGGTAATATTCAATATCGGAGGTTCTTCACCGCGTTCGTCAAGTAACATTATGGCATTGCGCGGAGCTATTTCAATGTTGATGGAGGTTCGAGGTGTCGGTTTGGGACGTACTTCTTATAAGCGTAGAGCATATACCGTCTGTAAACTGGCAGAAAACTTTGCTCGTACCACTTCTGAAAATGAGGACCGGATACGGAAAGCAGTTGAGGCGGCAGAGCATGATAATGATGATATAGCTGTGACTTTCCGATCTAAGGCTGTTTCGGATTATCTGCTGACTTTCATTGATATACTTGCTTGTAAGAAGGTGACTGTACCTGTGGAAGCTCGCATTGCTCCGGAAGCTGAAGTCATTCTGACCCGCCAACGTCCTGTGGCCTATTATTTGGATGCTTCCCAAAGTCGTGCAGTAGAGATTTTGCAATCTTACGGAGTTGAGATGGAACGATTGGAAACGCCCAAAACGCTTGACCTGGAATGTTATACAGTTACAGCCGCTACCGAAAGCCATGATTTGGTTGCAGGTATCTTACCATTGAATGTTAAAACCAAAACGGACACTTGCGCGGTAACTCTTCCGGCGGGTAGCTACTGTATTTCCATGTCCCAACCTTTGGCAACATTGGTGACGGTATTGCTGGAACCGGAATCAGCCAATGGTTTCGTCAACTACCGTGTGATTGATGCTACTCTGAATAATACACCGGGCATCTATCGAGAAATGAAATAGATTAACTAATGACGATAAATAGAATACAAGATATGAAAAAGATAATAGCAGGAGTATTCTCCTTAATTTTTGCGACTGGTCTGTATGCACAGACAATTGGAAATGAAGCGTTTCCTCAACTGAAAGACGGTCTGCTCGACCTGAATCTAAGAACTCCTGGTCAGAAACTGCGTTTTGGCGGATACCTTCAAGGGTCAGGCTACTATACCGATATAAAGAATGCAGAATCCGAATACGGCTTTGATGTTGATCATGCTTATTTGAGTCTTGAAGGCTCATTCCTCAATGAGAAACTCGGCTTCTTTTTGCAAGCGGATTTTGCGGATTCGTATCCTTTATTGGACGCATGGGTGTCATATTCTCCTTGGAAGCAACTGAAGATAAGTGCCGGACAGAAACAAACCTTTACCAACTCCCGCCAAATGATGATGCTTGACCAAGGACTAGCCTTTGGCGAACGTTCATTGCTCGACCGTACTTTCTCACGTACAGGGCGCGAACTGGGATTGTTTGTTGAAAGCCGTTTGCCGTTAGGTAAACTCGGACTTGACTTGGGAGCAGCCGTGACTTCCGGTGACGGACGTAATTCGTTTGGCTCATCGAGTACTGACCCTGACAATGGGGGATTGAAATACGGTGCACGTGCCACTCTTTACCCTTTCGGCTTCTTCACTAGTGGGAATGAATCGGTATTTAATGATTTCATTCGTGAGAAAACTCCTAAATTAGCAATCGGCGCAGCTTATAGTTATAATGTTGGTGCCAGTAATGCTGTCGGCGAGGGGCATGGTGATTTCTTGATGTATGATAAAGAAGGGCTTGCCGATTATCCTGACTACCGTAAACTGTCTGCCGATTTATTGTTCAAATGGAATGGATTCTCTCTATTGGCTGAATATGTGAATGCTACTGCCAATGGGCTGAATGGATTGTTTATACAGCCAGATGAAGGCGCTAAACTAAAACCCCGTCAGATTGCCGATTATCTGGCTTTGGGAAATGGTTTTAATGTACAGGCAGGATATCTTTTCCCTAAACTGTGGGCACTTGATTTAGCTTACAGCAAGGTGAAACCCGAATGGACGGAAACAGAAACAAGTATTCTTCGTAAGACGGATAATATCACTTTCGGAGCATCGAAGTATTTTTTCAATAATACGTTCAAAATACAATTGGCTGGTTCATATACTTCTTATAAGCAAGTAGTGGGTGATGCGTCGAAGGAATTTCAGGTTAAGTTGAATCTTCATTTACTCTTTTAATGATGCGTATAGTTAACCTGTTATTTTTAGCGTTGTGTTCAGCCCTGTTGGCGAGCTGTTTCAAGGATGATAAACCGGAATCTCTGGGAGAAACCTCCGGGTTTCTTCCGGGAGACGGAATCGTGACTTATAGCGGATACGCTCCGTTGGCCGATAGACCGATTCGCATACATTTTCATATCCCCGCCACCGGGGATATGAAAAAGATGCCTGTATTGTTTGTTTTTCCGGGATTGGAGAGAAATGCAAAAGATTATTTGACCGCATGGCGTGCTGAATCGTCTAAGCGAAATATAATGATATTTGTGTTTGAATTTCCAGCAGATACTTATTCGACGTCACAATACATCGAGGGAGGAATGTTTAATGGAAATACCTTGCAGGACCGTTCGCAATGGACATTCTCGGTGGTTGAGGCTGTGTTTGATGCTGTAAAGAAAGACACTGGTTCCTCACAAAATAAATATGATATGTGGGGACATTCTGCCGGAGCCCAGTTTGTGCACCGCTACTTGACGTTCATGCCCGATGCCCGTATTGACAGAGCCGTGAGTGCCAATGCCGGTTGGTATACATTGCCGGATGTGGATATCGCTTATCCTTATGGTTTGAAGAATACGGATGTCACGACCCCTTCTTGCTTGGCATCATTGTTTGCCAGCAAACTGATTGTGCAGTTAGGTACAGCAGATACCAATCGTGCCGGACTGAATACATCAACTGGTGCCGAGGCACAAGGTAAAAACCGTTATCAGCGTGGTACTTATTATTTTGCTGAGGCTGCTCGTATCTGTTTTAAGGGTGGCTACACACTGAATTGGACTAAGTATGAAGAGACAGGTGTCGCCCATGAATTTGCGAAGATGGCAACTGCCGGGGCTAAGATACTATATTAAGTAAGGCTAAAATTTTGAGTCATCAGCTAAATATCCTATTTTTGTTTTCCTATTCATCTGATAAATAACTGAAATGTTTCAACGAGCATCCATTATTGAAGTTTCATATTCTTACAGGCAGAAAGTAGTCCTATTCATACTTTGCCTTCTTTCTGCTGTTTCCGGATATGCTGAGCAGTTCGGAGGAGAGATAAAGAGTATTCAGGCAGATCAGATGCTTAATTCAAAACAATTTAGTTATCTGGATAAAGGAGGCGTTATAACGCTTCGGATAGTGGCTCCTCCGGCAGATAAAACAGTATTCGAATCGCTGATGCGTATCGAAAGTACCGATAAGGAACTTTATAATCTGATTCTTTCTCGCTCGCCAGAAGTTGGTACAGAGTTGTTGTGGGTATGTAATTCGGAAGTTGAGAAAGCAAAGATAGCTTCTCACACAAAAGATTCACTTATAGCCGATACAATGTCGCTGGTCTTTTCTGTTCGTTTTCCTACCGATTCTGTGTATATTACGATGAATGGACATTCTTATGCTTTCTCTTCTCATGGCATTCGCTCCGATCGGGGATATCGGTTTTCTCTTTTAGGCGATAAACATTCTCAATTAAAACTACTTGAAGGGCGTGCCGAACTCTTGGCACTCGGAAAGGAAGAACATCGTTTGTCTGCCTGGTACTGGATTCTGCTGATTGTTGTAGTCGATATGATTGTCTTTTTAGGGATGCACTGGCGCCGCAAACGTCAGAAGCGGCTGGCGGAAAGTAATAAGGTGGAGATCCTTACTTCATTTGGGAATGAAGGTGGTTCTGTTCAATTGCCACGAACTAATGCTGTTTATCTGTTTGGCGGATTGCAGGTATTTGATGGGAATGGGGAGGAGATTTCCCAACGATTTTCACCACTTCTACGCGAATTGTTTATCTTGTTGCTTCTCCGTTCGGCTGAAAATGGAATATCATCGGAGGAACTGACTACAATGTTATGGTTCGACAAAGATGACGTGAGTGCCAAGAATAATCGGGCAGTAAATCTTTCCAAGCTGCGTGTGTTGGTAGAATCTGTAGGCGGATGCACCATCTCCAAGATTGCAGGTAACTGGCGGTTACAGTTTGACAAGACTGCATTTGTCGATTACTATGAATGTCTTTTGGAGAAGATTCGCCCTGATAGCCTAACGACGGAACGAATTAAAATCATAGCAGCATTAACGGCTAAGGGCGCTCTGCTAAATGAATGTGATTATTTATGGCTCGACTCCTTTAAAAGTAGGGTGGCGGATTCGCTGATCGAATCTTTATTGAAGTATGCCACCCTCTTAGATGAACACGAATCTTACGATATAAAGCTATTGATATGCGATATTATATTCCGTTTTGATTCGGTAAATGAGGCTGCGCTCAGACTAAAGTGCATTACTTACATATCTATGCGTAAACAATATATGGCAAAGACTACTTATGAACACTTCTGCCGCGAGTATAAGTCTCTTTATGACGAACCTTTCGATCATTCATTCAATAGTATAATCAGTCAGTAAAAGGACATTTTATTTCACCAACGGCAAATACTCCCCATACCCTTCCTTTTCCATCTTCTCTTTCGGAATAAACCGGAGCGAAGCACTATTGATACAGTAACGGAGTCCGCCTTTATCTTTCGGTCCATCCGTGAATACGTGCCCCAGATGCGCATCTCCGTTTTTGCTTCGCACTTCCGTCCGTATCATTCCGTAAGAACCATCCTTCTTCTCCGTTATCAACTCTTGCTGAATAGGTTTGGAGAAACTGGGCCATCCGCAACCCGAATCAAACTTGTCCGTAGAAACAAACAACGGCTCTCCGGTAGTAATATCGACGTAGATGCCCGGGCGATGTTCGTTCCAGTATTCATTTTTGAAAGCCGGTTCGGTAGCGTTCTTTTGAGTCACTGCATATTGCTCTGCCGTTAATTTCTGTCGAAGAGTAGCATCGTCCGGTTTCTGATAACTCTTTGCTTTAGGAGCATTCGCCTTTCGCGCCATCTCGAATAAAGCCGGGTTGATGTGGCAATATCCGTTCGGGTTCTTATCCAGATAATCCTGATGATACGTCTCCGCTGCGTAGAAATTCGTCAATGGCTTCACTTCGATCACGATAGCTTTAGTATATTGGGAAGATAAATCCTTTATTGCCTGATTGATGACAGGAACGTCGTCAATATCAGTATAATAAATACCGCTTCTATACTGCGTACCCTGGTCATTTCCTTGGCGGTTGAGGCTGGTCGGGTCGATTGTTTTAAAATACAAGTCGAGCAATACGTCCAGACTGACGACTTCGGGGTCATAAACCACCTTTACCGTTTCGGCGGCATTCGTCTTTCCCGAGCATACTTGTTCGTAACTTGGGTTCTCCACAATACTGTTGGCATATCCTGCCTGAGTACTTTCTACTCCTCTGATTTGTTTCAGGAAATGTTCTGTTCCCCAGAAACAACCTCCTGCAAAATAGATTTCTGCTTGATTTTTCATTGGTTTAGCAACTACTAGAGATACATTACTAATCATTAGAATCACTACGATGATAAATTGTTTCATATCCGTTGGTTCTTTTCATTATAACGATTGAACCGACGGATATGTTTGATGCCTTCATGGCAGTAAATCTTTAAAAACTTTCTTTATTCTATAATTTGTCCCTTGTAGAAATCAAGTATCTTGGTGCGGAACAAATAATCGTATTTAGCCTGCAATTTATCCGAAAGTGCTTTAGTCAGATTGAGCTTCGACTCGTTGTATTCAACAAATGTTGCTTTACCGTTATTGAACTTCTCGCTCATAAGCCGGAAAGATTCTTCGTTGGCTTTCACGGCAGCTTCACTTGAGTTGTACTGACTTTCGGCCGCCAAGGCATTATACCACGCTTGCTGAATTTCTTTATAAAGCACCTTCTTGGTGTTGTCCAACTGCAAACTCTGATATACTTGCTGCAAACGTGCCGAACGAACCCGGTTGCGCGTAGCAAGTCTGTTGAATAAAGGTACACTGAGACTCAAGCCAATATTCTTATTTCGGTTTTCCTTCATCTGCGTACCGAAATTAGCTATAAGATCGGAAGAATAACCGGTGCTCCAATTGCCACCCAGACTAAGGCGCGGATAAAAACCACTTTGCGCAATACGAATATTCTTCTCACTTCCCTGAAGCCGGAATTGTGCAGCCTGAATCTCCGGTTTGCTGCTTAATGCATATTGGTAGATTTCATCCGGTGGAGTCAGCATACTGAGGGTAAAAGTAGTGTCGGCATCCTGAACTGTGAGAAGATGTGGATTCTGTAATTCAAGCAACTGACTCAGGGCGAGAAGTGCCAGTTGATAGTTATTATCAGCTTGGGTAGCATTCATCTGGTCTTGTGCAACGCGGGCTTTAGCTTCCGATACTTCGGCAGGCGAAGATTTCCCTACTTCAAAGAGCCGGATGATTCGGTTTGCCTGTTCTTTGCTAAGTTCAGTCTGATGGATGGCTACCTGTTTCAATTCCTGAGTCAGCAATACTTGCAGATAGGAAGAAGCCACCTGTATAGCGATGTCCTCTTTCGCTTTCTCCAAATCGGCAACCGCTGCTTTAAAGTTCAACTTTGCAAGTGCATACTGGTTGGGAATTTCAAAGCCGGTGAAGAGCGGAACATTGGTCGAAAGCGACACATTCGTTCCATAGTTATAAGTGTTTTTATATACCTGATATTCTTTTCCGTTTGCATCCTGTTCTGTCACCGCATTGCGCCCCCAGCGCCAGTTCTGTCCGGCAGAACCGTTCAAATCGGGTAATCGTGCCCATTTGGCAGTACTAATCTCCACCGCACTTTGTTCTACGGCATTGGCGGACTGGCGTATGTTGATATTATGCTCAATAGCGTAATCTATGCACTGGCGCAACGAATAATTGCGCAACGGAGTTTCGGATTCTTGTGCGAAGCAACCGACTGCCCCTGTTAAGAATATAATCGCTAATTTACTTTTCATCGTTCTAGGCAATGTTTGGTTATTTGTCTTTTTTCTCGGCACCGCGTATCTTGTCGTTGGCAGTTACCCCTTTCTTAATCTCTATTTTGATGCCGTCGCTCATGCCTGCAACCACCTGTGTGCGTTCAAACTTCTGTTGAGGCACAGAATCCGTCATCACATACACAAAAGTAGAATCTCCACTAAACTCGACAGTACTTTCGGGCACAGCCAGTACCTTATCAGCCCTTTGCAGCACAATCTCCGCATTGGCCGAATACCCCGAACGAATCATCACCGTATCCGGCACGGCGATGGCAGCCTTTATCTCAAACTGATTCGCTCCGTTAGTTTCCACGCCCTTAGGCGATATATACTCCAGTGTAGCATTGAAAGTCAGGTTCTGCAAAGCCCCGATAGTCAGCTTTATCGGCATACCCTCATGGATACGGCCCACTTCCGTCTCGTCGATGTTTCCACGGAAGATCAAGTCGTTCATGTTGGCTACCGTAGCAATGGTAGTTCCATCATTGAAAGTATTACTCATGATAACGGAATTACCTGCCTTCACGGGTACGTCCAAAATCAATCCATCGATGGTAGATCGAATCATGGTGCTACTGAAAGAAGCGCTATTCTTGGTAATCCCTTCTTTCACGATCTCTAGATTATCTTTGGCAGTTTGCTTCTCTTCGAGCGCCTGCTTCAATGCAACCTCGCTCTTCTCGTACTCTTCTTTACTGATTAACTGGTCATCATACAACTTTTGAATGCGCCCGAAATCCGTTTCCGCCTGTTTAGCATTAATCTCTGACAAGCGAACACGACTTTCAGCCGAATTGAGCTGCCCCAGTTCGGGAATCACTTTCACTTTAGCAATCACTTCCCCTTTTTTCACTCCTTGTCCGGCTTCCTTATACACCTCGTCGATGATGCCGGAAATCTGCGGCTTGATTAAGATTTCATCTCTCGGTTCCACTTTTCCGGTAGCCACCGTAGCTTTTTGCAGGTCCGTCACTTCCGGTTTCAGCGTCTCATACACCGCTACCTCCGGCTGGGATTTCTGATAAAGGAATACGAACGTTCCAATTAGGATTATGGCAAGAACTACCAATAATGCGATTTTCAGATATTTTTTCATCTTGATTATATGTTGTTTAATTTTTAATTCTATGTACTTTTCAATAACTTCTTTTCTACTTTACTCGTCTCTGATGGCTTCAATCGGCTTGATAGCCATTGCCCGGTAAGCCGGAGCCAATCCTGCAAGCATACCCAACGCAATAAGAAGTGCGCAAGTACCCACCGCCAGTCCGAAGGTCACCTGAAAGCGTACATCTCCTCCGTTGGAGTTTGCTCCCATTTCTACCACTTGCAGCACCATGACGGCAAAAGATATTCCACACATTCCCGCAATCGTGGTCAGCACCATACTTTCGGATAAAATCTGCTGCAATATATCCTTCGGGCGGGCACCGATAGCACGGCGAATGCCAATTTCCGTAGTCCGCTCCTTCACGGTCACCATCATGATGTTCGACACACCGATAGCACCGGCAAGCAATGTCCCCAGTCCAACCATCCAAGTCAGAATCTTGATACCTTTAAACAAGTTGTCCACCATTGAGAACATCGCCTCAGCGTTCAGATACATAATTGCCTGTTTATCGTTCGGAGCGATGTAATGCGCAGCTTTAATTATCCCTTCCATCTTCGGCTGAATCTCGGAAACCTTGACTCCCTGCTTCACCGTGAAGCAGATGACATCTATCCGTCCCCCCAGATTATAGGCCTGCTGCATCGTAGTGAAAGGCAGCACGACAGCTTCCGAAGCCCGTCCCTGTATGTTCATATTTCCTTCGGAAGCCGACATGCCAATCACCTGATAATAGATTCCGTCCACCCGCACGTACTTGCCGCAAGGGTCCTCTCCGGGCTTGAAAAGACTTTCGTACACCCGCTTACCAATCACGCAAACCTTGCGTGCTTCGCGTATATCCACCTCATTGATAAAGCGCCCATACGCCAGATCCTGAGATTCAATATGCAGATAATCGGGATAAAGCCCTTTCACACTGCAATCGTACTTCTTGTCTTCATACACCGCATTCGACCCCCAGCGGGCAATGGAAGGCGTGATAACATCTACTTCCTTCACCTGCGAGCGGAGACGCTCGATATCCGTAGCTTCCAAATCCCACCACCTTCCTTTCCTGAAACCTTTATAGGCTTCCCCTGTCTTTTGCGAAGCCATAAAGCCGGAATTGGTGGCAAAGCCTTCAAAATTCTTATTCATCAAATCCTGCAATCCCTGTCCGCCGCTGATAAGGGCTACGAGCATAAAGATTCCCCAGAACACGCCGAAGGCTGTCAGCAGGCTTCGCGTTCTGTTTCTCGTGATGGTGACGAGTATTTCTTCACACGTATCTATGTCTATTCTCATAATTGATTACTTGTTACATCATTCTTTTCATTGGCATATTAGCACATTGTCAGATTGTTCCATTATTAATCCGCTCTAAGTGCTTCGATAGGTCGGATGCTGACTGCCTTTCGGGCGGGGAAGAGTCCGGCCAATGTACCTGCTATTATTAATGTAAGTGTGGCCTGTATGGCAATTCTGATATCGACAGTTGGATTCAGAAAGACAGTATCCGACCAAATTCCATTATCCATTGTTTCATTGCCGAAGGCGCTGTTCATCCATTCGGTGGCTCCGATACCTGCCACCATACCTATATACCCGAACACTGTGGTAATCGTGACGCTCTCTACGATAATCAGCCAGAGAATGGAAATCGGCTTGGCGCCCAGTGCCTTGCGGATACCAAATTCGCGCGTGCGCTCCTTCACGGTAATCAGCATGATGTTGGAAACTCCCACGATGCCGCTCAGTAAAGTAAAGATACCAATCACCCAGATAGCTATGCGCAGCATTCCCATGCCTTGCTGCTGTTGCAGATAGTTGGTGAAACGGTTCCAAATCCAAATGGCGCTATTGTCCGTCGGGTCGAAGCGATGATTGGCTCCCAGCACTTTGCGGTAATGGGCTTCGAATGCTTCGTTGGATTCGACAGATTCCAGATCCTTGGTCGTCATTACGAGATTGTTCAACTTGTCTCCTTTATTATAAATCGTCTGCAAGGTGCTGAAAGGGATATAAGCATCGCTGTCTCCACTATCTCCTTTATCGTTGTAGAGCCCCACCACCTGATAGACCACATTACCTGCATTCACAAACTGTCCGATAGGCTCGGTATGCGTCTTGTCGAACAAAATCTCAGCAGTCTTTTTATGCAGCACAATTACTTTGCGGCGTTCCTTAATATCGATTTCGTTGATGAAACGTCCTTTAAAGAGTTTCACCACCTCCACTTCCGTATGATTGGGGTATACGCCGGAAAGACTCAGGTTTACATATTCCGGTCCGAAGCTAAGATTCACATCGCCTTGCCACACCGTTGCTCCGGCTTTAATGACATGATCCGGAAAATAGTGGTTGGTAGCGTCCATATCCCTGTTGTCCAGTTGTACCCGTCTTCCTTCTTTCAGTCCGTCGTAGGATTTGCTAGTCCATCCCGGGAATATCTTGATGGAGTTCATAGCCCGCTCGGAAGCCGACTGCTCGAATGCGTGAATCAATCCATTGCCTGCGCCCAGAAGCACGATAAGCATAAAAATCCCCCAAGCCACGGCAAATCCAGTGAGAAAAGTCCTCAGCTTGTTACGTTTGATGGTACTGTATATTTCTTGCCAGATATCAATCATAATAGTAATTTATTAATTAGCACATTGTCAAATCGGTACATTATTTCATGATACCGTTGATGCCGAAAGGAGAGGAGGCGTGGTCGATGTTATCCTCAATTCGTTCGATGATGCCGTCTTTGATGTGGATAATCTTATCCGTCTGGTTGGCAACGCCGCTTTCGTGGGTGACGACTACAATTGTCATTCCCGTCCGGTGGAGTTCCTTCAGTATTTGCATCACTTCAACAGACGTTTTGCTGTCCAGCGCACCGGTAGGTTCGTCGGCAAGGATAATCTGCGGTTGGGTAATCAGGGCGCGGGCGATGGCAACACGCTGTTTCTGTCCGCCGCTCATTTCGTTGGGCATATGGTGTGCCCATTCTTTCAATCCGAGCCGTTCGAGGTATTCCAGTGCAAGTGCATTCCGTTTTTTGCGGCTTACACCCTGATAAAACAGCGGAAGGGCTACGTTCTCTACAGCATCTTTGAAGGAAATCAGGTTGAACGACTGGAAGATGAAGCCAATCATGCGGTTGCGGTATTCGGCAGCTTTGGTTTCGCTCAGGTTCTTGATAAGTACGTTGTTGAGGTAGTAGTCACCGGTATCATAGTTGTCGAGGATTCCCAATATATTGAGCAAAGTCGATTTTCCGGACCCGGAAGCTCCCATGATGGAAACAAACTCACCCCGTTCGATATGGAGGTTGATGCCTTTGAGCACATGGAGGGGTGCTCCGTTGTTGTAGGTCTTGTTGATGTCTGTAAGTTGTATCACAATTTCCTTTATTTAGTTTCAGTTTTCTTATAATTTTCTACTATTAGACGGTCGAATGATACAAAAAGTTGCATTGAAGTTGATTTTTTTTCAAAAAACATTTTGTAGAACCAATCTTCTTTACGTAATTTGTGTGCAGTAAACATAATGATTAACTAACCCTTTTAAATAAAACTATCATGAATTCAAACATGGATAAACCCTACGTAGTAGGTATTGACATCGGCGGAACAAATACCGTTTTCGGTATTGTAGACGCACGCGGAACTATTATTGCTAGCAGTTCAATAAAAACATCCGGCTATCCTACGGCAGATGAATATGCTGACGAAGTATGCAAAAATCTGCTTCCATTGATTATAGCCAATGGCGGTGTAGACAAAATCAGAGGTATTGGCATCGGTGCTCCTAACGGCAACTATTATACGGGAACTATTGAATTTGCTCCGAACTTGCCTTGGAAGGGAATCCTCCCGCTGGCTGCTATGTTTGAAGAAAGACTGGGTATTCCGACAGCTTTGACTAATGATGCCAATGCTGCCGCTGTAGGCGAAATGACATACGGCGCTGCCCGTGGTATGAAAGACTTTATCATGATTACACTGGGAACAGGTGTAGGTAGTGGTATCGTTATCAATGGTCAGATGGTGTATGGACACGATGGCTTTGCAGGCGAACTGGGGCACGTCATTGCCCGTCGCGACGGACGTATTTGCGGTTGCGGTCGCAAAGGCTGTCTCGAAACATACTGCTCGGCTACCGGTGTAGCCCGCACAGCTCGCGAATTTCTTGCTGCACGCACAGATGCCAGTCTGCTTCGCAACATTCCAGCAGAAAACATCACTTCGAAAGATGTATATGATGCAGCCGTTCAGGGCGACAAACTGGCACAGGAAATTTTCGACTTTACAGGAAATATCTTGGGTGAAGCTTTGGCAGACGCTATCGCATTCTCCAGCCCCGAAGCAATCGTATTGTTCGGTGGATTGGCTAAATCCGGTGATTATATCATGAAACCCATTCTGAAATCAATCGACGAGAACGTTTTGAATATCTATAAAGGCAAAACGAAATTGCTTGTTTCCGAACTGAAAGACTCTGACGCTGCTGTATTGGGTGCCAGTGCTTTGGCTTGGGAGCTGAAAGATATTAAGGAATAAGTTTCTATATCATATTAATAAAGGTAATGAAATCCCCGTAGTCGGTAATCGGCTACGGGGATTTTACGTACAGAATACATACTCAAATCTTTATATGTGTATTTGGGGTTCAGCTCTTTCATCCCTTCCGAATCCCTTTATTCATCAACGTTTTGGCTGAAAGCAACTCTTGAAAGTAAAAAATGTAGCTTTCAGGAACCGCCTGCTGGTAGTGCCGTTGTGCCTGTTAGAGTATAGGGGAATTAGTAGATTATAGTGCTTGAAAAGAATGCGTGAAGCGGGTGTATAAGTAGTCTGTACGTATCCAACCCTTCCGGTAAGCTTGATTTATATAGAGATAACCTTGGTTAACCTATCAGCTAACCTTAGTTAGCTGGTAATGAAAAAGCTTTGTTGTCGGAACATTCCTCTATCTCCAATATATTAGAACCTGATGAATAAGCACCAACAAGTAGATAAACAGCGAAAGAACTCCTGTTCTGGTAATCAATGTTCCTCAATTCATCAAAAAAAGTGGCTGAAAGCAGAATAGACCGATTTCAGTCACTGCTTTCAGCCGCTTTCCTCTTACCACAAGGGGTTTCAGGAGAAAGCTGGAAGCTGAAAGCGGTAGTTACAACTTTTTTTCTATTGTCATTTAAATGCGGGTGTGCGAGGAATTGACAACCTGAAACGTCTTTCTTACTCTTTCTTCTTTATAATTATTTTGTCTGAATTTATCAATTCGGACTTTTGTCCCTTAGACTTACTTATCCCCTCTCAGAATATCTTCCTACATCGATTTTGCAATCAGACGTACGCAAAAATGCAACTAAACGTACTGTTGTAATTAGACGTGTTCAAAAAAAAGAGCGATTTACTTTTTGTCACATGATGTTTTTACCTTTTTGTCACAAAAGTCTTAACGCCTAAATTATATTTGTGCCAATGAAATTAATCTGTCGCATACAAACAGTAATCACTATATATAATTAAGATATGAAAAAAATCATTTTATTATTGACTTTGCTTTCGGCAGGTGTAATTTCGGTTTGTGGTCAAGCGGCTGTATCCACATCGCCCGCCGTGGCTGACAGTATGTATGTATTTCGTTTTGTGCCGGAGGATGATATGTTCTATATCCCTTGGAATAACAATGGCAAGGAACTGGATAAGCTATACCAAGTTGTGTCGAATCACCGCTCTGATATTCTGGAGGGGCGTATTCCTGTCAAGGTGAATGGCTATTGTTCCTCCCTCTCCACTGCGGATGCCAACTTGCGTATGGCTACTTTGCGCAGTAACCGTGTGAAATCGGAGTTGATTCTCCACAGCGGACTGGCAGAATCGTGTTTCATCACTCGTTGTCAGACTACCCGTTATAAAGGTGTTTCGGATGTGGTGGTCATTACTATTAATGTACCGGTGAAGAGCGAGCAGGCACAAACCATAGCTCCGAAGCCTGTAGTTAAAGAACAAACAGCCGACAAAGAACCGCCGGTAACCGTGCAACCTACACCACAGCCGGAACCGGTAGCCCAACAGCAACCTGTACAGAAAGAGCAACCTGCCACAACCGATGTGCAGCTTTCCTCCGTCTCTTCCAAGCCCTACAATTTCGCTGTGCGCACCAATCTGCTCTACGACGCTTTCCTGTTTCCAACTCTTGGTCTTGAGTGGCGTGTGAACAACAACGTCGGAATTAAACTCGACGGTAGTCTTTCGTGGTGGGGCGGCAACAGTGACAAGGTGCAGAAGATTTGGTTATTCAATCCGGAAGTGCGCTGGTATCTGCTGCGCAACAAACGCTTCTACGTAGGTGCATCGGGCAATTACGGCGAGTATAATATCTACGGAGACTACCCCATCGGTTCGCTTCTCCCGAAAGACACCGGCTATCAGGGCACAGTGTGGGGAGCAGGCGTAACGGTAGGTTATCAGCTCCGTCTCCTGCAAAGCCTTTCGTTGGATTTCAATCTTGGTCTGGGCTACACGCGTTCCGAATATGATAGCTTTGACATGATAAGAGGCATTCGTGTATATAAGAAGCAGGATGGCTCGAAGAAGCTTTGGGGACCGACACAAGCAGGAATCAGCTTGATATGGACTATTGGCGGCAATAAATAGAAACAATAAAATCATCAATAATTATGAGAACAAAAGAATTACTCATCGCATCTGCCGGAGCATTATTACTGCTAGGAAGCTGCGATGTGGAAGACCCTATCCACCACACTGCGCATCCCAATCAAGGGAAAATCACGCTAACCACTGACTGGAACCATATCGGCGAAGGACTGGCAATTCCAGCAAGCTATACAGTAAAAGCCGCTGATTTCTCCACGAGCATGAGCGGCATAACCGGCATGCTCGACTATCAGTTCGAACCGGGCAACTATGACTTAAATGTCTACAATACCGCAGAACACGTCACCGTCAATGGCACTACAGCTACTGTGGCTTCCGCAGCAGTGCCTGCCACAGAGACGGGTGCATTCATTCACAACACTCCCGGCTGGTTCTTTTCCAGCTCTACAGAAGTGTCGATAGAAAAAGACAAGGTGCACCAATTGACTACCGTTATGCAGCAGCAGATACGCCAGCTAACACTAATTGTGGAATTGACGGGCGACGTTACCGACCGGGTCGATGCATTCACCGGCACTCTGTCGGGCGTTGCCGGTGCTTTCGACTTTCAAAACGGAGTATATACAACTCCATCCAACGTGGCACTGACTTTCTCGGAGATTACCGACGGTGAACATGCCGGAAAATGGAAGGCTACCGTAAGGCTGTTGGGAGTATTGGGATCAGTACAAACGCTGAAAGGTAAAATCTCATTTACGAATCAGGCACCTGGAGTAGATTTTGACAGCAACCTCTCGTCTTCGCTCGCACTTTTCAACAACGATAAGCGGAATCCGCTGACGCTGGGCGGTACAGTAGTGGAAACTCCTACCGAAGCCGGATTTACCTCTACGATAAAAGAATGGGAAATAGTGGAACGTGACCCTGTGATTGCCGAATAACAATCTGCATAAATAACATCAAAAAAAGATAGTATGAAACGAATAAACTATAAGAGAATCCTCCTGCCGGCTATGCTCCCGGCAATGCTGTTCACCTCGTGCAGCCAGAACGTCATAGAGGAAAATATCCCGGATACTTCCGGCAATGGCGGTGATATCTGCTTTGAAATAAACTTTGCGCCTAAAACACGGCTGACAACCGACCGGGAGTTTAAGACTTCCTGGGAGACATACGATGGAATAGGTATCTTTGCCGTACGGCATGCCACTGGCACGGAAGGCTTTCTTGACCCTTCGGGCAACAACTTCATCCAGAACATAAATATGACTTACAGACAAGATAATGGCGGAAAGTGGACTCCCGCTACAGAACTTTGGTGGCCGTCCGGCACAGACAAACTGGATTTTTATGCCTATTATCCTTACGATAAAAATGTAACCGATCCCACTCAAATAGTCTTTGACGTGCTCGCCGACCAGTCTGGCTGGACAAACGGCAGACCGGATTTCAGCCGTCGGGACCTGATGGTCGCAAAAGCAGACAATAATGGGAAAGGTTATGGTAAAGGCGAAATCGTTTCACTCTCATTTTCCCATGCGTTGGCGATGATACAGTTGAGCATCCCTTCTTCCGGCAAAGGTGCCGGACCGGATGAAGAGACTAGTGTAACCCTGAAAGGAGTAAAACTGAAATCGATAGTGAATCTGGGCGGTGCGAACGGGCCTGAAGTGAATCTGGCAGCTGGAGACAATCCGGAGAGGGATGTGAAGATGCACCGTGTGGAAATATTAGGCGATAAAGATTCTTATAATAACTACACCTATCGCGCATTGGTTCCTGCGCAAGACCTACCGGCGAAGGATGACCTTTTTCTTATAGCTAGCGGGGATGATCTCTATCAGGGGAAAGGTGCTGCCGAGAATCTCACTTTGAAGGCAGGGACTGCGGAGCTATTCACACGCTCAATTCCAAACAAACTGCACACGGTAGATATTAAAGCCGGAACATTCTTGATGGGAAGCCCGGTGGATGAACCCTACCGTAACAGTCTGAATGAAACGCAGCATAAGGTGACACTGACAAAGAACTTCAGCATAACCAAATATAATATCACAAATGCACAGTTTGTGGAATTCTTGAATGCGAATAACGTAGCAGGAGTAGGAAATGGTGCTTGGCTTAAAGATGGAGGATATGATTTAATCTATACGAGTGATGTCTGGAATGTGCATTGGAATGAAGATAATCAAAAGTGGGAACCTGCTCAGAGAAGAGCCGATTACCCTGCCATGTGTGTTACATGGTATGGAGCAGATAGATATGCCCGTTGGGTAGGTGGCGCATTGCCTACTGAAGCTCAGTGGGAATTTGCCTGTCGTGCCGGAACGGACACGCCTTATTCTTTTGGAATCTATAATGAAGATGAAGATCTGGATATTCTTTTAGAGCATATATGGTGTGTCCCCAATGCGCAAAATGTACCAATGGAAGTCGGAAGGTTGGAACCGAATCCTTGGGGATTGTACGATATGTCCGGAAACGTGAACGAATGGTGCTCGGATCGGTATAGTGATAACTATGGTCTCACAGAGGAAGAGATGTCAAAAGGTGTCACTGATCCGGAAGGGGCAAAAACAGGTTCCTTGCGTTCTTTACGGGGTGGCAATTGTAAAAGTATGCCCGAAGATTGTCGGTCGGCTTATCGCACTTCCAAAGACCCTAATAACAGTGACTTCTATACCGGTTTCCGCGTAGTTTTTAATCAGTAAATAATGAAAAACGTACATCTTATGAAGACAATAACAATAACTTTGAAAAACCTCTTTTTTACATCTTTCGCAGTGGCACTGCTCTTTGCCGGATGTTCGAAAGAGGAAGCGTTACCGGGAGATGACGGACATCTGCCCGTGAATTTCAATGCCGGAATAAAGACTATTCTTACAGGAGTGGATGCGTCACGCCCCCGCACTGCTTTAGACGAAAACGGACAGGCACTCTGGAAGCAGGGTGATGAGGTAGGAATATACATGGTGACCACAGGCGGTACGATACCGGATCATATTGCTTCCAGTGCGGAAAACATAAGATACAGTGTTGATCCTACCAGCGGTGCGCTCTCTCCTGCCAGCGTTACATCAATTTATTATCCGAAGACGGAAGCAGTGGATTTCATCGCTTACTATCCATTTAGCTCTTTACTCCAGAACTCTACAATGGATGTAAAGGTGACCGATCAGACAACCATGGATAAGCAATCTGCGTTGGATATCTTATATAGCGATAACGCAAAGAATATCCGGAGTAACAAGCAACCGGTCAATCTTGAATTTCGCCACTTGTTTGGTAATATAAAACTGAATATCATACTAGGCGACGGGCTAATCGGTGGTAATATAACAAAAGTTGAGCTATCCGGCATGCCCGAAGGATGCGTATTTGCTTTGAACGACGGTTCGATAAATCAGACTTATCCGCCGAAGCCGGACGCACCTCTATCCGCCCTGAAACTGTCTACTGCAACAGCCGGCGCAAATGCTACTTTTACAGCGGTGGTCGTTCCGCAGGAGGCCAATACCTGTCTGAACCGCACGATTACTGTTACAGTGGATGGTTCGAAATATATGGGTGAAATCCCTGATAAAGACGCGTTTATTGCTAATTTGCAATGTGTCTATCCGGTGATGGTAAAGAGAAATGGTCTCGATGTAGGTAATATGACAATCACTGATTGGAGACAGCATGACAACGGTGCGGATTCAGCTACACAGATATAGGTAAAGGTATAGATGAAAAATGTATCATCTGACCGCTCTCGGTTGCGGGGGACTTATCTAAGTTCCTCACAACCGAGAGCTTATTCTTTTTCCTTTTTCTGTTTATCAATATATTCCTGCGGTGTGCAACCTGTCGCTTCCTTGAACTGCCTGAAAAAAACCGTGCGGCTTTTGAAGCCTGAAGCAGTATACAAGGTGTCGCAGTTGACTATCTCCTTATCCGACTCAATTTGTTTAAGTATATATTCAATTCGAAAACGATTGATTAGCGTGTAGAAATTCACCTGGAATTCCTTGTTAATGAATCGGGACAATTTGTAGTGGCTTATATCCAAGGCTTGTGCGATGTCTTTGAGGGTCAGTTCCGGATTCAGATAAGGTTTGTTATCAATGAAATATTCCTGTATTTTAGCTTTCAGATTCGTTTGCTTGTCCTCAAGGGTAATGGGATAATCGTCTTCTATCTCTTCTATCTCCTCTTCTTCTTCGGACTTGGGGATATCACCCTGCCGGAAACCGAAAAAGAATATGGTCCAGATGATACAGAAACTGATTACGTTGAATAGTATTTTGAAAGAGGAGGAGGAATTAATCATCCAAATCATATCGAGCACTCCCATCAGCACGAACATGATGATGGTGATGCTGACCCATGAAAGGGTGATGCCTTCTGCAAAGGAATATACATTACTGATGAATTTGCGGTAACTCCGGTATATCTTGACGACATAGATGGTCAGGCAGACATCGAAAGCGATTAAACAGCCATTGCCCAACAGGCGGAATACCACCAGGGTGGAAGATATATTGATCTGATGGATATCCCGTACCGGATGAGGCTGGGTGGGTATCACTTCGGGCAGGATGCAAAACAGGGCAAACAGCAGCCAGCCACCGCAAAAGGCTGCTATGAACTTCTTCGTCAGCAGATGAGGGCGCATGAGGGAGATATAATAGAAAAATGCACTGATAGAGATTGCCGTAGAACAGACGAAATTGACAGGACGGAGTATCTCGGAATGGATGGCGCAAAGATAACGGTCGAAAACGAAACTGGAGGTCATGCCTATGCCCAGCATAATGAAGACAAACGCGAGCCAGAGTTGCGGATTGGTGCGCTGTCGCTTCACAAACAATGCAAATGCCGCCGCGAAAGAACTCACGATGGGAGTATAATACAGAAAGATTCCTAAATCGCTATAATAATCTGTTGTGTGCATATTCTTTTTCAATTAATTTTGTAGTTCATTTATTTCCTTATTTCTCTCTTTTTCCATTTTGTGGACTCGGAGATAACTGCGGTAATTGCTGAATCCCGCCAGAAAGACCAGTTCTTCATCGGGGAGATGAGAGCGGGAGGAATCATTGCGCAATCTCTCCAATTCCCGCAGACGCAATGTGTTGATGTAGCGTGAGAAATTCATATTATACTCACGGTTGATGAATCGTGACAGATAAGTGCGGTTGGTGTGAAAAAACTGCATCAGGTCGGTGATCCGCAGGTCGGGGTTCAGATATGGACGGTGTTCATATATATGTTTCTCAAATATCTTTCGATCTATTTCCGGCTCTATTTCTGTCTCTATTTCCGGTTCCTTCTCCTCTTGTGTCCCGGTGATATCATCTTCCGGATAGTTGATGACAATGAAATTGCCTACTGCCATATTGTAACAGACGATGGCATGTTGCACCACCAATAGAAGTTGAGGAATGAGCAGCAGAAGGGAAGATATCAATACCTGCTTTGAGAAAATCGCCGATAATACGGAAGGAGGGACCAGACTGAATGAGATGAGTAATAGGAGTTGTACCCAACTAAGAGAGGAGCGGTCGGCGTTGGCGGAATAGTCGGTTATCATGCGGCGGTAGGCCAACAATCTCCACCATGCGAGTATGGTGTAAAGGATATTCCATATCCCCCGGAATATCAGGCGGGAGGTGAATAAGCGGGAATAAGCTTCGTAACCGGGAGCTGTTTTTCCCCGTGAGGTGACAAGGTATACTTGTGTCTCAAATGGGACGAATGCCGACCAGATGGCAAATATGCTGACAATGACCAGGGGGATGATATAATGGATTTTCGAAAATGCTTTCTCACCGGGCACTCGGGTGAGCGTATAGACGAACTGGTAGAACACTACTTGTCCCCAGAACAGACCGAGGTAGAAACAGATATTGATGCGGACATATAGCATAGGGAAAAAGACATAAGTCATTGCACATGCCCACATCAGGCTGATGGTTAGGAAGTAGGCAATAAGCAGTCGATACAATGTGCTTT
The DNA here is from genome assembly GCF_900547205.1 of uncultured Bacteroides sp. Lineage (GTDB taxonomy): Bacteria > Bacteroidota > Bacteroidia > Bacteroidales > Bacteroidaceae > Bacteroides. The sequence continues at coordinate 42,072 of NZ_URFY01000034.1, forward strand.
CTTCCGTCTTTCCTTGAGTGCGGCGGTATATGATGAGCATGATTCCGCATCCCATTGAAGATATGATTGGGGCGCAGAACCCTATATATTGCAGAAACTCTTTTAGTATCATTTCATTCTGTTTTAATCTTTGTTTTGGCCATAAACAGCCTTTTTGGTTCTAAGATAATTGCGGTAGTTGAGAAATCCGGCTTTAGCATAGAGCTTATTGGCTGATTTCCCCTGGTTGCTGGGCAAAGACAGCAGCCGTTCGAGTTCACGAAGTCGTAGCCGGTTGATATATTCGTTGAATCCGCAACCATAGGTCGTATTGATGAAATTGGACAGATAGTTGCGGTTGATGCCTAACGCTTCAGCTAGTTCGGTGAGCCGTAGTTGCGGTCTCAGATACATTTTCTTCCCTACCACTTCTTTTTCGAAAACTTTGCGGGTCAGTAGTATATGTTCCACCTCCACGGTGTTTCCTACTTGTTTCCATTGCAGACACTTGTGGTATTTCACACTGATTCCTTTCTTTGTAATTTGCTTGTGTGATGGAGTTTTGATCGGTATGGGTGCGATACTTAACGGCAGAAGAAGCAATGACTTGTGGTTGAAAGTGTTGCAACAAAGATAAATAGCCTGTATCCATGCAGCGGTAATTGCTATAGACAGAGCCCAAATGGCAGTTTTCAGGCATATTGTAAATAAGAAGGCGCCCGACCAGATAAAAGATAGGCTGCATAGAAAAATGGAAAGATGAAACCATTTCGTCCATACGGGGGCGTTGATATGTCGGTTGTAACTATTTGTCAGTTTGCGGACGGCAAGTAGTATATATATTCCGGTAAGAATAAACTGCACTACAGGAATCACCAGTTGCAGACGTACGGTTGATGGCACAATATAATAAAGGGTGCAACAACAGAAACTTGTGAGGAGGGGAAGCAGATAATGGTTGTTGAAAGAGTTGTTGTCGTTATTATCCTCCACGTCGGTCAATATACAAATGAAACGGTAATAGAGCACCGGAGCCATATAGAGAGCAAATACGGTTAGCGGTAAAATGAATATCGTGGTTTCCGGCAATGCCACACCAGTAGACACTCCGCTACCTATAAAGATAAAGGTGATGAAATAGTACATCAATATCTTTTTGACATGCTTTTCACGTATTGTCACACTGTCCTGCATGGAAATTCCTTCTATGATAGCGCCGACTAAAGCCGTGAAAAGTGGTATTAAACTGGTAAAAAGCAAAATTAGTGTTTTGTCTTCCATAAAGAAATGTAAGTGTGTTCTCTGCAAAGATATAATAAAAAAGAGGAAATACCTTTTGGCATTTCCTCTTTTTTATCTCGAATCTTAGAGTTAGTTTTAGTTATTAACTCTTTTTTCTTTGATTCTAGCTTTCTTACCGGTAAGAGCACGCAGGTAGTACAATTTAGCGCGACGAACTTTACCTACCTTGTTCACCTCGATGCTGTCGATAGCCGGTGATTCAATCGGGAAAATTCTTTCTACGCCAATAGTTCCAGACATTTTACGTACAGTAAAACGTTTCTTTTCTCCATGACCGGCGATTTTGATAACTACACCACGGTACAACTGTACACGTTCTTTGTTACCCTCGATGATACGATATGCCACTGTTACAGTGTCTCCTGCTTTGAAGCTCGGATGCTGTTTTCCGGTAGCAAATGCTTCTTCTGCAATTTTAATTAAATCCATTGTTGTTATTATTAAATTGTTTTATCGTTACAACGCAACATACCAAGTATCTCTTCTCTTGACAGCGATTGCGCGAAAGCGGTGCAAAGTAACGAATTATTTGCCGGATAGCCAAATGTTTTTGTATATTTGTGGCTCATATAATATATAACGCACATGAAACAATTCTATGTTAAGTACCTGATTGCGGCAATGTTGACAGGAGGATTCCTGCTGACTTCCTGCCGCTCTGCACGAGAGGCTACGGCTCACTACGAATTATCTAAGGTGGAAGGTAGCATGATTACAATTGACTCTACTTGGGATGCCAATCCTGACAAAAAAGCCATTGAAGTATTAAAGCCCTATAAGGACAAAGTGGATGCGATGATGTATGAAGTTATCGGCACCAGTGAAATGAAAATGGACAAAGGAAAGCCTGAAAGCCTACTTTCCAACCTTGTAGCCAGTGTTCTGCAACAGGCTGCTGCTCAGCTATTGGGCAAACCTGCCGATATGGGACTGGTAAATATGGGTGGACTGCGTAATATTCTGCCTAAAGGTGAAATCACTGTCGGTGAAGCTTTTGAAGTTCTTCCTTTTGAAAATTCGCTTTGTATACTCACCATGAAAGGCTCTGATATGAAACAGCTTTTTAAAGCGATTGCTTCCTTAAATGGGGAAGGGGTCAGCGGCATTCACCTGGATATCACCAAAACAGGCAAGCTGCTCAATGCCACAATAGGAGGTAAGCCCGTGGAAGATAACCAGCTTTATACGGTAGCTACCATCGACTATCTGGCAGATGGAAACGGACGAATGGACGCATTTCTGCAAGCTGAGAAGAGGGAATGCCCGGAGGGAGCTACTTTGCGCGGATTGTTTATTGACTACATCCGCAAGCAAACCGCCGAAGGCAAAGTTATAACATCCCAACTGGATGGACGTATTACCATAAAATAAAAAACGAGAATTTAAAAAGATGAATATGAAAAGGTTTCAGATATCATTCCTGCTGTGTCTTGCGTTGAGTTTCGCATTCTCTATATACGCACAGGATACCCAAGAACTTATAATTTTGCAGACTAGCGATGTGCATAGCCGTGTCGAACCGATCAACCAGAAAGGCGACCGTAATTTCAATGAAGGCGGTTTCGTCCGCCGGGCTGCTTTCCTCGATCAGTTCCGCAAGGAGCACAAGAACGTGTTGTTGTTCGATTGCGGGGATATCTCGCAAGGAACTCCTTATTATAATATGTTCAGGGGGGAAGTGGAAGTCAAGTTGATGAACGTAATGAAGTACGATGCCATGACTATCGGCAATCATGAGTTTGACTTCGACGTAGACAATATGGAGCGTATTTTCAAGATGGCGGACTTTCCGGTGGTTTGTGCCAATTATAATCTGGACTCTACGGTCTTGAAAGATGTAGTAAAACCATATGTCATTCTTGAAAGATTCGGCTTGAAAATCGGTGTATTCGGCTTGGGAGCTAAACCGGAAGGATTGATTCAGGCGAATAAGTGCGAAGGCGTTGTCTATGAAGATCCTATCCGTGTATCGAACGAAGTGGCTGCCGAACTGAAAGAAAAAGGATGCGACTTGGTGGTATGCCTTTCTCACTTGGGCATTCAGATGGATAGAGGACTGGTGGCGAAGACGCGCAATATCGATGTGATTCTGGGCGGACATTCGCACACCTTTATGAAAGGTCCGCAAAACTATCAGAATTTGGACGGAAAAGAAGTACCCGTCATGCACACCGGAAAAAGCGGTGTTCGTGTAGGCCGTCTCGACTTGACTGTGAAACGTAAATAATTATAGATGAAAATAATTCCCTCCTTCTTTGCTGTTTTACTCCTGAATTTAGCTGTGCCTATGTCGGGCTCAGCTCAAAATGCTGTGTCTGCCGAGCCTTTGATGTTGTATAAAGCCCATCAGGATGCCCATTGCCAACAATGGGTGGACTCGATAATGGCGAAACTGTCTCTAAAAGAAAAAGTAGGCCAGCTATTTATCCATACCATAGCACCAATAGATACCAAACAAAATCTGGAAGTGCTGCGTGATGCTGTCGATACTTATAAGGTAGGCGGACTTCTCTTTTCCGGTGGTAGGATGGAGACGCAGATTGAGCTGACCAATCGGGCGCAGAAACAAGCCAAAGTTCCCCTTATGATGACCTTCGACGGTGAATGGGGATTGGCTATGCGTCTGCGTGGCACTCCTACTTTTCCGAGAAACATGGTGTTAGGATGCATTCAGGACAATCGGTTGATTTACGAATACGGTCGTGAAGTAGCCCGTCAGTGCTGGCATATAGGTGTGCAAGTCAATTTTGCTCCGGTGGCGGATGTGAATATTAACCCGAAGAATCCTGTAATCAATACACGTTCTTTCGGAGAAGACCCTAAGCAGGTTGCCGCCAAAGTAATCGCTTATGCCACCGGGTTGGAAGGAGGAGGGGTGCTGTCCGTGAGCAAGCATTTCCCCGGACATGGAGATACGGATGTCGATTCGCACAAAGCGCTTCCGTTGCTTCCGTTCACTCGTGAGCGGTTGGATAGTGTAGAGCTTTATCCTTTCAAAAAGGCGATACGCGCAGGAGTGAGCGGAATGATGGTGGGACATCTGCAAGTTCCTGTCATCGAGCCGAAGAGCGGACTTCCGTCTTCCTTATCGCGAAAGGTGGTGACTGATTTGCTGAAGGACGAACTGGGCTTCAAAGGGTTGATTTTCACAGATGCGCTTGCCATGCAAGGAGTCGCTGGAAACGGGAATGTCAGTTTGCAAGCATTGAAAGCAGGAAATGACATGGTGCTTGCTCCCCGCAATCTGAAAGCTGAAATTTCCGCCGTGCTTGCAGCTATTGAAAAAGGTGAGATTTCTAAGGAAGATATAGAAAGTAAATGCCGCAAGGTGTTAACTTATAAATATGCATTGGGGCTCAGCCAAAAGCCGCATATACGTCTGTCTGGACTGGAACAACGAATCGACAGCCCGCAGACTCGTGACTTGCTCCGTCGATTGAATCTGGCGGCAATTACCGTATTGAGCAATAAAAATAATGTGCTGCCTATGCACGCTGGCATAGAGCAGAAAATAGCATTGCTCGAAGTAGGCAAACCGGGAGAAACGGATACATTGGCAGGACGGCTGTCCGGATATACATCGCTGAAACGTTTCCGCCTGCGTCCCAATCAGACGGAAGCGGAGAACCGGAAGATACGCGATTCATTGTCAGCCTACAGTCGTATCATTGTCGCCATTAGCGAACCGAAATTGGCTCCTTATCAGTCATTCTTTACCAAATTCGCACCCGAAAGTCCGGTTATTTATCTCTTCTTTACTCCCGGCAAGAGTCTGTTGCAGATACAGCGTGCAGTTGGCAATGCTTCGTCGGTAGTGTTGGGGCATAGTGATGGTACTGATGTGCAGCGTCAGGTAGCCGACGTCTTGTTTGCCAAAGCCACTGCCGACGGCAGACTATCAGCAAGTCTCGGAGCACTGTTCCGCACAGGTGCGGGAGTAACCATCAGCCCGGAAACGCCTTTGCATTATGTTCCCGAAGAATATGGACTTTCGTCTGTACTGCTGAGGCGCATTGATTCTATTGCTCTGGATGGCATTAAGCAAGGGGCTTACCCCGGTTGCCAGGTAGTAGTGATGAAGAATGGGCATATAATGGTGGACAAAGCTTTCGGTACTCGTGCCGGAAAAGGTAGTGCGCCTGTTGAACCGGCGAGTATCTATGACCTTGCCTCTCTCACCAAATCGACAGCCACCTTGCTTGCCGTAATGAAACTCTATGATAAGGGACGCTTTAACCTGACGGATAAAATCTCGGAATATCTCACCTTCCTTCAATCTACTGATAAGAAAAATATTACGATTCAGGACATTCTGTATCATCAGTCCGGTTTGCCGTCGTGGCTTCCTTTCTATCAGGAAGTCATCGATAAGGAAAGTTATCCGGGCCGTCTGTTCAGCAGTCGCAGAGACGCGCAGCATACGGTGCAGATAGGAACTAGTACGTGGGCAAATCCTCGATTCAAGTTTAAAAAGGAATATATATCCCCTGTCAACACCGGCGACTATACGATTCAGATTTGTGATAGCCTTTGGCTGAACCGTTCCTTTCAGAAGGTGATAGAACAAAAAATAGCAGAAGCACCGCTGGGTCAGAAACGCTATGTCTACAGTGATATCGGATTTATCCTGTTAGGCAAACTAGTGGAGCAACTGGCCGGAATGCCGATAGAAACTTACGTGCAACGTGAATTTTATGAACCGATGGGGTTGGAGCGCACAGGCTACTTGCCTTTACGCCGTTTTGACAAATTGGAGATTGTTCCTTCTAACAAAGACCGTTTTTTGCGGAAAGCAACCTTGCAGGGGTTTGTGCACGATGAGGCTTCCGCGTTCTGTGGTAGCACAGCCGGAAATGCCGGACTCTTCTCTACTGCCGCAGAAGTGGCCCGTATTTATCAAATGTTACTGAATGGAGGCGAAATAGACGGTGAGCGCTATCTGAGTAAAGAAACCTGCCAACTGTTTACTACCGGACTTTCGAAGATGAGCCGGCGGGGAATGGGTTTCGACCGACCGGATACGAAGAATCCCAATAAAGGCAACTGCGCTCCGTGTGTTCCTGCCGAAGTATACGGTCATACCGGATTCACAGGCACGTGCGTATGGGTAGATCCCGTCAACGAATTGGTATATGTATTCCTAAGTAACCGTATCTATCCGGATGTGACGAATCGCAAACTGAGCAAATTGGATATTCGCGAACGGATACAAGAAGCAATCTACAGAGCAATGATTAAATAAAAATAGGCACGGATTGCATAGACGACACGGCAATTAATCAACTCTGATTAGTAAAAACCGTGAAATCTGTGTAATCCGTGCCTAAATTATATTCTATATTAGAACGACAGACCCAACCTGAATCCGAAGTTATTCAATCCGTCTACACTATAATGCAGTACATCCGCTTTGTTGGTACCATAACTATAGTACAGAGAGAAGTGCAAGCCCGGTCCGTAAACCCATGGGAAGATGTTGATACCCACTTCAGGAGAAACGTAGAATCCCCAAGTGTTTTCTCTTGCTTCCAGCATATTGAAGTCAGATCGTACTTTCGCATATTCCGCACCTAGTTTGGCACTGACGTAAGGCTGAAAAGCTCCGCCGCGATTCCATTGATAACGTCCGGCAGCACCGAAAGGCAACTGAAAAACAGTATGTTGCTGATCGGTAGTGATGTCACCAGCACCCAATTTAAATGTCTGGCGACCTACATATTCGTGGTTGCTGTGGTAGTTCATGAAAAGACCTACACCAATGTTCGGAGTCACGAAGTAACCACCTTCAAAGTTCATACCCCAACCGCTGGCTTTGTCAGCGAAGTTATTGCTCAACGGAGCGTTGAATTGCCAGTCGATGTTAGCATATCCATTGTCCGATAGCTGTGCCTTAGCCGGCATGGCGAAGGCGATGGCAATAGCCGCCAAGGCTACCACCTTGAAATATATATTCTTTCTCGTTTTCATAACAGTTCAAGTTATTTATTTGTTAGTAAGATAGGGTGACTGGGCGAATGACTGGTTAACAGCTTCTACTGCAAGAGTGCGGTTGATAACCTTTGAGCCTGTTTCGTATCCGGTCAGATAACTGGTCCAAATAACGGGCAGTTTTTTTGTTTCGCCTTGCTCAGCATCGAGGTTCACTATTTCTGTCAGGAAGGAGTTGGTGCTATAGCTATAAGTGATAGGATAGGGGTAGTACCATCCGCCTCCCCAGTTACCTCCCCAATAGTTCGGTCCCCAGTAGCCGGGATATCCCCACCACCATTCGGGCTGGTTGTAAGTGGTGAAATAATAAGTACTTGCGATGTAGCTTACTTGAATACCGAGGTCGGCGCTTTCTTTATCAGGAGCCGGAGTATAACCTCTTGCTTCCATGTTTTCTGTGTAAGCTGCCAGAATTTGTTGAGCACCTTCGCCTTCGAGATATTCAGGTTCCTTGCTATCGTTGATTACCAGAATCTGGTCTGCCAGATAGAATGTAGGAACTTTGAAGTCGGCTTGCTTGTCGTAGTTAGTATACACCAGATATTTGTCATCCAGCTTACCCATGTCCGGGTCTTTTTCGCATGATGCGAATGCAAAGACCGCCAATAAAATAGGAATTAATTTTTTCATATCTTCTATAATGTTTAGGTTATATAAAAATCTTGCCTAGGTACCTTAGGCTTTTGATACAAACAACAAGAATGCAAACAAAAGGTTCAACGGAAAAATAATTTAGCCTGAAAATTAACACATCTCTTACAATAGATCCGGCAATAAGAAAGGGTGTGTCGATATCTTATCAGCCATTATTGGCATCAGACATTCGATACACCCTCTACATTGTTTACAAAGGACTGTTTTAAAGTGCCGTTTATTAAAACAGCGGCTTGAGCAAATCCGGTATTTCCACCTTATGCAGTTCCAGCTCATTGACTCGCTTTTTGCCATTGGGCGACAGATGGAAGTGCATTTGCCGCCTGTCCTCGCTTCCGAGTGTCCGCACGATAAGTCCTTTTTCTTCCAGTATTCGGAGCATTTTCGATGTATGGGATGGACTTAGGTCGGTGCGTTTCGACAGGTTGGTAGCCGTCATTTTCTCTGTGGCTTCCTTGAGGGTACACAATATCATTGCTTCGTTCAACGTTATGTGATACACTTTTTCAAATGCAGCTTCAAAGTCAGTCATGGCTCTGAATAAATCTCGCATTGCACATATTGTTTTCATATCTTATCTGAATATTTTTTATTAGTACTTTGTTCTTTACGCATCATCCGCATCATCTTTCCGCCTATTCCTCCCATGCTCATCTTCTGCGAACTTGAAGGTAGCATCATGCCGAACATTTTACCGAAAATGTCTTTATCCGTTTTCGGTTTATGCAGCTTCTTTACAAGTAACAATATTGCGGGACTTTGGTTCTCCTTTTTCTATGATAACTACCGATTTTTCCTCCGTTTGATTCTTTTTTCTATATGTTAATAATTTCCTGTGGAAACAACAATCCAAAGCGAGGTTTTGTTCATTGTTAAGAGGTCTAGTTTGCGTAATAAGATGATGTTCAGGGCATCCGCTCAATAAATCTAACACCATTTGTCGTTCCCCCTTCGGCGTATGTTTTTCATCCCCATTTATACTTATCCTCTCTGTAATTGTTCGTAATCAATGGGATATATTTTCTTAATTCCCAAAATCTCATCTCTATATTTTTCATCCCATCCGCATAGTTTCCTTTTTCCTGATATTCCCATTTTTATCTTGCTCTGTTTTAGCAACATAAGGGCAATCTTGCACATGCATGAAAAGTTGATGGCCGCATTATTCGTCTTTCTAGTATAGTCCTCTCTAAAAGAGACATCCAATTGCCAATGCAAATTCTTCTCCACTTGCCAATGTGACCTGACCGATTCAAGTATAAGTTTTGGATCCTGAGGTAAGGAAGATATATAGCATCTGGTCTCAGTTGTGGGAGCTTCGTCACCGACTTGCCTTATGCAGGTAATCTTAGCGATGGTCTTTATACCTTCCCATCCCTTGTAGAAATATTCGGGATAGAACGCAACGCCACAGATACATTCCCGGTATTCGTGTCTTCCGTGTCCATCATCTTCTTGAAAATAACGTTGCTTGTACGGGAGATAATAACGGTCATCCTCGGAAAGGGAAGCAAGTATTTTGGACTTCAGTTTCTTCTGATTATCCTTCACGCAAAGGATGTAGTCGCCACCGGAATTGATGATTACTTCCGCTATACTCTTCTGACAACCGCCGGCATCTATAGTGACGATGCATTCGGTGATGTCAAGCATACGGATTAATTCGGGAATCGCGGTTATCTCATTGGACTTTCCGTCCACCTTCCGCTGCCCCAAACAAATCCCGTTGGTTACAGCCCATGCACTGACCATATACAGATGGTCTTTCATGCTCCCGCTTCGTATATCCGGATTGGGGCAGACAGCCTTACCGTCTATGGCAACAACTCCGGGAACCAGACTACAGATTTCGTTTACCCACAGACGGAAGGATTCCTCGAACCAGCCAATGTCAAGTAGTAGAAAAAACGTTCAAAGGTATCCTCTGAAGGGATGTGTGTAAGACCGGGAAGACGACCATTGAAATAATGAAAGTTACATTTGCCGAACATTTCAACCTCTTTCCAGGTCTCAGCACCACATAAAACGGATACCATAGCGATAAACACGATTTCCGAAGCTTTGAATACGCGATTTATTGAACTGCGCATATCGGGAACACTTTCTGAAAATTCTTCCAAACTCATGACATTTACTTTTAAACTAAAACTAAATACAAAAATAAGAAGATAAATCATTGAGTGTTAAAAGTATTACTCTTTTTTGCAAAGGAAAAGAGAGGAGAAGTAAAATGTTAGATTTATTGAGCGGATGCCCTGTCCTATCATTGTGTGTTTCTCCAAAAAAAAGTTTGTGCGTGTTTTGCTCTCATACCCTCATACTTTGCTTCAAACCCTTTATCCATCGGCGTTTCAGCTATGAGGGTAGCTCTTTATATCCCCCTGAGGGTAAAGGGTTGCTCTCATAACGATTTTTCATTGCTTGGATGTTAATAGTTGATATTCAGAGTGTTAATACCTATCGGGTCAAGTATTAACAATTCAGGATTAGGGTATTAATAGCTGGTAAATCAGGTATAATAGCTGAGTACTTG
>NZ_URFY01000035.1 GCF_900547205.1 uncultured Bacteroides sp.
ATGATATATTCTTGGAATTCACATTCTAATACTTGTTTATCATAAATTTCTTTGTTAAAATTAACAGGAATAATCAATGTGTCATTAAAGATATAAGGTTCTTCGTTTTCATAGTTTAAGTTAATGCCTATCCGATTAAAATCTTCACTATAAAACCTTATAGCTTTCAAACATTCCCTCTCAACATAATTTGTGATGTGTAATGTTTTCTTCCGAAATTCGTATTTATATTCTACCGTTACATCTTCACTGGTTGGAATTCCTATTTGCATATATAACCTTTTTAATATCATATTCCTGTATTATTAATTAAAAGTCGATAATGAGATTCAACTAACTGCATTTAGCTGTTAAGATGATTGTTATTGACTTGTTTATAAAGAGATGTAATTTCTCTTTTGTATTTAGAAGCATCCGGTATCCTCACTTTCTTTATGTATTCTAATAATTTATCAGGTTGTTCCTTTAGAAAGAAATACTCAATTCCGTAGTCAATCAGAATAAACGGCACATAACCATGTCGCTCTATTACAACAGACTTTTCATCATCAGCCAATTCTTCACCTTCGGGATATTGCTCAGATTCTGCCTTATTAGGATTCTGTTCATAATACGTAATCTTTCGAATGGAATATTCTATAATGGCTTTAAGGTGGTTTTGTATATAGTCAGATACAAAAGAGATACTCAACTTAGCTTTCTTCAAATCTTCTTCTGTCATGTTCTTTAGGTGAAAGTCTGCACTATCATAATCAGAAATTCCGATATGCGCTTTTTCTTTTATTTCTTTAAGTGCATCTTGATACATTACGGATGTCATTAGTTCATCTATTGTTTCCATTTCTTTTGTTTTAATTGTCAATAATGTTCTGCGGCTAACCGCCCTTTTGAGAGGTTGAGTCGTTTGTTACCGATGTTTCAATTTTGCCAAAATCCACCAACGAGATTAACCAACCTGTTATCTTTAAATTTGCCATAGAAATAGATTATTCCATGATTAAATGGTTCATTCCCTATGACCTGATTTCGCAAATAAGAGCTTTCATCAAATTGCATGACGAATACATATTTGTCCTTTTCCAATTCTATATAATACGACTGCTCATCTTGAAGTAAAGCAGGTGTTCCTCCTATTTTATTCCCAAATATGGGTTCTAACAGCATTTCATTAGGCTCATCAACATCTTCTACTTCTCTAATATCGTCATTAATGCCCTTAGAAACTAATTGCTTAGGAATAATGTACTTATTACATATAGCATCATTCTCTCCTCTTAAACTTGGTATATGTGCGATACACTTTATAGGGAAATACGGATATTTACAATCTCGGTTGTATGCCTTAAAATCTTTAGGGATGAAAATAGAGATTTCAGAACCTACAATATTAGGGAGTAAATCTGCTCCTATACTAATGTAGTAAACATATTCTTGTAAGTCATACTCTGCTATTTTCAGATCATCATCAAAATAAGCCGGTGCATAGCCACCAATTCTTGATCCGCTTTGTTCGTCATGCTCCGATATGGCAAATTGCAAAGACTTCTTTCTTTCAACAAAAAGTTCATTATAAGTATCTTCCATTTGTATCTTCATTTTTATTTCAATAATCGGTAATGGTTTGGTGAGAAACTGCATTTGGCAGTTTACTCGACCTTGTTATCTGTATCATTATAAGCTGGCAAAATCTTCATTTTTAATCTTTTCTTTATCTTCTTCTGTATAGAAGCACATTATATATCCTTCTAAGCATTCTTCTAAATTGTATTTTGTTTCCATATCATGTAACCACTTCTCTATCTCATTTAAATCTTTTCCATACAGGGTTTCCTTAATATTTTCGGAGAGAAGTTGTTCGGGTAGTATCAATAGAAGAAAACCTTTGTCTTTTTTCAAGGAAAGTAATATGTTTTCATCAATAGAACAATGAACATATTCTATGTTATCCCAATCCTTAATAGACAAATGAAGCACATTACCTTTCATGCTTTCTTCTCCATAAGCATCTGTTCCTACTATATAGGGAAAAAGTTCATATTCCGATTCATATACGCAATCATTATAGGTTTTCTTAAAATCTTGTCCACCTTTGTTGTTTTCTCCCACAATAACAATGATGTTATTATTATCAATATCAAATACCTTAATTTCATTCATATTTCTTTGTTTTTTTATTTATATTCCAATGATTAAGAGCCAAATATTATGTTTGCTCTTCTAAAATATTATGGCTCTTTTTCTTCGTTCTAATTACAGATAATGGGTTGACAAGGAGCTGCGTTTGGCAGCTAACTTGGCTTGTTAGTATTCTTTTTGTTAGAATAGATGTTTCAAATGTTCCATGCCATTGTGTGGGATGAATTGTAGTTGTATACGATCAGCATAGTTGTGTTGTATATATTTATCTATATCATCTACATCATCCATACTCACATTAAGCCGCAGCCCACCACCATGAAAATGTATCCAAATCCCATTTTCAGACTGCTCCAATGAATATCCTTTTGTCATTATGTTATAAATCCAACCATGACTTTTTAATAAACTTTCATTGTTCGTTAGTTCTGATTTTATCATAGGGGATAAGGAGTTGAATTGAAGTAGCATTGCTCGTTGTATTCCCATAGCCTTAATTTTTAGGCTTTTACAGGCAATAGCTCTTTTTACTATTTCTTTAAGGAAATAAATGTATGCTTCTTTATCATACTCCATATCGCCAATCAAACTAAGAGGTCTGAAAGTAGTTGAACATATAATAATGAATTTTTGATGCGAACTACCTTTATTCATTAAGTCTAATATATGCTCTCGTATGTTAGAAGAAATTAGAGCTAAAACGTACAAATGTCCACTACAATATTCCCATACAGACTTTTTCTTGTCAAACGCACATTGCATAATAAAATCAACATCTTCCGTCATGTTCGCAATATTTTCATGTCGCTGAAACATTTGAAACAGATTGTTACTGATTTCTTCCGAAATCCTTATTTTATCGTTGTCATTCATAATCGTTCTATCAAAATGGGGTTCAACTAACAGTTTTTAGCTGTTAAGATATTTATTATCGTCATATTTAGACTTTTCCGATTTGTTGCACTGCTCAATCCAATCTTTCTCTATTTCTGCTGGTATGTCGCATAATGAATATACATCATACCAACCATCTCTAAAAATATAAGTCTTATTACAACCATACGCAATGAACAATGCTTTTGCGTATTCTATCACAGAAGTATAATAATTAAAAGAGAAAAAGTTTATTAATTCGTGCCATTCTTTATTGTAGCTATTGAATACATCGTTTATGCTACAATCACCCTGCGTATTCGGATATATATATACATTTTTCTCTTCAAAATAAATCATTATTTGAAGACTGCCATTTATTCTCATTACACATACTCCTTTTTGTGTGTATGGGATAATTTTTCTTTTTATAGCTAAAGCGTACAACTCATGAAGCTTAATGTTCGGGTTGATGCTTATAGCTGTAAGAATATTGTCGCTGTTTATTAGCTTTATTTTCATTCTCTAAATGATACTTATTACTTTGGTGATAATGTGTTTCAGCTAACTGCGTTTAGCAGTTAAGGTGATTGTTACCAATATTCTATTCAATCTTTAGGATTAATAATTTAGAAATATCATTTGCGCCACCTCTACTTGTATCTATATCCACAACGACATTTCCACATTTACAAGTAGCATTGGTATCAGGATAAGATTGAATAATAGATTTACAATTTAAGCATAAGTAAAATACATCTCTTCCCACAGGAATACCTTCTCGATGGTTATAATCAAGAACAACTATATTTTTTCTCTTATTCATTTTAATTTCATTTATTGGTAATGTTCGGCAGCTAATCGCTATTTTGGGCGATTGAGGTGTTTGTTATCAATCTATTAATTTGCTCCATTGTATGCGAATAATGTTTCTTATTAGGAGTAAAGCATACTTTTTTTAATGTAGGACTTTCTAATAATGGAAACAAATTTCCATCTTTGCAATTCCAAAAACGGAATGATGTTAAAGACTCCATGCTCTTGATAAACTCCAGATTGTCCAACTCTGATATAAAAAGACCATGAACACTTTGGTTATTTGCTAATTCTGAATAGTCACGTAAGCCACTATTTTTTTCAAATGAAAGATCTGCTACATAGTTTAACTGATTAATACTGCTAATATCTTTCAGTTTCCTATTATGTGCCAGAACTAAAGTATCAATATATCTTAGTTCTGCTATACCTTGTAAACTTTCTATTTTTGATTGATATATGTGCAATACCTTTATAGACTCCCAATTAGAGAACAGTCGCAGGTCTTGTCCTGAGAATTTGCGAATAACGGCACTTTTCAAGTGCTTCAATTTATCTAAGTTTTGGAAGTTCTTATTATATACGATACCAATGTTTTGGAGTGCACCAAATCTTTTAAAATCTATAGGTAAATCCACTTCCTCTGAATATAAAGTTTCTAACTTTTGAAAAGAGTATATGTATTCAATATTTGTGATATGGATAGGACTTATGCCGGTTATGGATAAGAATACTATTTGATTGGCAACTTTTTCAAAAAGTCTGAAGTCCATCGCTGCACCAAAAGTGTTCCTTATTTGCAAACCATCACAACCATTAGCAAGAGCAAATTCTATTCCCTGTTCAAATTCATTCGATTCAAACATTAATTTTTTCTTGCATTTATTTGTCTCAGCTTCATGTATTTGCATATTAATCTTATTTATTGATAATGGGGTGCAGCTAATCGCCGTTTAGTGGCGATTGAGGTGCATGTTAGCGATATATATATTTTTTTCTTGTTCAACGTATGTTTCAAGTAAAGACCAAATATCAAAACTTGTATATAAATAAAACGACTTACTCAATGTCTCAATTTCATCACTACAAGGAGATGTTTGGTAAATAGCATATATTTTGGATAATATATCAGCCTCTTGATTAGCTCCTATATTTTGAAATGCTTTAATTATTTTAGGGATAATGCAGTTAATCCAATTTTCAAGAACTCCACCTATACCATTCATTGCAAGTTCAGTATCGAACTCTATAATATAGATTGCATCTTGAATGAATTTAGGATAATTACCTAACTTGTCAAGTTCAGGGAACTCTTTTTCATACATTTCTGCCCCTAATGTTTGAATTATATCATCAGCTGATAAGTGAGGTAAATTTTCTAATATGTTATCTAAAGTATTCATATATTTTCTGTTATATCGCTAATGGTTTGTGAATAATAGACCGTTAGGGCAGTTCATTCGCTTGTTATCAATATTTTTACTCCCAATGGTAAATTTCATATTGTCTTTCTACCGTTTTACGCACCCATTCATAGGGTGAATTTCTAAATTCTTTTATACATTCTACAGCTTTTGGAGTTCCTATTTTTCCCAATGCCCAGATACACTTGTTCCATATTGGAACCATGAAATCTTCTTCTTCACCTTTGTAATAGTCATAAACAGTATGTAATATTTTACAGAAAATAAAAGTATTTTCCACATCTACTTTTTCAGTCAAATATTCAACTAATTGTTCATGTTCCTGATGCCAATCTTCCTCTATCATTTTTTTTACAATGGGTAAATAGGTGTCATAATAAAGAATATCCAGTTCTAAAATATACAGTACTAAAATAAGATACATTAACATTTTTCCATCCTTGCTATTATAAGTATCCTCTAATAATTGTTTGATAGAGTTCTCGTTCAAATCAATGGAAGCATTTGCATAAAATGTATCTTTGTCTATCCGTTCGGAAACCAAGTCCAATATTAGCGTTTTATCTTTTTCTGTCAACATAAATAATTTGGATTTACGATTTGTATGATTGATAATGTTAAGAGGATAACCGCCTTTTCGGGCGGTTGATCCTTATGTTCGAGGCTTCCTATTTGCAGCCTTTCGGCTGCTTAAAAAACCTCCAAGCAGCCCTTAGGCTGCTTACCTTATTATTAGAAATTCAGTTTTTTCACTGTGCTTACCAATGAACAGAAAAGCAAATACTTATTCTGCTTCCGGCTGTTCTGAGGTATTACATTCCATTTACAAGTCATTTTTTGTTCTCCTTTCATTCTTTTTTATAGGATTTCCATGCTTTTCTTTGCAACAAGGCACAGTTATCCCGATGATACGTTATGCGACTTTTTGTTTCCATGCGTCAAACCTTTTAAATATAAGTGTTTTTGGCTTTTTGCCGGGAGCAATACGTCTTATTATGGTGGTATGCACATAGACTCTCATACGCTGGCAATACTCGCAGAAGAAAGGATTTTCATAGTCACTTTCTGCTTCAGGTATATTTTGCACCTCATTTTCATCCTGCCCGAAATATTCTTCCGGCAAATTTCCTTTGTTGGAATAGAAGCCGTAGTACCTTACAATGCGGAAATAGTGCAAAGGCACGTGTTGAAGCAATCGGGGGAAGAACTCACGATAGTGCAACGTTAATTCCTTTTCCACCGGATTTCTTCTGTCAGGTGAATTTTGGTAATCACGATAACGGAATGTGATATTCTCTTCTTCCATTGCCGTGATCTTATATTCGCTCAGACATGCCCTTTTGGAATACCTGCCGATATATCGTATCACCTGTTCAGGCATTTCCAAAGGTGGTTCCAAATGTACAATCCATTGCTTTTTGTTCACCACGTGTTTAATGAAGTTCATAAAGTCCATGCGGTGGTGAAAGTCATGTTTGAGCTTTCCATTGTCAAATAGTTCTATCAAAGCCTTTTCGAACGTATGCTTGAAAATACCCCTGATGAAAGCATCATTCACCCATTGCTTATCAGGAATGACAATCTTGCCATTTTTATCAATGCCGCCCCACGACATTATCATGTGGGTGTGAACATGAAATTGTTTGGTTTCCCCATAGGTATGCAATACGGCTATCACACCTATTTTCAGACCGTAGGCTTTCATCATCCACGTTTTCAGAGCTTCCGCAGATGTACGCATCATGATGTTCAGCACCTCTTTCTTGTTTCGTTTCACCAAATCCAGCAACACATGGGGTAAAGTCATCACTACATGACGATGCGGTACTCGAAGCAACCTTTCTTTCATCCGTGCCGCCCATTTGAGCGTATCAAGCCAGCCGCACGACGGACAGAAACGGTTCTTGCAGCTATGATAGATTTCTTTGATTTCTCCACAGTCAGGACAGGCATAAGTATCCACTCCCAAAGCGGGGGTACGGCAGACACGGATAGCATTTGCCGCCTTGTACTGTTCAGGTGCAATATACTCTGCCGGATGCTTTGCATACTCATCCCACCAGCGGTTGAAGTAGTCTGCCAAGTGGTACTTCTTTTCAATACCACATCCTTCTGATTGTTCTGATATGTCAATTAGATCTATCATTTATATCTTGTATAATACGTTGTTACACAGTCTAATAGTAACTTAAAAGCCTTGAACGTTATGCTAACAGCGAAACATAAATCTTCCGCTGTTATTTTTTCTATGTATTCTCTATTCTTCATCTTCCAGAATGTCGTCCAACGGGCTTCTGATCTTACTTTTATAAGTGTCTGCTATATGAACATACATTTCGGTTGTCTTTATATTATTATGTCCTAATAACTCCTTGATTACTCCCAAATCTGTTCCTTGTTCAAGTAGATGGGTAGCAAAAGAATGCCGGAACAAGTGTGGGTACACCCGTTTCGTTATTCCCGCTTCGACAGCTATCTCTTTCAACTTCTTCGACACAATACTTTCTGAAAATTGCACCCCCGATTCACGTTCAAACAGCCATGTTTGCGGATGGTATAGTTCTTTGTATTCAGATAGCTTGCCGACAAGCGGCTTCGACAACAGCGTATATCTGTCTTTCTTACCTTTCCCTTGTCGCACGTGAATCAGTGAACGGGATATGTTTATATCATCCGGTTTCAGACTTAACAGCTCGTTTATCCGAAGCCCGGCTGAATACAGTATCGAGTACATACAATAGAATCGCAAATCGACCGAAGCGACTGCAAGAAATGATTTTATCTCTTCTTTACTCAGCACGTCCGGCAGCACTTTCTCCCTTTTTGCCCGGTGTACCTTATAGCAACGGCGTTCTTGTCCCAGTACCTTTTCGTAGTAGAACTTTATGGCATTGATGCGTTGGTTCTGCTGGCAGGAAGAAATTTGCTTCTTGTCTATCAGGTAGAGCAGATAGCCATTTATATCTTTGGCAGAAATCAGTTTCAGATTACGACCTGCAAAATGAATCTGAAAATCCCCGAAGTACGTTGTATATACCCGTATCGTATGGTCGCTGTATCGCATCTGTTTTAGTTTTTCCAAGAATCCGGCAGGAAGTTCGGGGCGCACTACCTGTTTCTTTTTGGGTGCTTCTATGATTTGCGAATAATCAACGAAAGCCTGTTCCACATATCGCTTGAAGAAATCCGAAAGAACGAAGCTATCCACTGGCAGATATGCCCTGTTGTTGTCGAACAGCACACCTTGTTCTTTCGACAGCAACAATCTTATGTCATCACTGCCGAATTTCACTTCTACATACTTCTTTCGCCCCCGTGTCGAAAAAGCAAGCGTTATTTTCTCTCTTTCTTGATATACTTTCATATCATAGTATTACTATATTCGCATAAATATAATCATATATATCTGTATAACAATATATTATATACTTTATATATGAAGTAAGATATATTGTTCGCCATAAAAATACAGCTTTATCGCTATGTGAGCAACTAAACACAATATTTTTTTCATCATTTCCCCTCAAATCTGTTTTATAACAGAAAACGAGTGACTTACACTTATTTTTTCTACTTTTGCGTGCAATAGTATAAATCATCATGGAAGAACCAAAGAACAAACGCAACCGCCGCACCCGTGCCGAACTCGAAGCGGGTGTATTTGATGCCGTCCGCCAGTTGGCAAGTGAAAAAGGTCTGGCTCAAATCACCTTTACGGATATTATGCAGAGGGCAGGCATCCAAATGTCCGTCCTACTCAAAAATTACAAGAGCATAGATCGGGTATTGGATAAGTACGCCTACATTTCCGACTACTGGCTGCACGACCTCTTCGACGAAGAACACCCCACCGACAAAGCCGGTGAGGACATACTGAAAAGAAACTTGAAATCATTGGCAGTCTATCTCTATGACAACATAGATATGCAGCACCTGTTGGTGTGGGAGCTCGAAGCCGACAATCCCACCACCCGCCGCATCGCCCGAAGTCGTGAGAAGCATTATCGCACAGCGATAGATGAACTGAAACATTTGTTCGAGGGTACAGGCATCCCCGCTGACATCATAGCCGGACTTCTCACTGCCGGAACATACTACCTGATACTTCACCGTCGCCGTTCCACCTTTTGGGGAGTGGACTATCAGCGCATGGAGAATCGGGAGCGGCTATACGCTGCGCTCGACTACCTTTGCGAATTGCTATTCTCCGCACTCAAAGAGCATAACAAGACCGTTGAGATAGCCCGCAAGCTCAAACAGAAAGGGATAGACACCGCCACCATTGCCGAGTGTACCGATCTTCCCCTCGATGTCATTGAGCAGCTATAACCTCTTTACAATCCTCCTGCACCCTCCTGAATCCCTATGCAATCCTCCTGAATCCCCACATCAATAGTGCATCAAATATTAGCTGTGCATAGGGCAGGTGCAAGGTGCACGTATATCTATATATATACGTGCACCTTGCACCAGTAAAATACACCCTGAAAATCAACAACTTACAAACCCATGAAAATTCACAGTGCAACCCCATTTTTTGCACCCCGCAATTCCACCCCCTCCATTCTCCCCATCAAAACTCCCCCAACAAAAAAATCCCCTTATTTATTTCCTGTTTTCAGTCCAAATTCGTACATTTGTACCAAGTTATCAGAGCAGAGCGAAGAAACGCAAAGAACCCCGCACCGTTACTAATTCGTTACCTGTCACCTAACTTTCTACTCTTTACGCCTTGACAATTAGTTAATTAAACTTTTCCCGTAGTTTTTATTTGATAAATACTAGTTGAATACTAAAATACTGATTGAATATTAATCAATCGCCTACTACCGAAGACTGGTTACGCTGCCGGGTCCGGAGTCTCTCCGCCGCCTTGGTTATCATCGCCTCCGTCGTCGGGAAGCGGTTCGTTGCCCGCATCGGCTTTACCATCACCTTTATACAATACATAATCCAGTGTCTTACATAATTTTCGTAAATCATTCCCCGGATAGAAGAGCACCTTGCCTTTGCCGATGCATGAAGATTTGAACTCCTTCTCCGTAGCGGTGGGAGTTGCGGTTTTGAGACTCATTCTGAAATTCCCCAGGTCGCCCATTTGAGCGATGTTTCCTTCTTCCAATACATTGACGATTTCGAGAAGGAACTCGCCGATTGACCCTTCCAGTTCACCTTTTGAATAAGAAGAACGTTCGGAAACTCGTTTGCAGACCTCCTTCACGGTCACTTTGCGACCGCTACGTGCCATTGCGTAATACTTGGGAGCTTCATCCGGTTTCAACAGGTTCTTACGAGCCATAGTAATGTAATTCTGTGCCATAAACTTTAGAATTTTAATTTTTTAATCTTTAATTATTTCCGTAATCGATTACATGACAAAAGTACAACATCGGCCAAGCGGTGAGGGGTGCAGTGATGCGCACAGACGTGCTGAAAAGAAGAATAAACATTGGGAAGATTGTATCGAAACTTCCCAATGTTTGATTCCGATCATTGGGATGTTTTTCCCAAACCTTCCAATGGTTACAGAATCCTTCAAACTGCCATTACTGCCAAAACTGCCACATACCTACCCTCTATTTCAACTTTTCGTATATACCATGGGATACCTTGTTGATTCTCATATTGTTAAGAGCCTTCAGCAGACGGGCAATCTTACGCAAACTGAATCCGTAAATTGCGCCGATTCGAATGGCTTCCTCCGTAGTAAATACATTCGGCAAATCTTCATAGAACCGCCTGATAATGTCCGGATTCTTCAGTGGTTGAATGGTGGGAGTAGTCATGGAAGAGAGCAGCAGGCGGCTATGTTCGTAGCAGCACAACACTATTTGGAGTGAATGGCTGAAATC
Organism: uncultured Bacteroides sp.; assembly: GCF_900547205.1. Lineage (GTDB taxonomy): Bacteria > Bacteroidota > Bacteroidia > Bacteroidales > Bacteroidaceae > Bacteroides. The sequence continues at coordinate 11,102 of NZ_URFY01000035.1, forward strand.
TTCGTCGGAGCAATAGATCTCTGATGAAACATCCTGAGTCTCGAACTGTCGGATGCGTGTCTGAATCATGCTGATGCGCATCACCATAAATGCATAGCGTTTCACGACTGCCTGCAGGTCGTCGTTGGCTTCCAGCGCCACTTCTTCCAGCAGGCGGGAGAAGGTTTGGTTAAGCTGGTCCCATTGCGGGCGGGTTAGATGGAAAAGCACGGGATTCATCAGGCAGAACTCGTACAATTGGGAAACGCGATGGGCAAGAGGTTTGAAATGGTCTTCGATGGATTCGCATTCGTCTCCCATATCCTTCCAATGCGGAGCTTCGCGGAAGGTATAGTAGAGGATACGGCTTGCGAGGCCATTCTCGGAACTGTCGAGCAAGCCCTTGAGCTGCGCCGGAGTTCCGGTGAGAATCAGCGCCAGCCGGGGGCGCCGGACGAAGATGGGTATGAGTCCGTTTGCCTTGTAAGAGGAGTCGATATTCTCGTGCTCGAAGGCTTTGCGGAGCATATCGTCGAAGTTGCCGCAATCCAGATGGTTGGCCGAGGAAAGCGTCTGCGCTTCGGTGTCGAAAATGATGCTGCCCTGCGTGCCATTGTCCTGCATATGCATCTGCATACGTGTGTAGCTGGTAGTGGCGGGGATGATAAGCATCTTGAAGGGAGGTGCCACCGGTTCTTCCGGACGGGGACTTCCGCCTCTGTTTTTCTTGTTGCAGTCCGCTTGCCAGGTGGAGTGCTCATGTTTGTAATTTTTTTGTTGCTGTTGGCTGACTGTCAGAATGCTGTCGTGCAGTTCTTCCAGCAAGTAACGTCCGGTTTGTGCAATGCTCTTTCCGCTACCGGCAGGAGAGAGAATAATACTATAAAGATGAGTAGAATATTTTTTGTGATTGTAAATACCAAATGTTTGAGGCAGGACGGCGCTTAACGCCGTGATATCGGAAAGAAATGAAATGTCTCGCTCTCGGATACTGCCGTCTTCGATAAGGCAAGCGGCGAGTAGTTCGGGAAGATTTTTGAACACTTCGTCGGGGAATGCGGGCGTGTTTTTGCGAAGTTCTTCGCCTTGCCAATAGGCTTCTTCTGTCTCTTCCGTTTCCTCAGGGGTCATAGGTGGCAGTTTTGGCAGTAATGGCAGTTTGGAAGTCGGAGAGTGGGTGGGAGTGGAACTATTCGTCTGGGTTGCCTGCTTGATAATGTGCTCGTATCCAGACTTAAACACGCTTCTTAACTCTTTGTCCGGGAAATCCGTAAGTTTCATGTATTGCTTAACCTCACGTAATATCGTATCCATGGGGTAATGACGTTTGCAAGCTTCGCAAGCCAATTTGAAGAGGTTCGTGTGGCGTTGTCCGCTGACCAACGGAGAAAGGAAAATAAAGGACGAAACGAATTGGTTCGTCTCCTCAATGGGGACGTTCTGCAGAAACTCATAGGTATCCTTCGGACTGCCGGTTACTGTTCCCTTAGCTGTGTTTCCCGCTTTCTCTTCCGTGTCTGAGGGTTGCTGCGCGGCAATCGTGGGCAGTTCAAAAGGTTGGTAAAGGCTGGCAAGGTATCCGTTGGGCGAATAGGTGAAGTAGCATAGGCGGCTTTCGTCTTTGCAGGCGGGGTCGCTGGTGAGCTGTAGCAAGTTGTCGTAATATCTGCTCACCATTTGCTGCGCTTCACGGTGGCGTCCTTCGATACCTTCGACGTAGGCGAATACTTTGACGCCGTCCGTGGGACTTTCGAGAGCGGAGATGGTGTGAGGGTCCGCTTCGCAACGTTTAATCATTTCCAGTCTGTCGGGCACATGGTCGTAGTCAAGGCCGATAATGTTGCTTGGCAGCAGGAAGTTTTTGATGGAGTGAGCACCGTCGAAGGTTCCGGCCGGGGTGAAGCAGTTGAGTTTGAGCTTCATTTGCTGTACTGCTTCGCGGTCGCCTTCCTGATGGTAGCCGCGAATGGCACTGATGAGAGGAGCATGAACTGGTTGGATACATTGTGAGACGACTTCCAGAAAGGACATCGTTTGAGGTTGTTTGGAAAACACACTGTCGTAAACAGAGACATAAATTTCTTCGAGTAATTTCATTTTTATCTTATAATTAATAATTTTGATGGGACAAAAGTAGATGTAAGAAAGTTGAAGATAGTACCAATAGTTGGTACTGATGATTTGATATTTTTCTTAATAGCTTCTACTTATTCACGAAAAAATACAAGCAATAATAAATTTGGGGCTACAATGGAGAAGATTAATAGTGAACACTTAAGCGAAATAATGGTAATTCTTATGAGAAAGGATAAAGAGCTTACTCAAGACGTGATAGCGGCAGAGGTAGCTATATCAAAACGTGACGTATCGAAGGCAAAAAGAGGAGAGAATTTGCACATACAATATTATATAGCAATCATCGTTTTTATATTGGAGTCGATTCGGCTTTCCATCAATATGCACGTATTGGTAAAGACGCTGAGAAAGGTGGTGGAGGATGAAGAGGACTTACTGATAGCGACGATGCCCCACAAGAGGGAGAAGGCTAGCGCTCCCCAACAATGGACGGTGCTGATGAAGTGGGATAGAAACTGAAATGTTCGTTTATACCGACATTTCTCTGGTCATAATTGGTTATCTTGCTTGATTTACGAATTACTTTAATATTTTCATCAATGCATCTGCAAAAGCTCCGTCTTATATCGACTGTCGGCGACAATCATTGATGTATTTTCTTGTTTTACTTGTAAATCTGCATATTTTGGAGTAACTTGCGCGATTATTTTTTAAACAGGAGATTATAAGGTATGGATAACCATGTTGTAATAATGGCTGGTGGTATTGGTAGCCGTTTTTGGCCGATGAGTACACCGGAATGCCCGAAACAATTTATTGATGTTATGGGATGTGGGCGATCGCTGATTCAGTTGACGGCAGATCGGTTTGATGGTGTTTGTCCACGCGAGAATATGTGGGTGGTGACTTCTGAAAAGTACATAGACATTGTTCGGGAACAATTGCCGGAGATTCCGGAGAGTAATATTCTGGCAGAGCCTTGTGCCCGTAATACGGCACCTTGCATTGCGTTTGCTTGCTGGAAGATAAAGAAAAAACATCCGAACGCTAATATTGTAGTGACACCTTCGGATGCCATAGTTATGGATACCGGAGAGTTTCGTAGGGTAGTGGAGAAGGCACTTCGCTTCACAAGCGATTGCAGTGCCATTGTTACATTAGGTATCAGACCTACTCGCCCGGAAACGGGATATGGTTATATTGCTGCCGCAGATTCGATAAATACGGATAAGGAGATTTTTACGGTGGATTCCTTCAAAGAGAAGCCGGACAAGGAGACTGCGGAGAAGTACCTGTCGGAGGGCAACTTCTTCTGGAATGCAGGAATCTTCGTTTGGAATGTGCGTACCATTACTTCCGTGATGCGTGTATATGCTCCGGGCATCGCACAGATTTTTGATCGTATCTATCCCGATTTCTATACAGAGAAAGAAAATGAAACGGTAAAGAAACTGTTTCCCACTTGCGAGAGTATCTCTATTGACTATGCAGTGATGGAAAAAGCACTGGAGATTTATGTATTGCCGGCTTCTTTCGGATGGTCGGATTTGGGTACATGGGGGGCACTTCACGGTTTGTTGCCGCGAGATAAGTCGGGCAATGCAACGGTGGGACCTGACATCCGCCTGTATGAAAGCAGGAATTGCATTGTGCACACCAGTGAAGAGAAACGGGTTGTGGTGCAAGGACTTGATGGATACATCATTGCAGAGAAAGATAACACGCTGCTAATCTGTAAACAGGAAGAAGAGCAGCGTATTAAGGAGTTCTCGAAATAAGAATCATTACGATTTCTGATATTCCTGCGGAGTCATCCCCGTCATCCGCTTGAAAAACTTGCAGAAGAATGATGGGTTGGGGAAATTTAATTCATCGGAAATTTGATATACAAGCTGATTGCTATGTTTCAGCAATACTTTAGCTTCAAGTATAATGGACTGGTTTATCCAGTCCATTACTGTTTGTTGGCTGGTCTGTCGGATAACGGTGTTTAAGTAGCGGGGAGTGAGACATAGTTTATCTGCATAGAAGTTGACGTTCCGCTCTCTTTTACTGTGGGTATTGACCAAGGATATGAATCGTTGGAAAATATCTTCTTGATGTGTCTGCTGGTAATTGGGTTGATGACTTTCTTTGGCTATACTTGCTACATTATATAAAAGACTGGTCAACAGATGTTGAACTACTTCCCGTTGGAAAGGTTTCTCTTGTAAAATATCCCATATCAGGGAGAAGTAACTCTTAATTCGTGTTTCTTCTTGAGGTGTGAGGCTCAATAAGATGTTTTTCTGGCGTTGAAGGAAGTGCGTGAAAAACTCTTCTTTGCCGGTGATGGGAAGAAAATTGTTGTCTACAGCTATCAGTTGCATATCGAAGTCGGGTGAAGTCTCAATAATCTGTATGATAGAATTAGCGGTAACTAATAGCAGACTATTGATGCCGAAGGTATATTCTATCAGGTTGATTAAAACTCGTGCGGAACCTTGTCTCAGAAATATGATACGACCGTCTTTTATACGATATGGTCGGCCAATTGTGAGAAGTTGAGATTCCATTTTAGCGAAACTGTTCACGAATCCGAAGTCGGAAGTAATAAACCTATATTCATTGTGTCGAACTATGGTTAGGTCTTCTACTGATTTAAGGCCTATTTCAATCAATACATTTTGCTCCATATATCTCTTTGTTTTCCCGCAAAGATAATAAAAAGTGCTTTATTTGTCTTTATTTAGTTAGTTTATCGAACTAATGGAACATATTTGCCAACTCTCAGAAAGTGCCTCGTATCCTTGAAACCTCTATCTTTGTCCTTTGAAGAACTAATAGAAAAGATGCTTATGAAAAGAATGATTTTCAGTTTCTCCTTTTTACTGTTTGTATCGGCAATGAATGCGCAGATTACGTTAGATGAGTGTCAACGGAAAACGCAGGAAAATTATCCGTTGGTACATCAATATGGATTGGTGGAGAAGACGAAGGATTATAATCTGGAGAATGCAGCAAGAGGCTATCTGCCTCAGTTCGCCTTGTCGGCAAAGGCTTCTTATCAAAGTGAAGTGACGGAGATACCTGTAAAGCTTCCCGGAGTAGACCTGAAAGGATTGCCGAAAGATCAGTATCAGGTGATGGTGGAGCTACAACAGAAAATATGGGATGGCGGAAGCATACGGATGCAGAAGAAACGGACGACGGCAGAAGCTGAGATAGAAAAGGAAAAGTTGAATGTAGATATGTATGCGCTGAATGGTCGTGTCAATGATTTGTATTTCGGCATTCTACTGCTGGACGAGGAATTGCAACAGAATGCGTTGCTGCAAGAGGAGCTAGAGCGGAATTATCGTCAGATTAACGCCTATGTGGAGAATGGAATTGCCAATCAGGCCGATTTGGATGCTGTAAAAGTGGAGCAGTTGAACACAAAGCAGAAAAGAATAGAACTGGAATCATCGCGAGCTGCCTATTTGCAAATGCTTTCTCTATTAATGGGGGAAGAATTATCTCGGAGTACTTTTTTGGAAAAGCCTGTTCCGCAAAGCGGGCTATCGGCTGTGAGTGAGATTCGCAGACCTGAATTATCTTTGTTTGATGCGCAGGGAACCGGATTGCAGGTGCAAGAGAAGACCTTGAACGTGCGTCATCTTCCGCAATTCGGACTATTCGTGCAGGGAGCTTATGGAAATCCGGGATTGAATATGCTGAAGAATGAATTTTCTCCTTATTATATAGCAGGCGTTCGCCTTTCGTGGAACTTCGGAAGTTTGTATACACTGAAGAATGACCGCAAGGTTATAGAAAACAAGCGGCTGCAACTGGATAATAACCGGGACGTGTTTCTTTTTAACACAAGATTGGAAATGACACGGCAGGATCAGGCTATCCGTTCACTCGAAAAGCAGATGCAGGATGATAATGAGATTATCCGATTGCGCACGAATATTCGTAAATCGGCAGAAGCGAAAGTGGCGAACGGTACATTGACGGTGACGGAAATGCTTCGGGAACTGACGAATGAGAGTATGGCCCGGCAGTCAAAGGCATTGCATGAAATTCAACGGTTGATGGGTATCTATCAATTGAAATATACTACGAACTATTAAAATACATCTTCAATGGATATGAAACGAATGAAAAAGATAGGAATTGGAGGGATGGCATTAATCATGTTGTCTGCCTGTGGAAGCGGTACGCCCGATTACGATGCAACCGGTACATTTGAGGCTACGGAAGTAATAGTCTCTGCCGAGACTGCCGGAAAATTAATGAAATTGGAAGTTGAAGAGGGTACGAGACTGAAGGCTGGTGAGGAAATAGGACTGGTGGATACGGTGCAGCTATACCTTAAAAAGCTGCAACTGGAAGCCAGCATGAAATCCGTGGAAAGCCAGCGACCTGACTTGAAGAAACAGATTGCGGCTACCAAGCAGCAGATTGCCACAGCAGAACGGGAGAAGAAGCGTGTGGAGAATTTGCTGGCCGCCGGAGCGGCTAACCGGAAACAACTGGATGATTGGGACGCACAGGTTAAGTTGCTTGAAAGGCAACTCATTGCTCAGGAATCTTCATTGCTGAATAGTACGAATAGCCTGACAGAACAAGGAAATTCAGTAGGAATACAAGTGGAACAAGTTGAGGACCAGTTGAATAAGTGTCACATTCAGTCACCCATTGAAGGAACCGTATTGGCAAAATATGCCGAAGCCGGAGAGTTGGCTGCGATTGGCAAACCTTTGTTTAAGGTAGCGGAAATTGACCGTATGTACTTGCGGGCTTATATCACTTCAGAACAGTTGGCGCAGGTGAAATTGGGAGATAAAGTAACGGTATATTCCGATTATGGAAATTCGGAGCAGAAGGCTTATCCGGGGGTTGTTACATGGATTTCCGACCGTTCGGAATTTACTCCGAAGACGATTCTGACGAAAAATGAACGGGCAAATCTGGTATATGCGGTTAAGATTGCCGTGCAGAATGACGGTGCATTAAAAATTGGAATGTATGGAGGAGTAAAGTTCAATCGGGAATAAAGGCAAGTAGAGACTGAGAATAAAAAAAGGAGTATGGAGAAAAAAGAACCCATGGTGGTTGTCAGAGAGGTAAGCAAGAGTTACGGCGCGGTGGAAGCACTGCGAGATGTCTCTTTTACGGTAGAACAGGGTGAAATCTTTGGTCTGATTGGTCCTGACGGTGCCGGAAAAAGTACGATGTTTCGTATTCTTACCACTTTGCTTCTTGCCGATAGTGGGACAGCCACTGTGGGAGGACTGAATGTGGTGACGGAATACAAACAAATCCGTACGAAGGTAGGCTATATGCCCGGTCGATTTTCCCTTTACCAAGATCTTACGGTAGAGGAAAACCTAGAGTTTTTTGCTACTGTGTTTCACACAACCATTCAAGAAAATTATGATTTGGTTAAGGATATCTATCAGCAGATAGAACCTTTCAAAAAGAGAAGGGCAGGGGCTTTGTCGGGTGGAATGAAACAAAAGCTGGCACTGAGCTGTGCCTTGATTCATAAGCCGGACATTTTATTTCTGGACGAACCGACTACAGGAGTCGACCCCGTATCACGTAAGGAGTTCTGGCAAATGCTGCGAAATCTGAGGAATCAAGGCATTACGATAGTCGTTTCAACCCCTATTATGGACGAAGCCCGCCAGTGCGACCGGATTGCTTTTATCAATCATGGGCAGATTCATGGCATTGATACGCCCGAACGTATTCTACGGCAATTTGCATCTATCCTTTGTCCGCCTTCGTTGGAACGGGAGGAGGTGAAATATGAGATGTCACCTGTCATCGAAGTGGAACGGTTGGCGAAGTGCTTCGGCAGTTTTACTGCGGTGGATCATATCTCTTTTCAGGTGAACCGTGGAGAAATATTTGGATTCCTGGGTGCTAACGGTGCGGGAAAGACAACTGCCATGCGGATGCTTTGTGGATTGAGCAAACCCACTTCCGGAGTAGGAAGAGTAGCCGGATATGACATCTTTAAAGAAGCTGAGCAGGTGAAGAAACACATCGGCTATATGAGTCAGAAGTTCTCATTATATGAGGATTTGAAGGTGTGGGAGAATATTCGTCTCTTTGCCGGAATCTATGGTATGAAAGAACAGGAGATAGAACGAAAGACGGACGAACTGCTGGAACGCTTGGGCTTTTCGTCCGAACGGAATACGCTGGTAAAAAGCCTTCCTTTAGGATGGAAACAGAAACTTGCCTTTTCAGTTTCTATTTTCCATGAACCGCGAATCGTTTTCCTTGACGAACCGACCGGCGGTGTGGATCCTGCTACACGAAGGCAGTTCTGGGAATTGATTTATCAGGCTGCCGACCGTGGAATCACAGTATTTGTCACCACGCACTATATGGATGAAGCCGAATATTGCAACCGGATATCCATCATGGTGGACGGACAAATCAAAGCACTTGATACTCCCGCTCGTTTGAAACAGCAATTCGGTGTGGAAACGATGGATGATGTTTTCCAGAAACTGGCCCGCAGTGCGGTGCGTAAAGCAGATTGATTATGAAACAGTTTATTGCTTTTGTAAAGAAGGAATTTTATCACATATTCCGTGATCGTCGCACGATGTTGATTCTGTTGGGGATGCCTATCGTGCAGATTATTCTGTTCGGTTTTGCTATCAGTACGGAAGTTAACAATGTGCGACTGGCGGTACTCGACCCATCCAATGATGTAATGACACGGAAAATTGTTGATCGTCTGGATGCCAGCGAATACTTTACCGTTACCGTCCGTTTCCGGTCGCCGCAAGAAATGGAAGCTGCCTTCTTGAAAAATAAGATTGATATGGCGGTTGTTTTCAGCGAACGTTTTGTTGACGGACTTTACACCGATGATGCCCGTGTGCAATTGATTGTAGATGCTACAGATCCGAATATGTCTACTGCGCAGATTAATTATGCGACAGGAGTCATATCGATGGCAGGGCAGGAATTAGTGCCGCCGAATGTGTCGATTGCCCGTCTGACCCCCGATATTAAGTTGCTCTATAACCCTCAGATGAAGAGTGCTTATAATTTTGTTCCGGGAGTGATGGGGCTGATACTGATGCTGATTTGTGCAATGATGACCTCTATCTCCATCGTTCGTGAGAAAGAGACAGGCACAATGGAAGTATTACTGGTTTCGCCCGTCAAGCCATTGTTCATTATTCTGGCGAAGGCTGTGCCTTATTTCGTCTTGTCCTTTGTCAATTTGTTGACTATTCTTTTGCTTTCGGTATTTGTGCTGAATGTTCCGGTGGTAGGAAGTCTGTTCTGGCTGATAACGGTATCTCTGCTGTTTATCTTCGTCTCATTGGCACTGGGGTTACTCATTTCGTCCGTCACCCATACACAGGTTGCGGCGATGCTTGCATCGGGATTGATGTTGATGATGCCTACCATGCTTTTATCGGGGATGATTTTCCCTATTGAAAGTATGCCGCTTGTGCTTCAGTGGATATCAGACGTGCTTCCGGCGCGTTGGTACATTCAGGCGGTGCGCAAACTGATGATTGAGGGGGTGCCGGTTGCGCTGGTGTATAAAGAGATTGGTGTTTTGTTGTTGATGGCGACGGTACTCATCACAATCAGTATCAAGAAGTTTAAGTATCGTTTGGAGTAATAACGGGCTTATTGATAGAAAGGATAAATTAATTATGATAAAGTTCCTGATAGAAAAAGAGTTTAAACAGTTGCTTCGCAATTCGTTTCTGCCAAAGTTGATTCTTGTCTTTCCGTGCATGATAATGCTTTTGATGCCTTGGGCGGTCAATCTGGAGATTAAGAATATCCAACTGAATATTGTGGATAATGACCATTCGGCTATTTCTCAGCGGCTGGTGAATAAGATTTCCGCTTCCACTTATTTCCGTTTGATTGAAGTGCCTGCTTCCTACGAAGAGGGGCTTCGGAATATTGAAGCAGGGACAGCCGATGTTGTGATGGAAATACCGCGGCACTTGGAACGGGACTGGATGAATGGGGAAGATGCTCATATATTGATAGCTGCCAATGCGGTGAATGGAACCAAAGGAGGACTTGGAAGTTCTTATCTGGCTTCCATCGTCAATGATTATGCTGCCGAATTACGTGCGGAACATCCTCAGGCTGTTACTGTCTCCGGTGCTTTCCCTTCCATTAGAATAGATTCGCAGGGCTTGTTCAATACGAACCTGAACTATAAACTATACATGATTCCTGCACTGATGGTAATGTTGTTGACTTTAATTTGTGGCTTTTTGCCGGCATTGAATGTAGTGGGCGAGAAGGAGGTGGGGACAATTGAACAAATTAATGTGACGCCAGTGCCGAAGTTTACCTTCATTTTAGCAAAGCTTTTGCCTTATTGGTTGATAGGCTTTGTGGTGCTGACTGTATGCTTTGTATTGGCTTGGTTGGTTTATGGCATCGTTCCGGTCGGACATTTTATAGTGATTTACTTTTTTGCAGTACTGTTTGTGTTGGTGATGTCCGGTTTCGGACTTGTCATTTCCAACTATTCGGCTACGATGCAGCAGTCTATGTTTGTGATGTGGTTCTGTATGTTGATATTGATATTGATGAGCGGACTGTTTACTCCGATTAGTAGTATGCCCGAGTGGGCACAAGTGATTACCTGGTTCAATCCTTTGAGATATTTTATGGAGGTGATGCGAATGGTATATCTCAAAGGTAGTGGTTTCGTTGATTTGTTGCCGGAGCTGGGTGTATTGGTGACTTTTGCAGTAATATTCAATAGCTGGGCGGTGGTTAGTTATCGGAAGAATCAATAAATCTGATAATAATTTGATAACCTACTTCTTCTCCATTAACTTGAATCTTACTCTTAATATCTGTCTCTCTTCATCATAATCATGACTAATGATTTTGAAAGTACCTACTTCGGAAGTATTGGATACGTGCAATCCGATGCAGGCACAGGCATCATAATCTCCAATGCGTACAATACGTAGTAATTCGCTGGCATCAGCAGGTAGTTTGCTGAGGTCTACGATGTCTTTAGCCTGGTTGTGTGTCATGAACTCCGTTGTCACGGGTAAATTCATGCTAATTACTTCATTCACTTTATCTTCGATAGCCTGAATTTGTTCGTCGGTGGGGCAAGATGAAAGTAGATAGTCACACTTGCTTTTCTTCCTTTCTATATGTGCATTGCGAGAGCGTGGACAACCGAAGGTTTTTACCATGGTGGCGTTTAATAAATGCTCTGCTGTATGCATAGGTGCGATTGACACATCTTGAAATTTTGGACTTGGTTGATTTATTTCCATGAGTAGACAAATTTTTATTATTAGACATAAGAACAAAAGAACATATTTTTCTTATGCGTTATTTTTAGGTTTATATTCTTTGAATTTCCTTTTTATCTCGATATGTTCGCCTCCAAAGTTTATTAATAAGCCATGGTCTGTATTAGTAGCGGTTAAGTAATTTACTAATTGAGTTTCATGTATAGAACTCAGATGCTGAACAGCTTTAAGTTCAATGATAACCTTCTTTTCTACTATTATGTCGGCTCTGAATTCTCCTACAATTATATTTTTATAGTATACGCTTATAGGAAATTCTGCTTCAGCATCAATTCCTTTTTCTTTTAATTCAATCACCAATGCTTTTTGGTAAACTGTTTCAAGAAAACCCGCAGCGAGATGTGTTCTTACATTATAAGCACACTGAATAATCGTTTTTATCAAATCTTCTATTTCCATTTTTCTCTTTTGTTCTTATGTTCTTTTGTCTTATGAACAAGATTATATGTCTCTGCTGTATGCATAGGAGGATACTCTTTAATGCCATAAAAGTACAAATGTTCTTTGTCTCATCCAAACATTTAGGCATAAAAAAAGGAGCAACGCCTTGCTCCAACCTTTGTTAACCTTAAATCTAATACTATGAAAAACACAGTGCAAAGATACGGACTTCTGTGAAATTAGCAAATAAAGCAAGAAATTTGGCATGTTATATAACATAGATTAAGATTTGTAATTCTTATATTAACGGTTATTCGGTGTTTAAACGTGAATATATACATTCTTTTTCATCAAACTTATTGGAAAGATAAGTGTTCTAACTATATGGGATTTCAGAATATTCAAGTACATTTGCGATATAATTTTAAAATTAAATAGGTATGATTAGATTAAACGTTTTTATTCAGGTAGCAGAAAGCAATCGTGCTGCCGCTTTGGAAGCTGCAAAGGAATTGGTAGCACAATCATTGAAGGATAATGGTTGCATTGCTTATGACGTATATGAAAGTTCCACTCACCGTGATGTACTCATGATTTGTGAAACATGGGCAGATGCGGAAGCATTGGCAGCACACGAAAAGGCAGAACACTTTGTGACGTTAGTCCCTAAAATACAGGAACTTGGCTCTATGAAGCTAGAAAAGTTTGAGTTCTAAAGAAACGTATGGGCATAAAAAAAGGAGCAACGCCTTGCTCCAACCTTTGTTAACCTTAAATCTAATACTATGAAAAACACAGTGCAAAGATACGGACTTCCCGGATATTTGCAAACAATTGCTCAATTAAAAGTGTTTTTATAACACTAATTAATAAATCAAACTGTCTATTAAAGATTTGTTGATGCTTTAATGCCAACATATAGAAAGAAGTGGGGGACTATTATCCCCACTTCTCTTTCATCAGATCTTCCAGTTTCAATAACTCGTCTCGGTATTGCGCGGCTTCGATAAATTCCAGTTTCTTGGCTGATTCCTGCATCAGCTTGCGCGTACGTTCGATGCTCTTTTCCATCTGTGCTTTGCTCATATACTGAACTACAGGGTCGGCAGCAAGATTCGGAGTAGTAGGTTCCACATAAGCATGTTTCTCTTTCAGCAATTCTTCCGCTTCGGCGGTTGCATTACCAAATACAGACAGATTCCTTGCCTTCTTAATTTGTTGCGGCGTGATGCCGTTCTCCTCATTGTAGGCTAGCTGTTTTTCACGACGGCGGTTAGTCTCGTCAATGGTTAGCTTCATGCTGTCTGTCATTCTGTCGGCGTACATGATTACCTTACCATTGACATTACGGGCGGCACGACCAGCCGTCTGAGTCAACGAACGATGGGAGCGGAGGAAACCTTCTTTGTCCGCATCGAGGATAGCTACGAGGGAAACTTCCGGAAGGTCGAGTCCTTCACGAAGCAGGTTGACTCCGATAAGCACATCATATACTCCCTGCCGGAGATCATCCATGATTTTGACACGTTCCAGTGTGTCGACATCGCTATGGATATAGTTGCACCTTACATTATTATTAAGAAGATACTCCGTCAACTCTTCCGCCATGCGTTTGGTCAAAGTGGTGACAAGCACACGTTCTCCAATCTCGATGCGTTGCTGAATCTCTTCCATCAAGTCGTCAATCTGATTGAGACTCGGTCGGACTTCGATAATCGGGTCGAGCAAGCCCGTAGGACGGATGACTTGTTCTACAACGACACCTTCGGACTTGATTAATTCATAATCCGCCGGCGTGGCACTGACGTAGATAACCTGTTTCGCCATTTCTTCAAACTCTTCAAACTTCAACGGTCGGTTATCCATAGCGGCAGGCAAGCGGAAGCCGTATTCTACAAGATTGATTTTACGCGCCCTGTCTCCTCCGTACATGGCACGAACCTGAGGGATACTCACATGGCTTTCATCAATCACAATTAAGAAATCGTCAGGGAAAAAGTCGAGCAAACAATAAGGACGCGTTCCGGCAGCACGACCGTCAAAGTAACGGGAATAGTTCTCGATGCCGGAACAATGTCCCAGTTCGCGAATCATTTCCATATCGTATGTCACCCGTTCGTAAAGCCGTTTTGCTTCATATTCCTTGCCGATGGATTCGAAGAAAGCAACCTGCTTTGTCAAATCATCCTCAATCTCATGAATAGCCCGGAGGGTAGCCTCTTTGGTGGTCATGAATAAGTTGGCAGGATAAATCTTGTAAGCTTCGAAAGGCGCAATGGTGACACCTGTAATCGGGTCTACCTCTTCAATACCGTCAATCTCATCTCCCCAGAAGGTGACGCGGAGCAGATTATCCGTATATGCCAGATAAATATCCACAGTGTCACCCTTGACGCGGAAGTTACCACGGTTCAGGTCGATATCGTTACGAACGTAAAGGCTATCAACCAGTCGGCGTAGGAACACATTGCGGTCCATCATGCGTCCCCGTTCTATTTCAATTACGTTTTTGTAGAAATCGGAAGGATTCCCCATACCATATATGCAAGATACGGAAGAAACTACCACCACGTCTTTGCGCCCGGAGAGTAGGGCAGAAGTGGCAGCCAGACGAAGTTTGTCAATCTCGTCGTTGATGGCAAGGTCCTTTTCTATATAAGTATCACTGTTGGGAAGGTAGGCTTCCGGTTGGTAATAGTCGTAGTAAGAAACATAATACTCTACGGCATTATTCGGGAAGAATCCCTTAAATTCGCTGTACAACTGTGCAGCCAAAGTCTTATTATGGCTCAAAATCAACGTTGGTTTGTTGATGTTGGCAATGACATTGGCAATGGTGAATGTCTTTCCCGATCCGGTAACTCCCAATAATGTTTGTCCGGGGACTCCCTGAAGTACTCCTTCAGTCAGTTGTGCGATGGCTTCCGGCTGATCCCCGGTAGGTTTATAAGCAGATGTTAGTTCAAAGTTCATAGTCAAAATCCTAAAAGTGGAACAATAATCGGGAAAATAATCGAGATTACAAATCATTTTTCCAAATAAATCCTTTACTTTGCAACATATTAATATCAAAAAACAGATTCATACAACTAATAATACCAGAAACACATGATTTGGAATGAGAGCATCGAGTGTATGGACCGCGAAAGCCTTCGCAAGATTCAAAGCATACGTCTCAAGAAAATTGTAGATTACGTCTACCACAACACCCCCTTCTATCGGAAGAAAATGCAGGGATTGGGGATTACTCCCGACGATATCAACAGCATTGATGATATAACAAAACTGCCGTTTACTACGAAACATGATTTGAGAGATAACTATCCGTTCGGACTTTGTGCCGTGCCGATGAGTCAAATTGTACGTATCCATGCCTCTTCGGGCACCACCGGAAAACCGACCGTAGTAGGATATACCCGCAAGGATTTGTCTACATGGGCGGAATGTATCTCACGCGCCTTTACCGCTTATGGAGCAGGACGTTCGGATATCTTCCAGGTATCTTATGGATACGGACTCTTCACCGGAGGGCTGGGAGCACACTCGGGAGCAGAGAATATCGGAGCATCCGTGATCCCTATGTCTAGCGGCAATACGGAGAAACAGATTACGTTGATGCACGATTTCGGTTCGACAGTGCTTTGCTGTACTCCTTCATATGCACTTTATCTGGCGGATGCCATCAAAGATTCAGGCTTCCCACGCGAAGAATTTCAACTGAAAGTAGGTGCTTTCGGTGCGGAACCCTGGACGGAACAAATGCGTCATGAGATTGAAGAGAAACTAGGCATCCAAGCTTATGATATTTACGGATTGAGTGAAATAGCCGGACCGGGTGTGGGGTACGAATGTGAATGCCAACACGGCACACACTTGAACGAAGACCATTACTTCCCGGAAATTATCGACCCTAATACATTGCAACCCGTTGAGCACGGACAAACCGGAGAACTGGTATTTACACACCTGACAAAAGAAGGTATGCCATTGCTCCGTTACCGCACGCGCGACCTGACTGCTTTGCATTATGACACCTGTTCCTGCGGTCGTACATTGGTTCGCATGGATCGTATTCTAGGACGCAGCGATGATATGTTGATTATCCGAGGCGTAAACGTATTCCCGACACAAATCGAATCGGTAATACTTGAAATGGCGGAATTTGAACCGCACTACCTGCTGATAGTGGGACGCGAAAACAATACCGACACAATGGAACTTCAGGTAGAAGTGCGTCCGGAGTTTTATTCCGACGAAATCAACAAGATGCTGGCATTGAAGAAGAAACTGGCGGGTCGCCTGCAAAGTGTGCTCGGACTGGGAGTCAATGTGAAACTGGTAGAGCCGCGTAGCATCGAACGCAGCGTGGGTAAAGCCAAACGAGTGATTGATAACAGAACTCTGTAACCCTAATACTTAAATAATTATGGTAGCAAAACAACTTTCTATCTTTTTGGAAAATAAGTCAGGCCGCTTGACGGAGGTGACTGAAGTGCTGGCAAAAGAAAATATCAATCTTTCTGCCTTATGTATCGCCGAAAATGCAGATTTCGGTATTTTGCGTGGAATAGTATCCGACCCGGATAGAGCATATAAAGCATTGAAAGACAATCATTTTGCTGTGAATGTGACGGATGTGGTAGGTATTAGCTGTCCGAATGTGCCGGGTGCTTTGGCCAAAGTGCTGGGATATCTATCTGCCGAAGGCGTATTTATCGAATATATGTATTCGTTTGCTAACAACAATATTGCCAATGTGGTGATTCGTCCCAGCAATCTGGATAAATGCATCGAAGTGCTGAAAGACAAAAAAGTCGACTTGTTGGCGGCAAGCGACCTGTATAAACTTTAATTGGTGAGTAACGGAGTAGTGATTAACGATGAAATTTGTCTGTCACTGCTCCGTTAAACATTACATCTTTTTTCGTTAAACATTAATCACTTACCCGCTAATCGTTATTTTCTCCCCTTTTGTCGATGTTTAACGCCTTTTATGTATTAAAAAACACAGATTAATTGCTAAATTCCCAGCGAATAAGTAACTTTGCGCATTATTTTTAAAAAGGATGAAGAAAAATATCATTATAACTTTGCTTGCAGCCGCTTCTCTTACCTCGTGTGGGGAATATAATAAATTGCTGAAAAGCACCGATTACGAATACAAGTACGAAGCCGCTAAAAACTATTTTGCGAAGGGACAGTATAATCGTTCGGCTACCCTGCTGAATGAGTTAATCACTATTCTTAAAGGAACGATTAATGCGGAGGAATCTTTGTATATGTTGGGAATGAGTTATTATAATCAGAAAGATTATCAGACAGCCGCCCAAACGTTTATCACTTATTTCAATACCTATCCGCGTGGTACATTTACTGAACTGGCACGTTTCCATGCAGGTAAAGCTTTATTCTTGGATACTCCGGAACCACGTCTGGACCAATCGAGCACTTATCAGGCTATCCAGCAGTTGCAGATGTTTATGGAATATTTCCCAAGCAGCACTAAGAAACAGGAAGCACAGGATATGATTTTTGCTTTGCAGGATAAGTTAGTGTTGAAAGAGCTATATTCAGCAAGACTATATTATAATTTGGGTAACTATATGGGTAACAACTATGAGTCCTGTGTCATCACAGCTCAGAATGCGTTGAAAGATTATCCGTATACCGATTATCGTGAAGATCTTTCTATCCTGATTCTACGTGCCAAATACGAGATGGCCAATAATAGTGTGGAAGATAAGAGGATGGATCGTTATCGCGAGACGGTAGACGAATATTATGCTTTCAAGAATGAGTTCCCGGAAAGTAAATACCTGAAAGAGGCTGAAAGAATATTCAATGGTTCACAGAAAGTAATTAAAGACTAAATTTAAATAGATTTATGGACTACAAAAAGACGAATGCTCCTACTACAACGGTAACCCGTGACATGATGGAACTCTGTGCCGATACAGGGAATGTTTATGAAACTGTTGCCATTATTGGTAAGCGCGCTAATCAAATCAGTGTGGAAATCAAAAATGACCTGTCAAAGAAACTGGCAGAGTTTGCTTCTTACAATGACAATATGGAAGAAGTGTTTGAGAATAGAGAGCAAATCGAAATTTCTCGCTACTATGAGAAGTTGCCGAAACCCGATTTGATTGCTACTCAAGAATACATCGAAGGGAAAATATATTATAGAAATCCGGCTAAGGAGAAAGAAAAACTTCAGTAATTTATTTTCTGACGAAAGAATTGATAGTCAAGTAGTAAGTGGGATAGTAATCCCTACTCCTTATTGCTTGGCTATTATTGTTTAACTTAACTACTTTAGAAAACTTATGATTCAACGGATACAAACAGTTTATTTGCTGATTGTTACAGGATTGCTTATTACAGCAATGTGTTTGCCGATGGGATATTTTATTGACGCAACAGGCGAACATCCTTTCAAGGCTATAGGAATGGGAATGAATGATGCTTTTCAGTCCACATGGGGCTTGTTTGGCATATTGATGCTTAGCACGCTGGTGGCTTTTGCTACAATCTTCTTGTTTAAGAACCGTATGTTGCAGATTCGCATGAGTATCTTTAACAGCTTATTGCTGGTGGGTTATTACATCGCTTTCCTTGCTTTTTATTTTGCATTGAAGAATGATGATAACCTTTTCCGCATCGGTTGGGCGCTTTGCTTACCACTGATTTCAATTATCCTGAATGTATTGGCTATTCGTGCCATCGGGCGGGATGAAGTGATGGTGAAGGCTGCCGATAGATTGAGATAATCGGACTAAGAGATATAAAATAAAAATGGCCACTTATTCATTATTGAAGCAGTGGCCATTTTTGTATTCTTGCGTTTCTTTATTTCTTCAAATCAAACAGATAAGTGAGCTTTATAGTAATCGTGCCATGCGCTGCACGAGCAAAGTAATCTTTCTTCGTAGTGCTATAGAAATCAGATAAGGCAAAGTAGTAACGGCCTTCTACGAGGAAATTCCCTGCCTTTTTAGTTCTAAGTTCCACACCACCGCCACCAGCGATACCATAATCAAATTTATTCTGGATTTTAACTCCATAAATAGCTTTCTGGGTATTGCTTAGATTGTTCATGTTTATCCCTTCTATTGTTTCCGATTCGCTTATCAGGAAACTAATTTGCGGACCTGCATGGATGAAGAACTGTAATCCTCTATCCCGTCCGAAAGCAAGGTGGGCGAGGAATGGGATATCTACATAGGTCATTTTTCGGGTATAGGACCTACTCGGGTCTTTCGTTGTCACTTCATTGCCGTTATCATCTAATGATACAATCTCAAATAACTCATCCCAACCTCGTTGCGAGAAGTTGAGCTCTACTTGAGCGCCACAAATCATTGCGAAGTATTTTTCGGAGATATAACGCCCCGTTACCCCTCCGGTAATCCCCATCAGCGTGTTTTGCTTGATGGTGGGAGTAAAAGAAGCACTGTTTAAATTAACACCTCCGTTGATACCTACTGATAGATTACTACGTGGTTCTCCAATCTGGGCAGTGGCGGGAAGAGTGAGTCCTACAAGTAGGAGTACAGCGATCAGAAATGGTTTTATCTTTTTCATTTTCGTATTATTCGAAGTCGAGTTTTACTAATTCAAAATTCTTAGTGAAACGTATGAAGAACACCTTTTTATTGATAAATCCTCCCCAGTTGTTCACACGCTGGAATTTGAAGCCTGTCTGGATAGGAGTCAGATTCATTTTGGATAGATTGTTTTCCAGTTCCGAACCGAAGCGTGACAATCCCTTCAGGAAGAAGAAACCTGTGTCGAAACCAAGCATTGCATAATTAGGGTATTTGCTAGTCAAATCCTTGCTATACCATTTGTGGTAAGCATTGGCGAATTGTACTGCTGCCGGGAACAATGTATTTGTATAAAAGGATGAATAGAAATATACATCCAGTTCAAAGAAACTTTCCAGATGATCTGTCGTGTTGGTCTGCCATTCCGGATAACCGAACAGATGAACACGTTCTTCGGGATTCTCTCTCACTAGCATAGTCAGTTGAGGAAGTATCTTAATCAATAGTACTTTGTTGCCGGTTGTAGGAATAAATATGTTCTCTTTGTCGCTGCGAAGCGCTGCTTTCAGAGTCTCTTTTGATGCGCTCTCCCCAACGGTCTGCATAGAAATTCCCTTGCCCTTCAATTCTTGTTTCATGCCGCTGATAAACTCTGCCTTCTCTTTATCGGGAGTTGCCGATTCAATGAAAATGACGTGGGCATTGGGGAACTGGCGGGTGAAGTGCTCGTAGACTTCCGAATATAAATAAGACTGCGGAGTATTGATTTGATACACAGACGGGTTATTGAATACTTCTTCGCCTTTCTGCGAGAAAGGAATCACCAGTCGTATGTCGTTCTTCTCTGCAAAGTCCGACAATGGTTTGATTTGATTCTGGTGCATCGGCCCAAAAATGACATTCATATTTTTCATTTCATCCTTTGCCAGAATGGTGTTCAGGGTCGGAACGTCTTTGCCACAGTCATATACATATAAGTCGAGCGAAGTACCTGTACGCTTCAGGCTATCTACAGCCATCAGGAAACCTTCATAATATTCCACCATGCGCTGGTCTTCCTGAAAAGGCAATAACAAAGCAGCTTTAATGGTTGAAATATCTTTGGGCGTTTCTTTGCTATTACGGAAAAGTTCGCTATTGCTTGGAGGGATAGCATAAGGATCTTCCTTTTGGGTCGGTTCCATCGTAGTGGCAACCGGATAGGGGATACAGAGGAATTGTCCTTTTTTCATTCCTTTTTTCAATTCAGGGTTTGCGTCAATCAGTTCCTGTTCGCTGATTCCATACTCGCGGCTAACGCTAAAAATGGTTTCTCTACGCTTCACCTTATGCATCTCTTTGCATCTGGGGACCACAGGACCTTGAATAGCAGGCTGCTCAGTCGGATTAGGCTTTGCCGTAGTAGTTTCTTCTTTTTCCAACGGGATGAGAATGACTTGCCCGATACGGAAGTTATCGGCACTAAGCCCGGGGTTTGCCTCGCAGATAAGCTTGGCGGAAACTTTATACATCGTAGTCAGTTTGTATAGAGTCTCTCCGGCTTGAATCGTATGGAAAGTTTCTCCTTTCTGACTTTCTTTTCCTTTGGGTATTTTAATGGTTTGTCCGGCATATATTTTTTCATCACAGCCGGGATTCAGACGTACAATATCGGACGTAGTGACGTTGTACATCTTTGAAATAGAGTATAAACTTTGTCCTTTTTCAATGGTATGCAGAAAGTAGGATTCGTTCTCCTGTGCATAACTGATAGCGTATGAAGCGCTTATGAAAAGCAGAAATAAGAATATTCGGTTTATTGGTTTCATCAAATTATAACTATTGGTTCTTGAAATCGAGGAACAAAGGTACAAATAAAGCCCTATATCTTCATAAGATTTGAGTTAAGAAAATAATATTGTGCTTTTTTAGGAGCATATTTCGCTCGGAAACACTAATTTTGCAGTATTTATAGAAGGATTATGAATATGCAGGAAACAGAATATATTAATGTGTACGGTGCGCGCGTACATAACTTAAAGGACATCGATGCTGAAATTCCACGTAACAGTTTGACTGTGATAACCGGATTGAGCGGTAGTGGAAAATCTTCTTTGGCTTTCGATACCATATTTGCTGAAGGACAGCGCCGCTATATCGAAACCTTTTCAGCGTATGCCCGCAATTTTCTGGGCAATCTGGAACGTCCGGATGTAGATAAAATAACAGGCTTGAGCCCGGTCATTTCTATTGAACAAAAAACTACGAATAAGAATCCACGCTCTACCGTGGGAACCACTACCGAGATATACGATTATCTCCGTCTGCTTTATGCACGTGCGGGGGTGGCTTACTCGTATCTCTCCGGCGAGGAAATGGTGAAATATACCGAGGAGCAGATTTTAGACCTTATCCTGAAAGATTATAAAGGAAAGAAAATATATTTGTTGGCTCCATTGGTTCGCACTCGTAAGGGGCATTACAGGGAACTCTTTGAACAAGTACGCAAAAAAGGCTATTTGTATGTGAGAGTAGACGGCGATGTGCGTGAGATAACTCACGGCATGAAGTTGGATCGCTATAAAAACCATGATATCGAGGTTGTAATCGATAAACTGATAGTTGAAGAGAAGGATGATAAACGCTTGAAACAGAGTGTTGCAACAGCTATGCGACAAGGCGATGGCTTATTGATGATTCTGGATGCTAACACAGAGAGTATCCGTCACTACAGTAAACGATTGATGTGTCCCGTCACCGGATTGTCATACAGGGAGCCGGCTCCGCATAACTTCTCGTTCAACTCTCCGCAAGGAGCTTGTCCGAAATGTAAAGGACTGGGAGTGGTCAATCAGATTGATGTGGATAAGGTGATTCCCGATCGTGAATTGTCTATTTACGAAGGCGCGATAGCTCCTCTGGGAAAATATAAGAATGCTATGATTTTCTGGCAAATCGGCGCCTTGCTCGAGAAGTACGATGCATCATTGAAGACACCGGTCAAGGACTTGCCGGATGATGCGATAGAAGAAGTTTTGTATGGTTCGGACGACCGGATAAAAATAAAGAGCTCGCTGATTGGCACCTCTTCCGATTACTTCGTCACTTACGAAGGGGTGGTGAAATATATCCAGATGTTGCAGGAAAAAGATGCTTCGGCCACAGCACAGAAATGGGCGGAACAGTTTGCGAAGACAACCGTTTGTCCCGAATGTAAAGGTGCCCGGTTGAACAAAGAAGCCCTGCATTTCCGTATTCATGATAAGAACATCAATGAATTGGCGAATATGGACATCAACGAGTTATACGATTGGTTGATGAAAGTTGATGAACACCTTTCCGATAAACAGAGAAAGATAGCTGTGGAAATATTGAAGGAAATTCGTACGCGTCTGAAGTTCCTTTTGGATGTCGGCTTGGATTATCTGGCGTTGAATCGTAGTTCGGTCAGTCTCTCCGGTGGCGAAAGTCAGCGTATCCGTCTAGCTACGCAGATCGGTTCGCAATTGGTGAATGTGCTCTATATCTTGGATGAACCGAGCATCGGTCTGCACCAGCGTGATAACTTGCGCCTGATTAACTCTTTGAAAGAACTCCGTGATTTGGGCAATTCCGTGATTGTGGTGGAACATGACAAAGATATGATGTTGGCAGCAGATTATGTTATCGACATGGGACCTAAAGCCGGACGCTTGGGCGGAGAAGTTGTATTTGCCGGCACTCCTCAGGAGATGTTGAAAACCGACACACTGACTTCTCAATACCTGAATGGAAAGATGCAGATAGAAGTTCCTGCCAAACGTAGAAAAGGGAACGGAAAATCTATCTGGCTGAAAGGAGCGAAAGGAAATAACTTGAAGAATGTAGATGTTGAATTTCCGTTAGGCAACCTGATTTGTGTGACCGGTGTGTCGGGAAGTGGAAAGTCTACCTTGATAAATGAAACATTGCAACCGATTCTTTCGCAGAAGTTCTATCGATCGTTGCAAGATCCTTTGGAATACGATTCCATCGAAGGATTGGAGAATATAGATAAGGTGGTCGATGTAGACCAGTCTCCGTTAGGGCGTACGCCACGGTCCAATCCGGCTACGTACACAGGTGTCTTTTCTGATATCCGTAATTTGTTTGTCAGCTTACCGGAAGCGAAGATTCGTGGTTACAAGCCGGGACGTTTTTCTTTTAATGTTGTAGGCGGACGTTGTGAGGCGTGTTCGGGCAACGGATATAAGACTATTGAAATGAATTTCCTTCCTGATGTGTATGTGCCTTGTGAAGTCTGTCACGGCAAGCGTTACAACCGGGAGACATTGGAAGTCCGTTTTAAAGGAAAGTCCATTGCTGATGTACTTGATATGACGATCAACCGTGCGGTAGAGTTTTTTGAGAATGTTCCGCAAATCCTGAATAAAATCAAAGTGTTGCAGGATGTCGGATTGGGATATATTAAGTTGGGACAATCTTCCACCACTCTTTCCGGTGGAGAAAGTCAACGGGTGAAACTGGCTACGGAACTTTCGAAAAGGGATACCGGTAAAACTCTTTATATACTTGACGAACCGACCACCGGACTTCATTTTGAAGATATCCGGGTGCTATTGGGAGTGCTCAACAAACTAGTAGATAAAGGAAATACTGTCATTGTCATTGAACACAACCTAGACGTGATTAAAATGGCGGACTATATCATCGATATGGGTCCTGAAGGAGGTAAAGGTGGTGGAGAACTTCTAAGTGCCGGTACTCCTGAAGAAGTTGCGAAGAGCCGGAAAGGATATACTCCTAAGTTTCTTCGCGAAGAGTTAGGACTATGAAAACTGAAATATAAGTGTCAACTTATCGAGTGAAAAATACGCAAGAATGAAAATTAATAAAACGAATGCGGCACGTTTATTGGACAAAGCCAAGATAGCTTATGAACTTATTCCTTACGAAGTGGACGAGAACGATTTGAGTGCTATTCATGTGGCAGCCAATCTGGGTGAGAATATAGAACAGGTTTTTAAAACGTTAGTCTTGCATGGTGACAAAAGCGGATATTTCGTCTGTGTCATTCCGGGGGAGCACGAAGTAGATTTGAAACTGGCAGCGAAGGCTTCCGGTAATAAAAAGTGCGATTTGATTCCGGTCAAGGAACTTCTTCCACTGACCGGATACATTCGCGGAGGTTGTTCCCCCATTGGTATGAAGAAACGTTTTCCAACTTATATTCATGAGACTTGCCTACAGTTTTCGTATATTTATGTAAGTGCAGGTGTGCGTGGACTTCAGGTGAAAATAGCACCCGGAGATCTGATACATGAATCAAAAGCGGAAGTTTGTCATTTATTTGAGGAGTAGTTTTAGGAATAATTGTGTGATAATTCAAGAAAAAGTATATATTTGCAAAATATATGTGATCTCGACAAATGAATCATTAATTTAATAATTTTATATTCTATGTTTGACAAACACCCTAAAGGACTGGTGGCAGCCGCTTTGGCCAATCTTGGTGAGCGTTTCGGCTTCTACACTATGATGGCAATCCTTGTACTTTTTCTCCAAGCTAAGTTTGGAATGAACGGAAAAGAAGCAGGATTTATTTATTCAACTTTTTATTTTTCAATTTACATTCTTGCTTTAATTGGAGGTATTATTGCCGATAAAACAAGGAATTATAAAGGAACGATTCTCACGGGAATCGTATTGATGGCAGTCGGCTATTTACTTTTGGCCATTCCATCTAAGACTCCGGTTGAAAACCGAACGCTGTTTTTGGTTATTACCTGTGCAAGTTTATTTGTTATCGCGTTTGGTAATGGACTGTTTAAAGGGAATCTACAGGCTTTGGTAGGGCAGATGTATGACAATCCCCGCTATGCCAGTATGCGTGACTCCGGTTTCTCATTATTTTATATGTTTATCAATATCGGTGCTATTTTTGCTCCGTTTGCAGCGGTAGGCGTACGTAACTGGTGGTTGTCTACCTTCGGTTATAATTATGATGCCGACCTTCCCGCCCTATGTCATGGTCAGCTGGCAGGTACATTGTCGCCCGAAGCTACCGAGACTTTCCATACATTGGTTGAAAAGGCTACTTCAACTCCGGTGCAGGACTATGGAGCTTTCGCTTCAGATTATTTGAATGTCTTTACTACCGGTTTCCATTATGCATTCGGAGTGGCTATTATAGCTATGGCTGTTTCTTTGGTAATCTATATCATCAATAAGAAGAACTTCCCCGATCCAAGTAAAAAAGCTGCTGCTGCTTCCACATCTGCTACCGAAGTGGAAATGAGTATACAAGAAGTAAAACAACGTATGTACGCTTTGTTTGCAGTGTTTGGAGTTGTTATCTTCTTCTGGTTCTCATTCCATCAGAATGGATTGACATTGACTTATTTTGCTAAGGAATATACAGACTTGAATCTGTTTGGAATGCCTATTTCTGCAGAGCTTTTCCAATCGTTGAATCCATTCTTTGTAGTATTCCTCACTCCGGTGATTATGGCTATTTTTGCTAGCCAGCGCAGACGTGGCAAAGAACCTTCTACTCCTAAGAAGATTGCCATTGGTATGGGTATTGCCGCTTTGGCGTTTATCGTAATGGCAGTAGGTTCTTATTTCGCAAATTTACCATTGCATAAAGATATCATTGCTATCGGAACTTCACCGGTGAAGGTTACTCCATTCCTGTTGATGCTGACTTATCTGATTTTGACAGTTGCAGAGTTGTATATCTCTCCGCTGGGAATCTCATTTGTATCGAAGGTAGCTCCTCCGAAATATCAAGGTATTATGCAAGGAGGATGGTTGGGAGCAACTGCTTTGGGAAATCAATTGCTGGTAATCGGCGCAATCCTTTATGAATCAATTCCTATCTGGATGACATGGACTGTATTCGTTGTAGCTTGTATGATTTCGATGTTTACCATGATTTTCATGTTGAAATGGTTGGAACGTGTAGCTAAATAACACAATGATATACATTTAATAAAAAAGGCTTGCAGTTCGTTCTGTAAGCCTTTTTTGTTAAATATCCAATCCCATAATATAATCATTCATATAATATCCGTTTCCGATTGGGAAATCGCCTTCCCGCAGTTTTCTCATTCCCATGTGCTGGTAGAATTGCAGCGCCTTGTTGTTGCGGTTTACGTTAAGCTCCATCAGGCATGGTTCCGGGTGTATTTCCTTAATATATTTAATTGCTTCCCTGAATAAGAAGCTTCCGCAATGTTCACCTTGGAAACGGGGGAGGACATAGATCTTCTGAAGATGAAACACATTGTCTCCTTGTTGCTGTACCGAAACATATCCGCACAGTTCTCCTTCTTTATAAGCTATAAAGTACACATGACCTTCTTCTTCCATCTGCTTCCTGATATTCTCGGGAGCATACATCCATTCCATCATATAATCCAGTTGATCGGACGTAAGGATTTCGCTGTAGGTAGCAGGAAATACTTCGTTGGCCATCTTATTGATAAGATTGCAATCGGCAATCGTTGCTTTTCGGATAATAAACATATATATCTTCTTTTTGTGGTTTTACAGGCTACAAATATAACCATTATTTCTTTTTATAATAAAGTGGAAACAAGCTAATAATTTAATTATTATTAATTTATAGTACTTTGCAATGCAAGGTACTAAAGTAATGCATATATTTGTCTCATCAAAAAGAAAAAGAACAATGAAAGTAGACAATGTAAAATCCCAAATGAGAAAAGGTATGCTTGAATATTGCATCATGCTTTTGCTGCACAAAGAGCCTGCTTATGCTTCAGATATCATTCAGAAGCTGAAAGAAGCCCAACTGATTGTGGTGGAAGGTACCTTGTATCCGTTGCTGACGCGGTTGAAAAATGATGATTTGTTGAGTTATGAGTGGGTGGAATCCACACAAGGTCCACCTCGCAAATACTATAAACTCACTGACAAGGGAGAAGAGTTTTTGGGTGAACTTGAAATCTCGTGGAAAGAGTTGAACGAGACTGTGAATCATATTGCAAATAGATAATCCGATAAAGAAGAAATAAGAATGAAAAAGACATTAACCGTAAATTTGGGTGGAACTGTCTACCACATAGATGATGATGCCTACCGTCTTTTAGACAATTATCTGTCTAACTTGAGACATTATTTTCGCAAACAGGAGGGTGCGGAAGAAATCGTAAATGATATCGAGATGCGTATCTCCGAATTGTTTGCCGAAAAAGTAGCTGCCGGAACTCAGGTCATCACTGTTTCGGACGTGGAAGAAATAATAGCCCGTGTGGGTAAACCTGAAGACTTTGGAATCACCGATGACGACGCCGATTCTCAAAGTAGTTCTGAGCAAACCGCATCAGGGAGTCAGAATAATACACGTACTGCCGCTCCGCGTCGTTTGTTCCGTGATCCGGATAATAAGCTTCTGGGGGGCGTTGCAGCCGGATTGGCAGCCTATCTCGGCTGGGATATCATGCTGGTTCGTGTCGTGATGATTGTGCTGGTATTTTTGCCTTACTGCCCAATGATTATACTGTATCTAATTGGCTGGATTGTTATCCCCGAAGCCCGTACGGCGGCAGAGAAACTAAGTATGCGCGGAGAAGCGGTAACGATAGAAAATATCGGGAAAACAGTAACCGATGGTTTTGAGCGAGTGGCAGATGGAGTTAATAATTATGTAAATTCCGGCAAACCGCGTACTTTCTTGCAAAAGGTGGGAGATGTGTTTGTATCCATCGTAGCTGTTCTCTTTAAGATATTCCTAGTGGCGCTTGTCATTATTTGTTGCCCGGTATTGTTTATACTTGCCGTCGTGTTGGTGGCCCTTGTGCTTGCAGCCATTGCCATAGCCATCAGCGGAGGTGCTTTGCTCTATGAAATGCTTCCTGCCATCGACTGGATACCGACGGTTGCCACCACTCCCATGATGACTTTACTTGTCACCATCTCCGGGGTAGCTTTGATTGGCATACCGTTGGGAGCTTTCCTGTATACGATTCTGCGCCAGTTGTTCCATTGGTCACCGATGGGGACAGGACTGAAATGGTCGTTGTTTATTCTATGGATTTTGGGAGCCATAATTGTGGTTGTAAACCTTTCAGCCCTTGGTTGGCAACTACCTTTGCATAGGCTATATTGTATTTAACTAAATCTCTTTTCTATTAAAAAAGGATAATATTTATTCTTTTATAACCAAATGTACCCCGATAGTGTGTCCGGGGTACATTTTTTATTTGTTCTTATTTTTAGTAAATCGATTTTTTTAAGTACGTTTGCAAGTACATATTTTAGAAATTATTATGGGTGAACATATATGTTTTAGAAGAAATGAACGTTTGGCTACCGTCAACCCCTATTGGAGAGGGAACCCGATGGTACGCGGACGTTTTTTTAATAGGCAGCACCGCTTCCGTCCGGGGATGGGAAATGTGCTGAAATGGCGTCTCTCTCCCAATCCCCAGCGCAAGGAGAAGAAGACCGTGAAGTGGAATCCGAAAGTCTGCTATCTCCGTTCGCTGGATGCGGTAGTGGGGGATTCTTTGATTTGGTTGGGACACAACTCCTTCTTTCTGCAACTGGCAGGCAAAAGGATTATGTTCGATCCGGTATTCGGAAGCATCCCTTTCGTGAAAAGGCAAAGTGAGTTCCCTGCCAATCCGGACATATTCACGGGAATAGATTATCTGCTCATTAGCCATGACCATTTTGACCATCTGGATAAGCAGAGCATAACCAGACTGTTGAAGAACAATCCTCAGATGAAACTATTCTGTGGACTGGGAACCGGGGAATTGATTCAAAGTTGGTTTCCGGAGATGGAGATCATCGAAGCCGGGTGGTATCAGCAGATAGAAGATGAAGGGTTGAAAATAACTTTCCTGCCGGCACAACATTGGAGTAAACGCTCTGTGCGTGATGGCGGTCAGCGTTTGTGGGGGGCATTTATGCTACAAGGAAATGGCATCTCCCTTTATTATAGCGGTGATACGGGATATTCCAATCATTTTCGTGAAATCCCCGATCTCTTCGGAGCACCGGATTATGCTTTATTGGGTATCGGAGCATATAAGCCGCGTTGGTTTATGCGTCCCAATCACATATCTCCCTATGAATCGTTGACGGCGACAGAAGAAATGCACGCCGGCGTTGCCATTCCGATGCATTATGGTACGTTCGATTTGTCGGACGAACCTTTGCACGACCCTCCTAAAGTATTTGCTGATGAAGCGAAGAAAAGAAAGATTCCTGTGGAAATCCCTTATTTGGGAGAGATTGTAAAATTGAATAGGAAGAAATGAGTCAATAAGAAAAGCATAGCTTTAGACTGCCTAAAGCTATGCTTTTTCAACTCTTAAAGCTATGCTTTCTTCACCCACTTATCTAGCCATTCAAAGAAGGTGCGTTGCCACAGTACACCATTTTGCGGTTTCAATACCCAGTGGTTTTCATCCGGATAAATCAGCAATTCAGCAGGAACACCACGCATCACGGCAGCATCGAAAGCAGCCATCGCTTGATTAGCAAGAATACGGTAGTCTTTTTCTCCGTGAATACAGAGTATCGGCGTATCCCATTTTTCTACAAATAGGTGAGGGGAGTTGGCGAATGTGCGTTGAGCCACCGGATTCTGTTTCTCCCAGTAAGCGCCACCCATATCCCAATTGGCAAACCATTTCTCTTCAGTCTCCAAGTATTGCATTTCCATATTGAAGATACCGTCATGAGCAATAAATGCTTTGAAACGTTTGTCATGATGTCCTGCCAACCAATATACGGAGAATCCGCCGAAGCTAGCACCCACGCATCCCAATCGGTCATTGTCAACAAATGGTTCTTTTGCCATTTCATCAATCGCCGTGAAGTAATCTTTCATACACTGGCCACCGTAGTCACCACTAATCTGTTCGTTCCACTCCACACCGAATCCCGGCAAGCCGCGACGGTTGGGAGCAACGATGATATAATCGTTGGCTGCCATTATCTGGAAGTTCCAACGATAAGACCAGAACTGGCTTACAGGACTCTGCGGACCACCTTCGCAGAACAACAACGTCGGATATTTCTTATTCGGATCAAACTGCGGAGGGTAAATAACCCATGTCAACATCTGTTTGCCGTCCGTCGTTTTCATCCAGCGGGCTTCTACTTTACCCATCTCCAGTTGGTCGTAGATTTGTTTATTTTCCTGTGTCAATTGAGTGGCTGTTCCGTCCAATGCCACTGTATAAATCTCGTCGCCCATGCTCATGGAGTGACGTTTGGCAATCAGCTTATCACCGAATAGTGCAACTCCTTCGTAGTCGTACATTCCCGAAGTGATCGGCTTCACAGAATCATTGGATAAATCCAGTGCGTAAATCTGAGATTCTCCGTGCCATACACCTGTAAAATAAATAGTCTTGGCATCTGCACCCCAAACGAAAGCATCTACGTTCGACTCGAATGCCTTGCTTACGAAGCGTTTTTCACCAGTCTCCAGATTCATGATGAACAATCGGTTCAGGTCAGCCTCGTATCCGTCACGTTCCATGCTCTGCCAAGCGATATACTTACCGTCCGGTGAGTATTGGGGATTCGTATCATATCCTTTATTCTCTTCTGTGATATTCTCCGTTTTCTTCGTATTCAGGTCATAAATATAAATGTCCGAGTTTGTAGAAATAGCATATTCGAGTCCGGTCTTCTTGCGGCAGGTGTAAGCCACCTTATCCGAAGTTGTGTTCCATGCAAGTTGCTCGATACCGCCCCAAGGCTTCATCGGACTTTCATAAGGCTCACCATCCAGAATATCAATGACGTTAGAGATACCGTTACCGTCAAAGTCGGCAACGAAGGGATGTGGAGCGGTTGTAACCCATTCGTCCCAATGTTTGTACATCAGGTCGGTGACAATGATACCCGTCGCTTTAGGCAGGTCCGGATACTTATCAACCGTGCTTTCTTTTGTTTTCACTTGCGAGATGAACAGCAGTTTCTTGCCGTCCGGAGAGATGGAATATCCTTCGATGTCTCCATCGTAGTTAGTCAGTTGCTTGCGTCCGGTACCGTCCGGATTCATTTCGTAGAGCTGGCTGCTTCCGTTGTCGTTGCTCAGAAAAGCGAGCTTCGTTCCGCCTTTAATCCACGTCACTTCATTCTCCTGATAAGGTGTGCGTGTGATTTGCTGGTTGTCGCTACCATCTGCGTTCATCACGAATACTTCGCGATTACTCTTGTTTTCCGGTACGCTGTAGTATGCCACCGTATACACAATTTTCTTCCCGTCGGGCGCTACTGCGAATCCGCCGATACGTCCCATGGCCCAAAGTGCTTCGGGAGTCATGCGCTTCCCTTCAATCTTAATATCCGATTTCTCGATAAGCACCTGATCCGTTCTGCCTGCGTCTTTTGTACCTCCGCAGGCAGCTAACAACATTGCTGCCGACATCATAAATAGATTTGCTTGTCTCATATATTTTATAAAATGTTTATTTCCTTGCGAAGATAGTGAAAAAAGAAATTAAATCTTCTTTTTCTGCCAGTTTCCTTTCTTCATATACCAGTAGCAGAATATGAGAGTGAAGACTCCATATACTATTTCCGTTGTCCAGGCAAATGCAACATCCATTCGAAGGTAAAGAATAAAGTATGTTGAATAAGCGACGTAGAGAGTTAATACGCAAAGTTCCATAGCCAATGCCGTACGTGTGTTTCCCGTACCCGATACCGATTGGAAGTAGACGTTGGCAGGTACAAGTATCAGGTAAGCTGAGCATAAAACCCAAAGTGAAGGTATGGATGCTTCCCGCAAATCAGGCATATCCGTATAGATGCGCAGAATCAAATCGGGAAACAGGCAGAAGAATATTAGTATCGGTATTACAAATGCATAGCCGATACGGATATGCTGATTGATTGTGCCCCGTACGCAATCCTGTTCTCCCGCGCCGATCAGATTACTGATTAGCGAGCCGCAGGTAGCTGCAAAAGCCATCGCAATCATGAATGGAATCCCCGATACATTACGGATAATATTGGCAATTGCCAACGACCGTTCTCCCAGATGTTCCACGAAAAGGAAGAACATGAACCAAGTGGACAGGGATACGAAATTCTGAATCATCGTCCAAACGGATACATTGAGAATCCGCTTCAACGTCTGCTTTTGGAATTTGGGCAGGATATTCAATGCATATTTCTTGCAGTCAATCCGCTTCCATGTATAGAGGATGAAGAAAATCACGGATACTAACTCTGATAATGAGGAACCGATAGCAGCTCCGGCGATGCCCATTTGCGGGAAACCGAATTTACCGAATATCAGAATGTAATTGAATACCACATTCGAGAGTACCATCACGATAGAGTTTAGTGTCAGTGTCTTGGTTTGCGTGGTTCCTACAAAGAAAGCACGGAACATCACTCCCACAAATGAGAAAAAGAATCCATAGACGCGCCAGTGGATATAACTTTCTGCTGCATCATAAATGTGAGGGGACGAAATGATATTCTTTAGTATGAACGGTGAAAAGACGATGGAAAGTGTGAATAGAATAACAGCCACTATCAGCAAGAAGTATATCCCCTGATAGAAGATAGGGCCTATCTCTTTATAGTTTCCTTCTCCATTGCGACGGGCAATAAGTATCTGCGCACCGATGCTGAAACCGAATGCCATCATGAAGATAGCCAGGTAGTACACACCGGCAATGGCAGACGCTCCGAGTTCAATCTCTCCCACGCGTCCTAGAAAAGCGGTATCTGTCATACCAATCAGTTGCTCCATTATCAAGCTGATCAGGATAGGGTAGGCAATCGTCCAGATTTGTTTATATGTATATTTAGTTTTCATCATTTAATGTCTATAAGTTTTTTGACGCAGATGACGCGGATAACGCGGATTTTGAATTAAGAAAAGTATCCGTGTTACCCGCGTCATCCGCGTCTAAAGAATTAAGTTGATATCTTTATCGCTTATTCTTCTTTTGCTGCTGCAATTGCTCTTGTTGCTTTTGCATAGCCTCCAGGCGAGCAGCAAATCCGGTCTTTTTCATTTGTTTCGGGTCTTTCTTCTTTGCTTCCAGAATAGCCAACAATTTCGTTTCATCTGTTGTTCTACGCAGCAAAATCATAGTACCCACACTTATCAACGTTGACACGAAGTAGTAGTAGTTCAAACCTGACGGATAGTCGTTCAATACGAACAAGAACATAATCGGCATCAGATACATCATCCATTTCATAGCTGCCATTTGCGGCTGCGCTCCCGTGTCCTGCATAGACATCGTGTACTTCGTGTTCAAGATGTTGGTTGCTGTCATCAGCAAGCAGAACAAGCTGAGGTGGTTGCCAAGGAACGGAATATGGAACGGGAATGTGATGAACGCGTCATACGTAGAAAGGTCGTCCGCCCATAAGAAGCTCTCTTGACGTAGTTCGATTGCACTCGGCACGAACATAAACAAGGCCATCAAAATAGGGAACTGTAACAACATCGGCAGACAGCCGCCCATCGGACTTACTCCGTATTGGCTGTAAAGGCCCATCACCTCCTGTTGTTTCTTCATTGCATCTTCCTGCTTCGGGTACTTCTTGTTTATCTCGTCAATTTTCGGTTTCAGTACACGCATCTTGGCAGATGACATATAAGTTTTCCAAGTGGCCGGATAAACCAATACTTTCACCATGATAGTCAGAATCAGCAGTACGATACCCATGCTCAGTCCCCAGCCGGACAACCAGTCGAATACGTTGATTGTGATAAACTGGTTAATCCAGCGAATCAACGGCCAACCCAGATAAACCAATCTATTAAGCTCCCATTTCTCTGTGCGGCCTTTATCCAACGCTTTCAGTGTCTTGAAGTGGTTTGGACCGAAGTAGAAATACATTTCTGTCGGTTCTTTTCCTGTCGGGTCGAAGAAGGTATTCATCTCAGCCGAATAGTCTTTGATGAATCCGCTTCCTTGTTGCTCCAATTTCGATTTCACTGAAACTTTATCGAAATCCTGCTCTGCAATAAATACAGAAGAGAAGAATTGGTTCTTGAAAGCCACCCAGTCAATGCGTCCTTGCAATGACTTTTCGTCATCTTTAGCAGCCGAAAGGTTGTCTACATTATCACCTGTCACTTTATAAGTCAGTTCCGACAGACGGTTCTCATAGGTGAATCCTTTTTCAAGCTGACGGGCACGCTGTGACCAGTCGATGTCAACATAGTTGGTGGTTGCCAACTTATCCGCCATACCTGTAGCTTTGATTTCAAAGTTCATCAGGTAGCTGTTAGGTTTCAACGTATAGATGAAGTCGATGTAGCTATCACTGTCCGCAGCCAAGCGCATTGTCACGCTACTGTCTGTCTTGTTGACAGCTTCAAAGAAATAATCCTTTGTCTGTATGGCTCCACCTTTATTATAGAAGTTGAAGTTCATTGTAGCATCGTCTGCATTGAACAGCGTAATCGGTGTCTTCTTGTCCTGCTCCATATAGTCCTTCAGCATGGCCGAGTATACACGTCCGCCTTTCGTAGTGAAAGTGATTTCCGACACGTTATTCTGGATGCTGACTTTAGAGTCGGTTCCATGCATGGCATTGAAGAACAAAGAAGAAGAATCGGCTGCCGTTGCAGCTTCTTGCTTATTGTTGGCCAATGCAGCTTCCGTTTTCGCTTTCAGCGCTTCTTCCTGCTGTTGCACGACGGCAATGGAATCGTAATATCTCTTTTGTGCAGCAATCTGCTCCTCGCTGGGACGGCTCAGAAAACTGAATCCTACCAATAATATACCTATTAAAACGAGACCTGTGATGGTATTTTTATCCATTCTTATTTTAATTACAAAAATTACTAATTACTTTTCGTTTTCGATAGCCGCTTTCACAAACGCTACGAACAACGGATGCGGGTTCAGTACCGTACTACTGTATTCCGGATGGAACTGCGTACCTATGAACCATTTCAATGCCGGGATTTCTACGATTTCTACCAAATCCGATTCAGGATTGATACCAACGCATTTCATACCGGCCATTTCATATTGACCTTTAAAGTCATTGTTGAACTCATAGCGGTGACGGTGACGTTCCTGAATGTGCTCTTGTCCGTAAGCTTCGTAAGCCTTGGAGCCTTTCTGCAATACACATTCGTAAGCACCCAGACGCATTGTGCCACCCATATTGGTGATTGCTTTCTGTTCTTCCATGATGTCAATCACGTTGTGCGGAGTCTTTTCATCCATCTCGCGAGAGTTGGCATCTGCAAATCCCAATACGTTGCGTGCAAATTCGATTGCGATGCATTGCATACCCAAGCAAATACCTAAAGTCGGAATATCATGAGTGCGTGTATATTTAATGGCAACTAACTTACCATCAATACCTCTCTGGCCGAATCCCGGTCCAATCATCACACCTGCCATGCCTTTCAATGCTTCGCCTACATTTTCGTCTGTCAGCTTTTCGCTGTTTACGAAATGAACTTCCACTTTGCGGTCATTGTAAGTACCTGCTTGCGACAGAGCTTCACGGATTGATTTATATGCATCCTGCAAATCATATTTTCCAACCAGTGCAATGTTGATTGGTTCTTTTGATTGCGCAGCATGGCGACGTTCAAGGAAACTACGCCATGGACCTAGTCCCGGAGTTTCTCCTACCGGCAGTCCCATCTTTTCGAGAATCGTGCTGTCCAGTCCTTGTGCCTGCATTAGAATAGGTACTTCGTAGATTGTTTCCGCGTCGATAGACTGCACTACAGCCTTGTCGTCCACATTACAGAATTGTGCTACCTTCTTGCGCAGTCCGTCGCTCAACGGATGCTCAGCACGCAGCACCAATACATCTG
The DNA here is from genome assembly GCF_900547205.1 of uncultured Bacteroides sp. Classification (GTDB taxonomy): domain Bacteria; phylum Bacteroidota; class Bacteroidia; order Bacteroidales; family Bacteroidaceae; genus Bacteroides. The sequence continues at coordinate 47,179 of NZ_URFY01000035.1, forward strand.
GCTGGATACCCACGCTTTGGAGTTCCTTCACCGAGTGCTGGGTCGGTTTCGTTTTCAATTCTCCAGCAGCGGCAAGATAAGGAACATAAGTAAGGTGCACGCAAAGAGCGTTTCTGCCAAGTTCCCATTTCAACTGACGGATGCTTTCGAGGTAGGGGAGAGATTCGATGTCACCTACCGTACCACCGATTTCGGTAATCACAAAATCGAATTTGTATTTATTACCCAGTAACTTCACATTCCGTTTGATTTCATCCGTAATGTGAGGAATCACCTGTATTGTCTTACCCAGATAGTCACCGCGACGTTCTTTATCGATGACGCTCTTGTAAATGCGTCCCGTAGTAATGTTATTCGCCTTTGTCGTTTGTATGCCCAGGAAACGTTCATAGTGTCCCAGGTCGAGGTCGGCTTCGTGTCCGTCTACGGTTACATAGCATTCCCCGTGTTCATAGGGATTCAATGTTCCCGGGTCGATGTTGATGTACGGGTCAAACTTCTGGATGGTTACATTATAACCTCTTGCTTGCAGCAACTTACCGATGGAGGATGAGATGATTCCTTTTCCTAAAGAAGAGGCAACACCACCGGTGACGAAAATATACTTTGTTTCTCCCACAGCTATAACTGTTTTAATAATTGTTTACTTAGTAGTTTCTTACGAACTTAAAAAGCGCAAAATTACAAAAAAAAGGGGAAGAATGTATTCTTCGGCTCCACAAATTTATTAAAAAATGCAATTTTAAAAGATTACTATGATTTCTGAACAAAATAATGTAGATTTGCAGCCTAAACCATAGACGAATAAGATGAGAATTACTACATTACTATCAGCTTTTATCCTGTTATTATTTATGTCGTCGCTTTCTGCACAAGAGGTTGTCGTCGATTCAATACTTTCGGTTGACTCTTTACGACTCGATTCTTTGCAGCCGGCTAAGTCGTCTGAGATGATACAGGCGGTAGAAGGTGAAAAGCCTGTCGAGGAGCTCAAGCCTGTTGAAGTGACAAAGGCTCCTAAGGTAGCCAAGAAATCAACAGTAGTGGCAAAGGCAAAGGTGGTGAGAGCAGATACGCTTTCAGCTATGCTTCAGAATTATTTGATGCTGAAGTTGAATATGACTGGTGAAAAGCCCAAGTTGGATACTGTTTCTTACTTATATAATAAGTATATCGCTCAGTTGGATTATCTGAATGATCCGTCTGTTCCGGCGCGTTATATTCCTTCCGATCCCAATTATTTCCGGCTGTTTACCCCGTTGGCGTACTATTACGCTCCGATTGAGCAGTATTCCAAGCTTGAGTGGAAGCCTGTGCAATTGGATAGCACCCCCAAATTGCCAGTTAATGAGCTTCTGCCGTATGATACGTTAGCATTTACGAAAACCAAGCGTGTCAATGCATTAGTTAACAAAGCATTGATGGATCTTTATCTAAAAAAGCCGGAGCTTGTGGTCACTACAGAAGATCGGATTATGAGCCGTGATGTATTCCGTCACGATGTTAAGCCGAAAATATCTCCAAAATCAAGTGTCATCAATCTGTTTAAGCCGGAAGATATGAACGAGAATGTTGGTAAGGCTAAAATGAAGATTAATAGGCCCAATTGGTGGGTGACGGGAGGTAACGGTTCGTTGCAAATCAGCCAGAATCACCTTTCGGACAACTGGTATAAAGGAGGAGAGAGTAACTTCTCCGGATTGGCCACTTTGCAGCTTTTTGCCAATTATAACGATAACGAGCGAATCTTGTTCGAGAATCAGCTTGAAGCAAAATTGGGTATGACATCCACTCCTTCAGACGAATATCATAAGTATTTGATTAATACCGACCAACTCCGTATTTATAATAAATTAGGTCTGCGAGCCCTAAAGAATTGGTACTATACTATTTCTTCAGAGTTTAAAACTCAGTTCTGTCACGGTTATAAAGGCAATAGCGATGAACTTGTTTCTGCGTTCTTGGCTCCTGCCGATTTGGCGGTCAGTGTCGGTATGGACTATAAGTTGAATAAGAAGAAATTCAATCTTTCTGTGTTTATGGCTCCGTTGACTTATAACTTGCGCTATGTTGGTAATGAAGAAGTGAACGAAACGAAGTTTGGTCTTGAAGAAGGGAAATATTCAAAGAATGATTTCGGTTCACAGTTGCAGTCAACATTCAATTGGAAAATCATTTCCGCTGTCACATTGGAATCTCGTCTCAACTATCTGACCAACTATCATTGGGCACGTGTGGAGTGGGAGAATACCTTCAACTTCGTCTTGAATCGCTATCTCTCAACTAAGCTTTATGTGCATACCCGTTTCGACGACAGTTCCAAGCCGATTGAGGGAGACAGTTTCTTCCAGTTGAAGGAGTTGCTCAGCTTCGGTATCAATTATAAATGGTAGGAGTTATTTAAAGTAATATATGTCAGGCGCGGATTTCCGCGCCTGATTTTGTTTATATGGATTATCTAATTCTTTGAGAGTAAGCGGATTATGTGATAATAACTTTTCATTGTATAAAGTGCTTATAGTTGCATCTTTCTGTTTGTACTTAAAACAAGAAAGTGTTTTTTCTTGTTTGTTATTTATAGTTTTATCTATCTTGGCAACCAAATTTATTCCGTTAGCTAATAAGCAACGGTGAATGTGGGGGAAATATACATGATCATTAGTAAAAATGAAGATTGAAAAGTTCTGCCAATAGATGTGATTTGCAGAAGCGTAGCGTACTCAAAATATTGGCTAGTCGCGATTTCACGTATCTATCACGAGAAAAAACAAGTGAGCGTCTCACGAAAATGGGCATTGAAAATCTCCCTCCTATCCAACAAGAAGCTCATAAATGGAGTGACCGTCGGAAAGTTGTTGATCGAGTAGTTCTCCCGATGATGATCTTTGTTCACGTTGACCCTTAATGATAATAAGTTTTAATATTGTCTGCTATCAGCTGCTATATGATGTTGCGTGGGGAGAGTACTCCGGCTGTCATTCCAGACCAGCAAATGGTACGATTCAAATTTATGCTAGACTGTTCGGATGAAACGATATGCAGCTGACTCACGAAGGCTTAACCATTGAAAGGTTGTAATAAGAGAGTAAAAGTATTAAGATAGGTAGGCGGGAAAGAACTTTTCCCGCCTACTGTTTTAGGACCAAACATATCAAATAGTCGGCATCCACTTCGTCGTGTGCGGTAACATAAACACAGAAAATAACAATTTATTATGTAGAAAAAGTTCGGCTAATGCTTCGTAGTTCGCAAATAATGATTAAATTTGCCGCGATTTGTAATGCGGAGTTTGCAAAATGGCTGAAAATACTATAGAGCATTTAGGTATTGTGGAAAACATACAAGGTTCTCATCTTTCGGTGAAGATTGTCCAGACATCGGCCTGTGCGGGCTGTAGTGCCAAGGGACACTGTTCGTCGGCGGATAGTAAGGACAAGATTATAGATATAATCGATACTGCGGCATCCACCTATCGGGTGGGAGAGAAAGTGCTGATAGTCGGCGAAATGTCGATAGGCATGATGGCGGTGGTATTGGCATTTGTACTACCTTTTGTACTTTTAATAGTAACCCTATTCCTTTTCATGGCATTGGTGGAGAACGAACTGTATGCAGCACTTCTTTCTCTAGCTCTCCTTGTGCCTTATTACTTCGTTTTGTGGCTCAATAAAACTCGACTAAAACAAAAATTCTCATTTACAATAAAACCAATAAATAACTAGAACATTATGAATTTGATTCTGATTGCAGTGATTTCATTGGGAGCTATAGCGCTCGTTCTGGCTGCTATTCTTTATGTGGCTTCCAAGAAATTTGCCGTGTATGAAGATCCGCGCATTGCCCAAGTGGGAGAAGTACTGCCTCAGGCCAATTGTGGCGGATGTGGCTACCCCGGTTGTAGTGGATTTGCCGACGCTTG
>NZ_URFY01000036.1 GCF_900547205.1 uncultured Bacteroides sp.
GTATGGTGGTGGAAATAAAAATAATGGCATAGGTAGCACAGTGATGTATGGAGCCAATCATGAGGATTTTGCATACCGCTATAAGTCTGATAATCATGGAAAAGGTTCTTGGTATTCTCTCAATGGAAACGTGGACTATCAGCGTACATCGAAGAAGAATAAACTGCGAATGATAACTCTTTCTTATAAATTGAATGCCCAACCCAATAAAAATGATATGTATAATACTTATCTGGACATTGAACCGGTGGACAATCAACATGATATCGTAGAAAGGCTGCAACTGGAAAATTACCATTCGGATGGACGTACGAATACGATGGAGCAAACCTTCCAGGTAGACTTTACCACCCCAATTGGAAAGCTACATACAATTGAAACGGGTGCCAAGTATATCTTCCGTCGTAACTCTAGTGACAATAAATTCTATCAAGCCGAAGGCGGAAGTGAAGAGTATGCCTACAATGAAAATCGCAGTAGCGAATACCGTCATTTGAATCATATCATTTCCGCTTATGCAGGATATACGCTGAAATACAAGGACTTCACCTTTAAGCCGGGAGTTCGCTATGAACAAACGATTCAGGAAGTGAAGTATATTGTGGGACCGGGCGAGAACTTTAATACAAACTTTGGCGATTTGGTTCCTTCTGTTTCGTTGGGGATAAAGCTGGGCCAGACGCAAAACCTGCGTGGTGGTTACAATATGCGTATCTGGCGTCCGAGCATTTGGAACCTGAATCCTTATTTTGATAACCAGAATCCGATGTTTATCACTCAGGGAAACCCGAATCTGAAGAGCGAGAAGAGTCATGCGTTCGATTTGGCTTACAGTAGTTTCAGTGCTAAGTTCAATATAAATCTGTCTCTGCGCCATTCGTTCAACAATAATGGAATTGAAAACGTGAGCCGACTGATTACAGACAAAGATGGAGAAGATTTCGGTAGTGGTCATGTTGCACCGGAAGGCGCTTTGTATAGCACTTATGACAATATAGGTAAGAGCCGAACTACAGGATTGAGCTTCTATGTAAACTGGAATGCTTCCCCTAAAACCCGTATCTACGTCAATGGACGTGGAGAATATAGCGACTTGAAGAGCCCGTCTCGGGGATTACATAATTATGGATGGAATGGTTCTGCCTTTGGCGGTATTCAGCAGACTTTGCCGTGGAAGATACGTCTAAGTCTGAACGGGGGAGGAAGTACACCGTCCATCCGTTTGCAGGGAAAAGGCTCCGGATATAATTTTTATGGTCTGGGCTTGAGCCGCTCGTTCCTGAAAGAAGAACGTCTCTCCTTGAATATTTACTGTAATAATATTGTAGAGAAATACCGGTCGTACAATAGCCATACGGAAGGAGCTAACTTCATTTCGAAGAGCTCAAACAAATTTCCGAGCCGTTATTATGGCTTTAGCATCAGTTACCGGATTGGCGAATTGAAGGCAAGTGTAAAGAAAGCAGTCCGAAGCATTGATAATAATGATGTGAAGGGTGCCGAAGGAGGAGGAAATACCGGTGGTGGAGTTGGTGGTCAATAAGACCACCCCGCTCCACTAGACCGGAAATCTTTTATTTCTGCTTGTCAGTATTAAATCCCAGCTTCCTCAGTCCTGCCTGGACGTCGGGATGGCTCATGAAGAGTTTCCATAACAATCCTGTCCGGTAATTCTCAATCATCACAGCGATAGGACCTTGGTCGATGGCTAGATAGCGCTGCGGATACCAATTGTCCGTTTCGCTGAAAGCATCGTAGAATCCGAAAGGACCGAATACTTTGTCGCCCATGTTATACAGATGGCGCATCACTTGCATGGAGTACTCCGGCGTATAAACAATGGATGAAAGTGCGGCGGTGGGGGAGATGACACCCTTATCATCCTGTTCGTTGGGTGAGTGGGCGGCATATCCGTCTACGGAATAGCTGGCGGTTAGTCCCCAGCAATCGGGTCCGAAGCCTTTGTAATGCTTTGGATTACGGATACAGTATGCACGGTTCACCAATGTCAGATTCCGCATTTCGTTGAAATAGCTGGGGCAGTATTCATCTTTCAGTCCCACAGGGTCGAGACCGAGGAAAGAGTATTGTGCCCAGAAAAGCGGTCCGGCTTGGGTGCCTTGATAGCGCAGGTGCAACTCGATACCTTCCACTTTGTGGGGGGAAACGATGGCCCCGTTTTGCGCCCACCCATCATGGTAGACGGCGGCAGGTACACCGTGTGTCGGCGAAGCGGCGGCAAGGATATACATAATCATACATTCGTTGTAACCATGTACGGGGAAATCCATTTCCCAACCGTAGGTGGGGCTCCAGTGCCAGTAGAGAACATTCTGGTCGCCCTTCCGATACCAGTTCCAGTCAACGTCGCGCCAAAGCTTGTCGATGCGCTGGGCAAGGGCTTTTTCCTGTTCATTGCCATTCGCATAATATTGGTGTACGGCAAGCAGGCCTTGCATCAGAAAAGCTGTTTCTACAAGGTCGCCGCCGTTGTCTTTTTGGCCGAAAGGTTTCACCTTACCAGTGTTGCCATACCACCAATGAGGGAAGGCACCATAGAACCGGTCTGCCTTTTCCAGAAAAGAAACGATGCGCTCCATTCGTGCCAGTCCCGCTTCGCGGGTGACGTAACCACGGTCTATTCCGGCAAGAATAGCCATAATGCCGAAGCCGCTACCGCCGGAAGTAATGACATTGGAATCATTCTCCGGGTAAACTCCATCTACGTGATAACGTTCGGGAGCAAGACCGCTGTTAGGTTCCGCACCCTCCCAGAAATAGCGGAAGGTGCGTCGCTGAACGGTATCCATCAAGGCATCATCCGAGAGTGTATCGCCCGGCAATACGTCGGTGGTGCTAACAGAAAAGAGGTCATTCACTTTTTTACCCTTACACTTGCTGAAACTCATAAGAGTGACGGGGAGCATCAACAATATGAATGGGAGTATGCTCATATCTATGATTCTGCGATATTTATCTTTCATCATGCGCGAAGTTTATTTTAAAGTAAATCTAGCTGTTTTTACGTCCCGGCTGTTCGTACCAATCATTACATCAAATTCACCCGGTTCGGCCACCAGTTGCAGGTCATAGTTGTAATACCTAAGCATTTCCGGAGCAATCTTGAAGCGGACAATCTTCATTTCCCCCGGTTGCAGGAATATCTTCTGGAAGCCTTTCAATTCTTTCACAGGGCGGGTACTGCTGCCCACAAGGTCGCGGATATAGAGTTGCACAACTTCCGAACCGGGCCATGTGCCGGTATTGGTCACTGTGACCGCGGCAGTCAACGAACCGTTCATATCCATGCTATAATGACTCAGGTCTATGTCGCTGTAAGAGAATGTGGTATAAGAAAGCCCGTAGCCGAATGGGTAAAGCGGGTCATTGTCTACATCCAGGTAGTTACTGCGGAACTTCTCGAACCATTTGCCTTCTTTCAACGGTCGCCCCGTATTTTTATGTGCATAGTAAAGAGGAATCTGCCCTACGTTCTTCGGGAAAGTCATAGTCAGCTTTCCACTCGGATTGACATAGCCGAAGAGGGCATCGCCGATGGCATAAGCAGCTTCGCTACCGCCAAACCATACATTGAGGATGGCAGGCACATTCTCCTGCTCCCAGCTCAGTGTCAGCGGGCGACCTGTAAACAATACCAGCACTACCGGCTTTCCCGTTTTCAATAACTCTTTCAGCAAATTCTGCTGCACGTCGGGGATGCTCAAATCCGTGCGGCTGCTGCTTTCACCACTCATCTCCGAAGATTCTCCCAAAGCGGCAATGATAATGTCCGATTGGCGGGCCACGTTCAATGCTTCATCCAATAGTTGCTGGTCTGTCCGGCTGTCACGGTTCAGTGAACGCCCGAACATCGTGGCGCGCTCTTCGTATGCGGCATCACTTATCAGATTGCTTCCTTTGGCATACATAATGTTCGCTTTCCCGGAGGTCATCTCCTTCAGACCTTCCACCAGTGAGGGAGAACGGTCGAGAACAGCCGCCACGCTCCATGTGCCGACCATGTTGCTACGGGTGTCTGCCAACGGACCTATGACGGCAATGTTACCTTTCGGATTGAAAGGCAGCAATGGATTCCCGTTAGGATTCCCGTTGGGGCTGTCATTCTTCAACAGGACGAAACTTTCCGCAGCAATTCTACGGGCAGCATCCCGGTGGGCTTTGGTGAAGATGTCACGTCCCGGGCGACTCAGGTTGCAATATTTATAAGGATTGTCAAATAATCCCAGTTTGTATTTCGCTACCAGAATTCTGCGGCAAGCCGTATTCAATGTTTCCATAGATACTTTGCCTTCTTGGATGGATTTCTTCAATGTTCCCACAAAGCCATCGCTTACCATATCCATGTCTACTCCCGCATTAATGGCACGGGCGGTAACGGTCTGCAAATCACCGATACCGTGATCGATCATTTCATTAATACCCGTATAGTCGGTTACAACGAATCCGTTGAACCCCCATTGACCGCGCAAAACGTCCGTCATCAACCATTTGTTGGCAGTAGCCGGTATGCCGTCCACTTCATTGAACGATGCCATCACACTACCAACTCCGGCTTCAACGGCGGCTTCATAAGGTAGCATATATTCATTGAACATTCGTTGACGGCTCATGTCTACAGTATTGTAGTCGCGTCCTCCTTCGCCCGCTCCGTAGAGGGCAAAGTGCTTCACGCAAGCCATGATTTCATCGTTCCGCTCCATGTTCTTGCCTTGGTAGCCCAGCACCATTGCTTCGGCAATCATGGCTCCCAGAAACGGGTCCTCGCCGCTACCTTCGGACACACGTCCCCAGCGGGGATCGCGTGATATATCCACCATCGGGCTGAACGTCCACGAAATGCCGTCGGCACTGGCTTCTACGGCAGCAATGCGGGCGGACTCTTCGATGGCTGTCATATTCCAGGTGCAGGACAGGCCGAGAGGGATAGGAAACATCGTCTCGTATCCGTGAATGACGTCCATACCAAACAATAAAGGAATGCCCAGCCGGGATTCTTCAACCGCTTGCTTCTGCACTTCGCGTATCTTTTCCACACCTTTCAGATTGAACAATCCGCCTACTTCGCCTTTCTTGATTTTAGCGCCGATATCGCTGCTCTTCGCTTGTCCGGTGGTGATATCTCCGGTGACCGGTAGGTTTAGTTGTCCTATCTTTTCTTCCAATGTCATTTTCTTCATCAGTGCGTCGATGAAACGATCCATGTCCTGTGGCGACTTCTGTGCCGCGGCAGTCAGAAAACCTGCTGCAAGCATCAGAATGGATAAACTTAACTTTCTGTATCTCATATGATTATCTTTGTTTTTTCTCTACATTATATCGAGCCCTTCTTCTCTTCCGGGCATCCGGCACCGATGAGGGCTCTGTTCGGCACCGAGGAACAGTAGTTTCGGCACCGAGGAAACTACCCTTCGGCACCGAGAAACTTTCTTATTAGTAATTAGGATTCTGTATCAGCACTCCTTTGGACCTGTCTATTTCCGATTGTGGCAATGGAAGTAAGGCATTCTTGTCTTGATAATTCGTTTTTCCGGCAGCGTGGAGCACTTCTTTCGCGATGCCCCAGCGTACAAGGTCGTAGAAGCGGTCGAACTCCAGACCGAGCTCCACACGACGTTCGTGCCGAATGGCTTCGCGCAGTTCAGTCTGGTCGGTGGTGGTAACTTTCGGCAAAACATTGCTGTTGTTACCTCTGGCGCGTGCACGAACGCGCTCCAGATAGTCAACCGCTTCGCCGGGCAGCCCCTTCTCGTTGGCCGATTCGGCTCCCATCAACAATACGTCCGCGTAGCGGATCAGGCGGATATTTACCCAGTATCCTTTGTTGGTATACTCTTTGCGCAGGGCAGGGTCGGTATAAGCCTTCTTGTTGAAAAAGGCACCCATGGCGGGAGATACGGGAGATTCACCGTAAGGCTTATTGGTGTTTTCTGGAGTGATAGGGTCAGTGTCCAAACGACGGAAGTAGAGTAGGGTGGCGTCTTTACGCGGATCGCCCGGTTCGAAGGCTTCACCCATTAATGTTGTTGCCATATGGAAGCCCCAGCCTAAGTCCCATTGGTCGGCTCCACGTACCCCTTGAACTTCGCAAAATGTACTGCCGATGATGTCACTTTGAGGAAGGGCAGCAGTGGCTGTACATTGCAGCTCAAAGATGGAACCACCGCTGTTTTCCCCTTCATCAGTGAAAATCTCATCATAGGGAGTGTTCAGATTATACAGTCCTGAGCCGATAACTTCGGTGGAAGCTGTGTACATATTGTCCCAGTCGTTGCGCATCATGTATGTACGCGCGTGTAAGGAGCGGGCAGCTCCCCAAGTCAAGCGACCGGTGTATTCGGTGCTCCATGTTTCAGGAAGCGACTTTTCCGCCGTCGTCAGGTCGGTGTCAATCTGCTCGTATATTTTATCGGCAGTCGTTTTAGCTATATTAGCTTCCGAAGCGTCGTTAATCTTGAATGTCACCAACGGCACTTCGCCGAATGCTCTCACCAGATTGAAGTAGCAATAAGCACGGAAGAAGGAAGCTTCTCCTTTATTAATCAGGTCTTCGGTTTCTGTCTGTCCTGCCGTTTCCTTTTTGGCGATGGCATCGAGAATATCATTGCATTGGTAGATGATTGCATAATTCTGGCTCCAGTAAGAACCGAGCAGGCCGTTGGTGGCGGAATACACAAAATCATCGTACATTAGCGCTATGTCCGATGCGTCACTGGCGACACTACCCTTTTCCGAGTCTTCCGAACGGAAGCAGTGGATGGCAAAAGCGGGAGTACCGGCGGTGATGTTGAAATGACGCATCATCGTGTAGGCATTATATATTTTACCGTTGACCAGCGCATTCGGGTTATCATCTTCTGTGAACTGTCCCTGCGGACTGCGGTCCAGAAAATCGCTGCAACTACTCATGCATAATGCAGTAGCGGCAATAAAGAATGAAAGTATATATTTATCTAGTTTCATACGATTATAGGTTTAGAATGTTAGGTTGATTCCGAAGGTGTAGACTGCCGGAACGGGGTAACTACCGTTATCAACTCCGAAGGCAGTAGCCGTACCTCCGAGTTCGGGAGTGTATCCGGTGTTATGCTTCCACGTTTTCAGGTTCTGTATGTTGACGTAAACCTTCAGGGCTTGCAGGCGTATCTTGGCAAGTAAGGTCTTGTCGAACGAATAAGCCAATTGCACGTTACGGATGCGGAAGAACTTACCGTTTTCGATATAATACTCCGAATTGAGTGTATTGATGGTATGACCGGAGTTCAGCAAAGGTTGCGTGTTGGAAGTTCCTTCTCCGTGCCAGCGGCCCAGGCGTTGTTCCAAGTAGTTGAACTGCGCAAAGTTATAGTTGTCCCAGGTACGGAAAATCTGATTTCCACCCTGACCCATCATATCGATGCCCAATGACCAGTTTCTATAGTCCACCCCGAGAGAGATACCGTAAGTCACGTTGGGGGTCGGATCACCAATCTTGGTACGGTCCTCCGGCGTGATTTTACCGTCACCGGTGACGTCGGCAAATTTTAAATCACCGGGGGTGACTATTGCCAATGTGTTTTCGGGAGACGAGTCGATGTCTGCCTGAGATTGATAAACGCCTTCCACTTTATATCCGTAGAAATAACCGATTGGATAGCCTGCCATCGTATAGCTCTGCTGTTTCTCTCCGGCAATGATGGAATATCCATCTTGCACCAAGCTCTTGACTTTATTATTGATGGTGGTCAGGTTGGCGCTGACGGAATATCCCCATTCACCAATCTGGTCGCGCCAGGTAATCGCCATTTCCACACCTTTATTCTGAATCTGCCCCAAGTTGCCGATGCCGGGGATGGTGCCGGAGATACCGGGAACTTCGGCTAGCAGGTCTTTGGTGTTCTTCTTATAGTAGACACCTTCGAAATGCAGACGGTTGCGCAGCAGGTTCGCTTCAAATCCGGCTTCCCAGGCTTCCACTTTTTCCCACCGTAGATTCGGATTGGGGAGGTAGGCGAGTTGATAGCCCGGATAGATGATGGAGGGTCTGCCGAATATAGCGGAATAGGCATTGGTCAGTAGTGGTTCGGCAGGATATGCCTTCTCCAGATTCTGGTTGCCCAATGTACCGTAAGAGGCTTTAATCTTCAACATATCGAGCCATTGGATGTCCTTCATAAATTCTTCTTCGGTCATCAGCCAACCTCCACCCAGAGAGAAGAAGTTCTGCCATTCGTTGCCCGTATAAGAGAATGCCGAAGAACCGTCGCGACGGAATGAACCGTTGAACAGGTATTTTCCTTTGTAGTTGTAGATGACACGTGCCAGCATGGATACGGTGCTTCGTTCCCACTGCGTACTACCGTTGGTTGCCGTAGCGGCGTCACCGATGCTGACAAACCATTTGTCCGGGTTATCCGGGATAACCAGTCCTACTCCTTGCTTGCGGGCACCGTCCAGGCGGCTCAGTGAGTTATAATAGGTCGTGAACCCCGCAGTAGCTGTCAGGTTATGATTGCCATTATCAAAACTATTGGTATATGTCACCAGATAGTCGCTCTGTACTTTCGTTTCATTCTCCTTGAACTGGCTGACTTCGGTCCTGCCTGTTCCAAGAGTGGAAACATTACCGTTGACGGTGGGGTCGTATACCTTTATAATAGGTGAATAGGTGCGTCCGTTATTTGAGCCATAGTCCATGGAGAACATTGCTCTGAATGTGAAATGCTTCAGGAAGTCCACTTCTCCCCAGATATTACCCGATGCTCTGTAGTTCTCGGCTTTCGTAGTATTCGCTCTCAGTCCTACATCTACCATCGGGTTGTTGATTTGCGCCTTCTGAAATTCGGGCAGGGCGGTGTACAATCCATATTCGGCATTGTATACCAGAGCGATAGGAGTAGCACGAAGTGCGCTCAGCACTTGTTTGGAGTCGGCAGGAAGCATACGGGCACCGTTGAACTGGAAGCCGACTTTCAGGAAATCGGTAATCTTGTAGTCGTTGCTGGCATTGATGGTGACTTTGCTGAATTTCTCATGCTCTATATTTCCTTGTTCGTAAGAGTATCCTACGCCCAGATAGAAACTATGCTTCTCGGAAGCTCCCGTGATGCTGATATTATTGTTGGTGATGAATGCTGTCTGGAAGATTTCATCCTGCCAGTCGGTATTGGCGTTCCATCCACTGAAATCGAACGGGGCATCCCCTTGATTGGCAAGCTGTTCGGTGTATAGTTCCTGAAATTGGGCACCGTTCACCAGTTTCACTTTATCCACAACTGTTTTGAAACCGAAGGAGGTATTGAAATTCACCAATGTTTGTCCTTCTTTGGCTTTCTTCGTGGTAATGATGATGACACCATTCGCACCACGAACACCGAAGATGGCGAGCGATGACGGGTCTTTCAAGATTTCCATGGATTCGATGTCCTCAGGATTAAGGAAATTGATGTTGTCATTAAACAATCCGTCGACGATGTAAAGCGGTTTGTATCCGTTGATGGAGTTTGTACCGCGGATACGAATTTCCGGGTCGGCTCCGGCACGGCCTGAGTTTACGATTTGCACACCGGCCACTTTTCCTTGGAGGGAAGATAGCGGATTCATTGCAGGTTTGTTGGCTAATTCTTCTCCCTTGACGTTGGTGATAGAACCGGTCAAGTCTCTTTTTCTAGCGCTACCGTATCCGATAACGACTGTTTCGGCTAGAACTTGCGAATCCTCTTTCAGGGTGACGTTGATGACGCTCTGTGCACCTACTGTGATGCTTTGTGAAGTCATGCCCACGTAAGAAAATACGAGTACATCTTCCGGGGTAACGGAGATTGAATACTTACCGTCCAGGTCAGTTATTGTTCCAGTGGAAGTTCCTTGTACGAGCACCGATGCACCGATCAACGGTTCGTTGGCGGCATCCGTCACTGTTCCTGTCACCGTCTTTGTCTGTGCAAAGGCCGATGCGGATGCGAGCAGCAGGCAAGTGAGCGCAATAATGCCCTTAAACCTGATGGCTTTCTTCTGAAGATGTTGTAAGAGTCTAGTCCTCATTGCATTAAATTTTTCCATTTGTTACTATTTAGGTTGAAGTCTTTTTCTGCCGGCAATAGGCGAAAGTAACAATGGAAACAAACGAAATGCAAAAAAGATTTTAGAAAGGGAGAGAATGTCCGATTTTAACGTTTTCCATTCAATACATCTGTTCCGCAGTCTCCATGCAGCGGATTACGTCTTCTTTGCTGCCGCTGAAGGGACCGGATTTCTCAATTTTCAGTGTAGACATAGCCGCTGCGAAACGTCCGGCTTCTTCGATGCTGGCTCCCGATACGCGTTGATAGAGATAGCCTATTGTATAGGTATCGCCACAGCCGGTGGCATCTACCACTTGTATAGGCTTATAAGCAGGGATACGGTAAAAGTCGGTTCCGTTGAAGATAAGGGAACCCATGCTTCCCAGTGTGACCAGTACTTCTTTTACTCCCCATTCGTGTAATCGGCGGGCAGCGTCATGCGGGTCAGATAGTCCTGTCAGCACTTCCATTTCGTGCTCGTTGACTTTAAGAAAATGGATGTATTGCAGGGCTTCGCGTTTGTTTGCCCAGTCTATCGGATATACGTCTGTGTCACGTACTTCGCGAAGGTAGCCTTGTGAATCGACGGCAATCAGTCCTTTTTTAGACAGTTCCCTGATAACTTCTAAGGAGAAATCATCAGCCAACAAAGAACCTAGGTGGTAAATCTGAGCATCTATATCTTTGAGCTGGTCAGCGGTGAACGGGTCAGCTTTGGCTAATACGCGCTGAGTGCGGTCGTCCGGATTCTCTCCATAGATGTTTTCAAAGTAGACAGAGTATTTGCTTGGCAATGTAGTTGCATCAATACCTATTTCCCGGAGTTGCTCCACCACATTCATTTCCGTAGCACCCACAGCGGTGACTAATGTATAGTCGATATCTTTGAAATGGCGTATAGCGTGCGAACAATAAAAAGCAGTCCCTCCGGGCATATAGACCGTACTTTGAGGAGTAACTATTTTGTCTAACGTAATGTGGCCGATGCAGCAAAGTTGATGTTTCATATCAAAGTAATTAAAAAGCTCTTAAAACGTCAGTTTTAAGAGCTTTTAATGTAAAGTATAAGTTTTGTGCGGCTGATAGGACTCGAACCTACACGTCTCACGACACCAGATCCTAAGTCTGGCGCGGCTACCAATTACGCCACAGCCGCATGCGTAGCTTTTTGTTTAGCGGTGCAAAGATAGGAAGATTTTCTGATTTGACAAATAATTCGGCAATAAAGTTATTCACTTAGTATTTCGAAAGCCTTTTCAATCAGTGTATCTTTGTGCTCAAGCTGGTCTTTTTCAGTCATATCAATCTTGATATCCGGCTCAATCCCTTCTTCCAGCGGTTGCTTATTTTTGTCGAAATGAGGGCTGGCAGAGAAACGGATGCTCCATCCATTCGGTAATTCCGAAGAAAAGGGAAGTCCTGAGCCCCCTCCGGTCCAGTCGCCAACTTGGGTGATATCTGCATCTTCTATGCTCCGCATCAGGTTGACGAAATCGTTCGTTGCGCTATAGCAGCGGCGATTGGTCAGTATCACTACTTTCTTTTGCCACCGGATGCTGTTGGAAGGTTCCAGATAGATAGGTTCCATCGCTGAGAAATCATTATGCCCTGTTCCGGTTTTATGCTGGATGTATCCGGTCAATACTTTCTTGTTGGTGAAGCGGGCGGCAATGCGGGTGGAGTAAGTCAGATTACCGCCGCCATTGTCGCGAACGTCGATAATCAGTCCGTTGCAAGTAGATAAATGGCTAAGCACCTCGTCCAGATTGCCGTCTCCAACGCCGTAGCCAAAGCTCTCGTAGCGGATGTAACCGATATTGTTATCGAAGATTTTATACTTCATTCCGGCGGAGGTATAGTAATCCTTGCTGGCGCTGCCCAGATAGTGCTGATAAAGAATGTCTTCCCGATAGTTCCAGTCATATCCCTCATACCAGGCGTCGTAATAAGAGGTACGCTTGGCAGAAGACAGATTGACATGACCGTCTCTCAAGGTGTATAGCATTTCGCTTAGTACGCTGAACAAATCATCGTTGGTCATGGTAGGGATAATTAGTTTCTGGTATTTTTCGTGAACGGCATCCCAGTCGATACCTTTTGTGTCCAGAAAGCAATAACGCTCGTCAATGATCTTCCATAGTTGCTCAAAGTTGCCCATGGGGTCATTGGCGTACTCCTCTTCCCTGATGCAGCCGGTCAGTACCGGCAGGCAGCAGATTAGTAAAAGTAGATGTATAATCTTATTCTTCATTCCTAAAGTTTCTATTTACTTTTCAATTCTCAACTCTCAACTCTCAACTTCCCCTAGTATGCCCTTAATGATGAGGGCAGGCGAGACTCATTGTTCCGGAAACGGTATAGTTCCTTCACAAACCCCACCATGAATACATGAGAGTAGGTATGTGTCTTGATATTGTTTACATTCGATTGCTGTAAATCCGCCAGGTAGCTGAAACGCATTTTAGTATCTCCTATCGGCAAGTCGACGGAAAGCATCTGCCGGAGCGAAGGCTGATTGTGCACAGAGGTAAACTTAACCACTCCGCCGGCATTTCCCAACGAGAAAATCTCGTAGTAAGATTGTCCGTAGTGGGGTGAGAACATGACGCCCATCACCGGAAGATTCGCCTGATAGCGCAGCACTATCGGGTAGCGTTTGATTTTCAGGTGCCAGATAGCCATTCCCGAAGCATCCAGATTGACGTATGCCCGTGCGGAAGCCGGATTGTTCGAATTGCGCAGGTTGTAGACAAACCCTCCGTTGACGTCTATCAGTCCTCCTGCCAACAGCTTGAAGTTCTCGGTCAGGCGAAACTGGTAATGCAATCCGTAGTTCCAGTTGACCAGCCCGGAGAAGGTGTTGTTGTTATCCGCGCGGTTGTGCGTGTAGCCGATATTCGCCTGAAAGAAGTTCTGCACAGAGACATTGCCGTCGAACAGTTTGGTCATCCGTATCGTTTCGCGGGAAACGCGGAAGTCGATTCCTTTATATTCCTGAGGCGAAAGATAGGTGTCGAACACATTGGTGTATCCGATGCCGTACATCGTGGCGCGTGTCACATAGCGATGAGTGAGCAGACTGTCGGTCTGCGCCTGTAACTTTGTGCAGAGGGCGAACAGGATACATCCTATCAGCCCCATATAAATTTGTCTTTTCTTCATTATTGGCACATGGGCAAATTGTCACATTATTTAAAACAGCTTCATTTGACCGGTGATTTCGTCAATGATGTCTCCTTCACTCTTATCGCTGTCCGGGTCCAGATTCTCCGGTTCTTCTTCCGGTTCCTCCTGCGTCTCTTCTTTCGGTTCGGGGAAACGCGTCGGTTCAAGTTCGTTGATTGTCTCTACCGTATAAGTAGTGATGCGCTTGCCTTTTGCTTTGAATCCTTTCACTGCAATAAATTCATCCGCATCTATAATCAGTGCTTCCCGGAAACTGTCGTGTCCACCGAGTATGACCTCGAAGCGCGGATAGTATTCGTCGGTCAGCAAGATGAGGCGGGTATTTTTGTTATCACCCAGATAGTTCTGCTTGCGGTTGGAACCTTCAAAGCAGAAGCGTTTCAGATACGGATAATTCTGCTGGTCGGCATCGTATAGTGCGGCAGTCCATATCTTGTTGGGGTCGAATTTCTCGACGATGCTCACGTTATCTTCGTAGTGATTGCTCAGGTCGAAATTCGAGGTATAGAATTCACCGTTGTTGAGAACAACGAGTATTGTGTCGTCACTCTGGAACTCACCCAAGTATTCACCACGTCCGTCGTAGTTGAGACGGAGGATGTCGCGGTCGAACCAGACTTTACGACCGCCCAGCGTAGACCCACCTTTTTGCTTCAAGGCAATCTTGTGCACCGGCAGGCGGGTGAGGATGACACCCCGTGCCTGACGTCCTTTGATGCTGACTTCGCTGAAGTCGTGCTCAAAGATGATGCGGCGTACACGCGGATTGGGCTTCAAGGTGACTTTGATGATTTCGGCTTCCCCGTTCGGATTTGCGCTGAAATACGTGATGCGTGATTCCGGCGTACCTTGGGTGACGTCATACTCGCGGTCGCGCACTACGGAAGTCACGGCAAAGCGCTTGACGTACGTCGTTCCCTCTTTTCCGTCGCGATAGGCCACATTGTAAATGGTCCGTTTATCGTTCTTCTTGAATACGTCCACGTAGAGCACGTTCTTGCCCACAAACTTCTTGTCGGCAACGGGGGTGACGATGTATTTGCCGTCGCGGAAGAAGATGATTACGTCATCAATGTCCGAACAACAAGCCACGAACTCGTCTTTCTTCAGTGCCGTGCCGATGAATCCTTCTTCGCGGTTGATATAGAGTTTCTCGTTTGCTTCCACCACCTTGGCAGCTTCGATGGTGTCGAAGTTGCGCAGCTCTGTGCGTCGCGGGAAGTTCTTGCCGTATTTGTTTTTCAGCATCAAGTACCAGTTGACGGCATAGTCTACGATATGCGCCAGGTGATTGTCTATTTCGGCAACCTCCTCTTTCATACGGGCGATGAGCTCTTCCGCCTTGTCGGTATTGAATTTCAGGATACGTCCCATCTTGATTTCCATCAACCGGAGAATATCCTCTTTGGTCACTTCACGGATAAACAGCGGGTAGAATGGTGTCAGGCGGCTGTCGATATGCGCGCAGGCGGCATCCATGTCCTTGGACTGCTCGAACTCCTTATCCTTATAAATACGTTCTTCGATAAATATCTTTTCGAGGGAAGCAAAGTGCAGTGCTTCCAAAATCTCCCCTTTCTTGATTTCCAATTCCTGTTTCAGCAAGTCGCGCGTGTTGTCGGCGGATTTTTTCAGGACTGTGCTCACGGTGAGGAAATGCGGTTTGCTGTCGTCAATCACGCAGCAGTTGGGCGAGATGCTCACTTCGCAATCGGTGAAGGCGTAGAGGGCATCAATCGTTTTATCCGAAGATGTTCCGGGGGCGAGATGCACCAGTATCTCCACGTTGGCAGCCGTATTATCGTCTACCTTGCGAATCTTGATTTTTCCTTTCTCAACAGCTTTCAGGATAGACTCGATAACGGTAGAGGTTGTCTTTCCGTAAGGAATCTCGGTCACGGCCAGTGTCTTGTTGTCCAGCTTGGTGATTTTCGCACGCACTTTTACGGCTCCGCCGCGTTCTCCGTCGTTGTATTTGGATACGTCGATGGAGCCACCCGTCTGAAAGTCGGGGTAAAGCTGAAACGGCTCCCCTTTCAGATAGCTGATAGAAGCGTCGCAAAGTTCATTGAAGTTGTGCGGCATGATTTTGGACGAAAGTCCCACCGCAATACCTTCCACTCCTTGCGCCAGCAATAAAGGGAATTTCACGGGAAGAGTGACCGGCTCTTTGTTTCGTCCGTCGTATGACTGTTTCCATTCGGTGGTCTTGGGGTTGAACACTACATCCAGTGCAAACTTCGACAGGCGCGCTTCGATATAACGGGGGGCGGCGGCACCGTCTCCCGTGAGTATGTTACCCCAGTTACCCTGACAGTCGATCAACAAATCCTTCTGTCCCAATTGCACGAGGGCATCGCCGATAGACGCATCGCCGTGAGGGTGGAACTGCATGGTGTGTCCTACAATGTTGGCAACTTTGTTGTATCGTCCGTCGTCCAGACGCTTCATGGAATGGAGGATACGCCGCTGAACAGGCTTCAAACCGTCGTTGATATGGGGCACGGCACGCTCCAGAATAACGTATGAAGCATAGTCTAGAAACCAGTTCTGGTACATGCCTGTCAGTTGGTGTCTTACGTTTTCGTCCCGCGCGTCCGCTGGTTTATAGTCAGAATGTTCTTCCGGTATTTCGTTGATTTCGTCACTCATATGTATATCAATCTTCGCTTTGTTTTAACAACAAATTATCTTCTTCACATCAAAAAAGGGGGATGTGCACGCAAATTTACGAAATTAATTCATAATAGGAAGCATAGGGCACACGTTTTTTATGATACCGACAGGTTCGTTAATCCTTTGTTTCACTATGCGGTTGCTCCATTTTAACGGAAAAAGTTTGTGAGGGCTTGACAATGCCCTTTTTATGTTGTATATTTGTAGTCAGCAATAAAGCCCTCACTAAAAACCTGAACCAATGAGAAAAGAAATGTTTAATGTCGTGTCAGTATCGATACGTTTATTTCTAAATCGGTATGATATGCTAACAATATAGTTGACGTAAACCTGCGAAAACAGGGTGCGTACATCTCGTATATAAAGCAATAGGCTGTGGACTTCTAGTGAGTTCTCAGCCTTTTTTGTTGCAAAAAAACGTAGGTTTTACTGTGAGTCGGCAAAATAGAGTTTATAATAAACGAGGGGGGCGTTTATAATAACCGATCTCATTATTTATTAAAAACGTTTCTTCCGTTTGTGAAAGACGAGTAATATTATTTCAGGGAAAATGCTTGGGAGGAAATCAGTGTCTCCTTTTGAATGTTACTCTGGTGGTAAACGATTGCGACTTTCTTACGTTTGATAATATTGTACAAGGAAAAAAGGAATAAGATAAATTAATACCCTCACCGTCTTATTTATAAGATAAATGCCTATCTTTGTGGCACTTTTTAGGAAAAGGGTAAATTAAAACTAATCGATATAGAAAAGAAAATGGCACAAGAAGACGTTTTTAAGAAACTGGTATCGCACTGCAAAGAATACGGTTTCGTATTTCCTTCAAGCGATATCTACGACGGACTGGGCGCTGTGTATGACTACGGTCAGATGGGCGTTGAACTGAAAAACAACATCAAGAAATACTGGTGGGACAGCATGGTTCTGTTGCACGAAAACATTGTCGGTATCGACTCTGCCATCTTTATGCACCCCACCATCTGGAAGGCTTCCGGACACGTGGACGCATTCAATGATCCATTGATTGACAATAAGGATTCTAAGAAACGCTATCGTGCCGACGTGCTGATTGAAGATCAGTTGGCTAAGTACGATGATAAGATAAATAAGGAAGTGGCGAAAGCTGCCAAGAGATTCGGTGAAACGTTCGATGAGGCTCAGTTCCGCTCCACTAACGGACGCGTGCTTGAGCATCAGGCAAAACGCGACGCGCTTCACACACGCTTTGCGCAAGCTTTGAACGACAATAATCTCGACGAACTTCGTCAAATCATCATTGATGAAGAAATCGTTTGCCCTATCTCAGGCACTAAAAACTGGACGGAAGTTCGTCAGTTCAACCTGATGTTCTCTACCGAAATGGGTTCTACTTCCGATGGTGCAATGAAGATTTATCTTCGTCCGGAAACGGCGCAGGGCATCTTCGTAAACTACCTCAATGTGCAGAAGACCGGCCGCATGAAAGTTCCTTTCGGTATAGCACAGATTGGTAAGGCTTTCCGTAACGAAATCGTTGCCCGTCAGTTCATCTTCCGTATGCGTGAGTTTGAACAGATGGAGATGCAGTTCTTCGTGAAACCGGGAACTGAACTCGACTGGTTCAAGAAATGGAAAGAAATCCGTCTAAAATGGCACAAGGCGCTAGGCTTCGGTGATGCTAGCTATCGCTATCACGATCATGATAAATTGGCGCATTATGCCAATGCTGCTACGGATATTGAGTTCTTGATGCCGTTCGGATTTAAAGAAGTGGAGGGTATTCACTCCCGTACAAACTTCGACTTGTCTCAGCATGAGAAGTTCTCAGGAAAGAGCATCAAGTACTTCGACCCTGAACTGAACGAATCTTATACTCCGTATGTGATTGAAACTTCTATCGGTGTTGACCGTATGTTCCTCAGCATCATGAGTGCTGCTTATTGCGAAGAGCAATTGGAGAATGGTGAAAGCCGTGTGGTATTGAAACTTCCTGCTGCTTTGGCTCCGGTGAAACTGGCTGTTATGCCGTTGATAAAGAAAGACGGTCTGCCCGAAAAGGCTCGTGAGATTATCGACGACCTGAAGTTCCACTTCCATTGCCAGTATGACGAAAAAGATAGTATCGGTAAGCGTTACCGCCGTCAGGATGCTATCGGTACTCCGTACTGCGTGACGGTAGATCATCAGACATTAGAAGATAACTGCGTGACATTGCGCAACCGCGATACCATGCAGCAAGAGCGTGTGGCTATCTCTGAACTGAATAATATCATTGCAGACAGAGTAAGCATCACTTCTCTATTGAAAACTTTACAATAAACCTTTGACGAATGAGTAAAAAAATCTATTTATTCTCCTTAGTATTGCTGGCGCTGGCGTTTACTGCTTGTAGTGAAACGGAAGAGGCTACAAAATTTGATAATTGGAGATCGCGTAACGAAGCTTTCATAGACTCTTTGCAGGCAGTATATGATACTGCTCCTGATCATGGAGGGTTAGAGTTTATTATTCCGCAAATAAATAAGAATGTGAAGATTTTCTATAAGAAGAAAATTGAAAAGGAGACTGGTAAGAGCCCCTTGTTTACGGAGACTATTACAGCATATTATAGAGGATATTATATTTTTGGTGAAAAGTTTGACGAGAACTTTTCTGGGGTTGATCCTAATGTAAATTTTGATAATCCTTCACAATGGTCTGTACAGGGTTTTTATACAAGCGCTGGTGCTGTTCCAGGTTGGGCAGATATTTTACAACATATGAAGGTTGGTGAGCGTTGGATGACTTATATTCCTTGGCAGGTTGCTTATGGTAGTTCTGGGAATGAACCAATACCAGGATATTCGACGCTGATCTTTGATATTCAATTGCAATCAATAGTGGAATAAGAGAATTAGTAGGCATTCTATTAGAAATAGATATAAACAGTAGATACAAGTACTATTAAATGTGTCTACTGTTTATTTTTTATTCCAAAGTCTCGGTAATATTCCCAATGATCTTAATGTTAATCTAGAAGTGAATAACCGTGTTATTGCAGAATAAAGCAAGCACTTTTCACGAAAAACGCGGATTTTATTCTGCAATTTATCTTATATGTTGCCTACATGATTAAAAAAACAATGGCTTATGGATACACTTTATAGATTATATAGGATATTACTAAATAATTCGTTTGATTGCGATTCTGGGTTCTAGTAGTTTGTTACAGCTGATGATTTATATTTTACGGGCATAAGCTTGTTGACCTAGCCATGGATTTCTATCAGCATGGAGGACAAAAACTATATATTGATGATTCATTAATATAGCGGTTGGGCTCGGAAAATGCTTTTATTGTAAAGGATGATATCGAATATGGGAATGAGAAATATCATCCCGTTATGGATGTTTGGTTTTACATATTAGAATATGTGCCTTGTCTGCTTCTGGGCTTTATACTACTCTCCCTCACCTGCAAATGTGTCGGAATAACAACCTGCTTCACCGTCTTATCCCCTTTAATCTGCTCAATTAGCAACTGGCAGGCTGTTTCTCCCATCTCATACGTCTGATGCGAAACAGCCGAAAGTTTCGGCTCCACATAATTAGCGTGTTGCTCATCCGTATATCCGATGATAGCTATATCATCCGGGATACGAAGTCCACGCTCTTTAATAACTTCTATCGCTGCAAAAGCTAACGTATCATTCATCGCTAGAATTGCGTCGGGCGGTTGGGGAAGCGAAAGCAAGGTTTCCGTAGCAATCTTTCCTTCCTCATAATCAATCTTGCGGCAGACTACCAACTCCTTTTCTATAGGAATGCGGTTATCACGCAAAGCTTCCAGATAACCGTGCTTTCTCCTCTTTACAATATCCAGATGATTGGCTCCACCGATAAAAGCTACCCGTTTGCTTCCATTATCTAAAAGATGTTGAGTAGCCATTTGTGCGGATTGCGCTCCGTCTGCCACTACCGAAGAGAACTGCTCGGTAAGGCAAACACGGTCGAAAAGGATGAGGGGCATATTAATCTCTTTCAGGGCAGCGAAATGTGAATAATCCGTAGTCTCTTGGGACAGACAAGCAATGATGCCTTCTACGCGCATATTTACCAGATTCTCTATATTTCGCCTTTCGTGCTCGTAGGACTCGTGTGAGGTGGTGATAATCACAAAATACCCGTTGGCAATTGCCATATTTTCTATTCCGTTCAGGATAGAAGCAAAGAAATGGGTAACGATATCGGGCACTACCACACCGATAATACGCGGCGCATTCTTCCGCAAACTCATGGCAAAAGGGTTGGGACGGTAATTCATCTCTTTAGCAAGCTGCTTGGCTTTGGCACAAAGTTCACGACTGATTTCAGGACTGTCTTTCAAAGCCCTGGACACAGTGGGAATTGAGACACCCAATGCTTGGGCAATATCTTTGAGCGAGGTATGCTTCCGGTTTTCCATTTGAAGATCTGCAACGTAGATTCTTCTACAAAGAAAGTATATTCTGCGAAATTAAAAAAACTTCTGAAGCAATATATTTTACGTAAACCGTTACGTTTCTTTTTAGACCCATCGGAGTCCCACGGTACCTATTCCTGACCTACTTTTGTCGTATACAAAACTATTTAATACCCAAAAGTATGCAATACCGTGAAATCGGAAAGACAGGGATGAAAGTTTCATCTCTTAGTTTCGGAGCTTCTTCCTTAGGAGGAGTCTTCCATGATTTGAAAGAAAAAGAAGGCATTCAGGCTGTGTTCACTGCTGTTGAATCGGGAATGAATTTTATAGATGTTTCTCCTTATTACGGACATTACAAGGCTGAAACTGTACTGGGCAAAGCTTTGAAAGACCTTCCTCGTGACCGCTATTATCTCTCTACTAAAGTGGGACGATATGGAAAAGACGGCGTGAATATGTGGGATTATTCCGCCAAACGTGTTACTGAAAGTGTGTATGAAAGCATGGAACGCTTGAATATAGACTTCATTGATTTGATTAACGTACACGATATAGAATTTGCAGATTTGAATCAGGTTGTCAATGAGACGCTGCCTGCTTTAGTGGAACTGCGTGAAAAAGGTGTGGTAGGACACGTCGGAATCACCGACCTGCAACTCGAAAACTTGCAATGGGTGATTGACCATGCCCCTAGCGGTGCGGTAGAATCTGTCCTCAGCTTCTGTCATTACTGCCTGTGCGATGATAAACTAGCTGACTTTCTGGATTATTTCGATGAGAAAGGAATCGGTGTGATTAACGCTTCTCCACTTTCAATGGGGCTGCTGACAGAACGTGGCGTTCCTGCTTGGCATCCGGCTCCTAAACCATTGGTAGAGGCTTGCCGCAAAGCAATGGAACACTGTAAAGCTAAGAATTATCCGATTGAGAAACTTGCCATGCAGTTCTCTGTCAGCAATCCCCGTATTGCTACTACGCTGTTCAGCACCACAAATCCGGAGAATGTGAAGAAGAATATCGCTTTCATCGAAGAACCGATTGATTGGGAACTCGTTTGGGAAGTGCAGGACATCATAGGAGAACAGAAACGTGTAAGTTGGGCAAACTCATAAAACAGAATCACACTGAATGGACTATACAATTATTGATGCTCATGCTCACCTGTGGTTGGAGCAAGATGCTGTAGTAGACGGTATGGGTATCTACTCTTTACTAAACGGACGTTCTGAATTTATGGGAGAGGTTCGCCAAATGCTCCCCCCTTATATGGTGGAGGGCGTGAATGATGCAGAAATGTTTCTTTCAAATATGGACTATGCACAAGTATCTGCCGCAGTCATTACGCAAGAATTTATCGACGGAAACCAAACGGATTATCTGGCTGCCGTAGAGGAGAGTTATCCCAATCGTTTTCTGGTGTGCGGAATGTGCGAATTTCGTAAACCCGGATTTCTGGGAGAAGCAGAGTTCCTTATTGATGAAGGTTTTAAGGCTATCAAGGTTCCAGCGCAGCGATTGTTGATGAAAGAAGGAAGAGTGATGCTAACCTGTGAAGAGATGATGGGTATGTTTAGCTATATGGAAGATGAAAACGTGATACTATCCATTGATTTGGCAGACGGAGCAACACAAGTTGCCGAGATGGAAGAGATTATTCAGGAATATCCCGGTTTGAAGATAGCAATCGGACATTTCGGGATGGTGACACGTCCCGACTGGAAAGAGCAAATAAAACTGGCACGTCACCCCAATGTGATGATTGAATCCGGAGGAATCACATGGCTCTTCAATGATGAATTTTATCCATTCAAAGGAGCTGTGAAAGCGATTCGTGGAGCGGCAGACTTGGTTGGGATGGAGAAATTGATGTGGGGCTCGGACTATCCGCGCACAATGACAGCTATCACATACAAGATGTCCTATGATTTTGTGATAAAATCTTCCGAACTGACGGAAGACGAGAAGAGATTTTTCTTGGGTGAAAATGCCCGTAAATTCTATGGATTTAAAGATTTTCCGGTACTGCCTTATATCAAGAATATGGTTGAATAAGGAAGTCCAAAGTAATCGATTAATAAATTTATTATCAAACATATCAAATGAAAGCAGTTCAAATTGTCAATCCCTCCGAAATGAAGGTGGTTGAACTGGAAAAACCGACCGTTGGTGCCGGTGAAGTGATGGTGAGAATCAAGTATGTTGGTTTCTGTGGTTCCGACCTGAATACATTTCTGGGAAGAAACCCGATGGTGAAACTTCCCGTGATTCCGGGACACGAAGTAGGAGCGGTGATTGAAGAAATCGGTCCAGACGTTCCGGCAGGATTCGAAAAAGGAATGAACGTGACGCTGAATCCGTATACGAATTGCGGTAAATGCGCTTCGTGCCGCAATGGACGTGTCAATGCCTGCGAGCATAATGAAACATTGGGTGTACAGCGCAATGGAGTAATGTGCGAATATGCTGTATTGCCGTGGACGAAGATAATTCCGGCAGGCAACATCTCTTCACGCGATTGCGCATTGATTGAACCGATGAGTGTAGGTTTCCATGCCGTATCCCGTGCACAAGTGGTTGATAACGAGTATGTGGTGGTCATCGGTTGCGGCATGATTGGTATCGGCGCTATTGTACGTGCCGCCCTAAGAGGTGCAACAGTCATTGCTGTAGACTTGGATGACGAGAAGCTGAAACTGGCAAAAAGAGTAGGAGCATCCTATGCGATTAATTCTAAAACGGAGAATGTGCACGAACGGATGCAGGAGATTACTGAAGGCTTCGGTGCAGATGTTGTGATTGAAGCAGTCGGTAGTCCGGCTACTTATGTAATGGCAGTAGATGAAGTAGGATTCACGGGACGTGTGGTCTGTATTGGCTATGCCAAGAGCGAAGTCGCTTTCCAAACGAAATACTTCGTTCAGAAAGAGCTGGATATCCGTGGTTCCAGAAATGCGTTGCCTGCTGATTTCCGTGCGGTGATTAATTACATGAAAGAAGGTAACTGTCTGGTGGAGGAACTGATATCTAAGATAGCGAAACCCGAAAATGCTTTGGAAGCTATGCAGGAATGGGTGGCTAATCCGGGAAAGGTGTTCCGCATCTTGGTGGAATTTTAATTTATGCTTTTAAATGAGTCGAAAAGAACATAGTGATTAATGATTAGTGGGCTGCACATGATATAAATACATAATACGATACCATAGGGCAGTTAATCACTAATCACTAAACGTTAATCATTGCTTCAAATCCGTATGATATTCTATCAGTCCCTCCATCGGACTTTGGAGAATCTTTCCAACTCTTATCCCTGTCTTTTGAGCAGCTTCCTGCAATATCTCTTTATAGCAATGGGCCACAGACCCGATGAAATGAACTGGATATCGCTCATAATCATATTGCATCACATTCCTGCGGAGGAAAGCGATGAAGCTGTTAAATACCAATGAACGAAGAGTCGGCTCTTCCAGATGCTGTGCTATAAAAGGAGAAAGGCTTG
Source organism: uncultured Bacteroides sp. (assembly GCF_900547205.1). Lineage (GTDB taxonomy): Bacteria > Bacteroidota > Bacteroidia > Bacteroidales > Bacteroidaceae > Bacteroides. Next base: position 23,843 of record NZ_URFY01000036.1, read on the forward strand.
CTAGAAAACGGTTCGGAAACGGTTGGCGGTAGATCCGGTCGATGATTTCGGGTGCTGTCAGGTTAAATTGTTTCAGGAAAGCATCTTGGATAGCTGATGGAAGTTGGTTTTTCAGGATATCTCCCACCAACAACTTGCCAAGAACTGCACCGCTTCCTTCATCTCCCAAAATAAACCCCAATGGAGAGATGTTGTTTTCAATATCTTTCCCATTGTAGAAACAAGAGTTGGAACCTGTGCCGAGAATACAGGCGACGCCGGCTTCGTGTCCGCATAATCCGCGGGCGGCAGCCAGCATATCCGAACAAGCTTTTATATTTCCGACGACAGGCAGACTATCGGCAATGGCCTGCCGGATGACAGGAGCTTTTTCCGGTGTACAACCTGCACCATAGAAATAGACGGAATTAATTGTTCCCTCCGGCAGCTGTGGCAGGAGAGAATGAGTCAGTTCCAGTTGAACTTCTTCTTCCGATTGGAAGAAAGGGTTAATCCCTTTCGTCCCAATTCGTTTGATAGGCGTGTCGTTGAGTACGACACACCAGTCGGTCTTGGTAGAACCGCTATCTGCAATAAGTATCATATCTTAATGTATATTTTCTTTTTATATAGTATATAGCCTATTGCCCAGTTGAGCAGGACAAACAGTATGGCATAAACAAGAGAACCGCCTTCGTTTCCGAAGATTGGTTGAAGAACACCCACGTAAACCGCTTGTTGCAAAGAGGTACTTTCTCCCTGATAAGTGATGGGAATGATATCGAGCAATATAGCTAAAATATCCGCCAATACATAAATAAAGAGTGGATTCACACCGAAAGACTCAAAGAAACGGATCCATTTCTTATAGCCTTTTATGTCAATGACCCAGACGAGCAAAGCCAGCAAACTGGAACCCAGTCCGCAAGTGACCAATACGAAAGTAGGCGACCATATCTTTTTGTTGAACGGGCATCCGTAGCTAAGCAGGAAACCTGCAAAAGTCAGGATTGTTCCAATAAGGAAGAGACGTTCCAGCTTTTCGCGAATGTCTTTTACTTCCATCAGCAGTTTACCGACACAGAAGCCTATCAGTACGTGGGCAATAGAAGGAATGGTGCTCAGAAGACCTTCCGGGTCGATGTAATGGTCCAGCAGCATATGAGAATCTCCAAGGATACTACGGTCGACAATGGAAATGATATTCGTCTCATTATAAGCAAAACCGTTGTCGGTAATAAGAATGATAAAATAACCAACCAGCAATGCTGCAATCAGATAGGGGATGTATTTGTGCCTGATGAGCAAAGCGATCAATGCCGTTGCGCCATAACTGAGAGCAAGCCGTTGCATCACTCCCAAAATACGGATATTTGCGAATGGAAACGGATCGTGGTAATAGCAAAGTAAGGTCAGCCAATTGATAGCGATTCCGATAAGGAAAATGACAATCGTTCTTTTTACAATCTTCAAGGCGGCGGAGGTGCTGAATGTGAAGTTGTACTTTCTCAGAGAAATGTAGGTGGAGATTCCCATGATAAACATGAAGAACGGGAAAACCAAGTCTGTTGGGGTAAGACCGTTCCACTGGGCGTGTTTCAGGGGAGCATACACATATCCCCATGTGCCCGGATTGTTAACTAGAATCATTCCTGCAATCGTAATACCTCGCATTACGTCGAGTGCCAGTAGGCGTTTGTTGCTTGTTGTATTCATTACTCTTTTTGACGTGTTAATGTTAGTAAGTAATTTAAAGTTTCTTCCCGAATGAGTCGTCCAGTCGGTTGCGAATTAGTAGTGAGGCTATAATGCCGGGGATAGTGCAAAGGCAAACCCAAACGAAGAAAAAAGTATATCCTATGTGGTCTTGTATCCATCCAGCCGCCATTCCCGGAAGCATCATGCCGAGTGCCATAAAACCGGTGCCAATGGCATAATGTGCTGTTTTGTGTTCGCCTTCGGCAATGTAAATCAGATAAAGCATATAAGCGGTGAATCCGAATCCATAGCCCAATTGCTCGATGGCTACGCAGATGGAGATAAGTATAATATTGTCCGGAGTCGTAGCAGCCATCCAAACATATAATATGTCAGGTAGATTGATAGCCAATGCCATAGGTAAGATCCATTTCTTGAATCCATCGCGCGAAACAAGAAAGCCGCTGATAATGCCGCCAACCAGTAAAGCTATCACACCGATAGTGCCGTAAATCATTCCAACTGTAGATGTGGGTAGCACCAACCCTCCATCCTCAGCCTTATCAAGTAAGAAAGCAGACGCTAATTTCGATAATTGCGACTCTCCCAGCCGATAGGTGAGCAGGAAGAAGAACATAAGTCCCAAATGCTTCTTCTTAAAGAAAGAGACGAAAGTCAGAAGAAAATCTGCTAATAATTTACTCGGTGTCAGTCCGGGACGCTTAACGTCCAAATCGGGGTGGGGGAGGGCGAAGCCATGAAATAAAGTTAGGGCAAGAAATAATCCTGCCATTAAATAGAACGTGATACTCCACGCCAGCGGGACATTGTTTTGCGATGTCTCCAGCCATCCTGCCAACATCACAAGAATGCCTTGTCCGAAGATATTGGCAAGCCGATAGAAGGTGCTGCGGATACCAACAAAGAAAGACTGTTCTTTGTTGTTGAGTCCAAGCATATAGAAACCATCTGCGGCAATATCATGCGTGGCGGAACTGAATGCCAGTAGCCAGAAGAAGGCAAGAGTGAGCTGTATATAATGGGGAGTTGGGATAAAAAAGGCGATACCTGCAAATCCGGCGGCAATGAATCCCTGCATGGCGATAATCCAGACACGTTTCGTCTTGATTAAATCAACGAAAGGGCTCCAGAGGGGCTTAATAGTCCAAGGGAGATAAAGCCAGGATGTATAAAGAGCTATTTCCGTATTCGATAATCCAAGACGCTTGTACATGATAGCAGCGATAGTCATTACTGCAACATTGGGTAATCCTTCTGCAAAGTAAAGAGTTGGTATCCAGCTCCAGGGATTTTTTCTCAGGCTTGGTGTCGTCATAGTATTAGTCTGATTTTATTTATATTGTTTTTCAATCGTACTATTGGGATAATAATGAGATAATATTTTTTCATACTCAAAACCTTGTTCTCCCATCATGGCAGCACCGATTTGGCAAAGCCCTACTCCATGTCCCCATCCGGCTCCGGTAAGCATGAATCGGGAGGGAATGTTTTCTTCATTATCTTCGTATTCCTTATCTATCACGAAAGCGGAACTATAGAGATGAGAGGTTGATAGCGTGCGTCGTATTTCCAGTTCTTTTCCGATAGTAAGTGCACGCAACGTACCTACTATTTTCAGCCGGATTAGCCGTCCGGAAGTTCCCCGTTCCACGGGTATCAGGTCGATGATTTTTCCGAAATTAATTCCCGAACGTTTATGAATAAGTTCAGAAAGTTCCTGTTGGGTATAACAGACCTTCCAACGATAAAAGTCCGCTGTCTCCTGATCGTAGTTGTTCAGTACTTGGCTCAGCACCTTCGCATCCTGAGTATTGCAGAAAGCGGCAGGCGTGGTACGTATCCATTTATCTGCTTCTGCTTCTATCGTCAGGTCGGGAAGCATTGTTTCAGTTTTGCTATCCCGCTGCTTAACCAGATAAGGATGCCTGACATTCTCCCAACAATTCTGAAACTCCTCGAAAGCTCCACCGCAACATTTGGAGAAACGGGCATCGCAAATCTTACCTTCATGCATCAGTACTTCGCCCCGTGTAGCAGATACTGCCTTGGTAGCCTGTGGCGTTGAGGCCCGTGTAATTCCTTGATAACGCTGGCAATGGTCGTCAGCACATACATCAAAGTTGGTATGTGCTTCGTGGTCATACCACTTTATAAGTTGAGAGTGGAAAGTTGAGAGTGGAGAGTGGGCTGCGCTGTCTGGCTGCATAGTAACTCGCAACTCTTCATTTTCCATTTTCAACTTATTCAACAGCCAGCTTCGGGAGATAACGGCGTGTGCCTTTAGGAGTTCCACTGAAGCGGTGGCGCTCATCTCGGAAGAAATGACGCTGGTCAGATAATCCTCGATAGGAATTATATTGATAGCGGTCAGTTTATCCTCTTCGACTATAATCTTTAACTCACCTCTGAATCTCTGAGCTTCTTTGCGTTCCCAATGGAAGTTGATGCCGATGGTGACGTCTTTCAGTTCAAAGAACGAAAGGTCCTTCTGCCGGGGAGTGAAAGAGAGTTCGGTATACTCTTTTCCTTGCCAATGGATTTTTTCATTCTGATAAACGGTTTGCTGTATTCCGGAAATTACCGTTCCATCAGAGGATATAAATTCTTCCGGGAAAAAGAACTTAATCTCTTTCCCGGAAAGAATGCCAACTGTTATCAGAGGTTCCTGCATAAGGGCTTGTGGTTATTCTTGATGAAATAGTTTATCTATTAAAGTCTTAAACTGTTTGGAGGGCAAACTGATTTCTTTGTAGATTTCCGTAATATCTTTGGCGCTTAATTTACTCATATCTTCCTCTCTGATAATAGGGAATACACCACACAACTCTGCCACAGCAGGGCTTATTAACAATCCTTTTTCCCCTTCATCATAATAACAGTCGGGGCGATGTTTGGAACGTAGGAAAATAATGCAATTCCATACTTCGATTTCATCGTTATCGAATTCGTTTACAGTATTAAGACCATACCAAGCTATTATATTGATTAAAGGTTCTTTATCGGAATAGAAGTGGAATAGTTTTTCATACATACTCTCAAAATTCTCCAATAATTTAATCTTCAGAGTGGCTGACATACCGATGCAAGTAGTGAAATTATCAGTTGCATACATATTCCCGGAATTTTTAGTATCCAATATTGCGTGCAAGAAACTCATACTAAAAGGATTGTAGAATTTTTCTTCTTTACCTGCTGCCTGGAAGTGCATATGGTCGGGAGCGGAAGCACCGCATTCCGGCCCGTTATAGAGTATATAATACTCATTTAGGTTTTCGGCTAAATGAAGCATATCTTCAATGCGGCCTTTCATAGTTTGCGGGGTGTGCTCGTGGTCGATGATTGTCAAATGTCGCTCAAAGATAGGATAAGGATTAAGACATATATCATAATGTTCGAATGGTACAGAGGTTTGCTCTGCAGGCCGGTTGCTCTTACATAAGAAACAAGGTCTTTCCTGAATGGAGAGGGAGTCTGTTTTTGCCATGGTGGAAAGAGCACGTTCAGGATTTGGGAAAATCTGTATCCTCATGTTGCTCTTTCCTTTTTCGAGTATTAATCCTTTCTTTTTTTTCAGATTCCTTTCCAGTTTTTTATAGTTCTTTTTTGCGAGCGTCCAGTTTTTATTTTGCTCTTCTATCATCTTTTCTACAAGTTCCTGGACCTCTTTATTGATAGAATGCATTTGGATTCTGCTCTTTAGTTCCCAAGTGCGGATTCTATCTTTATAAAAGTTATTCAGATTGCTCTTTTCTATGCTTAAAGCGGCATCCGAGTTACCTTCCCAACGGCGGCAAAGGTATACTACATCATAGATACGCCCGATTTTATACTCGCGTGAGATGCTTAATCCTATAGCATAATCTTCACCATAGCTGGTATTCGGCAATTTGATGTTACGGAGAAGCGGGGTATAGAAAGCACGTGGAGCACCCAAGCCATTGATGCGCAAAGCATTGTTCTTTCCGTTCTCCGGTGTCCATTCTTTGTGGTCAATAATGCCGGGAGCAATTTCGTTCAGGTGGAAGTCGGTCATTAGATAAGTACCTATTACCATTGCGCAGTTTTCCTTATAAAAAGTATCTACGATTTTTTGGATTGTATGCTCGTCTTTATATAAGTCGTCGCTGTCTAACTGTATAGCGAATTTTCCACATTTCTCGTGATGTACGCCCTTGTTCCAACACCCCCCTATGCCTAAATCGTTTTCTTGGGGAATTAAATGAATCAATCGTTCGTCTGCGCTTAGTTCCTGAAGTGCTTCGGTAGTTCCATCGGTAGAATGATTGTCGATAACGATCACATTGAAAGGAAAAGTTGTCTGTTGGGTTAGGGCAGAGTTGACTGCATCACAGATGGTATGGATACGATTGCGGACAGGGATGATTACAGAAGCTTCAAATTCAAAGATTTCGCTGTGAAGATTGACAGGACGTGAAGAAGAAGGCATCAAATAAGCATCGGCACATTTCAGATATTCGCTGCAAGCAGTTTCCATCTCGATTTGTACTTCCCGATTTTTAGGGTCTACATAGTCGAATTGTTTCTCTCCGCTTTTTCTGGTATCCGTTTCAATTTCGGTATATAGATATTCATTGATGTGCACAATTGAATACTTATAGGATAGATACAAGCGGAGAGTATATAGTCCTGCGTATTGATATTCATCCGTCACCATATCGGATATAGTAGTGAATGCGGAAGAACTGAATAAAAGGAGTGAGCCGAAGTCGAAATCATCTCGAATACTTCCCAATTGGTAATCGATGACAGGTGCTGGTTTGAGTTCTTCGTTAACCAGTTGATAGCGGTCGGCATAAACCATTCCGTTTTTTTCATCGGTGCCCATGATTTGTACCATGCGTTCCAATGCATATAACCCTAGTTTTAAAGGAGTTTGTTTCGTGTAGAAGAGAATGTAGCCTGCATCTGCATGGAGTGCAATTGTTCTCATTGTGTTTGTGGAATAGAGTCCATCGATAGGGAGACACTCACAACCCGGCAAGCATTTCTTGCTAGGATCGGAACTTAACAGATAGATTTTGTTTACTAGCTCGGACGCTTGTAATTCTTTCACTGTTTGCATAGTATCTTCCGGAGTGCCGAAAGGTATAAAGCAATTGATTTTTTTCTTCATTTTGATAATTCATTTAAAGAACTGTCGTATTGTCCGTGATTGATTTCTTTCGAATAAGGAAACAAAGTCCGATGAAAGTAAATGCAGCATTAATAATCAACAGCTCGTAACTGATTTGGTAACCGCCGAACCATGCTTCCGAGTTTCTTTGCAGAACATAGCAAAGTGCAGGGGAAGTGATAGCTACCAACGGTATATATTTGTCATAAACTTGTTTCTTGGTGAAGATGCCGAAGGCAAACAGACCGAGGATAGGTCCGTACGTATAACTTGTCAATGTATAAATGGCATCGATAACAAAAGTTTTCAATACATCCGTCCATATTAGTGATTTCACACCTCCGCGGAAAGTATAAAGCCATACGATAAATACGGTGAGAATGACATTCAGCAAGAAAGGGAGATGGAAAGGCTCAAAGATAAGTAGCTGCAATGTCAGGCAAACGAGAAAGAGCCGTACGGCTGCTCCCAACATCTTTGAGATAAAGAAGAACCATGCTCCCGTCTTATAAGATGAGCTTCCGAATCTATTCTCCAGATATTCGTAGATGGATACTAAATTCATACGGTAGAAGAGGGGGACGAGCACCAACGCGATAATTATCTGCCCGACTATAAACCCCAGCGCCATTTGTAGATAAGAAAAACTGCTGGCTTGCACCATGCCCGGGACGGATACGAAAGTGACCCCCGAAATAGTAGAGCCAATCATAGCAAAAGCAACGATATACCATGCCGATTTGCGGTTGCCCACAAAGAATCCTTCATTGTCGGCTTTGCGTCCTGCTATATAAGAGATAGTGAACAGGATTATAAAGTATGCCACAATAGTAATAGATATAACGGCTGGACTCATAGATGCTGTTTAAAGTTCGTTTGAAGATAAATACCCCTATCTGTTTTACTTTGTCTGCAAAAATAGGAAATTTATCACACAAAGCCTTATTCTTGCGAGTTTTTTATTCCGGGAGTCCCTCCGGTAGTGTTTTTAGAAGAGGTCCAGTTCTTCATAATCGAGGAGGGTAGTTCAGGAGACTTCTTTTCAAGGGATATGCCTTGGTTTCTTTTCTTACCGGAGTTGTGCATTGATTCGTTATAACTGCATTTGTCGATAAGTCGGGGCTTTTCTTCATTTGTCTGTATGGCGAGATGCCCCCCTTCGTTGCTGATTCGTGGGAATTTGGTTATTTCAATGATTGTTGCTCCTTCTACTTTATGCTTTCTCAGCAAAGCATCGGCAGATTTGGTAAGACATATATATCCATGCGATGGAATGCTCAGACTTTCATCAGTATCCTGATTTTCTAGAATAGCGCTGGTCGTTACGGTTCCGTCGTCGATGTATCTGATTAGTTTTAATGATGGCACAGAAACGGGAGAGCCGGAAGGATTATAAAGCTCAATGTATTCTGCACCGTTTTCGGCGTCATCATACATTACTTCGTTCAGTAGTAACATTCCTTTTACTTCTTCCGGATAATCGGGAAGAATTGGCTCTATTGGTTCATCAGGATTGATTGGTTCATTCGGGTCATCCGCGTCAGTGGATGTTTCCACATCGTTGGATAGTTGTATCTGTCGGAAGGTGAAACCTTTGCAGCGTGTCTTGGTGTAGACGCAATATATTCCGCAGCAGAGAGAGCTTTGAATGCTGGCATCCTTTACCTGTTTCTCTTTAGTATATTCTAGCTCAGAATCGAGTCGAGTCCAGAAAGTCCAATGGCCGTTATCGTCACATTCCACTTTGATAGATAGTTTCGGAGAATTATTTCCTTTCATCAGTTCTCTGCCCGAAGCTAATAGCTTGCGTTGATTTCCATTCTGTCGGTAAAGTCCTACGTTATCTTTGGCACCGCCTATCTGAATGTAATACCCGTTGAGGTTATCGGAAAGAATGTTGGAAGAAGCAACCAGATAGAAGCGTGCAAAATTGTTGGCAGAAGGATTGAAGGTGAGGTGAACATCGAATTCCCAACGGGTGCTTCTCACGGTAGAAGATGGGATAGTGACATAAGCCGTTCCGCCTTCTTCATGCGGGTCGTTCAGATGGACTCCTTCTTTGGCATTGATAGTGAATTTATCGAGTTCTCCCGTCCAGGAAAGTTCGGCGGTGATTTTGTCCTCTTCCGATGCCAGCTCTTCATCATCGTCATTAGGAAGCGAACAATTACAGAACATAGTAGTGAAAAGGCATAAAAGAGCAATTACTCCATAATTTTTCATACGGCTCAAACTTTATAGTATTGTTAGTTTCGTCAACCGTATTTGTTTGTGTGTTAGGCAGAGGCAATTGCGGTTTGAATATTTGATTGAGCGGGTAAAGGTAGAGATTCTTGTTGGAAATATGAAACAATATTCAGTCATATTTATAAAGAATGACTGCCATAAGTTATGTAATACTTCTGGCAGCCCTTTGTAAATACAACATTAGTTTCCGGAAAACTTTATTCAATCCTGGGCATCACATACTTATCCGTATAAGAAGTGAAAGTAATGCCCGGCAGAGAAGCAACCGATGATTCGTACTCCAATTTCTTTATCAGCGAATAATCGTCGGCATTCAGCGCATAGTAATTATCGGCAGACGGAGTAGTGACCCGCACCGTCCAGTCGAACATATTGCCGATGATGGTCAGCGCGTCCGTTTCGGGATTAAACGTCGGTACGCCTGATTTCACTACATCATACGTGCGGCTTCTCAGAACATAGAAGTCATTGTTAACGTCCGTCATAAAGGCTAGCGTCTTCTTATTCCTGAACTCGGTCAGGTACAGATGCTTCAATGTCAGCCCTTCGGGCAACTCTATGGCACGCACATACGGACGTTCCTTCACTTGCTTCAAGTGAAACAAGCGGCGGTCGGCATCCAGCAAGAGATAACCTTCATCATACTCCTTTTTCACCGTTGGATTTCCTACAATCTCCGTTGCCGGAAAGCGGAAACCTTTCTTCGTCATCGCTTCTGTGAACTGATGGCTTTTCTCTGCCTTCACACTGTTAGTGCCCATGTCGATAAACTCGATGCCACTAGAAGTAATACGAAATACATCATCGGGCATCTTCAAGTCTACGCGCCCCGACATGGATTCCAGCAGCGAATATAGCCCGATGGAAGGAGCATTGATATCCGAAGGAACGCTGCGGAAGTTGAAGTTTTCCGTCTGCACTATTTTAGGCGTAGTTGCCACTCCGTTGATGGAGTCTGGGAAACGTTCGTCGGACATCAACTGGCGGAAGTAAAACATAGGTAGGATACTGTCGAAAGCAGCTTCCGAATAAATGTTTCCGGCAAGGTCGCGGCGTACCATGCCCTTCCCGTCCTCCTGTCCCATCTGTACGAAATCGCCGATTACGGAACTATAAAGCGTAAAGGGAGTCTTCTCTGGCTTCACGACAAAGAAATTGTAGCACCACGGCAACTGCCAGAGAAGCAAGAAAGCAATGGTGACATATAATAATAAGGTGCTGAAACGTCTCATCTTTCAATCTTTAATTGTTAATCTTTAATTTTTAATTGCTCAGTCCTGCTTTCCCGCTTTAAATCGTACGATGGAGAGCCAAGAGAAAGAAGCAGTCAGCAACGTATAGACCAGCAGGTATGGAAGAAACTTGTTGTAAGCTTCCGGTGTGGGCGACAGGAAAAAGATTCGCAGTAGCAGTACGGTGATGACAAGGTTCACAATCCGTCGCTTCCATGCCGGCTCAAGGCAAATCCATGCAATGAGCAGATAGCCGGAGATTCCGGCGAGATACCAAGTCAGGGCGGTTAGCAATATGTGGTTCTTCAGTTCGTGGGCGAGTATCCCGTTCAGGTAAACCTCCATCAACAGGAAGTTGGAAGCGAAGCAGACCAATAGCAATACCAGTCCGGAGAAGAGCATATTGCCCGTCATCTTCAGTTCGGGATAGGGCAGATGGAGCGTTAGCTTCAGGCATTTCCGCTGCATCTCGGGCACAAACTGCACGATAGCCAGCAGGATACCGACAATCAACGGTACGTATTGCAGCATATCGATAAATATCACATCCCGTTGCAACATGACTTCCCACACATGGGCGGCGCCTTTCATTTCTACCACACGGTTGATGCGGAGCAGGCAGTAGCCCGTGAAACCGAGCGTAGTGAGTACGGCGAGCAGGAAATACCACCGTGTCTTTATCCATTCTTTATAAAATATAGCGTACATTGTTTTGAAAGTTATAAGTAACAAGTAATAAATAACTCATCATTAATCACTCATCGTTAATCGTTAATCACTATTTTAGTATTTGCCGGTCAATCCGATAAAGGCATCTTCCAGATTCACGTTCTCGCTGTGCAAGTCCGTGTAGGGCACCGACATTGACTTCAATTTCGCTTTCGCTTCCGGCGGCGGAAGGAAGGAAAAGGTTTCCAGCGTATTACGCATCACGGAAGGATGGTAGAAGTCGTCGGATGCAGGCATCTCGTAGCCTTCGGGCACGGTGAAAGTATAGCGGCGTCCCTTTTCCAGCAAATCGCCAATCGGTTTCTGAATCAGAATCTTTCCGTAGTCCATGATGATGCAGTCGTCCACCAGCCGTTCCATATCTTGGATGATGTGCGAAGTCAGGAAAACCGTCTTGCCTTCCGAACGGGCGTAGTCGCGGAGGTAGTCGACGAATAAGCGGCGGTAGCCGGGGTCGAGCCCGAGGGAGAAGTCGTCCAGTACCAAGAGCTCGGGGTTTTGTGCCAGAATCAGTCCGAGCGCCACTTGCGAACGCTGTCCGCAGGACATACGCGAGATGCGCTGTCCGGAAGCCACTTTCAACTTATCCATCAGTTGGTAGTAAGCATCCTTTCTCCACTGGCCGGGGTAGAAGGCTGCGTAGAATTTCTCTATCTCGGTGATGGTCATAAACTGATATTGCACGTGCCCTTCGATGAGCAGCCCGATGTTGCGGCGCAGGGCGGGAGCCATCGTTTGTATCTCCTGTCCGAAGATGCGGCATTCACCCGAGCGCGGTTTGAGGTAACCGCTCAGGATGTTGATGGTGGTGGTTTTGCCCGTACCATTCTTACCCAGCAGACCGAGGATGCGACCTTTGGGTACGGTGAAACTGAGATTCTCGTAAATCAACCGCTTGCCGTAATAGTGCGTCAGGTTGTTACATTCTATAATATGTTCCATTCTATTTTAGCTGTTATACTGTTCAAAAGAGGAATAGGAAAAGTATCGGAATCAGGATTCCTACAACCATTTCCACTCCACCTCTGCCGATGATTCCTTTATTGCCTTTCAGCATGATGATGCCCGAAAGGGTGATGATGATAAGACCCACTGCGAAGATGTCGGCAAAGTAAGTCCACCATTTCCCCGGATTATAATGTAGGCGCGACATAGCGCCTATCAATGGGCGGCGGGTGACGGACTCGTAGACGGCTGCTCCTGTGCCGACGTTTACCGTCAGGTTGGAACCGCCTTTAAGGAATACTTTCATTACATCCGTCTGGGGGAAGTAATGCTTCGTATAGTTGTCCGCCTCTCCCAATGGCGCTAGCAGGGTGAGCACTTTCTCTTTGTTCATTGCTGCTTTGCCAGGCAAGGATTCGGTGATTTTATACTCTTTCCGCGTGATGGAGAAGTTCGGGTTTATCGTATCGCGATGATTCATCACAATGCCGGAGATGGCGTATATCAACACCATTCCGGCAAAGAAAAACGATAAGTCGCGGTGAACGATCCGACTCCATTTGCGGATGTTACTGCTCCACTTCATAGGCGTTGGCTTCCATGAAATAGAAAGATAAATACTCTTTTCCGTTCTTCGCTTTGCGGTCGGCTATCTTTGCGCGGAAGTCGGCGATGCGGGCTTCGGGCGTGTTGGCAGTTTCGCCGCGTGCTTTCTTTTCGCTGTCGCATCCGGCTTCACCGGTTCCGTGCTTTTCGGCGGCCTGTGCTTTGAGTTGCGCTTCCCAGTTTTGGAGGTAGGCTTCGTCGATGCGCTGTTCTTTCAAAGTTCCGGTGACGCGGACGATGGAGTTCACGCATTTGGGGTCGAAGGCACCTAGGGTTCCGGCTTCAACGCGGATTACTTGCGTGTCGTCACTTCCCATCAGAAAGATTTTCTTGGCTCCGTGCTTGCAGGTATGCGTGCATACGCCTTCGATGGTTACTTCTTTGCCGGCAAGGGTTTCGGCATTTGCCAGTAGAGAGTCGATTGCCAGAGCGGAAGAGGTGGTTTGTTCGGTAGTCGTATCAGACGCGCTTTTCTGCTGTTTATTTCCACACGATGTTCCGATAACGGTAATTGCCAGTAGGGCAATAGCGATTGTTAGCTTTCTTGTTTTCATACGTAGTTACTTTGTTGTATATAGTTTATAATCTGTTACTTGCTTGTCTTTGGTCGGTATCCCGGTATGTGGATAGTTTCAACCCTGCTTGAAACTGTAGTTTCATCGGCGTTGGAACTGTAGTTTCATTGCTTTGGAACTACAGTTTCATTGCTTTGGAACTCTAGTTTCAAGGCATGAAACTACAATTGTCCTTACGGGTTACGGAAACTAGTCCCTGACGCAACGAATCGTTTGTCCGCTGAGTACGCTTACGTAGCTTAGCGTTAATCTGCCTTCCGGATATTTGGCAGCAGAGAACGTACTCATTAATCCGAAGAACTGAATATTGTTTAGCTGATTGGTGCTACTGCTATAGACCGGTTTATATGCTGTCGAAGTCATATAATAGCTCATACTAGGATTGCCGTGCCATTCAGTCTTCGTACTGTTATTGGCAGCTATAGTAGTTGCCTGATATCTCGGAGTAGCGGTATAACCTGTTGACATACGGACTCCTGAGAATTGATAATTCCAGTTAGCATCAATGAGTGATTGGATTTTAGCTCCGTCATATTCTGTATTATAGAAAAGGGCATTGGTTCCATTCTCAGGGACATTGCCGTCCGCATCTTTAGTCGTATTGCCCACTAGGTTGAAATATTCGGCACGTGTAGGGATATGCCATCCTTTCGGGCAGATGCCTTGTGCTCCTTCAAAGTTGTAGCAATTGTCAGGCGTAATTTCTTTGCCGCCCAGTGCAGCTTGTATGTCGTAAAGATAACCAAGTTTCTTAATCGAACTTTCCGTAGTTAAAGCTACTGCTGCACCATTTTCAATTGCGTACGGATACCAGATATGAGCATTCGCCGTCGGATCAGAAGACGGAGTGAATCCTTTCGGTAAGAAAGCAAGCGGTTCCGCCATCCACGTCGTGCCGTTACTGAGGGTAACGGTCTGGTATCTCACGTCGTCATATAAGAAATAGTTCTCATCAAGATGCTCTTCAAAAGGAATCTCATCATCGGCTCCTATTTGTCCTTGATCCGTCCAGTTCTCAATCTCCCCACTCAGGGTAACTTCCAAATCATCCGACAGTACGCGGATATCTACGCTGTATTGTCCGCCTTGCACCAGTGTGGTAGAGGTGAGTCGTTGCTTCAAAGTCTTATTGTCCGAAGTAGTGACTTCGAGCGTGAAGGCTACCGTCTGCGGAACGACGATGGCACGGTATAATGTATTTGCCGTAACCGTTTCGGTTTTGATGTCCTGAGCAGCTACATTTGCATCGGCAGTCACCGTGAGGGCAGCCAGGTCTACAGTAGCCGTGGGGATAGAACCTTTCAGGACGATGGACGTGATATCGGCGGCCGTCTCCTTATCTACATTGATTACCATATTGGTAAACATATGCTTGAAGTTCATGCTTATCGCATCCAGAGAAGGAACAACGTCCGATTTGCTTGCTGCCATAAAGTCCGACGCGCCGTAGCCTGAGGACTGGTCGGTTTGTACGGAAACCGAAGTCGGAGTGCCTGCTTCATTGTAAGGATAGTAAGCTACTATCTGCGACTTGTCGTTTCCTTCCGCATACCAGCGTAAGCCACCGGAAAACACATTGTTATTGTATGTCATCAACGCATTATTTGCATATACGACGTCACCGCTCTGGGTGATGGTTACTCCGATTTTATCTCCGTTCTCGAAATTAACTTCCGTGGCACGTGTGATGATAGGAGAGATGGTGATGGGGCTGTTGGCAGCTCCCGTTGCTTCATTCTCTTCTTGCTGGCAAGACGCCAGTAGTGCTGCTGCAAACATAAACGTTAAAATCTTCTTCATTGCTTAATGATTTAGTTGTATAATTACTAGTTATCTTTCTAAAAGGCATAGCCCAACTTAAGGGCTTCGTTCCATCGACTCGCCCCTTCTATATACGTCAGCTTGAAACCATGCGTATAACTTCCCTCAATCTCTGCATACATCCCTTTACCGAAATTGTAGCGCAGCCCTAGCACCAGCGTAGCCCGTGCAGCCGTGGCATATTCGTTCTGAAGATTATAATAATCTGCCAGCCGATAGGGAGCTTCGCCCGGTTCGGTTGCTCCCGTCTCAGCCGTTCTGCTTTTCTCCGTGTAGTTTCCTTTCGAGAAACCCGCGGTTGCCTTCACATCGAATGCTCCGACATGAAGCACCCCCGATGCATAGGCACCTCCACGAAACAGGGTTTGCGAAACGATATAAGGGAACATCTGCGTGCTGAGGCTCTTGACGGTCGAAAGGTTGACTCCGACGGTAAACTCACCTTTCGGGCTCATCACCTCATATTCGGGATTGGCGGCAAAGACGTTCCTTTCAAAGATGCGATTGGAGCCGTAGACGCGGGTAGTCGTAATGCCATTGGATGTTTCCTGCCCCAATATGTTCTCGTTGTTGGTCTGATGCGACCACAGCAGGTTCAGTCGTATGAAATGTTCCGTGCCGCCTCGTTTCCACTGATATCTCAGATGCGAAGTAATCCGCTCCGTAGGAAACTCAAACCAAATAGCTTCGCGCTCACCGGCGCTGCCGGAAGAATGCCGATACTCCATGTCACCGTAAAGCTCGCGCCATTGAGCCTGCATCGCCACGCCGTGCGAAAGTTCTTTGATTGGAAAGCCGTTGATGCCCGATTCACTCAGGTGGATTCCGCTTCCCGACCATGTTTCGTAGGCTCCGTACATCAGTCCTTTGTCCAAGAAAGCATAGTAGGAAGTAGCGGCAGTTCCTATCTCTTCGGCTTTAATAGATTCGCTGTTCTTGCTGAAGATATAAGAAAGTCCGATGGCAAAATCTCCGGTGTGATACATGATGCTGGGAGCTACCTTCAGGTCGAGTCGATAATTGGTGTGCCGCAAATCTTTTCTTTTAGAGTAGTTGGCAGCGGCAAAGTCTATCGTTCCCCCAACGCGCCAGTTGGCGTTGGCGTCTGCAGCTATTCCGCCCATGAAGGCATACGTTTGCAGGTCTTTTCGTCCGGGGGTAAACTCTAGTATATCTACCGGATAGAATCCCGGATGGATAAACATGGAGCCGCTCATGTCTTTGCCCGAGGTATGGTCGAAGGAGAAAGCACCCACCAATGAATAGTTCTTCATGTGCGTGATGGACTTCGCCACCGCTCCGGCACTCCATAGCTTGCCAGCTTCGGAGGAGTTGCGGAAGTCGCCATGATGGTTCTGCCCATACAGTTCGGCATAGGAGACGGAAACGCTGTCCGTGCGGATGCCCGTCACGTTCGTTCCTGCATTCCATGAGTTGCGGCGTTCGATAACGTCGTACGTCTGTGCCCAACTCATGGCGGAGATACCTAGCAGCATACATCCTATATATAGTTCTTTCATATTACTCATGTAGGGATTGTTGTTCTCTTTCATAAAAATCGGAGGAAGAGTTGTTTGTATCTTCCAGTACTTCGTAACCTGCTTCTTGCGAGGCTTCTTCGTCCACACGGCGGTGCAGGCTGCGCCCGTCGTAAGTGGCGCTTTGCAGAACGTAACCCGCGTCGATGGAAGGAGAAATACGTTTCCGGTTGCTCGACGAGCCGCCGTAGTATACCTCCACACCGTCAATCACCCAGTCGAGTGGAATCTTCACCACTTGGTCCACCGTGCTGCCGGGTTTCTGTATCACACTGCCCGTTTGTTGCACATAGTCCCCGATGGTAGTGTCCTGCGGGCGGAAGATAATCGTGGCGGGGGAGAAGATGGAGAATGTATAAGCATTCGCCTGTCCTAGCTTTATCACCACATCGAGGTAATGATCCTGAGCAATCCGGTCGCCCGGAGCCGGATGATACGTCGTGTTCCAGTAGTGCACGTTGTTGTAGCACACGAAATATCCCGGCTTGTTCAGGTTCACCGAAAGAGGATATTGCGCTGCATGGTCTATGGCTCCGTTAATGGCAACCACTGCATCTTCGCCCGGAGCAAGGGGGAATGTAGTGCCGTCGCCACCGAACTGCCAGATGCACTGGGCGATGGGGGCGAAATCGGGAAAGATGGTTGCACCCGTCTCTTCGTCCTGCTTGACCCACACGTTGGTGGCTTGAGAGTTGTAAGGATCGAGCGTGCCGAAACATAGACCGTCGAGATATTGGGTTTCGGAGTCGTTGTTGTGCAAGATGATGTATTTGTCGGACTGGTAGTTCCCCTCCAACGGAAGCATCGTGCAGCCGCCGCAATAGATTTCTTTGATTATAATCGCTCCGGCTCTGGAGTGCGTGAGCGGAAGATTGAGTGCGACGTTTCCGTCAATGACTCTCACTTTATCTGCCAGCCCGTTGAATATATTCCGGTCGGCTTTATCGCTTATCTGTATGCGGTAGATGCCGTTCGTCAGGTCAAACTTAGCGGTCCCGCTTCCATCGGTCATCGTCTTGTAAGAACTTCCGCGGTCGATATCTTCGATGCTAACCGTCACCCCTTCGCGCAGGTATTCGGTATATTCCTCCGGATAGACGGCAGTAACCTGTAGCGTGTGCAGCCGTCCGTCGTAAGGATTCTCCTTGTCGATGTCCGTGCATCCCCAGAGGAAGAGGGCGGCGAGTAGTGATAGTATATGAATAGACTGTTTCATACGTTTATAATTTTATGCGGCACGTGAGTCCGTAATAGAAATCAGGAGTGAAGATGGCACTGACTCCTGTAGCATAAGACGACACGTAGCGCCGGGTATTGGTGAAATTGATGGCGTTCAGTGAGAGTGAGACGTGATCTCCTATCTCTTTGGTGATGTTTATATTTGCCGAGAAATACGGAGCATATCCATCGGGAGCGAACGTATAGGCATTGCCCGACTTGCGTATCAGGTGTGCAAACTCCGGTTTCTCCGCTTCGGCAGAAGTGAAAGGATGCATCTCGTTGTTGAGGTCGAGATAGGCAACAGGCCAGATGGCGGTGTACGAATTGCCGTCATAAACGCTGCCTCCCGTGGGCGAGTTGCTGTCTTGGCTGACGTTGAAGGCGTATTGTCCTCCTTTATATTCGGAGAGGTTTTGCGAACGTTTCACGAGGGACGCTTCCAGCTTGCAGGAAATGATGAGCCTGGCTTTGGGAATGCGGGTGGTAGCCGTGAGGTTAGCGTCCAGCGAGTGCGTGCGCCTGCCGTTGGCTGTGGTCGATGCGTTGTCACCGTTGGCATAAATGCCTACGTATTGGTAAGAGCGGTCGGGCAGATTAGTGTGCGACCATCCCGTTTGGTAATAATAAGACAGGGAGTTGTCCACGTATTTGGTATACGTATAAGCAGCATCCAGGCGGAGTTGAGTGCGGATAGGCGTAATCTCCGGGAAATCTACAATCATTTCCGCTCCTTTGCGAAGGATGTCCGCACCATTGTCCGGAGAAGTGGAACGGATAAAAGTTTGGTCGGTCACTCTCACATCCATAGGTGTCCAGTAGCTCGATTCGCCGTCGCGAATGTATGCCATTCCCGTTTGGCTGTCTACGCTTATCTGCGGATTGGCGGGCATAGTGAAACCATCCGGCAATTGGAGAACATCGTAGGAAAATGGCGAGTATGTTCTCGTATATTTATAAGGTAGCTTGGTCCGGTTGAAGTAGCCCACAAGAGAAATCTTTGTTCTAGCGATGTCAATATCCACGCCAATCTCCGCGTTCCGGTTTCGCTGCCAGCGCAGGTTTTCGTTGTGGAGCAGCGTGTACGGTTGACTGTAATAGATGTACGACGACTCATTATTATTATAAGACACGCCGAACGTCTGAATATCCCTGTATTCCTGCCGGGGATAAAGTACGTAGAATGATGGCAGCTTCTCGGTCACACCCCAACCGCCACGGACGGAGATGTTCCGGTTGAGTTGCCACCGGGCATTGAAACGTGGGGATAGGCTGTTCAGACTGTTGTATTGTGTCCCGCTGATAAACAGGTTTTCCCAACGTACGCCTGCCATAAGCCTTAGCATAGTGTTGCCTACGGGTATCGTCAGGTTTTCTTCGGCATAGAACGAAACGTTGTGCATAAACGGATAAGCGGTGTAAGGCCGGGGACGGTATCCGTTCGGAGCGAGCGCCGGGTTCCGGTAATATTCTCCTTCGCCTACATTGCCCGTTGCCTTCCATTGCACGCCGGCTTTCAGGTTGCTGTTCACGCCTTTGAAGCGGCGGTTCCATTCGTATTTCAGTGCGGCGGCATAGTTCAGTTCTTTCGAGTCGTCTATCTGGTCGGCAAAGTAGGTGTACGGCAGTTTGTCGGCAATGAAGTAACCTTCTTGCTGAGCATGAACGGCAGGCTGTTCGGAAGCGTAAGAGTTGTAGGTGCGTGCATGAGAGTTATTGTCGCGGTAATACACCGAAGCGTCCAACTTCAGGTTGGTAATCCATGACTTATTGAGCAACCATGCCAGCGAAGTATTCGCTTGAAACACATTGTCGCGTACTTTCGTAAATTCGCCGCTATACGCGTCCGGGTCATCTTTCGTATTCATTCCGCCTATATTGCCGCTCATTCCGACATCGAATCTGAGTGCTTTGCCGAACGTATTGCTGTAATTCGCCGCAAATCCCCTTCGCGTATAAGAACTGTATGGAGAAGTCAGCTTTTGCGTAGCCTTTGTCCACTCCCCACTGAAGTTTATCGTTCCTTTGTCATTTCCCAGATTTAGCCCTTTGGAAAAGGAAACCTGCTCCGTGCGCGGATTGATGGAAAGCTGTATGTTCCATGGCGTTGCCCCTTTCTTCCGGTGGACTTTAATCATTCCGCTGTTTAGGTCACCATATTCTGCCGAGGGCACTCCGGTAATCACTTCAATCGATTCGATATCTGCTACGGTGATGCTACGTGTGTCTATTCCGCTCAGGTTGCCAAACGAGGAGTTGTTGCCGATGCGCACGCCATCCACTTCAATTGCTGTTCCGAAAGCAGCGTTGCCTGCCGACGAACCTCCGTCGCGCAAGGAGAATACGTTGTTGCTGGTGAGGTCCGGCAGGCTGGTTTTTCCTCCGGGAAGCAGGGCGGATATATCGCTCACATTAGAGACTTGCAGATGCTCCAATGCATTGTTGCCTATAATAAGCGTGGTATTCAGTTCGTTCTTGGGAGCCTGTGCGGTAATCACCACATCGTCCAGTGTCAATGTGTTCTCTTTCAGTTTAATGCTAAGCCCTTTGATATTGTTGCGCACATCCACGGGAACCGTTTCCGGAACGTATCCAAGGAAGGATATCTGAAGATTATACTTCCCTTCCTGCACCCCCGCGATGGTAAACTCTCCGCTCTGGTTGGTGATGCTCCACAGATAGGTGCCATTGATAATGACAGAAGCGCCCGGCAGTGGAATATTTGTTTTCTCTTCGGTGATACGTCCCGAAATGGTATACGTACCTGGACTGGCAGTAGCTTTGAATAGTACAGTAAAAGTAAGAAGCCCTAAGAGCATGATTTTAATATAAAAAGATCTCATTAGTCAAATTTTTGCAAAGGTCGGGATAGAATTGTTCGTTGGCAATCGCAATATATAGCTATTTTTAAGCTTCGGATACCTATAATCGGTGATAACGTAGGGCAATTCGGTAGCAAGTTGTAGGTACTCCGGAAAGTTCGCCTAAAGGATTTAGGACTTTCACTGCATTAATTTAGGATTTTTTCTGCACTGGACTAGGTATGTTTATGCACTCAGGTAGTCGTCACCTTAATAAGGTGACAATGGTCACTCTATAAGAGGACGAATGTCACCTTGTAACGTGACATTTGTCTTGTGTCAAGGTGGCGAATTAACAGTTTTGGCAGGCGAAACCTCTAAAGATACGAAATTAATTGGTGAAAAGCAATAGTAAGCTAGATTTGTAAAGAGAAAGAGGACTTTTATTTAACGTGAGTTCGATATAATTCAAAATAATCTTATCTGTCCGTCGTTGGCAAATTGTAGGTCAATGCCGGGCTTTTTCCTGAAAAAACAATATGCTGTAATTGCCGCCAATGCGTTAGCAATGAAATTGTTGAATG
>NZ_URFY01000037.1 GCF_900547205.1 uncultured Bacteroides sp.
CGGTTCTATTTTTTTCTTGTACTACTTGTATTGTTTATCAATATTTCAAAGAACTAATGTGGCTTCCGCCGCATTTGCTTTCTTTTCGAAAGCGGATGCAAAGATAAGGACTTTTTCAGATAACTTCCAAACTTTTTCGAAGTTTTTTTGTTTTTATTTTCTGAGGCCTTAGTCTCTAACAGAATGTCAATCATTAGGCTCTGTCTCTCTAGCAAAGCGGGTGCAAAAGTAGAGAACTTTTCAATAACATCCAAATATATTTGGCTATTTTTCTAATGTTTTTTAGTTCCTTTTTCGTAATGTGCTGATTGATAATGATATTAAAAAGAATAATCGGATTATAAAAATTACTCAATCCGATTATTCTAACTAAAACGAACTTGATATATAGAAATACGATGAGTGCAATTATGCAAAATATGCACTTTATGCAGGGCCACTTCCCCCCACACACACGCGTGTATATACACTAAGGTAGTATCATACTAAATAATAGAAAAATAGATGAATATAGAGTATAGCACACTTGTATTGTACCTTAGTGTATATACACGCGTGTGTGTGGGGGGAAGTGGCCCTGCTAAAAGTGTATATTTTGCATTTTTATAGCACAACGCTTTAGAGGTCGTAAAGCATAGCTTTAGATGATCACCATCCGGTTTCATTCCATCCGGCAGCAGAGTACCATCCTAAAGTACGATAGAAAGTGTTCATGTTTGAATTCGCTGGACCATTAGGTATATATGTAGCTAGTCCTTCAGAATCTTTCATCGAAAACATATTTACTTGCATCGAATAATTCTTAGGTGTTGTTTTCCAATAAACAACCGCCTCATCAAAAGCTTGGTGCCACAATTTATAATCACTATTATTTGATCCTCCCGTTATGTATTGAACAAAATTGTCAAAATCATAGTTTGCTTTATCTATAAAATCATAAAGCATTATATCTTTTACTTTTATATAATCTTGATTTTGGACCCATTTCTGTTCTTGAATATATTTTGGAAGAATCAATTTTGTAACCATAGCTAATTCATCCAGTGCACTGCTATTTATAACGGATGTGGCTACCCCTCCTGTCCAATCATTTCCTGTCATAGCTTCTAGTCCTGTATAACGGGTTTCATAATAATTAAAATAAGCACTTGCAATATTTACAGCCACATCAGTTTCTGTAAACATCTCTGGCACAACTGTTTTATAAGGCGCCCCAGGACCTGGTATTTCTGTAGGCGAACCTATAAAATATTCTGCACAATTACGTAATTCATAAGCCACCTCTACAGATTGCATTGAACATGAATCAAATAAAATAAACTTTAACGGCCTAGGAAAAGAAGACTGCAAAACATCTCGAAAATCTGCTATATTCATTTGGGTCCTACGATAACATCCAACCGAACGAGAATTTGCATTATTACTTGCAGGAGCCCATGAAGAACTATGTGATAAAAATACAAAGCCATAACTATCTGCAGGAAAATAATCCACAGTTTGAGCAATTACAGAAGACATTACATCTTTTTTTAAAGGATTCTGTTCTGCATAAGTAAAGAGAGTATCGGCCACTACCTTACCATTTTTATTCTTTAATGAAATAAGATGTGGAACATCATCTACCATTTCACTATAAACAACTAAATTGCATTTTGAATAATCAACTTCTCGCATCCCCTCTTTCATATCACTAATATTGATTTTAAAAAGATCGGATAATTCATTACTAACTCCACCATCTCCTACGATATACACCAATACAGTGCGTCCTACTTGTTCGCGTGGTTCAGGTTTGACAGGACCTTCTTCTTCATTCTGACAAGCCACGAAGGCAACCAACACACACACTAGAAGAGATAATATCTTGATATTTTTCATAATAGTACAACTTTATAAACGATACAAATAGAAAAAAATAAAAGATGCACCGCTGCATCTCTTATCTATATTAACAATTCAAATCAATATTAATACTCTTCAGGCTTCGTAAACCGGAACTGACCTACATCAATCCTTGATACTACTACGCCTTGACCTTTCTTATACTTATTCAGTATTTTCGTTGCTTCTTTCTCCAGCTTCTTCCTGTTTTCAGAGAAATAAATCATACAAGTACTATTCTCTTGAATCCCATTATCTTGCAGGTAATTTTTCAGCTGATAACTATACAATTCGCGTTGAGCAAGAAAACCTTCTTTAGACACCTTAGCACTATCCAGCACCTGAATCTCAGTGAAATAAACCACCGAATCGGTGAACGAAGCAGAGAGTCCAAAAGCATAAACGGTTTTTGACGGGTCTTTTTTGAAAGAAAAAGCCGAGCACATTGTGAACACAAGTGCAATTGCAAATAGTATTTTTACGTATTTCATATCATATAATTTTAATTGTGGCAAAGGTAGCAAAAAAGAGGAGAACTCCTCATTTTCTTATTAAGAAATAGCACATCTTAGTCATAGATCCATAGCAGGACAGGCTTCTTTTCGTTTTTAAGCAATGCATCCACTTTCTTCATCACTTCATCAGATATCACAGGGCAACCCTGACTAATGCCTAGCGGAAGATGTAAGGGATAAACTTCTGATTCGGGCATAGGAGTATAAGAATGTAGAACGACAATACGTTTGAAGGCATTGTCATTGGTCGTCTCCAAACCATGCAATTTATAATGCACATTGATTCCCCATTTACTGTATGAACGCACTCCCGTCTTATATTTCCCCAGAGAAGAGCAGTAGCTGCCTTCCACATTGCTAAACACTGGTTTAGAAACCGTACTATTCTTCCCATACCCATGCGCGCAAAGACTGGCATATTTGATGGAATCTCCTTGGAAGTCCCAAACAAAGAACCGCTTCTTACCAGAATGCACACTGAAATCTACCAAGAAGCAATAGTTCGTACTGAAGCCATTTTTATCGCAATATGCTTTCCCGGCTCTGGCTTTTTCATGTAGGCGCTGTTCGGTTTCTGATGAAACAGACACAGAACCGGAAGTTGCACATCTCCCGTATGCCAACACTCCTACTCCCACACCAATCAAGATAAACGTTATCAGTATATACTTTTTCATAGGGCATTCAATGTGCTAAAAGACAGAAATTAGAAATACGAAATGAAAATAGAAAGCCGCATAAGTACATTCTTCATATATGAATAGTGCAACTTATGCGACTTAAAATTCTTTTTTCTTTCAGAAACTGATATTTCTTACTTATCCCAAGTAAGACTTGAGCAATTTACTACGATTACTTTGTCTAAGTCTTCTAATTGCTTTTTCTTTAATCTGACGAACGCGCTCACGTGTGAGACCAAATTTATCGCCGATTTCTTCTAATGTCATTTCTTGTTGTCCGATACCGAAAAACATCTGTATGATTTCTTTTTCCCTATCGGTTAACGTAGAAAGAGCTCTATCAATTTCCCTCGCAAGAGACTCATTAACCAGAGAGCGGTCCGCCATAGGCGAATCATCGTTTACCAACACATCGAGCAGGCTGTTGTCTTCTCCTTCCACAAAAGGCGCATCCACCGAAATATGACGGCCGGATACCTTTAGCGTATCAGAGATTTTATCAACAGGGATTTCCAATTCATCTGCCAGCTCTTCGGGAGACGGACGCCGCTCGTTTTCCTGCTCGAACTTAGAGAAGGCTTTGCTGATTTTATTCAGCGAACCTACTTGGTTCAACGGGAGACGAACAATACGCGACTGCTCTGCCAATGCTTGCAGAATAGACTGACGAATCCACCATACAGCGTAGCTAATAAACTTGAATCCACGTGTTTCATCAAACTTTTCGGCAGCCTTAATCAGTCCTAAATTGCCTTCATTAATCAAGTCAGGCAAACTTAAACCTTGGTTCTGGTACTGTTTGGCCACAGATACGACGAAACGAAGATTGGCACGTGTCAGTTTTTCTAATGCCACACGGTCACCCTTACGAATGCGTTGAGCGAGTTCCACTTCTTCCTCGACAGTAATCAGGTCTTCACGGCCGATTTCCTGCAAATACTTATCAAGAGAAGCGCTCTCTCTGTTAGTGATACTTTTGGTAATCTTTAGTTGTCTCATTCTTTAAAAACAGATTTGGAGTGCAAAGTTACGACAAATAATTTGTTAATATACAGATTTAAGTAACTTTTACACTATATTTTCTACTAATAAAAACAAAAAGGGATATCGACTAGTTGATTGTCGATTCCCTTTTTCTAAATCATTAGCTAATCCTGCAATCTTCTTACCTTATTTTAGACATTATTCCTGTGTCAAATCTACAGCGAAATATCCTCGTTTACCTGATGGGAATACACCCGTGAGGAACAACACCTGATTCGGAGATTTAACGGCGGCTTTCATTACTTCTTCCAAATCGCTCACCTTGCGCATCGGCTGGTCGTTAGCTTTCAGGATAATGAAGCCTTTGCGTACTCCTGCATCTGCCATCTTACCGGAAGAAACTCCAGTGACTTGCAGGCCGTATCCCAGATTCAATTGCCTCTTCAGATCATCCGGCAACTCTTTGAAAGCAGCTCCCAGAATCTCCATACCTGCATCCTTCACAATCTTGGTAGTACCTTGTTCGTTCTTCAACGTTACTTCAACGGTCTTTTCTTTCTTGTCACGAATCAGTTTCACTTTCACCTTATCGCCCGGACGGTGTTTAGCAATAGCTTCTTGCAAGTCAGCCATATTAGACACTTTCTTGTTGTCCAGACCAATAATTACGTCGTCCACTTTTATATCCGCTCCGGCTGCAGAACCGTTTTCTTCAATACTTGAAATCCATACACCTTCTACTACTCCTAGTTCTTTGGCTTTATCTGCCAGAGTAGTACCTGACTTATCAATCGGTTGACGGTCGTCCATCAAACTACTGCCGATAGATCCACCGCGAATACCGAGCAATGCACGTTGTACTGTTCCATATTGTTTCAAATCTGCAATTACTTTAGTCATAATGCTTGTAGGAATGGCAAAACCATATCCCGCATAGGCACCCGTTGGAGAGGAAAGCACAGAGTTGATACCTACCAACTCGCCTTTAGCATTCACCAGCGCACCACCACTATTACCTTGGTTGATAGCAGCATCAGTCTGTATGAAGGATTCTATACCATTATTATATACTCCCAAAGAACGAGCTTTAGCACTTACTATACCGGCAGTGACCGTAGAATTGAGGTTGAACGGATTACCTACTGCCAATACCCATTCCCCAACTTTCAAAGCATCTGAGTCACCTACCGGAACAGTCGGGAAATCATCACCTTCGATTTTCACCAAAGCAAGGTCGGTACTTGGGTCAGTACCAATCACACGTCCTTTAAATTCACGGTTATCGTTCAACTTCACACTGATTTCATCTGCACCTTCTATCACGTGATTGTTCGTTACGATATACCCGTCCTTAGAAATAATTACTCCCGAACCAAATCCGACGCGCGGTTGAGTTTGTATCTGACGCTGCTGTCTGCCACCTCCACCAAATATATCTCCAAATATCTCTGCAAACGGATCACGTACATCTACAGTTTTTGTCTTTGATTCCTGTGTAGATCTTATATGTACGACAGCGTGCAGTGAATTTTCCGCAGCTTGGGTCAAATCAACAGGTTGCGCGTTCACCGCGTCAAAAGCAGCCAATTTCACATTGGGGTTCTGCTGGAACATCTCGTTAAAAGATATTTCCTGGGCAGCTTCGTTAGATTGCAACAATTTATAAGTTGTCAATCCTGCAACTCCTGAGCTAAGAAGTACAATTGCTCCTACTCCCAGAATGTTCTTTGTTGTCTGTTTCATGATTTATAATTCTTTAAAATGTTAATATTCGACATTGTTTTAACTTTTACGACGTTAAAATAATAACAAATTCTGTTCACTTATTCTACATGTCACACTTTTTTGTTCTCTTTTAACAGAGAATATTTCAAGCTTAACAGCGGTTAACGGCAACAACTGACAAATTTACATTCGTTGTATGTCAGCTGTCATTAACACTCTGACATTCATTCAGTAAGATTAGATTTTGATGACGCCGATGCCCGGTAAGTCTTTCAAGGTAATTTTTCCTTTCACTACGTCTACTCCTTTAAAGCGGTCGTTGGAGATAAGCAGGTTGCCGTCAAGGTCGGCAAAATCAACCAAGGGGGAGAATTGCGCAGCAGCAGATATAGCGCAAGAAGTCTCTGTCATGCAACCCACCATCACACGCATACCGAGCGCATGGGCGAGCGTCACCATCTTCCACGCTTCGCGCATACCGGTGCACTTCATCAATTTGATATTGATTCCCGTAAAAGCACCTTTCAGTCCTGCCACATCTGTCAGTCGCTGCAAAGACTCGTCGGCAAATATAGGCAACGGACTCTGTTGTGTTATCCATGCAATGTCATCCAACTGCCCTTTTGGCATAGGCTGCTCTATCATCACAATCCCTTTTTCTTTGAGCCAATGAATCATATCGAGCGCATACTGACGGTCTTTCCAGCCTTGGTTAGCGTCAATCGCTATCGGAAGATTGGTCACCGAGCGAATGGTTTCAATCATCTCTTTATCATTGTCACGTCCCAGTTTCACCTTTAAGATATTGAATTGGTCTGCACATTCTTTGGTTTTTGCACGTACTACATCGGGAGTATCGATACCAATGGTAAAGGTGGTGGAAGGTGACTTCTCCTTATTTAATCCCCAGATTTTATACCACGGAGCTCCCAACAGTTTTCCTACCAAGTCGTGAAGAGCTATATCGACGGCTGCCTTTGCTGCCGTATCCCGTGGCGACAAGCTGTCAACGTATGCCAAAATGTCCTCCAGTTGAAAAGGGTCATTAAACTGTTCCAGATTTACTTTCTTTAGGAAGTTCATCACCGATTCTACCGTTTCTCCCAAATAGGGAGGCATAGAGGCTTCGCCATATCCGGTTACTCCTTCGTATTCTATTTCGACTTGTACGTCAGGCGTGGTGGTGCGTGAGTAGGTTGCTACGGTAAACACGTGCCTCAACTTCAATTCATAAGGGAAAAAGGTCATTTTCATTTTTCCTGCCAAGCCGAGTTTATTTATATGAAAGGTGGAAAGGGATGGCTCGCCGGCAAATGCCTTGCGGGCAACCAATCCGGAACCTAAAGCTGCAAAGGCTGCTGTTCTCAGAAAATCTCTTCTGTTTTGCATAATCAAACTTAGTATTTAATTATAATAAGGATTGCGGTCCGTCGTATTCATTCCATTCTCCTTATTTATATAAGGTAGGAAGCGAACAGCAAAGAGCAAACGTCCTGTGTTAAATTCATCATAGTTCTTATCCGAAGGATTGAAACTGCTGATATGTACATCTCCCAAAGCATGGATAAACTGTTGATTTCCCAGATAAATGCCTACGTGAGAAATGCCTTCTTTTCTTTCGTTTGTTGCTTTCCGACCGAAAAAAACCAAATCTCCCCTTTGCACATTCGCGAAATCTGGAGCTACCTTGATGCGCTCACCCACATATGCCTGTTGCGAAGCATCACGAGGGATAATAATATCGTGCATGAAGAGAACTGTCCGTACCAAGCCGCTACAATCTACGCCTTTGGAAGAAGTTCCTGCCCACAGATACGGGATACCTATCATCGTATAAGCCGTTTCGATGATACTTTCTACATCCTGTTTCAGCGAAGCTCTCCATTTGTTTTCGGGCTTCGAGATGGATTTGGGGATATAAGCCTGTCGACCGTCGGGATAAGCAACCTTATAAAAATACCCTTTGCTTCCCTCCCACTTCAGTCGATTCCCCGAAACGACATCGGATACTGTTTGTGAATCCGCATTCGGCTTCTCATACGTAAATCCATAATGAGCAGTAACCACAATCTTTTCGGCACGGTTCCATTCATCATACTTCTCCTTCGACATGGGGGTGATTACCATTCGGTGCACCCATCCGGTGTAATCGTCAGGTGTCTGAATCTCGTACCAACCGGTATATTGCAATACCTTGACCGGCATTCCCAACAATGCCTGCGTACTCATTCCTGAGGTGAACTTACCTTCATCGCGCAAGTTGCAAACTGAAATATGAACCACTCCATAAGTAGAATCGGCAGGCATGGGGCGTATATCCTGCGCATTCAGGCTGGCTGCTGCCAGTAGCAGAAAACAGTAGATAAATAGGATAACTTTCTTCATCGAGTCGTATTTTTAGGATAGCAAAGGTAGAAATTATTTCTATTTTTGACACATTGTTTGGCTAAAACAAAATAAATGACGTACTTTTGCAATCTAAAGCAGTTGGCCGGTCTGTCGCGTGCGCGTTTCGCGCAGGAGGAAAGTCCGGGCAACATAGAGCATCCTACTTCCTAACAGAAAGCTGTCCGCGAGGGTAGAGTAACGTAGAAGAAAACAACCGCCGTTCCTTTCGGGGTGCGGTAAGGGTGAGAAGGTGGGGTAAGAGCCCACCAGCCGTATGGTGACATATCGGGCTGTACGTCTTAGGAGTTGTAAGGTCATGTAAACCGGCGTTATGAGAGTTGCTCGCTCCATGTCGGAGGGTAGACCGCTAAAGTGTCGTGGTGACACGCCACTCAGATAAATGACAGGCACCTTATATTTATATAAGGTACAGAACTCGGCTTACAGGCTGACTGCTTTTTTCTTTTTCAAACTCTCAAACCATTAAAAGAGTGAATTTTAGCATTCAAACTAATTATGAGTGTTACTGTTTTTATTATGTAACAACTGACAATTGATAAAGATGAAGAAAAAAATCGCAGATATATGGAGATTCCTGACATACGACATCTGGCGTATTACGGAAGATGAAGTGACCAGAACGAAGTTTTCGCTCTATAACATCATAAAAACCATTTATCTCTGCGTCAACAGATTCATCAACGACAGGCTTACCAATAAAGCTTCGGCACTGACCTACAGTACACTGCTTGCTATCGTACCCATGCTCGCCATTTTATTCGCTGTAGCCAGAGGATTCGGATTTGATAATGTACTAGAAGAACAAGTGCGAAGCAACCTTGGCGGAGCTTCGGAGACTTCGGAAGTTATCCTGTCTTTTGTCGATTCCTATTTATCACAAACCAAAAGCGGTGTATTCATCGGCGTAGGTCTTGTGTTACTGCTTTGGACGGTCATTAATCTGGTCAGCAACATTGAAGTGACTTTCAACCGTATCTGGGAAGTGAAGAAAGAACGTTCGGTGTATCGCAAAATCACAGACTACTTTTCCATGTTCCTGCTTATGCCTATACTTATCATCGTATCCAGCGGACTCTCTATTTTTACGAGTACAATGCTGAAACAGATGGAAGATTTTGTTTTGCTTGCTCCTATCTTTAAATTCCTCATACGACTTATCCCCTTTGCTCTGACTTGGCTGATGTTTACGGGACTCTATATCTTTATGCCGAACACTAAAGTGAAGTTCCGACACGCGTTTATTGCCGGAATATTAGCAGGTTCCGCCTATCAGATTTTCCAATACATATATATCAGCAGTCAGATGGGGGTATCAAAATACAACGCTATCTATGGAAGTTTCGCAGCACTCCCCTTGTTCCTGCTCTGGTTGCAGATATCATGGACTATCTGCCTGTTCGGTGCCGAACTGACTTATGCCGGACAAAATATCCGTAGCTTCAGCTTCGACCAAGACACCCGTAATATCAGCCGACGGTACAGAGATTTCATTTCCATCCTGATTATGTCTCTTATCGCCAAACGGTTTGAAATGAATGAGCAGCCTTACACGGCCTCGCAAATCTCCGAAGAACATCAGATTCCGATTCGGCTGACCAAGCAAGTACTCTATCAGCTACAAGAAATAAACTTGATACACGAAGTAGTAACCGACCAGAAAAGCGAAGATATAGGCTATCAGCCTTCCATGGATATTAGCCAGCTAAATGTAGCTATTCTGCTCGACCGTCTAGATACTTATGGCTCTGAAAACTTCAAAATCGACAAAGACGAGGAGTTCAACGACGAATGGAAAGTACTGACGGAATCGAGGGAGGAATACTATAAAAAGGCTAGTGAAGTATTGCTGAAGGATTTATAAGTAGCCCGAAGCCTTGAATCACCGGAAATTAATGAAACACAATTTTAATTGAAAATAGAATGAATAAGCTACTACTCAGTGCATTTACCCTATGCTTTGCAGGGACAGTCATTGCACAGGAATCGCCGCTATGGATGCGCCATTGCGCCCTTTCTCCTGACGGGAAAGACATAGCGTTCACTTACAAGGGAGATATTTACACAGTGCCTTCATCGGGCGGACGTGCTACGCAAGTCACCACCAATCCGGCTTTTGACACGGAACCTATCTGGAGTCCGGATGGGAAACAGATTGCCTTTGCATCCGACCGCATGGGAAGTATGGACGTTTTTGTGGTATCCAGAGAGGGTGGAACTCCCCGGCGACTAACGACTCATTCCGGCAGTGAAAAGCCTGTTGCTTACAAAGACAATAACCATATTTTATTCACAGCCAACATTGCACCTTCTACAGAAGATGCCGGATTTCCTTCCGGTCAGTTCCAGCAGATATACGAAGTTGCCGTGACAGGCGGACGTCCAGTTATGTTTTCTTCATTGCCGATGGAGTGCATTTCCATCAATAAAGACGGAGCGATGCTGTATCAAGATAAAAAAGGATACGAGGACTACTGGCGTAAGCATCAAGTATCTCCCATTGCCCGTGATATTTGGATGTATACTCCAGGGAAAACTCCTGTTTATCAGAAACAAACTACTTTCGGTGGCGAAGACCGCGAACCGGTATGGGCTCCCGACGGCAAGTCGTTTTATTATTTAAGCGAGGAAAAAGGCTCTTTCAATGTATTTCAACACACCCCGGGCGATGCTACTTCCCGTCAAATTACTTTCCACACCAAGCATCCCATACGCTTCCTGAGTATAGCAAACGACGGTAAGATTTGTTACGGCTACGACGGCGAGATTTATACTCTCCTGCCAAATGGAAAGCCTCAGAAAGTGAATATTACCATCCTGGCGGATAAGAACGATAAGGATATCATCCGCCAAATCAGATCTTATGGTGCAACTGATATCGCCGTGTCT
Source organism: uncultured Bacteroides sp. (assembly GCF_900547205.1). Classification (GTDB taxonomy): domain Bacteria; phylum Bacteroidota; class Bacteroidia; order Bacteroidales; family Bacteroidaceae; genus Bacteroides. Next base: position 11,081 of record NZ_URFY01000037.1, read on the forward strand.
CCTAAAGGAAAAGAAGTTGCATTCATTATGCGCGGTGATGTATATGTCACTTCCATTGATTATCAGACCACCAAACAGATTACTAATACTCCCGACCAGGAACGCAACATCAGCTTTTCTCCCGATGGAAGAACCTTAGTTTATTCTTCAGAGCGCAATGGACTTTGGCAACTTTATACCTCGACTATCGTGCGCAAAGAAGAAAAGCAGTTTACTTATGCCACAGAATTGAAAGAAGAACGCCTGACAAACTCCAGCGTTGCTTCCTTCGAGCCACAGTTCAGCCCTGATGGAAAAGAGATTGCTTTCCTCGAGAACCGCACCTCTATCCGCGTCATCAATCTGAAAAGCAAAGCGGTACGCACGGTTATGGACGCCCAATACCAGTATTCATATTCTGACGGCGACCAATGGTTTCAGTGGAGTCCCGACAGCAAATGGATTCTTTCAGACTATATCGGCATCGGTGGGTGGAATAATAAAGACGTCGTTCTGCTAAAAGCAGATGGAAAAGGCGAAATGGTTAATCTTACCGAAAGTGGATATAGCGATACGAATGCTAAATGGGTATTAGGCGGAAAAGCGATGATATGGAACAGCGACCGTGCCGGATATCGCAGCCACGGTAGCTGGGGAAGTGAACGTGACGTTTATATCATGTTCTTCGATGTGGATGCGTACAACCGATTCACGATGAGCAAAGAAGATCTTGCTTTGCTTGAAGAAGCCGAAAAAGCCGAGAAGGAAGAGAAAGCTAAAAAAGAAAAGGCGGAGAAAGAGAAAGCTGACAAGAAGAAAGATGCCAAAGGCAAGGATGCCAAGAAAGAAGATACGGATAAGAAAAAAGAAGAAGACGTTAAAGCATTGACTTTCGACCTCGACAACCGTTTCGACCGTATCGTCCGTCTGACCGTTAATTCTTCTCGACTCGGAGATGCTGTGCTGACTCCGAAAGGTGATGCGCTCTATTATCTGGCTGCTTTCGAAGGTGGCTATGACTTATGGGTACATAAATTAAAAGAGAACTCCACTAAAATACTATTAAAAGGAGTTGGCGGAGGTGCATTGATTCCTGACAAGGAAGAGAAGAATATCTTTATGTGCACAGGAGGCCAATTGAAGAAAATCGAAATTGCCGGCAGCAAAATCACTCCCATCAGCTTTGAGGCTTTCTTCGATTATCGTCCTTATGAGGAGCGCGCGTACATCTTCGATCACGTTTACCAACAGGTAAATGACAAGTTCTATGTAGCCGACCTTCAAGGAACCGACTGGAAAGGATACAAAACTGCTTACGAACGTTTCTTGCCACATATCTCCAACAATTACGACTTCGCTGAGATGTTAAGCGAGTTTCTGGGTGAACTTAATGCTTCGCATACCGGAGCCCGTTACGGAGCTGGAAGTAGCGCATTGCCTACTGCCAGTTTGGGAGTATTCTATGATGAATCCTACAACGGTGCAGGACTCAAAATCAAAGAGATTCTTGACCAGAGTCCTCTCACACAGAAAAAGACTGATGTGAAAGCAGGATGTATCATCGAAAAAGTGGATGGCAAGACGATTGAAAACAATGCTGATTACTTCCCGCTGTTTGAAGGAAAAGTGGGACGCAAAGTCATACTTACCGTATATGACCCCGCCACAAAGAAACGTTTTGAAGAAACAGTAAAGGCAATCAGTTATGGTGCGCAGAGCGACCTGCTTTACAAACGTTGGGTGAAGCGTTGTGCTCAGAAAGTAGAAGAATTGTCCGGTGGTCGCATTGCCTACATACATATAAAAGGTATGGATAGTCCAAGTTTCCGCAAGATGTATTCCGAACTGTTGGGACGTTATCGCAACAAAGAAGCCGTTATCATAGATACCCGTCACAATGGTGGTGGATGGCTGCATGATGATGTGGTGACACTGCTTAGCGGAAAAGAATATCAGCGTTTCGTTCCACGCGGTCAATATATAGGTAGCGATCCATTTAATAAATGGCTGAAACCTTCGTGTATGTTGGCTTGCGAGGATAACTATAGTAATGCGCATGGTACTCCTTATGTTTATAAGACATTAGGCATCGGCAAGCTGATAGGTACACCCGTTGCCGGAACCATGACAGCCGTGTGGTGGGAACGTCAGATTGACCCGTCTATCGTGTTTGGTATTCCGCAGGTAGGCTGCATGGATATGGATGGGAAATACCTTGAAAACCAAACGTTGCAACCCGACATTCTTGTTTATAATGAACCGGCTGCCAGCTTGAAAGGTGAGGATGCTCAATTGAAAGCAGCAGTAGAGCATCTGCTCAAAGAGTTGTTGAAAAAGAAATAAAATAGAAAGGGCTGTGATTGAAGTTTTTCATCACAGCCCTTTCTATATTTTGAATATGTTTTTGTCCGATTAATACCGATTATAAGTAATCACCTTCTCTTTCACTTTTCTTATCTTCTTCCGCTTCTCTTTCACCGGATACCCTATTGTAATATCCAGCAACAGCCGTTTTGAATCAGGAATCCCCGTCAACCGCTTTATCTCTTTTTCATCAAACCATCCCAAGATACAGGACCCCAGTCCTTCACTCTCGGCAGCCAATGTGATATGTGCAGCAGCAATCCCTATATCAATCAGCGGAAAATGCTTCCCTTTTACTTTTCCTCCAAGCAAAGAAGTGATGTTGGCAGACTCTTCTACAACCAATATATGCACAGGAGCATCTTTAGCAAACTTATTCATTCCAAGTCCTGCCGCAGCCTTACCCACTTTCAACGACAATTCGTGATCTGTTATCACCACAAATTTCCATGGCTGCGCATTGCAAGCAGAAGGCGCCAATCGCCCCACCTCCAGAATCCGCTCCAACTTCTCCGTCTCCACAGAACGTTCTTTATCGTATGCGCGGTCACTCTGGCGGGAAAGCACCAATTGTAAAAAATCCGTAGTCTCCATCCTTATTTATATTGAATCATCCGGCTGATATACTTGCCGATTATATCAAATTCTATATTCACCACACTACCAATCGCAAACGTATGGAAGTTGGTATGCTCGTAAGTATACGGAATGATAGCCACCTGGAAAGTATCATCCGTGGGGCAACACACTGTCAGACTGACTCCGTTCACCGTTACCGAACCTTTATCTACCGTGATATATCCGCGTTTAGCCATTTCCTTATCAAAAGCATATTGAAAAGTAAAGTACCAGCTCCCTTCCGCATCTTTTATATCGATACAAGTAGCAGTCTGGTCTACATGCCCCTGAACAATATGCCCATCCAGCCGACCGTTCATCATCATGCTGCGTTCCACATTTACCTTGTCTCCCACTTTCAGCAATCCGAGATTAGAGCGGTCCAATGTTTCTTTCATGGCAGTCACCGTATACGTATCATCCGTCATGCTCACTACCGTCAAGCAAACGCCATTGTGAGAAATACTTTGGTCGATTTTCAACTCATTCACAAACGAACACTTAAAAGTAAAGTGTATATTCTCCTGGTCTTTCACCAGTGCTACCAAGGTAGCATATTCTTCTACTATTCCAGAAAACATAATGTTATTTACGATTTTACAATTTACAAATCACGATTTGAAATACTCATTTTATAGGGCTCAAAGATACAAATAAGCTGGCAGGAAAGAAAATAAGAGCATAAAAAAAAGGGGCTTTTCACAAAGCTCCTTTTTTCAGTTTTCAATAGGTATTAGTTTTTTTTAAGGTAAAAAGATTGTTTTCAGGATAACGGTGCAAATATAGGTGCTTTTACCGATATTATCCAAATTATAAAACATGTCATATAACATCTTTTTGAAAAATCTTTGGATTTATTATCATTTATAGCAAAACACCTGTAACTTACCCATTACGGGAGACAAATATAAGATAAATTTCTAAGGAGCACTAATTTCTGTTTAAAATTCAGCAGAAAAATCACTTTTCAGGGTAATTATCGTCTGTTTTCCCCCGATGCTTTAACACTTTCGCGTCTATGAAAAATACAATCTCTTCGGCAATATTAGTGATATGGTCGCCCGAGCGTTCCAACTTACGGAATACGCCAATCAAATCCACACAAGTATTTGCCGTTTCAGGATGTTTAGTGATATAGTCGGCCAAGATGCCGGTTGCTTCTGCATTGATATCATCCAGCAAATTGTCTTTAGCAAATACACCCGTTGCCAAGTCGATACTTTCTTCGTTCAAGGCACGCTTAGCCAGTTCCAACATAGAAAGTACCTCTTCCAGCATTTCTGCCAAACGAAGGCGAGTCAGCAATTCCGCATCCACCACGGGTCCCTTGCATCGCACCACAAAGCGGGCGATACCTTCTGCAAAGTCTCCCAAACGTTCCAGATTCGTATTGATCTTCAACATCGCCAATACAAAACGAAGGTCAATAGCTACAGGATTATACAGTGCAATGATGTCTTCCACATCACTATCTATTTTTAATTCAAAGGCATTCACCCTACGCTCACGAACCATCACCTGCTGAGCCAGTTCCTTGTCAAGGGTAAGCACAGCTTCTCCCGCACGGTCAAGCTGATTGTACACCAAGGTCCACATTTCATCAATTTCCTTCTTCAATAAGATAAGTTCCGATTCTATAAACTTTACCATAATCTATTATATATAAATGATTAATATTCTGTTGCCTATATATTACCCGAAGCGCCCCGTTATGTAATTCTGCGTAGCCTCTTTCTCCGGATTGGTGAATATCTTTTTCGTTTGATCAAACTCCACCATTTCTCCCAGATAAAAGAATGCAGTCTTATCACTTACACGAGCTGCCTGCTGCATATTATGCGTCACAATGACAATCGTATAATCTTTCTTCAATTCATGAATCAGCTCCTCCACTTTTGCCGTAGAGATGGGATCGAGTGCAGACGCAGGTTCATCCATCAACAATACCGAAGGAGACACCGCCATCGCCCGTGCAATGCAAAGACGTTGCTGCTGCCCACCGGACAAGGCATAGGCCGATTCCTTCAACTTATCCTTCACTTCATCCCAAAGGGCTGCACACTTTAGTGTCTCTTCCACTCGCTGACGGATAAATGCATTGTCCTTCACCCCATTCACGCGAAGCCCATAAGCCACATTCTCGAATATACTTTTCGGAAAAGGATTGGGACGCTGAAAAACCATTCCCACATTCTTGCGAAGCTCGTCTACCTCCACTCCTTTGGAATATATATTCTGTCCGTCGATACGGATTTCTCCTTCCAGACAGGTAGCAGGAATCAAATCATTCATCCGGTTGAAAAGACGAAGGAAAGTAGACTTTCCACAACCTGATGGACCTATAAAAGCAACTACCGATTTTTCCTCAATTTGCATACTGATACCTTTCAAAGCATGGAAGTTCCCATACCAGAAATTCACATCGCGTGCATCTATTTTCACTGTATCCATATACTTAGTTAGTTCGTTTTAATTCTTTTCTCAAAATACTTTCTCAATGCATTGGCGAGCAGATTCACCAATAGTATAATCACAATCAGTACCAAAGCCGTGCCATATGCCAACGGCAATTGTGCTTCCATATCCGTTCCGCTTGTTGAAATCACATACAGGTGATAGGGTAATGCCATACACTGGTCTAAGATGCTACTTGGCAATTGCGGCAGGAAATAGGCAGCACAAGTAAACAGAATGGGAGCCGTCTCTCCCGAAACACGTCCCAAAGCAAGGATTAGCCCGGTAATGATGTTCGGCATTCCCATAGGAAGAATCACGTGCCAGATGGTTTGCAGCTTCGTTGCTCCCAATGCCCGGCTTCCTTCGCGCATACTGTCGGGAATGGCCTTCAATGCTTCCTCCGTAGTGCGAATGACCAAAGGTACACAAAGCAAACCTAACGTCAAAGAACCCGCCAAGATACTATCTCCAAAACCCATGTAATTGACAAACAGCGCCATACCGAACAAACCGAATACAATGGAAGGAATACCACTCAGGTTATTGGTCATCACCCGTATCAAACGCACCATCTTCCCCTTCGGTGCATATTCATTCATATAAATCCCGCTCATCACCCCTATGGGGAAAGCGAACAGTGCACTGCCCACCATCAAATAAAAGGTTCCGACGATAGCAGGCCAGATACCACCACCCGTCATTCCGTCCGTAGGAGCCGAAGTGAGAAACTCCCAACTGATAACTCTACTACCTTTATAGATAATGAAACCCAGAATCGCAAACAATATCAGCACAATGCAAAGACTCAGCAACCGGAAGATTCCGAAAGCTACCTTTTGCGAACGGTGTTTAGCCTTATTATTACTTCGTATTTCCATGTTATTTACTACGTTTTATTCCTTTGGAGGAAATGTACTCTACACTAAAGTTTATAATCAATGTAATGAAGAACAACACTACACCCAGCAGGAACAAAGCCTGATAATGGGGGCCGCCGGCAGGAGCTTCACCCAATTCTGCCGCGATGGTGGCAGGAATGGTACGCAACGGTTCGAGAATAGTCGTCGGAATCACAGCAGCATTGCCCGTCACCATCAGTACTGCCATCGTTTCGCCGATGGCACGCCCGATACCCAACACCACTCCGGAAGTAATCCCCGAGATAGAATAAGGTATCACTACCTTATAGATAGTTTGCCATTGCGAAGCCCCCAACGCCAAGCTCGCCTCCCGCATAGAACGCGGACAGTTTCTCATTGCATCTTCCGTAACCGTTATAATGGTAGGCAGCGCCATGATAGCCAAAACTACACTACCTGCCAACCCGCTCTCTCCTACCGGAAGGTCAAACACCTTCTGAATCAGCGGCACAATGACAATCAACCCGAAAAAACCGTAAACCACCGAAGGAATGCCACTCAGCAGTTCAATAATAGGTTTCAGCCAGTTTCGCACCTTCGGATTGGCTACTTCGGACATATAGATGGAAACCGATAATCCGAATGGCAACGCAAACAAAATGGCGAACAAACTTACCCACAACGTACCCGTAATCAATGGAAGAAAGCCGAACTGTGCAGCAGGAGTTGCCGTAGGAAACCATTCGGCTCCGGCAAAAATATCTTTCATCGATATCGTATTATCCTTTATGAAATGCACCTCATCCGGATGGATAATAAATTTCTGTGGGACAAAAGCAACTATACCGGGCGTCTTTTCCACCAGCTCCGTTATCTTCTCTCCTGCATATTCATAAGCGGGACCCAGTTCTTCTTCCGTATAATATTGCGTAATGTCTTCCAAACGAAAAACCCGGATAGGAAGATTCTCCCCACCGAGTTCTTTCCAGTTTGTTATCTCTTCATCGAATACATTCTTTATCTGTGCGGGAGTCAGCACACTCACACTATTGCTTTTATTCAGCGCCAACACATACCCCTCCTCAATCACTTTGCTCCTGAACAACCCGAAAGCCTCAGTAAACAAGAAGAGGACGATAAGCAGAATTGTAATACTCGTTACAAAACCGCTACAAGTCAGAATGCCTTCTATAATCCTTTCAAAAATCTTCTTCATATCTTTCTGATTTCTGATACAAAGAAAGCGACTCTTTATTAAGAAGGTGTGACTAACGTTTGAAGGAAATGTTTCAAACGTATTACATTTGTGTTACAAGCCACATTTGCACTCCCGATGAAACAAAGATGTAACATCCATTTGCTTAATTTGCAGCAGCAATAAAAAAGAACCATTTATGAAAGCGAAAAGAAACTTATTAATAGCCCTTTCCTTTATCTCGCTCAGCGTCAATGCCCAGCGCATTAAAGGTAGCGACACGGTATTGCCCGTTGCCCAGCAGACGGCAGAGCGTTTTATGAACCATCAACCCGATGCCCGTGTCACCGTGACCGGTGGCGGAACCGGTGTAGGCATCTCCGCTTTACTAGATAATACCACGGACATTGCAATGGCTTCCCGTCCCATTAAGTTCAGCGAAAAGATGAAAATCAAAGCGGCTGGAGAAGACGTAGACGAAGTGATCGTTGCCTATGACGCTCTTGCGGTGGTAGTGCATCCTTCCAATCCAGTGAAGCAACTCACCCGCCAGCAATTGGAAGAAATATTCCGCGGAAAGATAACCAACTGGAAACAGGTGGGCGGAGACGACCGTAAGATAGTGGTCTATTCCCGCGAAACATCTTCCGGTACTTACGAGTTTTTCAAAGAGAGTGTATTGAAAAACAAGAATTACATGGCAAGCAGCCTTTCCATGCCTGCAACGGGAGCCATCATCCAATCCGTCAGCCAGACCAAAGGAGCTATAGGTTATGTTGGCTTGGCTTACATATCTCCACGTGTCAAAACGCTTCCCGTATCTTATGATGGGAGCCATTACGCTATGCCCACGGTAGAGAACGCCACTAACAAAACCTATCCCATTGTCCGCCCGCTTTATTACTATTATAATGTAAAAAATAAAGAGCTTGTAAATCCCCTGATTCAGTTTATTCTTTCATCGGAAGGACAGGATATGATAAAAAAGAGCGGTTATATTCCTATTAAATAAAAAAAATATCCTACTTTTGTACTCCAAATATAAGATAACACTAACCGTTATGACAGATATTATAAACGAAGAAGCAGGTGAAAAGAAAAGCTTGAACTTTATTGAACAAGCAGTAGAGAAGGATTTGAAAGAAGGTAAGAATGGTGGAAAGGTGCAGACACGTTTCCCGCCGGAACCCAACGGCTACCTTCATATCGGCCATGCCAAAGCTATTTGCCTTGATTTCGGCATCGCAGCCAGACATGGCGGTGTATGTAACCTTCGTTTCGACGACACAAACCCTACCAAGGAAGATGTGGAATACGTAGAAGCCATCAAAGAAGACATTCAATGGCTGGGCTACCAGTGGGGCAACGAATATTATGCTTCCGACTACTTCCAGCAATTATGGGACTTTGCCATCCGCCTTATCGAGGAAGGTAAAGCATATATCGACGAACAGACATCCGAACAGATTGCGCAGCAGAAAGGTACTACTACCCAGCCAGGTGTGGAAAGCCCTTATCGCAACCGCCCTATAGAAGAAAGCCTTGAGCTTTTCAAAAAGATGAACAACGGTGAGATTGCCGAAGGCGCTATGGTGCTCCGTGCCAAAATAGACATGGCGAACCCCAATATGCACTTCCGCGATCCTATTATATATCGTGTAGTGAATCATCCTCACCATCGCACAGGAACCACCTGGAAAGCATATCCGATGTACGACTTCGCCCACGGACAAAGTGACTTCTTCGAAGGAGTTACGCATTCTCTGTGCACACTCGAGTTTGTCGTACACCGTCCGCTATACGACCTCTTCATCGACTGGCTGAAAGAAGGAAAAGACCTGGACGATAACCGTCCCCGTCAGACCGAGTTCAACAAATTGAACCTGAGCTATACGCTGATGAGCAAACGCAACCTGCTGACATTGGTAAAAGAAGGCTTGGTGAACGGATGGGACGACCCCCGTATGCCGACTATCTGCGGTTTCCGCCGTCGCGGTTATTCACCCGAATCTATCCATAAGTTTATCGATAAAATCGGTTATACAACATATGATGCATTGAATGACATCGCCCTGCTCGAAAGCTCCGTTCGCGAAGACCTGAACAGCCGTGCCACCCGTGTATCTGCCGTCATCAATCCGGTGAAACTTATCATCACCAACTATCCGGAAGGACAAGTTGAACAGCTCGAAGCAATCAATAATCCGGAAAATCCGGAAGCCGGAAACCACATCATCGAGTTCAGCCGCGAGCTGTGGATGGAACGCGAAGACTTCATGGAAGATGCACCAAAGAAATATTTCCGCATGACACCCGGACAGGAGGTACGTCTCAAAAATGCCTACATCGTGAAATGTACGGGATGCAAGAAAGACGAAAACGGAGAAGTTACAGAAGTATATTGCGAATACGATGCTAATACCCGCAGTGGTATGCCGGATGCCAACCGCAAGGTGAAAGGAACGCTCCATTGGGTAAGCTGCGACCACTGCATTCAGGCCGAAGTACGTCTGTACGACCGCCTGTGGAAAGTGGAGAATCCACGCGATGAACTCGCCGCCATCCGCGAAGCTAAAAACTGCGAAGCGCTGGAAGCCATGAAAGAAATCATCAATCCCGATTCGCTGAAAATACTTCCGAACTGCTACATTGAGAAGTTTGCAGCCACACTGCCGCCCCTCTCCTACTTGCAGTTCCAACGAATCGGCTACTTCAACATTGATAAAGAATCAACTCCTGAAAAACTGGTATTCAATCGCACAGTAGGATTAAAGGACACGTGGAGTAAAATCAATAAATAACCAAAGCCATCCGGCTTTACTTTATACATGGGGCTGTGTCAAAAGAGAGAAAACTTACACTTTTGCAACAGCCCCATTTCAGCAAATTAATAATAAGATAGAATGGGGAGAAAAAATTCACCAGTTGCGAGAAAAGAACTAATTGATTTGATCGCAAAATATGAAGCAACAATAGCAAAAGACCAGCAACTTTATCTTGATGCAGACCAATTGGCTGACATCGCCGACTGGTATGCCTCCGAACGAAGATTCGATGATGCACAAAAAGCAATCAGCTACGGACTTCGCCTGCATCCGGGCAACACCGACCTGATGATTGAACAATCTTATCTGTATCTGGACACCCAGAATCTCCAAAGAGCAAAGGATGTAGCCGAATGCATCAACGAGGAATTTGAGCCCGACGTGAAAATGCTGAAAGCCGAACTGTATCTCAATGAGGGCAAACTGGAAGAAGCGCAACAACTTATCAATTCGATAGACGATGCCGAAAACGACCTTGGAACAATTATCGAAATCGTCAATCTCTATCTGGACTTGGGATTTCAGGAAGCTGCCAAAGAATGGTTGGATAAAGGAGAAATCCCCTACGGCCATGAAGAAGATTTCCTTGCTGTCAAAGCTGAATACTTGGCATCCGTACAGAAGATAAAAGAAGCAATCCCCTATTTTGATAAACTAATCGACTTAGCGCCTTTCAATCCTGCCTACTGGATGGGACTGGCAAAATGCTATTTCATCATTGAAGATGTAGAAAAAGCCATCGAAGCCTGCGATTTTGCGTTGGCTGCCGACGAAAAATACGGAGAAGCCTATGCCTACAAGGCCCACTGTTATTTCTACCTCAACAATTCGGATGCTGCCATTGAAAACTATCAAAAAGCAATGGAACTTAAAGCCATTCCGCCCGAACTGGGCTTTATGTTTATGGGAATGTCGTACACCAACAAAGAAGAATGGCTAAAGGCAAACGACTGCTTCGACATAGTGGTGCAGAAATTTGAAGAAGAGGAAGACCCCAACTCTCTTTTACTGATCGACACGTATAACAGTAAAGCGAATGTACTCGCTAAATTAGGAGAATTTGATGAAGCCCTCCTGATGTGTGCGAAAGCTAGAAAAATCAATCCGGATGAAGCCTTTATTATTATCACCGAAGGTAAGATTTATCTGGAAAAAGAAATGGTAGAAGAAGCGGATAAAATATTCAAAAAAGCGCTTAAGGCCAGTCCGGGTGTGGAAATGCTTTATATGATAGCCTCCACCTATTCGGAATACAACTACGTGTTTCAGGCAAAGAAATACTATAAAAAGGCTTATAAGCTCGATCCGAAATACGGAGACTTGCCGGAAAGATTGAGTGTTATCAGCATCATGACCAACGAAATGGACGACTTCCTCAAATTCAATAAAGAATGTAGCCGTCCGTTCGAAGAAGAATCTATCCAGAGACTTTTAAGCGCATCGGAGCATAGACAAGAGGATGAACCGATTTTAAGGGAAATACTGGAATACCTGAAAAAAGAGAAAAGAAAGAAATAAATCAAATTAATTAATTCTATCCCTAATCGACATGGAATCAGTAGCATTCATCCAGTGGTGTCTGGATCACTTAAATTATTGGACAATAACTTTGTTAATGACCATAGAAAGTTCTTTCATCCCTTTTCCTTCGGAAGTAGTTATTCCACCGGCTGCCTACAAAGCTGCCGTCAATGATGAAATGAATATCTATCTGGTAGTTCTATTTGCTACCATAGGAGCAGATCTCGGTGCATTAATCAACTATTTTCTGGCAAAATGGCTGGGACGTCCCATCATCTATAAATTTGCCAATAGCCGCATCGGTCATATGTGTCTGATTGATGAAGCCAAAGTACATAATGCCGAAGAGTATTTCGACAAGCACGGTGCACTTTCCACCTTTATCGGCCGTCTGATACCTGCCGTTCGCCAGCTAATCTCCATTCCTGCGGGTCTGGCTCAGATGAAGCTACACACCTTCCTGATTTACACAACGCTGGGAGCGGGATTATGGAATACGATTTTGGCTGTTATCGGTTACTATCTCTCCACAGTTCCGGGCATCGAAAGCGAAGAACAACTCATCGCCAGAGTAACCGAATATAGCCATGAGATTGGTTATGCTTTCATTGCAATCGGTGTGTTCATCGTAGGATTCCTTATTTATAAAGGAATGAAGAAGAAATAACACAACCTAACAAGAACGGGCGGATTGGATGGGTTCACCCCAACCATTCACCGTTTCTTATTAGGTCAAAATCTTTATCTTGAAAAGCTGAGAATCAGGATTTCACGGCAGCCAATGCTTTGTCATAATCAGGTTCCTGAGTAATCTCCGGCACAAGTTCCGTATAAGCTATCTTGCCATCTTTGCCAATCACCACTACTGCGCGCGCAAGCAATCCCGCCAAAGGACCGTCGGCCATACGCACTCCGTAGCTTTCGTCAAAATCCGAAAAGCGGAAATCAGACAATGGAATCACATTCTCGATGCCTTCGGTAGTGCAGAAACGGGCGTGCGCAAAGGGCAAGTCTTTAGAAATAGCCAACACCACTGTATCTTCCAGTTCTGCCGCCATCTTATTGAATTTGCGTACCGATGTAGCACAAACACTAGTGTCCAAGCTAGGAAAAATATTCAGAATCACCTTTTTACCATTCAGGTCTTTTAGCGAGAAAGAAGATAAATCTGTTTTAATCAGTTCAAAGTCAGGAGCTACCTTACCTACTTGTATAAATTCACCGATCAGCTTCACCGGTTGTCCTTTGAATTTTGTTGTTGCCATAATGCATTTATATTTAAAATTTACTTTATATATACAACACTTGTTCTCCGAAATATGTTCACGGAAAACCTTTTCTAAATTCAATTTGTTATTCCCCCATACAAAATCACCCTAGTATTCAACTAAAAATAAAAAAAGTATGGAAACAGTATTCAACGAGATTCAACACTCAGTAAAAAATTGGTGGACTTCTCTTCTTTTAGGAATTGTATATATCATCGTAGCCCTCTGGCTGATGTTTGCTCCCCTGAGCTCTTATGTAGCTCTGAGCATCATTTTCAGCATCTCCATGCTGATAAGCGGCATTCTCGAAATCATCTTTGCGCTGAGCAACCGGAAAGGCGTGCCAAGTTGGGGATGGTACATCGTAGGTGGCATTATTGACTTAATTCTCGGTATTTACCTGGTAGCCTATCCGATGGTGAGTATGGAAGTCATACCGTTCATCATTGCCTTCTGGCTGATGTTCCGCGGTTTCTCCTCCACCGGCTATTCCGTCGACTTGAAACGTTACGGCACCCGCGACTGGGGCTGGTATATGGCTTTCGGCATCCTTGCCATCATCTGCTCCTTCCTTATATTATGGCAACCCGCCATCGGAGCTTTGTATGCCGTCTACATGATTTCTTTTGCTTTCCTCATTATCGGGCTTTTCCGCATCATGCTTTCATTCGAGTTGAGAAAACTGCATAAAAGAAAATAAAAGCTTTCGCAGTTAATTTGGTATTTTGCTTATCTTTGTAGGCAATTTACACGAATCAACTAATTAAAAAGAAAGAAAATTATGGCAATGCATACTTGGTTTGAGTGCAAAATCCGTTACGAGAAAATGATGGAAAACGGAATGCAGAAGAAAGTAACTGAACCTTATCTTGTTGACGCACTCAGCTTTACGGAAGCAGAAGCACGAATCATCGAAGAAATGACTCCTTTTATCACAGGAGAATTTACCGTTTCGGACATCAAACGTGCCAACTACAGCGAACTTTTCCCCAGCGAAGAAGAAAGCGCCGACCGCTGGTTCAAGTGCAAACTTATCTTCATCACACTCGACGAAAAGAGCGGCGCGGAGAAAAAGACATCCACTCAGGTGTTGGTACAAGCTGCCGACCTGCGCGATGCGGTGAAAAAGCTGGACGAAGGAATGAAAGGAACCATGGCAGATTATCAGATTGGAATGGTATCCGAAACTCCGCTTATGGATGTTTATCCTTACAGCGCCGGACCGGACGATAAACCTGAATTTGATCCCACAAAAGCATAATCGACAATGAGTATTGCTGACAATTTAAAGCAGGTACTGGCCGAACTCCCCCAAAGAGTCCGGCTGGTTGCTGTCTCAAAGTTCCATCCCAATGAAGCGATAGAAGAGGCTTACCAAGCGGGACAGCGTATATTTGGAGAAAGCAAAGTGCAGGAAATGACAGCTAAATACGAAAGTTTGCCGAAAGACATCGAATGGCACTTCATCGGGCATTTGCAGACGAATAAAATCAAATACATGATACCATACGTAGCGATGATACATGGAATTGATACCTATAAGTTATTGGCGGAAGTCAACAAGCAAGCCGTCAAAGCGGGGCGCATCGTCAACTGCCTGTTGCAGATACACGTGGCACAGGAAGAAACTAAATTCGGTTTCAGCCCCGAAGAGTGCAAAGAGATGCTGACTGCCGGTGAGTGGAAAGAGCTGACTCATGTGCGCATCTGCGGCATCATGGGGATGGCGAGCAACACCGATAATGTGGAACAAATCAGCCGTGAATTTTGTTTATTAGATAAGCTCTTTAAAGAAATAAAAACAACTTGGTTTGCCGATTCGGATACTTTCTGTGAACTGTCGATGGGGATGTCGCACGACTACCACGAAGCCATTGCCGCAGGAAGCACATTAGTGCGGGTGGGCAGCAAGATTTTCGGAGAACGAATTTACAATTAATTAATGTGCTTATGTGCCAATATGCCAATTGGCTGCGCTTCAATCATGGATAGAGCTATTGGCATATTAGCATATTGCCAAATTAAATCATTATTACCATGACCGATTTAAAAACTACTTTCGCCGGGCTTTCGCTAAGAAACCCGATTATTATCAGTAGCTCGGGACTGACCAACAGTGTGGGCAAAAACAAAAAGCTGGCAGACGAAGGTGCCGGTGCCATTGTGCTGAAATCACTGTTTGAAGAGCAGATAACGATGGAAGCAGAGCAACTGACAGACCCCGCCTTCAATCCGGAAGCCAGCGAGTATCTGGAGGAATATCTCCGTGAACACAAGCTGTCCGAGTATCTGACATTAATCAAAGAAAGCAAGGAAGTCTGCCCTATCCCTATCATTGCCAGCATCAACTGCTACAGTGATTCCGAATGGATTGAATTTGCCCGTCAAATCGAAGCCGCCGGTGCCGATGCTTTGGAAATCAACATCCTCGCTCTGCAGTCGGACGTGCAATATGCATATGGTTCTTTTGAACAACGCCACATCGACATCCTCCGTCGCATCAAAAAGACAATCAACATTCCGGTGATTATGAAACTTGGGGATAACCTGACAAATCCTGTGGCACTCATCGACCAGTTGTATGCCAACGGAGCTGCTGCGGTTGTTCTCTTCAACCGTTTCTACCAGCCGGACATCAACATTGAAAAGATGGAGCACATATCCGGTGAAGTGTTCAGCAACGCTTCCGACCTCGCCACTCCACTTCGTTGGATAGGCATAGCATCCGCAGCGGTCAACAAGATTGATTATGCAGCTTCCGGCGGTGTAGCCAATCCCGAAGCAGTGGTAAAGGCCATTCTTGCCGGAGCTTCGGCAGTTGAAGTTTGCAGTGCAATCTATCTGAATACCAATGCATTCATCGGTGAAGCCCAACGTTTCCTCTCTGCCTGGATGGAAAGAAAAGGATTCGAAAGCATAGCCCAGTTTAAAGGCAGACTGAATATTAAGGATATCCAAGGTATCAATACCTTCGAGCGTACTCAGTTCCTGAAGTATTTTGGAAAGAAAGAATAATATTTAGGCACGGATTAACGCGGTTTCAGTATTTAAACCGTGAAATCCGCGTAATCCGTGCCTAAAATTATACTTTACAGCAAGTTGCTAGCCAACTCGCTCAACTCACTCCGCTCGCCCTTCAACAGATTCACGTGTGCAAAGATATTCTGATCCTTCATACGGTCAATCATATACACCAACCCATTCGACTGGCTATCCAGATACGGCTGGTCAATCTGCTGAATGTCTCCGGTGAATACCATCTTCGTTCCTTCTCCCGCACGGGTGATAATAGTCTTTATCTCATTCGGCGTCAGGTTCTGAGCTTCGTCGATGATACAATACATCTCGCTTAAGCTACGTCCGCGGATGAACGCCAACGCTTCAATCACCAACTGTTCGCTCTTCTGCATCTCCTCAATGCGTTTCACCTCCGTAGAATTGGAGGCAAACTGACGTTTAATCACATTCAGGTTGTCAAACAACGGCTGCATATAAGGAGCCACTTTTTCTTGTGCATCTCCCGGCAGGAAACCGATATCCTTATTAGAAAGCGCCACTATCGGACGGGCCAACAAAACTTGTTTATAATCGGTCAGCTTACCCAAAGCAGCCGCCAGTGCCAACAGCGTTTTACCCGTTCCGGCTTTTCCCGTCAGTGCCACCAGCTTCACATTCGGATCATTCAATATCTCAAACGCAAAACTCTGCTCTGCATTGCGTGGCTCAATCCCAAAGTTCCTGCCTTTCATCACACGAATGATAGAATGAGTAAAAGGATTGTAGCGTGCCAGCACACTATTCCGGTCGCTCTTCAGCACAAAGCATTCGTTCGGATGAATCACATCCTTAAAGTCAAATTCGCCCAAGTCGATGCCCTCTTTGGAAGAATAAATGCGGTCTATCAACGCCGGGTCCACATTCTCAAATGTCTCATTGGATTTTTCGAAAACATCCACGTTCGTCACCTTATCCGTAATATAATCCTCACACAGAAGCCCTATCGAACGAGCCTTCATGCGCAAATTCACATCCTTGGTCACTAAAATAGTTTTCGTTTTCGAGTCCTTGTTTGTCAGATATTCAGTAGCCGCCAGAATCAGATGGTCAGGCTTCTTCACCGGAAACGATTCCCACACTTTAGAAGCTTCCACATGGCTTGTCACCACAAACAGACGTCCCAGACCTTCGCCCAGCTTCACTCCGTTGGAGAAAAGTTCGTCACTTGTCAGCAAATCCAGTTCGCGCACAAACTCACGGGCATTGAAGTTAATCTGCTCGTTTCCTTTCTTAAATTTATCCAATTCTTCCAGTACGACCAGAGGAAGATAGATATCATTTTCCTGGAAATTCTTCAGGCAGTTGAAGTCGTGAAGAATAACATTTGTGTCTAATACAAAATTTTTCTTAGTTCCCATGTTCTTTTTAGATTTAAATGTTGATATTTGCACTTTCATTCGTCAACCCTGCTCAAAGGGGGTGGATTGACGGTTCTAAAGATAAACAAATTAGCGGGTAATAAAGATTGCCCGACGTTAAATATTATAAAACATGGACTATCAGAACACTTTAAAGTACTTATATGAGAGTGTACCTATGTTTCAGCAAACAGGTGGAGAAGCATATAAGCCGGGATTGGAGACTACACACAAATTGGACGAACATTTCGGACATCCTCACCAGCAATTCAAGACGATACATATCGGCGGGACCAACGGAAAGGGGTCCTGTTCGCACACCATCGCCGCAGTGTTGCAGGCGGCGGGCTACAAGGTAGGGCTTTTTACCTCCCCCCATCTGCTCGACTTCCGTGAGCGTATCCGCATCAATGGCGAAATGATGCCGGAGGAATATGTGGTTAACTTTGTGGAAGAACACCGTCCGTTTTTCGAACCGCTGCATCCTTCCTTCTTCGAGCTTACCACGGCTATGGCATTCCGCTATTTTGCCGATCAGAAGATAGATGTTGCCGTCGTCGAAGTAGGTATGGGCGGCAGACTGGACTGCACCAACATCATCAAGCCCGATTTATGTGTTATCACCAATATTGGTCTGGACCACACGCAATATCTGGGCGATACATTGACCAAAATAGCCAAAGAAAAAGCCGGAATCATCAAGGAAGGAGTACCGGTCGTCATCGGCAAAGCACAAGGAGTAGTGAAAAGAGTCTTTACTCTTCAGGCCAAAAAGATGAATGCACCTATCATTTATACCGATGAAACCAGAAAAATGTACCTTCCATGCGTAGCTCCCTATCATGAATTAGCTGAATCCAGAGAAAGCTTATCTATCATGCTGGAACGTGCGCGAGAGTTGCAGAGAATGTTCGGAGATGCTCTCGCGCTGGAAGACAAAGCACTGATTGCGATGTTGAATCCATACCATAGTTTAAAGGCTCTGGATAGCCTGATGGATAAAAGACAAGATGTTATCGTCATTCAGGGGATGCGCTTCATGACGGGGCTTTACTTTGAATTGAACGGTTACTATCAAACCGAAAATGCCATTACTATTATGACAGCTCTGGAGAAACTGGAAAAACTGGGATACGACCTGGCTATCGAAGACTATTACAAAGGATTCGCCAACGTATGCAGCATGACGGGACTCATGGGGCGTTGGCAAAAGCTGCAAAGTTATCCGGATGTCATCTGCGACACCGGTCACAATGCGGATGGGTTGCTTTATATCCGATTACAACTCGATAAAATCAAAGAATTTAAAAATCAGGATATACATATCGTGTTTGGCATGGTCAACGACAAAGATATCCATCAAGCTCTGAAAACCTTGCCCAAAGACGCCACCTACTACTTCACCAAGGCAAGCGTGAAACGCGCCTTGCCCGAAGACGAACTACTGCGGCAAGCTGCGGAAGTGGGGCTGAAAGGCACCACCTACCCTACCGTTGTGGACGCCATGCGGGCGGCAAAAGCAAACTGCCTCCCCAAAGACCTGATCTTCGTAGGAGGCAGCACATTTATTGTCGCAGATTTGCTAGCGAACCGCGATACACTCAATCTCCACTAACGCATCTTTGGGCAGGGCTTTAACGGCAACTGCCGAGCGTGCCGGAAAAGCTCCGTCGAAATACGTAGCATACACGCCGTTCATCCCGGCAAACAATGACATATCTTGAAGGAATACAGTAGTTTTGACAATATCTCCCATTGTCAATCCTGCTTCTTCAAGAATATGCTTTATATTCTCCAACGACTGGCGTGCCTGTTCTTCCACTCCTTCCGCCATCTTGCCCGTAACGGCATCGATAGGCAACTGTCCCGACACAAATACCATTCCATTGGCTTCTATCGCCTGGCTATACGGTCCGATAGCTCCCGGCGCTTTCTCACTGCAAATTACTTTTTTCATATATCTTTTTTTGTTTCTGATTGATTGCTACGTACAAAGATAACAAAAAAAGCCTCTCACAAAAAGAATTTTGCAAGAGGCACACCACTTTTTTTAGTAATTTTACAGACTGATTCCGTCCCACTCTATCACGTCTATCCAATCTTTGGGTTGAACGCTGCCACCCGCCCGATGCGGAACGGCCCACACGCACATACTGATAAACATATTCGTCCTTTCCCCTTTTCAAAGCCACCAGCATCTTATCCGAAATCAAAAACATATCATATATTTAGTCAACTAATCTCTTTCCACTTAGGGAAGAACCCCTATTCTCATTCACACGACCTTTGCTCCCGTTATACGATAGTCGGGTTGCAAAATTAATAAAAAATTAAAATGAAAGCATTAGAAGAAACTAAAGTTTCTGTTTACGAAAGTGTGTATTCAAAGAAACCCAAAGTGATGTCCCTGCTCGAAGTCATCTTCATGTGCATCCATCCGATGTATGCCTTCATCATCAACATCCTCCGTCATTTTTATGCGGAAGGCGACCATGAAGCCGCGCAGAAGATGAAGGCAAAACTTCCCTGCTTCGCCAAACGGATATCTTGCCAGCCTTTACCAACCTTTTGAACTGCCCGCAATTGCCGCGCAATCCTCAGCCTTGGAAGAGAAAGCGGAAAACACAGCTAAGGAAACAGAAAACGACAGTCCGAAGGATACCTATGAGTTTCTGCAAACCGTCCCCACGAGGAGACGAACCAATTCGTTTCGTCATTTATTTTCCTTTCTCCGCCGGTCAGCGGACAACGCCACACGAACCTATTCAAATTGGCTTGCGAAGCTTGCAAACGTCATTATCCCATAGAATTGATATTACGTGAGGTTAAGCAATACATGAAGCTTACGGATCTCCCCCAAAAAAGAGCTAAGAAGTATGTTTAGATCTGGATACGAGCACATTATCAAGCAGACAACCCAGACGAATAGTTTCACTCCCAGCCACTCTCCGACTTCCAAACTGCCAATACTGCCAAAACTGCCACCTATGCCCCCGGAAGAAACAGAAGAGACGGAAGAAGCCTATTGGCAAGGCGAAGAACTTCGTAAAAGCACACCTGCCTTCCCCTACGAAGTGTTAGAAAATCTTCCCGAACTACTCGCCGCTTGCCTTATCGAAGACGGAAGTATCCGAGAACTCCGGCGCAGCTCAAGGGCTTGCTCGACTGTTCCGAGAATGGTCTTACAAGCCGTACCCTCTACTATACCTTCCGCGAAGCTCCGCATTGGAAGGATATGGGAGACGAATGCGAATCCATCGAAGACCATTTCAAACTCCAAATAGTGTTGTGCTGCTACGAACATAGCCGCCTGCTGCTATCTTCCATGACTACTCCCAGCATTCAACCACTGAAGAATCCGGACATCATCAGTCGCTTCTATGAAGATTTGCCGAATGTATTTACTACGGAGGAAGCCATTCGAATCGGCGTAATTTACGGTTTCAGATTACGTAAGATTACCCGTCTGCTTAAGACTCTTAACAATGTGAGAATCAACAAGGTATCCCATGAAATATACGAAAAACTTAAATAGAGGGTAGGTATGTGGCAGTTTTGGCAGTAATGGCAGTTTGAAGGTTCTGACAACCATTTGGAGGTTTGAAAAAAACATCCCAATGATTGGATTCAAACATTGGGAAGATTCGATACAAACTTCCCAATGTTTTTCCTTTTCCGCACCACGTCTGTGCACGCCACTACGCTTCATGCCGTTTCTCGAATGTTGTACTTTTGTTATGTAATCGATTACGGAATTAATTAAAAATTAAAGATTAAAAATTAAAAGTTTATGGCACAGAATTACATTACCATGGCTCGCAAGAACCTGTTGAAACCGAGTGAAGCTCCCAAGTATTACGCAGTGGCACGCAGCGGACGTAAAGTGAGCGTGAAGGAGGTCTGCAAACGTGTTTCCGAACGTTCTTCTTATTCAAAAGGGGAGCTAGAAGGATCAATCGGTGAGTTCCTGCTCGAAATCGTAAATGTTTTGGAAGAAGGAAACATTGCTCAAATGGGCGACTTGGGGAATTTCCGAATGGGTGTTAAAACCGGTACTCCTACCGCTACGGAGAAGGAGTTCAAATCTTCATGTATCGAAAAAGGAAAGGTACTCTTCTATCCGGGGAGCGATCTTCGCAAACTTTGTAAGACACTGGATTACGTTTTGTATAAAAGTGATTCTAAACCCGACGCGGGTGGTGAGCCGCTTCCTGACGACGGAAACGATGACAACCAAGGCGGAGGAGAGACTCCGGACCCGGCAGCGTAACCGGTCTGTGCTGAGTGATTGATGAGCATTCAATCAGTGTTCATTCGATGTTCAAAGGGCGTTCATCAAGTACTTAAAGAGTGCTCATCCATCACTTAAATAACGTTCATCAAGTATTCAATCATTATTAAACCATTAATTTATTATGAAAAAGCAACTTTGGAGAAACATTCTCCAGTTTATTGTGACTATTGCGACTTCGGTCATTTCAGCATTGGGTGTAACGTCTTGCGCTGCGGGGCTCTAATCTTCTAAAAATTCAAGTATATGAAAGAATCAGAAGAGAACTATCTCCCGCGCGAGATTAAATTGTTGGTGATTCATTGCAGCGCGACGCGCTGCAATGCTCCCTTCTCCGTCGAACAACTCCGTCTGTGTCATTTGCAACGTGGCTTCACGGATATCGGTTATCACTTTTACATCACCCGCAATGGTGAGCTTCACCACTGCCGTCCGGTATCGGAACCGGGTGCACACGTGCGAGGTTTCAATCGGCATAGTATCGGAATCTGCTATGAGGGCGGGTTGGATGAAGAAGGTCGCCCGACAGATACGAGGACTCAGGCGCAGCGGCTGTCGCTGATTGATTTGCTAACGATTCTCAGGTATCAGTATCCGGAGGCGCAAATCTTAGGGCATTATCAGCTTAGTGCGAAGATCAATAAGGCGCGCCCCGTATTCAATGCTCAAAAGGAGTACGCAAATTTATAAAAACTAGGGGATGTGCATTCTATGTTTCTTGCGTAGAAACATAGAATGCACATCCCCTTATTATTTGTATCTGTTCTTTCTTTCCTCTAAAAATCCCCCGGCTTCCCCCAATAATAAGTGATTAACCGTACCTCCCTCACAGAAAATGCTTTTGTATTGGGATGAAAATCCGTAGCCAGTATCTCATCCATCAGTGGCTTACATCTCCGTACCCAACGACGAAGTTTATTAACTGAAGCACGAATCGTCAAATCAGGAAAATACATTTGTGCCAACTCTTTTTTATTATAACATTTCACTACAAAATCAGAATGTTCCATTATACCTTTATATTTGATTATTATGCTATAAAGATACTAAATAATCTATTTATTTACAAATAATATATTACTTTACTTCTATTTTTCACATAGAGAATATTGCAAAAAAATATATCAACAATCTTCACAGACAGTTGATATAGTGGGGGAAATTACACCAGATGTGAATCTGATGCAAACACAGATTAGGAGTACCGTCGTACATCAGCTAATCTGCGTTTTAGCAGGTGAATCATGTTTTTAGGCATGAAACTAGGGACCTACACTTTTTTAATCTCATCTCACCTCGACCACCCTAATCACTTAGGACATCACAACATTATATTTTATACCATTCTAGAATTTCTTACCGAAACAGATATTAATAAAGGTCTTCACCAATATTTTAAAATCAAACAGCCAGGAACGATGTTGCAAATAAAACAAATCGTACCTCAAACGGCGCAACATTTTCTCCATTGTATCTGTATAGCCGTTGTGCAAAGTTGCGTATGAAGTAACTCCCGGACGAATCTGATATAAGTATTGATAACGAGGATCCTGCTCCATTATTTGGTCAATATAAAACTTTCTCTCCGGACGAGGCCCTATAAAAGCCATATCGCCACAAAAGACATTCCACAATTGAGGCAATTCATCTAAATGATGTTCACGCAAAAATCTTCCGATTTTTGTCAATCGTACATCCTTTCCTCCTGCGTAAAGCTGAGGTCCCATTGACTCTGCATCCAATCGCATACTGCGAAACTTATAGATGTAAAACGGACGTCCGAAACGACCGATACGTTCTTGCTTGAATATAGCCGGTCCGCCGTCTTCTCGCTTCACAGCTATATAGCAGATAAGAAACAACGGAGAAAAAATGATTAGTAAAATTGCAGCAATCATACAATCTCCAAGTCGCTTGACATTACGCTCGAAAGCATTCATTCCGTCAGGAATGAACTCTACACTATACCCCATAAATATTAAATTGTAAATTTGATAAGTATCTATTAAACTATAAAGTCAACTATATTGACAGTTAACTAAACTTTGATCTATTTTTATGATTAACAATTAAGTTAGAATGCAATATTCATGGCAGAAATACCGGACAATCTGTTCCACCGGATAATAATTTTCTTAAAAATATCCATATTATTTTTAACAGAATGAAAAAATAGTCATCTTACAACTGTATATTATTAAGTTAATTAAAACAGCATTTTAGCAACCTGCTATGCACTACAAACATTAAACATCCTACGAACACGATATGGATAACCTTTGTATTTTTTTTCTCAATTTATGGAAAAGATAAGTAGGTGAAAATTTAAAGAGAAATACAAATATAGCCTTATACTTGGAATAATTAAGTACATTTTCATACAACACAATATTATATTTTACCAAATCCCACTTTTTATTAGACAATGAACCTTTCCTTACTCTATATATTGATAATGGCTCCGTAAGCCCATAGGCGATATGACATTTTTGAAGAAGTAAAATCCATACTCCCCAATCTTGCCTTTTCCTTATAGCAGGCATATACACTTTACCTACTACTTCTGCGTTGTACATGGCAGTTAAACATCCTATTCTATTATTTTTAATAATAGAACAGAATGTTTCTTTCTCACTACAAACTTCAATACCGAGTAATTTCCCCTCTTCGTCGGTTTCCAAATAAGAAGTGTAACTAAACACACAGTTCATTTCAGACATAAATAACAACTGTTTCTCTAACTTATTTGGGCACCATTTATCATCACTATCACAAAATGCGATATAGTTGCCTTGAGCTTCCTTTATCGAATTATTTCTAGCAACACCAGCTCCTCCATTTTGTGACAATTGAAAAACTTTAATCCGCTTATCTTTCAAAGCAAATTTTTCAATTATATAAAATGTATCATCCGTAGACTGATCATCTGTAATTAGCAATTCCCAATTTGTATATGTTTGCGCTATAATAGAATCAATTGTCTCTCTTACAAATTTCGCAGAATTGTAAGTTGGAGTAATAATAGATACTAATCCGTAATCGTTCATTTTTATTTTTCCCCTATTCTTGTGTAAACAAAGCCTAGTTCTTCAAGTTCTTCACGATTCCAAATATTGCGACCATCCACAATCACATTACCTACCATACTCTTCCTCAGCACATTCCAATCCGGCATTCTAAATTGACGCCATTCCGTCATCAGAACCAAACAATCAGCTTCATTAGCTGCATCATACAGATTCTCGCAATATTGCACTTTATTCCCTATTCGACGCCTAGACTCATCCATAGCAACCGGATCGAATACTTTTACCTTAGCACCATCAGTAAGCAACTTCTCAATTACGACCAATGCAGGTGCCTCGCGCATATCATCAGTTTCTGGTTTAAAAGCCAATCCTAACATCGCAACAGTTTTCCCATTTAGGTTACCAGCAAGTGCAACTAGTTTTTCATATACAATACTTTTTTGCCTTTCGTTTACCCGTTCAACTGCTTCTATCACTTCCATATGAATACCATTTTCCAAAGCTGTATGCACCAAGGCCTTCACATCTTTCGGAAAGCAACTACCGCCATATCCACAACCGGCATAAAGGAACTTCTGTCCAATACGTGAGTCACTGCCTATACCTTTTCGCACGTTATCCACATTTGCTCCTACCCATTCGCATAAATTGGCAATATCGTTCATGAACGAGATACGAGTAGCTAACATAGCATTTGCCGCATACTTCGTCATTTCAGCACTAAGTATGTCCATAAAAATCACGCGCATATTCTGGATTAGGAAAGGTTTATACAGTCTCTCCATCATCATTGCGGCTCTTTTACTCTCTGTACCTACCACTACACGATCAGGACTCATAAAATCCTTAATTGCAGTTCCTTCTTTCAAGAACTCTGGGTTACTGGCAACATCGAAAGGTATCTCCACTCCACGCTTATCCAACTCTGCTTGCACAAACTCTTTTACTATCTTTGCGGTACCTACAGGTACAGTACTCTTAGTTACCAATACAGTATACTTGTTTATATATTGTCCAAACTGTTTAGCTACAGCTAAAACATATTTTAAATCAGCCGATCCATCCTCATCGGGAGGCGTGCCCACAGCGGAAAACACCACCTCTACATCGTTTAATATTGAAGCTAATTTAGTAGTAAACTTCAATCGCCCATAATCTACGTTACGTTTCACCAACTCATCCAATCCTGGTTCATATATAGGCACTTCACCTTCAAGTAACTTATTTATTTTTCTCTCATCCACATCAACACAAGTCACCTGATTACCCATTTCTGCAAAACAGGTACCACTAACTAAACCGACATAACCGGTTCCTACTATTGCTATATTCATTGAAGATATAATATTTATGAGAATCAGTAGCTGAACTCTGATTCTAAGTTCAAAAAATTAGAAAGTCATTATTATAAATGGAAATTCTTCCATATTTCAGCGAGAATAATATTTTACAGCTCCCTTAAACATCAAATACACTTCTCTTCCAAAAGAATGCTTATTTTTATACAGGCGATACTTCCTTATAGCAAAATAAAATATCATCAGCGGAAAAAAGAATTTAGATAAACAAGCAAACAAAGCACCTCTCCCTACTTCATAATTTTGATTAAATTGAATACCAGAATGAAGGCAATCTGGATGTTTTACTATAACTCCAGGAACATAATACATACTACTCCCTGCTTTATAACAGTCCATTAAAAAAGTTAGATATTCTCCTAAGGGGAATTTTGCACCTAAACCAAAAAGGGTATTAAATAGAACGTTCTTTTCTATTATAGTCTTTCTGAAGGTAATTTCTATATCAGAAATATTTTTCAAAGTATATTTGTTATGCTTGAAAGAGTTGACACTATAAGATTTGAAGTATTTTCCCGAAAAATATTGAGACTGGAATGTAATGACATCAGCATCTTTATGTTCTAAATAGGCGTTGGATATTCTAATCACAGAATCATGTTCCAGCACAACATCATCATCTACAAAAACTCCTATATCACCTTTCATATGCATCATTGCCATATTTCGACTATTAGAAGTCCCCCTATCAGACACCGAAATCACATGTATATTTTTATGAAAAACAGTGAATTCATTTTGAGGTACAGCAATATTGATACATTGATTTATTACAATAACAGAACAATCATTTAAATCTATATTCTTAAATATAGGATATAAAAACTTACTATCAATTCTATTAATTGTAGCTACTAAGAAATCAATCTTTAAACTATCCATGACCGATATGGTATAAACACATTAGCACTAGCAAATACATAATGTAGAAAGAAATACACCACCAAAACATTAAGCATTAACATCATTAACTTCTGAGTTTCCTTCGTCGAACTTTTTATTAACAAAATCCAAATGCCAATAGTAGAAAGCTGAAAAATAAAAACAAGTCTCTGTTGAAAAACATACATCTGAAAGAACGAATAATAACAGATAATTGACAAAACAAAAATATTAAAAAAGAGATTGAAGTTTTTGTTTTCTGAAAGCTTATTACGATACTTTAAACAAAGCACTAATAGAACGAACTTCTCAATTAAAGCAATGTTAATCTTACCGGTCATTCCTCCCCAAACTTCATGTTCTGAATACTCTAACACGCTCTCACCCAGAAATGATGGAAGATATGATCCCAGTGTTCCTACTATATTTATAAACGAAAGTAATATTGAAACTATTATAAAACCCATAATTGACCTATTGCTATATCTCCTATTTAAAAAGAAATACAAAGGCAAAACAATATACAAACTTGTATGAAATAAAATCGCTATAATATTGATTACAATATATTTTAAAAGCTTGCGCTCTTCCACATACTTCAACGAAGTAAAAAATATCGATATAGCTATACCTTGCCTGACAAACATCATATTTGCTTGTAAATATCCATACCTCATATAAAGCAATATAGCTAAAAAACAAAAAAAAGAATACCTATTTAGAGCAACAAAAAGCAAACCAACTGTAATAATACTTGAGATCAAAAAAACAATATCAATCGTCCCCCCAAATGATTTTACAATACTATTCAGAATAAAATAGCCTGGTTCCATTCTAGAAACAACAAACAATTCTGGATTACTACACAAATCTTCAAATGGTGGAATTCTATTAAATGCATCAACATATGCTGTCCAGTCATTGCCTGTTTCAAATCTAGTCCCACTAAACAGGATTAGCAAACTTATAAGTAAAATCAATAAACTATTTCGATTATTTTTACTCAGTTTTACATAATCAAAAGTAGAGCACAAAGAGACTAAAACTATTAGAAAAATATATGGGAGCATTTAATCCGAGATATCAACTTATAATAAATATAATTACACAATAAAGGTAACATATAAAATTTATACCTATATGGGAACCACCGAGATATACTTAATCCTCTTTGATAGATTGAACATGCAAAAAATGAAAAGTTATCGATGTATTTATAGTAATCTAAGAGATTCTTTAGGTGCTGATAGACTATTCTAGGAGTTTTAACATATTCTGATTTTGTAAACCGTTCATTATCCGATATCATAAAATGAACCCATAATTGATCATCAGATAGCGATATACTATTATATTGCAAATAGTTTTGATAAATAAGCTTATGTACCTCATATCGAGATCTCATATCCTTATTCGCTACTCTAGTTACACTTCCTTGAAGTATTCTGTACTTCAATAATACTTTATTTATATTAGCAAATTGAGTATATTTGCTCAATTCCACCCAAAATCCATAATCTTCTGCATTCCGATAAACATCTTGATAACATAAGTGATATTGATCTATTACTGACTTTCTTATTATCACAGAAGGGTGAGCAAAACAAGTAGTAAATAAAAGAGTAGCATTATTAACTAAAGGATTCCGTTTAAAACGATGAATATAACCGTTAACTGATTTTCCAAAAACCTCAATATTCGTACCACAGACACCTATTTCACTATGCTTTTCCATAAAAGACACCTGTTCTTCTATTCGTTGAGGGAGACTAATATCATCAGCATCCATTCTCACAATATAAGTCCCTAATGCATATTCAATGCCTTTATTCAAAGAAAATATCAGACCCTCATTTTTAGAATTAACCAATATTTTTATCCTTTCATCTGAATATCCATTTATGATATCTAACGAACCATCTGTAGATCCATCATCTATAATGATAAACTCAAATCTTTTGTAAGTTTGTGATAGAATACTGTCTATAGCTTCCTTTAAGAAAGGAGCACCATTATAAACAGCCATCACAACTGAAACTAAAGGGGTAGTATTCATAAACATATCCAAGTTGCGGGTATAATATCATCAATGCTTACACGGTTATCATTAATCCACCTTTTAGGTGATATAACTATTTTATCCAGATTAGTATTAAGCCAAGCTCCCCACCAACTAAACGAGCTATTTGCTATAATGTTATGTTTACAAGAGGACATTAAATACATATCCCAAAAAGAGTTTGCACCAGTATTATGAGAAACTGCAGTACAATTATGCAAATTCAAATTTCGCAAACACCATTCCACATCATTTGAGAAAAGAAATATTTTCATATTTGAGACATTTCTATCCATATAGTCCAATGCTCTTTGATAATAATCTAAGGTTGCAATATCTTCATATACAGAGTTGCCAACATAATCTCCTCTCCTTATGTGAATGCTGACGGAATTTGAAGACAAAATTATATTTCTGAGATTTTTATTATAGTTATCTATTTGGGGAATGGGAAAGATGAAGTTCTTCCTTATCTCACTCTCTATAAAAGAAAAGTATTTATAACTCTGCCAATACCCAATATAATACAGGTTAGATGAATCATCTAAAACGTGTTCATCATATTTCAAATATTCTTCAATATATTCTGTGCCTCGACGCTGAATCAATTTTCTTAATATCGATGAAAAGACATCTCCTCCATGAAAAGATAATTGCAAACGTTTCGATAGAGATGCTTCTTTAAACTGTACTCCAAATATGTTTGCCAGTTCAAAACCATTATGAAGTTTATAACGTGAGAATAACGAAGTATCAATTTCTACATTTTTATAATGGGCTTTTAAAGCACTATAAAAAGCATATTGAAACATTTGATTACCCAATCCACCTATCACTTGCACTATTTTCATTACTCTATAAGCTATATATGTATTCTATCCATACTCCATGTAACACCACTCTTTACGATGCGAGATGGATTACCTACTACTAAAGATGAACAGGGTACATCCTTAGTCACAATTGTTCCCATGCCCACTATTGAGTCATGTCCAATCTTTACACCTTTTAATATTATCGATCTTTTACCCACCCATACATGCTCTTCTATAATTATTGGTTTAGATTGGTTTATTGGGATAGGTTTATCATTACAATAAATTGGATGGCTGTCCGTCGCCCACAGTTCTATTTCATTAGAAAACATACAATTGGGACCTATATGAATAAAATTACCTTTTCCCATGCATACTAATTCGCCGCCCCCTATTGAACACCCCTCACTAATTATGATCTTACAATCTTTACCAATTAAAACAATATTAGTATTATTCGTTTTTGTTTCGCCAACCAAAACCACTTCGTTATTTTCTCCTGATATTGAAATAGAAAGATTTTGATGACACCCTCGAATACTTATAGAATTGCCATTACCTAATACTTTGAAACAATACTTTTTCAACTTCGAATATTCTATATTAATGCTATTACCTTTTTTAATAGAAATACGCCCTCTTTGTAATATAGCTTTTCTAATTTGTATATTAGGAATCATCAAATAATAATACATTTTATGTAGCATAGATATAATCAAAAAACAAATGCATTTTATCATCATACAGTTTTTTATAATATTTATTCTTTAAATAATACCACATGGATTACTTGCAGCAACCCTCCCAGATGGAATATCTTTTGAAACTGAACTACCAACCACACCTATTATAGCATACTAGTTAAGTGCAAACTTCGGATAAGAGAATTTCTTAGAGTAAAAAATCTTATTAAATGAAGATATTGAGAATAATAAGAGTAATATTCTTACTTTCAAATTAGCAGCAGATCTAATTGCCCCCCTTTATAAACATCCATAAACTCTGTTTTTCAGTTTAGACAATATATTCCACAAAACACATTTTTCCTCTTTAAAGAGTCCCCAAAAGTATGTAGCAAAAAGAAAAAACACACTACTACCAATAAAAGTAAATACCACTCTATAAAAGCTATTCTTTATCAAATAATGCGATATCATACCTCCCATAAAAGAAAAAACAGACACTACCACCACTGGCACAAGCACACTTTTCACAAATAGTGAGTATTTCATATCCGAGTATTTACTTAAATAATATAATCTCAAGCATGAAGCCAAGACACCAGAAAAAATTATATTCAACACATACATAACTATTGGTGAAAAGCCTAAAACGAATAATAATCCACAGAAAGTAAGAAAAGTTATATTTAAGACAGTTATCATAACATTAAACTGCTTTATATTTCCTATAGCCAAAAGAGATGTCCCCAATGTAATTGTTATTTGTTCTACCAAAGAATTAGTTAAAGTCAATCTCCCAAACGCCACAGTCCATTGAGGAACATTTTTCAACCAAAGCGATAATATCATAGGCATTTCTATTATTAAAGGTATAGCAAAAAAGGCTAATATATAATATGAAAATTTGCATCCTTTCAATGAGATTTTAATCATCTGTTCAGTTTCCCCGGATCCTTCACTTTTAGCTATTACAGGATTCAAGGCCTTTAACATATTATTTGTGAAGGAAAGTATCTGCCCATTGATTTGAATAGCAATGCCATAAGCTGCATTCAAAACTGCACCAAAAAAATGATTTAATATAATTCCTCTGCCATAACTACCTATCATAGACCCAGATATCCCAATAAAGTTCCAGCCAGCAAAAGATGCCATTTCTCTTAATATATTCTTGTCCCAATATTTTAGCGGTGAGATAATACACTCCTTATATCTATGATGACAAAATATTCTCATAATCGTTAAAGTACATATTGGAAGTAGAGTCATCAAAACACCATATAAGATTAACTTATCTTGTGAAGTCCAACAAATAGCAAAAGCA
The DNA here is from genome assembly GCF_900547205.1 of uncultured Bacteroides sp. Lineage (GTDB taxonomy): Bacteria > Bacteroidota > Bacteroidia > Bacteroidales > Bacteroidaceae > Bacteroides. The sequence continues at coordinate 43,024 of NZ_URFY01000037.1, forward strand.
ATGAGTAACTTAAGAACAGATTCAAAAACACCTACAATTGCATAATATCCCATATCTTCATGGGCATTAATAACTGCTTCATAAGGCACTGACATCATAGAAAATACAGTACTAATAATCAAACTAAAAAAGACTATTTTTCCTGCATAAACTCTTTCGCTTGGCATATTAAAGACATAATCAAAGAAAAAAACAGTCAGAAGGAGCAATATCAGGCCTGCAATAATAGCAAGAAAAAAATGGAGTATAATACTTATATTGAAAATAGATTTCTTTTTATGCATATTATCTTCGCCCTCAGCAAAAGACATAAAACGCTGCGTTGCAACAGCCATTGAATTATTTATAAATCCCAGCATTGCAATTAGCCCACCTACAACATTAAATATACCAAAGTCGACTGTACCTAAAGCTCCTAACAAAAGACGAGTTGAATACAATGTAATAAACATTGTAACTCCCATCTTTAAATATAAGTAGCCTGTATTTTTAATAATTCGTGAAGAGTTCATAAGGAATGGAGTCAAGCCTTTCTACATACATAAATCGATGATAGATTTTGTAATCTTATTAAATAACGCTTTTGGCTTTCTAACAATATTTTGCAATACTGAATAAAACATAAGAACCGTTTTATTGCCACATTCTCTTTGTATCTCAGATGTAGTCAAAGCAGAATCAAGTTGCTCTACGAAGTATTTGTATTCAAAAACAGATTTAGCCGCCCCTTGTAGATATTGTTTAATATTATGTATATATTCACAATACCTCTCATAGTTCATGTTTAAAAGAAATTGATTCAATTCACCAATGGAGCTAAAATCAGCATAACTTATAAAACATTGTTTAGGAATATATTTTTCTATATTACTAGCTCCCCAATATATAGGGACAATTCCAGCTGTAAAACAATCAAATATCTTTTCTGTAACATAGCCATTCACATTACACATATTCTCTAAACACAAAGCAAATCTAAATTGTGCATACACTTTCTTTTTACTTATACATACACCTTTATAAACTCTTAAATTCTTGGACCATCCCCGGCCATACAACGAAAAATCAGTGTAATTACATTTATTATAATAAGAAATGACTTTTCTTCTTACCTGTCTCTTATACACATCTGA
>NZ_URFY01000038.1 GCF_900547205.1 uncultured Bacteroides sp.
CCCTTATTTCCCACAGGTATCCCTTTTATTAGTCTTAAAATATCTTCCTTATTATACTAGAAAAGAATCTAGTCCCTTATTTCCCTAAATAAGGAAATGTTTTAAGAATACAAATGCTCGGGCTTGTGAAAGTCCGGGCTTTTTTGTGCATTCTTAAATCATCGTCATTCTTTTTCTGAAATGCCGATGAATAATTCATTTGCGAATGATTAATAAGTTATTTGCCCTCTACTAATAGTCAACCTAATTCCAGATACTATCGACTTTTTGGTCAGATAAATCTTCCTATAGTTTGAAATAAACATCTCAATAATCGTTTTCAAACATTGAGATGATTGTTTTAAACATCTCAATAGAAAAAACACACTATTAGCATTTTGGTTTTTGATACGGGGATATCTTATTGCTAAAAAATAGTCTGTCATTACAAAATGCTTAACTATAGTTAGTTACAAGGAAATATGATTATGATTTAAATTAAAGAGTATGATTGAACAGAAGCCGAATAGTCCGTGTTTTTGCGTATTTGCAGATAACTCGTATATTTAGGGTCTAATTTATTAATAAATTCTAGAGATGTTGAAAGTATTAACATTTATGAAGCAAGTAGCTGATGGGCTACAAGTGGAGGGAAACTTTGGAACTGCCCATGTATATCGCAGCAGTCTCAATGCCATTATTGCTTATCGTGGGAAAAGGGATTTTTCATTTAATGAAATTACTCCGGAGTGGTTAAACGGTTTCGAAATCTATCTTCGCGGTCGGGGATGTGGTTGGAACACCGTATCTACTTATTTGCGCACTTTTCGTGCTGTCTACAATCGTGCTGTCGATCTTCAATGGGCTACTTATGTGCCCCATTTGTTCCGTTCTGTTTATACAGGCACTCGTGCCGACCATAAGCGGGCTTTGGGAGATGAGGATATGAGGAAGGTATTTACAAAGTTACCTCAGTCATCTGGTGTATCATTGGCCATGCATCGTGCTCAAGAGATGTTCATCCTTATGTTTTCGCTTCGCGGTATCCCATTTGTGGATTTGGCTTATTTGCGTAAGAGTGATTTGTGTGATAATGTGATTACGTATCGCAGGCGTAAGACAGGCCGCCCCTTATCGGTGACTTTGACTCCCGAAGCAATGATTTTGGTAAAGAAATACATGAGTCGCGACAGTTCATCTCCTTATCTGTTTTCTTTCTTGAAAAGCGATGAAGGTACGAAGGAAGCTTATCGTGAATATCAGCTGGCATTGCGCAGCTTCAATCAACAATTGATGTTGCTTGGTGAATTGTTGGGATTGAGTGATAGGCTCAGTTCTTATACCGCCCGTCATACATGGGCTACAACAGCTTATTATTGCGAGATTCATCCGGGTATTATTTCCGAAGCGATGGGACATTCGTCTATCACCGTGACCGAAACATATCTTAAACCTTTTCGGAATAAGAAAATCGATGAAGCTAATAAACAAGTTCTTGATTTTGTGAAATGCTCTATAGTAGGAGTAAGCGTTTGAAAATAAGATCGTTACTCTGTAGGTAACGGGAATAAATTCCGGTGCAAATATGAGCATATTTATTAAAACAACCAAACTAAATCAAACATTTTTTCTAATAAACTGCTCAAAAAAGGAACTGACCTAGACAAAACGTGTGGATTCTTTGTATTAGGGCTTTGTTAACTTCTAATTGATGCAAAAGATTTCCCTCCCCTCTACCGCTTTTCTAAGGTAGGGGTAAAAATGTTTCATCACTATACATATCATTTTTCAGTATCGACTACTCCAGAAGAGCAGGCACAAAGGTTCATCCGTTACCTACAGAGTAACGGGCATTCCATTATTGAAACTTAGTGTTTAATAATATATTATTAATGTAATTTTTAAGTAGTTATGAAAAGAAAATTTGTAAAAGTGATGTTCCTCGGGGCGTTGACACTTTCTACTGTCACCTATGTAGGCTGTAAGGACTACGATGATGACATCGACAATCTGCAGACGCAGATTGACGCAAACAAAGCTAGCATTGCCGAGTTGCAGAATTTCGTGAAAGAAGGTAAATGGGTAACCGCTGTTGAGTCAATTACTGATGGTTTTAAGATTACTTTCAACGATGGTAAAAGCTATTCTATCGTAAGTGGTGCAGATGGTGCAACGGGTGCAGCTGGTACGAAAATTGAGGTTGATCCGACAACAAAGAACTGGATTATCGATGGTAAAGACACTGGTATTTGCTCTGAAGGAATTAAGGGCGATAAAGGTGACAAGGGAGACCAAGGCGATAAAGGCGAGCAAGGTGATAAAGGCGAGCAAGGCGATAAGGGAGACAAAGGTGACCAAGGCGATAAAGGCGAGCAAGGTGATAAGGGAGACAAAGGCGATAAAGGTGACAAAGGTGAAGATGGAAAATCACCCAAAATCTCTGCTGATGGATTCTGGGAAGTATGGGATGCTGTGTTAGGTGAATATAAGAAGACAGAATATGAAGCAGCTTCTCATATTTATGTAACCGCTGATCCTAATAATTCTCTGGTTTGGGTATTGAACGTACTTAATAGCGAAACTAAGAAATGGGAAAGAGTGACTATGCTGAAAGCTGCTCGTATCACAAGTATGCGTGCGCTTGGTACAAGCAATGGAACTGTCGATTTAAGTTCTACTAAGGCTGAATCTTCTTTGTATTATGGAATAGTGAAAGAAGAAAAAGGCGTTAAATTTAACGGAAAAACTTATTCAAAAGGAACATTCCTTTCTGCTAGAGGGGGTATGATTCATGCGTTAATTAATCCGGTGAATTTAAAGGTAGAAGACATTCAATCTTATGAGATTGGTTTAACGGATTCTAAGGGCAATACAAATTTTGTTATAGCAAATATTGCTGCTAATGTTAGTGAAACTGCTCTGACTCGTGCTGAAAGTACTGCGAATAAAGGTATTTATGATTTAACACTTAATTTCGCAAATGGAATAGATCCGAAAAACTTGAATGAAAATATCGCTTATGCACTTACAACTAAAGATGCATGGGGCAATGAAATCATTTCTCAGTATGACGTGAAAGTTTCTGCAAAAGAACAAGAAAAGACACTTACTGATGCTGATAAAAAAGTAGCATTTAAAACTATTCTTAATTTAGATGAATTGGTAGGTGATCAATTGAATGATGTTGTAGATTATACTTATTCTGTTAATGCTGATGATGCTAAGAAGATTGATGCTACATTCAATAAAGACAATAAAACAATTTTAGCTAATAAGGAAGGTCAGTTGACTGTTACCATTGAATACCTTACTACTGCTGGTAATATTAAGAAAGCAAATTTGAATTTGACTTTCGAGTATAAAGCGGAAGCAGCTCAGATTGCAGATATGACTTGGGTTGTAGATGGTAAAAATGTAACGGCAACTTCTGAAATAACTGGTCCTTCTGTTGATGTAATTAAGGCAAACATATCCGCTGGTATACAGACTTCAATTGCTTATACAGCTGGTAAGGTAGAAATTAATGGAGTGAAAGACTTGGAATATGTTGATGGTATTACATTGGCATTGCAGGGCTTAGATAAAGATGGTAAAGAATCATCTGATGCTGCTAAGATTACTAAATTTGTAATCAAAGCACAATTTAATCCTGCAACAGTTGCTGCTGTACCCCATACTGCTACAGTTAAATTTATGAATGCTAATGCAGATCCATCTGGTGCTTTGAAGAATGATGTTTTGTATGAAACAACATTCAAGATTACTGTAGATCAGCAGAATGATAAATTGTTCGTATTCAAACGTGCAGATGCTTACTTTAGCGGTGATAATGCTACTGCTTATGGTAATGTAAATGATGCTTCTGTAAGTGGCAAAATCTCATATAATCTTTATAATCTTTATCAAGAAGGTTCAATCTCTGATGCTGCTAAGAATCTTATAACATTCAGCGAAGAAAGACCTTCTAAGATAGAAAATAAGGTAGAGGTATTTGCTGATGCATGGTTAGGAACTGATAAGAAGAATGATATGATTACTGTTGCTCCTTTCGATGCTTGGGGTGGTGCTTATGAGGGACGTGATATCACGGTATCTTATGCTCCATTCGGTAATTCTCGTCTGAATGTAATTCCTGACAAGTTTAACTTGACTGTGAAATCGGAAATTTTCGAAGGTACATTTAAATATGTCGGAAAAGAAGGAACTGAAGCTAAGCCGTTTGAAATTGATGGCGGTCATTCACAAGATCTTTTAGCTAAAGATTTTGAGAAAACAGATGCTTATGGAGTTGCATATAAATTTGATGACAACAGAATTGAATCTGTAGAAGTTGAATTGGCAGACCAGAATGCAAAAGATTATCTGAAATTAAGTGGCACTGACTTTACTACAGTTGATAAAATTGTAATATCTAAGTCAGCTTCTCAAACGCCGATTGTTACTCCTCCGGCATGTAAGGTAAATGTTACTATTACTGATAAATGGGGTAAACAGACAGTTGAAACAGTCTATGTGAAAGTAATGAAGTAATTTAGATTAAAAGAAATGTAATTGAAGGCATCTTAATTCTTTTTAGGACTAGAGATGCCTTCTCGTTACAAAACATTAATCCCTTAATAAAATATACTGAGAGACAGATTGAAAGCTATGCTTGTGAAAGTATGTCTTTCAAATATCTGATTTCTTAGAAAGGGATACCTCCCTTATTTCCCACAGGTATCCCTTTTATTAGTCTTAAGTTATCCTCCTTATTCACTAGATAAAACTAGTCCCTTATTTCCCTAAGTAAGGAGAGATCTTAAGAACACAAATGCTCGGGCTTGCGAAAGTCTGGGCTTTTATTTTTTAAACACTATAAATATAGAACATAATGCTAATGAACTACGGTCGAATCAGCTGAAAATCCTCATTATACAACCCAACTAGCAAGCTTTCCCCTTCGCCATCCACTTTCAGCCCACCATACTTCGCCCGTTGATAAAGCGTATCTTGTCCTTCCTCAAAGAAAAAAGACTCGGCACCAAGAACCAACCTACCATTTATCATTTTATATTTTACAACTAACTCACCTCCCTCTGCAGGTTCTAAAGACTCCTGCAACTGTATTATTTTCCCTACCTGATTACTATCAATCGAAAGTATAGCATATCCCCGCGAAGCAGTCTTTTCGTTTTTTAAATCCGAAGCCGATTCCTTATAATTGAGACTCATATAATCTCCTTGCATCAAAGAGCGCGGATCGACAGGAGCCAATTCAAGCAAAACGAGTTGTCCATCCTTTAGTGTTTGTTCTTTCTTGAATACCGACCAGTTGAAGTATCCCAGTAGAAGCAACAAATTGACAATGATAAGTATCCGACTATATTTTTTCATGTTTCGTTCTTTTTTGAGTGAAATAATACCAAGCCACTATAAATGCAGTTCCTATGAAAAAGAGTGTGATAGATTTGACGAGTAAAGTCACGTTCAAATCATAATAGTATTTGGAAATGGCATAGATAAAGAGAAGGAGCGATGCCCCGCATTCTGCCTTATAGCCGTAATGGAAACAAATCAGAATTAATAGTAAGCTACCGGAGAGATAGGGAGCGAACACAGTAGGCAGGCAGATAAGGAAGCTAAGACCATAAATCCCTATTTGCATTCTCAAATTAGCTACCTCCATCACCTGCATGATTCGTTGAATCATGATGAGAAGTCCTATCCATAAAGAGATAGATATAATCCATTCATTCATTCCGGTTGTAAGAAAATCAATGGATGCTCCGCTCAGTGCAATGAGACAGGAAATAAATAATCCGGTATGGAAGGGTTTATATTTCGAAGTATTGCCTTGCAATCGAGTAAGCAGCTTGGTTTCAAAAAGATTGGTAAACAAGAAAGCTGCTATAAGAGGTACTATTGCATTCTGTAGAGGGTACCATGAGGAAAATAAGTGAGCAATTTCTCCAAACAAGGATATGTTAAATAATGTTACCGCTAAAAAAGGTAGTATAAAACCTTTCGATAGAAAAAATGTAAGAATGCTGATAACCAACAGTGAACAAAAGAGGATATTGACATTGGCACTGATGCCAAAAGAGAACAATATGCATCCGGCTACATAAAACGTGATGTTCATAGCATCCAGGAATGGCTTCACAACTAGTCGGCTGATTGTCAATGTGGTAACGATTAATAGACATCCGATAATAAAACTGGATTCTTCAGAACGAATGATGGAAGCTAATGACAGAAATCCTAGAAAGAAAATGGCAGTCAGGATACCTCCGATGATGGATACTACCTGAATTGTGAGGTTATTCTTCTGTGCCATACCATTGCTTTTTTAGGTTGAGAATGATGTATATCAGTAAAGTAGTTCCGGTGATAACGAGAAGTCCGGCAAAGAAAAACAGATTCACACTTCTCATATTGCTGTGATAAATTAACAGAGAAAGCAGAATCATCAGAACTGCAAAGGGGATGCTGGCAAGATAAAACAGATTCTTTTGTTTCCATCCAAACCATAAACCAGCAGAAAACAAGAGTATTGTGCCAATTAAAGGTATCGACAAGATGGAATGACGATCTCCGATGCTTGCAATCATGAGAAAACTTTGGTAGACAATGGTCGCCAACGAAAGCAGACAGGTAACCCAATGATTGTGTCTTTCTAAATTTCCTGTCAACTTCATGCGCTCTGCAATGATAGTTGCAGTGGCACATATCCATGCTACGACATTAGTTAATATAGTGACTTCCCAAAGATTATCAGGTATTATCTGTATGGTATATAACCATATGGTTGTGCAAAGCAACCCGATAAATGTGAGCCATAGCGGTACAAAACAAATGGCGACTGCCCAGAGAATAGTGAAGAGAGTCCACCCTAGAAATAAATCATATGCATCAGCTCCAGTCTGATAGATTTGTCCGAATACGGCAAAGAGCGTACCTACCAGAAATGTTGCTCCTGTAAGGAGAATTTGTCTGATGAGAATATTCCATCGGGTGAATGCAGCCAGTAGAACGGAAGCAATTAATAATACTTCAACAATTCCCAATTTGGCAAACTTGGGTAGCTCGTTCCAGTTGTAGGCAAAGAAGAATATAATTCCCGCTACCGTGAAACCAACACCTACCGCCAGCAAAAAAATAGAAAGAAATTGATTCCATTGTCTTTTATTTGCGTATATAGGTTGCCGGAATAAGTGTGAAGAGTCGGACTTTTCCATATGCTAACTTTTTTAATATTACAAACATAACAAATTAAAATGATTAATTCCTACTATTTTAACATATGCTAATAGAGGCTTTGTATTAGTGTACACTACTGTATTTATGTTAAAATGAATTTTGTAACAACTTTTTAGCAATAAAGAATAAACAAATCTAATACTCTTTTGTTATCTTTATTGGCGAAATCTTAACCTAATGTGTTTAACCTCTTAATAACTGTAGAAAATGGATAGAAATGTAATCGGCCTAAATGCCGGTAAAGTTTGGCAGCTGCTAAGTAATAATGAGAAGTGGACTTATGGAACTTTAAAAAGAAAGTCCGGGCTGAAAGATAAAGAACTGGGTGCCGCTTTAGGATGGCTGTCGAGAGAAGACAAGATAGAGTTTGATCAGTGCGATGAAGAACTCTATGTATATCTTTGTGTAAATGTTTATATTGGCTAAAAGAATAATCGCTTTAATGAAAGCCAAAAATCCCCGAAGTAATAACATAATAGTTTGCACTTCGGGGATTTTTAAGTTTATTCCTTTTCTTTCTTTTGAGTATTCATTTCAACGAGAAAGGCTATCAAAAGTCCAATGCCGCCGAACAGAAGAATGCATGAACCATAAACAATGCTTGATAACTGTCTCACATTCCATGCTATGTCTTCTTTAACGGTATACGTTGGAAAGAAAGCGCAACAAATAAAGAAAGCTATTAATAGACCTAAACCTATACCCATCATTAGGCAGCCACCTTTCAGTGCACTAAATGAGAACCGTGAACGCGAATAATTGAGATTGAAGGAGAAATTACTACTGATGTCTCCTACACTAAGCTTGTCGCCAAGCTTCTCAATCATGGTCAATCGTTCTTTTTTGCATATGATAAGCTCGAATAATTTGTAAATACCTAGCGTGATGATGCCCACCACCAAAGGAATCAAGATAAAATCCATCATAATTGTACTGTTTTTAAGTGAATATTTTCGTTCTTTGTACCGTTTGACGCAGATGGCCGAAAAAGGTTACACGTTTAGATAAGATTATTTTTATTTTATTTATCGCTATGTAGATGTAACCTTTTGTATTGCTTGGCGTCTAATCGAACAAGATGGAACAGAAAGACGAAATATACTATATCACGCGAATACTGGATGGGGAAACGGAATACTTTTCCGTGTTGCTCGACCGCTATAGCCGTCCCTTATATTCGCTGATTGTACAAATCGTCGGTTGTTCCGAAGATGCAGAAGAGTTGCTTCAGGATGTTTTTCTGAAAGCTTATCGTAATCTGTCCGGTTATAAAAGGGAGAGTAAGTTGTCTACCTGGCTCTATCGGATAGCTTATAACGTAGCAATTTCGGCTACCCGGAAAAAGAAACAGGAGTTTCTTTATATCGAAGAGAGTACAATAAATAATGTGCCGGATGAAAAAGCCGATGAGGTAATCGACTTGGCGGGAGATGAAGAGCAAATCAATCGTCTGGTTAGTGCGATAGACCATTTGAACGCAGAAGAAAAAGCGTTGATTACTCTGTTCTATTATGAGGATAAATCAATAGGAGAGATTGGTGAAGTGATGAAACTTTCAATAAGTAATGTGAAAGTCAAACTTCATCGCACTCGAAAGAAAATATATATATTGATGAATGGTAAATAAAAGGAGATAGAGATGGAAACGGAGAAGAACATAAAAGATAATAGGAGCAGTGCACTGACACAGGCACTTGAGCGGAGACAGACGGAAGACTTGGCTTCCAATTTCTCGTATCGGATGATGGAACGTGTTCGTTTGGAAGCTGAAAAACAGAAGAAACGCAGAGCAAGCATCGTTTGGGCGGCTTTGCTGGCATCAGTCTTGTCCTTACTGGGACTCGGTGTTTATACCCTTGTTTTCTATTTAGATTTCAGATTTGCCAATTATTTACCATCGATGGAATATGTTTGCAAAGATACTCCGTTGCTAATATTCTATCTTTATGTTGCATTGTTAGTTTTGGTTCTGCTCGGATTAGATTATTGGCTGCGCAAGAAGTATTTTTGGAAATAATTCTGTTACTTTGCATTACGATTAATTTTAATGTAAAGTAACAATGAGAAGTTTTGCCTCAGATAATAATTCCGGTGTGCATCCGTTGGTGATGGAAGCATTGAACCGGGCAAATGTAGACCATTCCTTCGGTTATGGTGATGATAGATGGACGGAAGAAGCCGTAGCCAAGATAAAAGAAACTTTTACACCGGATTGTGTGCCATTGTTTGTATTTAATGGTACGGGTAGCAATGTGGTGGCATTGCAGTTAATGACCCGCCCATTTCATTCTATCTTTTGTGCTGAAACGGCCCATATTTATGTAGATGAATGCGGTTCCCCCGTCAAGATGACCGGTTGCCAGATTCGTCCTATTGCTACTCCCGATGGAAAACTGACTCCAGAATTGATGCAGTCTTACTTGCATGGTTTCGGCGACCAGCACCATTCGCAACCTAGGGCCCTTTACATCTCCCAGTGTACCGAACTCGGTACTATCTATACTCCCCAAGAACTGAAACGGCTGACGGACTTTGCTCATCTGAACGGTATGTATGTGCACATGGACGGAGCAAGAATAGCCAACGCCTGTGCTGCCCTGAATCTTACTCTTAAAGAACTGACGGTTGATTGTGGAGTCGATATTCTTAGTTTCGGCGGAACGAAGAACGGATTGATGATGGGTGAGTGTGTCATTGTATTCAATAAGGATTTGAGGGAAGATGCCAGATTTATCCGTAAGCAATCTGCCCAACTTGCTTCCAAGATGCGCTATCTCTCTTGCCAGTTTACAACTTATCTGACAGACAACCTTTGGTTAAAGAATGCCAATCATGCCAATGTTATGGCGGCAAAACTTTATACCGAACTGAAGAATCTACCCAAAGTGACTTTTACTCAAAAGGCTGAAAGCAACCAGTTGTTTCTGACCATGCCCCGACCGATTATCGACCGGATGCTGGAGTCGTATTTCTTTTATTTCTGGAATGAAGATAAGGATGAAATTCGTCTGGTAACTTCTTTTGATACAACGGAAGAAGATGTAAATGAGTTCATCTGTCTTTTAAAACGCACTTTATTTAATAATTAGTGCTAAAATTCACATCCAAAAACAGGATTGGTGTGTTATTTGCGGTATGATGTATGAACGATTAAATTCATAAAACATGGCCTATATAGATTATTATAAAGTTCTTGGAGTAGACAAAAGTGCTTCTCAGAATGATATCAAGAAGGCTTATCGTAAGTTGGCACGTAAGTTTCATCCCGACCTGAATCCGAATGATCCCAGTGCAAAGGATAAGTTTCAGGAAATCAATGAAGCGAATGAAGTACTGAGTGACCCTGAGAAACGTAAGAAGTATGATGAGTACGGAGAACATTGGAAACACGCCGATGAATTTGAAGCTCAGAAGCGGGCGCAGCAACAAGCCGGAGGCTTTGGCGGTGCGGGCGGTTTCGGTGGTGCGGGACAAGGTTTTTCTGATGGTAACGGAAGTTATTGGTACAGCTCCGACGGAGAAGGATTCTCTGATGGTAATGCCAGTGGTTTCTCCGATTTCTTTGAATCAATGTTCGGTAATCGTGGTGGAAGAGGGCAAGGCTCTGCGGGATTCCGAGGACAAGACTTTAATGCTGAGCTTCATCTCTCGCTTCGTGATGCTGCCCAGACTCATAAACAGGTATTAAATGTCAATGGTAAACAGGTACGTATCACTATTCCTGCAGGGGTAGCTGATGGACAGGTGATTAGGTTGAAAGGTTACGGCTCCGAAGGTATCAATGGAGGTCCGAAAGGAGATTTATACATAACCTTTGTCATTGCCGAAGATCCTGTGTTCAAACGCTTAGGCGATGATTTGTATGTTGATGTGGAAGTGGATCTTTACACCGCTGTATTGGGTGGTGAAAAGATAGTGGACACCTTGGATAGTAAGGTGAAACTGAAGATAAAACCGGAAACGCAGAATGGTACGAAAGTCCGTCTAAAAGGAAAAGGTTTCCCGATTTATAAGAAGGAAGGACATTTTGGTGACTTAATAGTGACCTATTCCGTCAAGATTCCTACTAACTTGACCGATAGACAGAAAGAGTTATTCCGCGAGTTACAGAGTATGAACTAAAATGAATGAGCACTATGCAGACCGAATTAATTATTGTCAGTGAATACTGTCACAAATGTCATATTGAGCCTTCATTCATCGATAGGTTGGTAGAAGGTGGTTTGATTAACGTACATACCGATGGTAATGAGCATTATTTGCTTCTCTCCGAACTTCCTAATCTGGAGCGTTATAGCAGAATGTATTACGACTTATCCATCAACATAGAAGGCATCGATGCCATTCATCATTTATTGGAAAGGATGGATGATATGCGACGTGAAATGGATTCCCTCCGCAGGCAATTGTTACTGTATCGGGGGCAGGAAATAGAAGATATGGACTGGTAAAAAAGTAGAGTCTCTGATTCACGCGAACAGAGACTCTGTTTTATTAAAATGCTTTATCCCTAATAAATTATACGAGGTACGTGCAAATCTCTTCCAAATACTGTGCATCAACATCATTAAAACTATCCAGCATATCACTGTCGATATCCAATACGCCGATGACAACATCCTGTTTCTTTATCGGCACTACAATCTCCGACTTAGAATCGGAACTGCAAGCTATGTGACCGGGAAACTGTTCAACATTAGGAACAATCAGCGTACGCTCTTCTTTCCAAGCAGTGCCGCAAACGCCCCTGCCAAGGCGGATACGGGTACAAGCGATAGGACCCTGAAAAGGTCCTAACACAAGTTCATCGTCTTTCACAAGATAGAAGCCCACCCAAAAGAAACCGAAAGTCTGCTTCAATGCAGCGGAAATATTGGCAAGGTTGGCCACCATATCCGTCTCCGTACTCACCAATGCGTGTATCTGTGGAAGCAATTCACGGTACTTATCTTCTTTATCTCCTGCATTTATTATTAGATTCTCTGCCATATCATTGTTATTATTTGATTTGATTCAGTATGCTTGGATCCTTTATTTTATCGTCTTCTGCAAAGAAGATAATCTTTGTCAATATCTCTGCAGTTTTCGGATCTTCGTCTACAAATGGTAAGAACAGGCGTCCGCGGCTTTGTGAATGTACGGGTAGTACAGCTATCTGTGCACCTCCTTCCTGATGAATCACACCGCTGCCCAGATGAATATTGTAATTCCCCAGCTTCCCTTCAATATGAGCGAAGTTGCCTTTCACCTTTACGTTATCGAGATGGAACAATGGCATATTCATTTCCACCAATACGCCACGCATTTCGATGGTGGAGTGGCTTGTTTCCGGGTCAACGCTTCCTGCATGAGCCACACTCACTGCCATATCTACATCCCTCATCACTTCAGAGAAGATAACAGAAGGAATCTCCGAAATCTTCATTAGCGAATAATCTTTGCGATTGTGGAAGCAGACATATTCCAGTGTCGGAGATTCGATATCTGCCGGAGAGAACCAGTCGGCCATAGCGTAAATAGTGGCGATGATATTCTCTTTATAATATATCTTTTGAAGTCCGTCTTCATAGTCGGCCACCCAACGACGTCCTTTCAATACTGCAATTGTTTTCCTCGGTTGAATCTGATTTCCTGCATAACGACGGGATAGCGTAGCGTCTTTCTCATCGGCAGTAGGTACATAAAGTTCACGGAATACCTGCTTGAAGGGTTGGCGAATCGAATTATCAAATAAATACTTCTGGTAAGCGTGCCAGTCATTACTTGCATATAAATCCGTGGGGTGGGCTACACGCAGTTTGTCTTTCGGTTTCAACGGGAGGCAAACAGCATTGGCAGTCACCAGTAATCCGTCGGTATAGAAACCGAGTTGACCGTTGCAAGTAAAGACAAGATGCCTCAGCAGCGGCCAGATTACCGGGTTTTGCATGAGTTTGCGAAGTTCGTTTTCTTCAAAGCTGATGCAGTCCTCCATTGCTTGTTCCAACATGGTGCGCGAACGGGTATACTGGTCTTTCAGCTTCTTGTGCACCTCTTTCAGTTCTTCCACGTACGGATGTTTTTTCAGCTTGGCAGGCATACTGTTGAGCGCTTTTCCGGCTTTAATCTGTTTAATGTCCGCTTTTCCTTCCTCGTTGATTTCCACGTACACTTCGATGTCGTCTATTTCTTTCGGAGTCAGGTAGGGCAGAAGTTCCTTAATCAGTTCCGTCTCCATGCTCCATGTGAGGCGTGTTACGTCGCCATATCCCGAGTTAAGTGCCAGATTCTTCAAAGCGATGTTTACCGCTTTCTTCTCATTTTCCTGTCTCTGAGCGCCAAATTCCTTACTGTCTTTCAGGAATTGTTGCAGGAATTGATAGCGTTCCAGCAGTTCTTTATCCGTTTTCTTTCCTAATGGGATAAGTCCGTAGCTCATCAGTAAGTCTTTATTCCGTTTGGCTACGATTTCTTTCTTCACATCTTCCGCTTTCACCACACCATTGGTTGCATCGGCAAACTTGCGTGCACGGGTGTGGCTATTGCTGCATGAGATATATTTGGCAGCATTGTAAACAACCTCAAATCGTTGTTTCCCAATCGTCTTATAAGCATCTTTGAACCAACTGATATCGAAAGCGCCCTCGCGCAAGTCGTCCATATCAATCGGAGTATAGCGGGCGATAATCGCTTTTTTCTTATCGTCGCATGAGTCGTTGGTATGAGCGTGGAAGTAATAAGCGGCGCTTGTCAGCCCTTTCCATCCGATGGTTTTTTCAGTAAGTTCAATCCATTGCGGGGCAAACATGGCAGCTTCTACCAATCGTTCGTCCTTGATTTCTGCTTGCTTGGCCAGCTTTTTCAATTGTACACTTGTGTCGGTAGATAACGGATAGCAGGAGTGGAGGAGATGGCTCAATACTCCACGCTTGGTGCTACCCCAGTTGTAACTATCGCGGATAAAAGCATCTTTACCGAACGCTTGTAAGATGCGTATGAACGTTTCGGAACCGTAAACGTAGCTCAATGCTTCCGCAAGGCGGGTTACCTGCGTCTCCGAGTCTCCGCGTTTTAATTCTATCTCCAGAATCCGGTCTACTACCTTATTTAATAGAGTGCGGAAGAGAGAGAAGTCGATATCCCCGATACTGGCATCCTTTTCTTTGTTTGCGCGTGAACTTTCGTTCAGCGCATTCGTGATGTTTCTGATTTGTTCCGGAGAATTAATACGTCCTATCAATTCGCGATATACTTCTTCCGTCGGGATCAGTCCCAGTAGCCATGCACGGGCAAAGTCCGTGGCGTTAATATAGCTGTCGGTTTCTTCCAGTTCCGGAGTATGCTCCATGTAGTTGGTAAGTTTGTAGAGCTGATAGCGCACGGTGAAGTAACGCGTGAACATTTCGTCAGTCATCCACTTATGAGGCATTTGGAGCCAGAACTGTACAAACTTGTTGTTGTGTATCGGGTAAACGATTTGTTTTTCTCCGTAGTCCATCTTATCCGACAACCATGCGTGCTTGCTGGTGTATTGACGGAAGATATTTTCCGTATTAAGCAACGGTAATAGTTGGAGTAACATATTGGTAGACAGTCGTTGATAGGTCATTTCGTCCCAATGCTGATAAGTCAGCGCATTGATGATGTCATCCATCTGTTCATAGTATGGCAACTGGCGCAATTCTTTTTGAAGTCCGCGATAAATGATGCCGTTATACATCCTGTTGGTAAGCGGCTCGAAAGAATTGGCTGATTTCCGTGCAGCTTTGATATCTTCTTCGTCTTCTTCGTAGAAATCATCAGCGTCATATTCGTTGGGTACTCCCGTCGATGCAAGCATGAAGCTCATCATCAGCAGTTTGTCGAAACTTCCTATCTCCTTTTCGTAAAAGGCTTGCCACACTTCAGGTAGTCCGAGTCCGCTTAGTCCTTCGCTGCTGCTCCAGTTCACTAAAACGCCATTGCCTACCATACACGTTTCTCCGTAGCTGTTTCTGTACGTTTCGTTTTTATACATTTCGATGTATTTGCTCAACTTCTTAAAGACAAGTTTGGCTTTACCGAAACAGATAAACTCAAATGCTTTTCTCACACTGAACCCCTTGTCTTGAGTGATTTCGGGCAAAGTGACTTCGAGTGAGAGGGAATACAAACCGAATCCATTTTCTTTCGTGTAACTTTGAGTGACGTTTTCTGTTTTCCCGTCGCCTATCAGAGATTCTATCAATACCTTCTCTTTGGCATTCGGTTTCTGAATCTCTCTTACGATAGGAAGAAGTGCCTGATAGGTATCTTGCAAAGATGCATCGTTGTGCATGGTCTTCATCATATCCAATCCTGCCAGTCGGCGTTCCAATACCTTATCTGTCAGCAACCGGCGGATACTGCCTGCCAGTTGTTCTTTCGACTGTTTCATCAGCAGATTGATAGCGTTGACACGCATTTCACTGTATTTGAAACGTAGTAACTCTTCCACTTTCAAATACTGCTCGGGAGTTAGTGTCATGTCCGCCAGCACATTATAAGCTTCTTCTCGTACTTCCGCCGAACGGTCGCCGAGGGCTTGCAACACGCATTCCTCTTGTAGCTGGCTAGTGGGTGGATCCAATACGATGCCTACATAGTTTGCCCGTACATAGCTGTCAAGAGAAACAAGATACGGGCAAAAGCGATCTTTCAATACCGAATCATTCGCTATCCAGGTGATGAATGCCATCTTCTGCACTATTTCGGAGCGTGTAAGCTCTGCGGTTTCCCAAGGGAATATAAACGGTGAATAAGTTTCTTTGGCAGAGATAGTCTGGTAAACTTCTTCGAGGTATTCAAATTGGCGGATTGCTTCTTCTTTTGAATCGAAATAACTGTTCAGTTCCGGCGTATCCTTGTTACTGGAGTATCGGCTGAGATAAAGTCCTGCCATATAGAGTGGGAGGATGGCTGCTACTACCGACGGTTCATTGTGCCATACTTCGAATGCATCTTTGCTAATGCGGTGATTCATGCCGAAGTTTTGTGTGCAATGCAGGAAGTAGAGCAAGGTCTGTACCTGATGCTTGGCACCTTCATTGATAATCTTGGGAACAAATGTCCGGATTTCGTCTGAATTATAGAATCCGATACTCCATAGGGCAAGATAAAGTTCTATCGTATCTTTGCTTTGAAGTGCTTTGTGAGCTTGTTCCTGATCGTTCAGATACAGTTGGATAAGTTCTAAATATTTGTTGGTGACGCGTTCTCTGCTGTCTTGTTCGCCAATGCCGGTACTGACAGCGATGCCGCGTTTCACGGAAGCAAAACGTTGTAGCCCGTTGTTGTAGATGACGGAGAATAGATGGAGAAAACTCTCCGGACATCCTTCATCCATTGTCTCTACAACGGCTTGGCGAAGCCCTTCCTGAAGTTTGGCTGCCAACAGTAATTTGCCTTCCAGCTCCAACAATGGTTGATATCCACTTATAGCAATGGTCTGGAGGTGTCCTTTTTGCAGGCGATTGGCATTGTTTTCACTAGTCAACACGTTGCGCAGATAGTCAATAACCTTTTCGTCACCTTCTGCTATGCGCGCAGCCATCCAGCTTTCACAATCCATGGAGCCTTTGTAGGCTTCTATCTCTTGCGGTGTATTTCCTCCGTTCAGTATAGCTTCCGTTGTGAATCCTGTGGCGCGCAGTTTCAGAAACTGGGTCAGTGCAATAACTACCTGGTTCAGATGTAGATAAGGAGTGACCGAACGCTGCGAACGGCGTGCATATCCGAACGTATATGGGCAACGGGCTTTTAGCTTCAGATATGTATGGAATGAGTTAGCATATTCTTCTCCCAGCATATATCGAAGCATCTTGTTCAGTTTGCCGTCAAACAGGTTGGCAACACTTTTAATCTTCTCTTCTTGGATGATAAGAATGAAGCAGGGTTCGAGGCTATCGTTATAAGCTCCATACCGGCTGTCCATGTTGAAGTATTCCATGAATATATCGAACAATGCAGCGGTTGTTTTGTCCAACCCCGTCTTTTTCTTTAATAAATTCTCCAGATACGGTTTAATTCGTTTATTTAGTTCGTTATTGTAAACAAGTCTCATAATTCTTCGTCTTAAGTGTGTTTTGAGGATAAATAATTACCATAATCTTCCCGATAGCATAGCCAATCGGATAAATGTCAGTGTAGATTCTTCTTCCAAATGGATAGAAGAAGTGAGCTCTCCGGCTTCCGTATCGTCAATAAATATGCGGAAGATACCGTCTTCGTAAGATTGCAAAGCATTAGTGATAGCTTCGGCTTCTGCGGCAGGTTTGCCGTTATAATTTACACCAAAGCCAACCTTGCCGGAAGTAGCTTTATTTTCCACTTCCTCCTGAGTGAGGTATTTTAGAACTTCGCTCTGTTGTAAGCGTTCGTTGTATTCACTTACTTGCCAACTGACGATGGCTTCTATCAGTTTCTGCACACTGGCAGGAGGAGTAGCGAAATCTATAGGTATCTTTTCGATACGGCACTTCCGTTTTCCCAATTGTTTGACTTGGATGTATACTCTCATATTCTCTTATTTTTGTTGTTGTTCGCTTGTCTCCCGGACAAATGTATAGAAAAATAATGAATAATAGCAGTTTAAAGGGCACAAAAAAGCATCCACTTCCTTAAGAAGGGATGCTTTTATGATTATTGACAGTAATATTTGTTACTTTTTGTAGAAGGCGAGGTCTTCTTTATCGAAATTCTCAATAAAGTTGGCGTGCTTTTCCACTTCTGCTTCTGCATAGTTCAAATAAACGTGTGCAGATTTAGCGAACAGTTCGGGAGAACGGCTGGCATCCTGAATCAGCAAGTGGCACATGATGCAGTCGGCAGCCATTTCCATCAGTCTGCGGGCTACAAAGTCGAGTAGCTCCTGATCTTGTGCTTCTTTCACAGCGTTCGTACTTGCTTCGAACTTATCTGCCATCTTCTTCAGGCGAGACATCAGCGGTTCCATCTCCGGTGAGCAAGGCACGGCTTCAAAGTCGCGAAGGGTAGCGATGTAAGAACCATTGGTCACGTAACGGATAGCGGCTACGGTCTGCAACTGGGTAGTACCTTCGTAGATGCTCGTGATACGTGCGTCTCGATAGATGCGTTGGCAAGCATATTCCATCATAAAGCCCGAACCACCGTGAATCTGGATGGAGTCGTATGCATTCTGGTTGGCATATTCCGAGTTCATACCTTTGGCGAGCGGAGTGAAGCTATCTGCCAGTTTGGCGTATTTCTTCTGTTCCTGACGCTCTTCCGGAGTCAGTTTGCGTTCGCGGGAGATGTCGTCCAGTGCTTTGTAGATATCTACGTAGCGTGCAGTTTGATACAGCAGTGCGCGACCGGCATCCAACTTACCTTTCATGATAGCAAGCATATCATACACAGCCGGAAATTCGATAATCGCTTTTCCAAACTGTTTGCGGTCTTTGGCATAAGCTAGTCCTTCATTGTATGCAGCCTGACTTAATCCTACTGATTGTGCGGCAATACCCAGACGGGCACCGTTCATTAAAGCCATCACGTATTTAATCAAACCAAGTTTGCGGTCGCCGCAAAGCTCAGCTTTTGCATTCTTATATACCAGTTCACAGGTAGGAGAGCCGTGGATACCTAGTTTATGCTCGATGCGGCGTACGTCTACACCACCTTGTTTCTTGTCGTAGATGAACATAGACAAACCACGGCCATCTCTTGTTCCTTCTTCCGAGCGTGCCAGTACCAGATGAATATCAGCGTCACCGTTCGTAATGAAACGTTTCACACCGTTCAGTAACCAGCATCTGTCTTTTTCGCTATAAGTAGCTTTCAGCATAACAGATTGTAGGTCGGAACCTGCGTCCGGTTCTGTCAAGTCCATAGACATTGTTTCGCCTTGGCAGATGCGCGGGATGAAACGGCTGTGTTGGTCGGCATTACCAAATTCGTAGAGTGTTTCGATACAGTCCTGCAAAGACCAGATGTTTCCGAAGCCTGCATCGGCTGCGGCAACTATTTCGGCACACATGGTGTACGGAGTAATTGGGAAGTTCAAACCACCGTATATGCGGGGCATAGTCATACCATTCAGTCCGGCTTTCACCATAGCGTCCAAGTTTTGCTTAGTCCCCGAAGCATATTCTACACGTCCGTTGGCACAGTGAGGACCTTCTTCGTCTACACCTTCTGCGTTGGCAGCGATGATTTCACCCGTTATTTCTCCGGTAATCTCCAATACTTTGTCGTAAGAATCTACGGCATCTTCAAAATCCAGAGGAGCATAGTCAAATTCATCTTTATCTCTGTAATTGCGCTCTTTGAGTTCGCAAATACGTTTCATCATCGGATTGTTCAAGTGATACTTGAGTTCCGGTATGTCTGTATAATAGTTAGCCATCTTTTCCTTACTTGCTATTTTGTTTATAATACTTTATCATCTTCGGCACCACTTCTTCAATCGTTCCGTTGATTACGTAGTCGGCAATCGTGTTGATCGGAGCATCGGGGTCGTTGTTGATAGAGATAATGATACCACTTTCCTGCATACCGGCGATATGCTGAATCTGTCCGGATATACCGCAAGCGATGTAAAGTTTCGGACGAACCGTAACACCTGTCTGACCAATCTGGCGGTCGTGGTCGGCATAACCCGCATCTACGGCAGCACGGCTGGCGCCTACTTCGGCATGAAGTTCTTTAGCCAGGTCGTACAGCAGGTTGAAGTTTTCTTTCGAACCTACGCCGTAACCGCCGGCTACGATAATCGGAGAACCTTTCAGGTTGTTCTTCGCTTTTTCTACATGGCGTTCGATTACTTTCACTACATAGTCCGTGTCGGCTACGTACTTTTTCACATCGTGGCGAATCACTTCACCCTGATAGTTGGGAGCGAGGATTTCTTTCTTCATCACCCCTTCGCGAACGGTAGCCATCTGCGGGCGGTGTTCGGGGTTCACAATCGTGGCAACGATGTTACCGCCGAATGCCGGACGAATCTGATACAAGAGGTTCTTGTAAGTCTTTCCTGCTTTCTTATCTTCGTGGTCGCCGATTTCCAGTGAAGTACAGTCGGCAGTCAGTCCGCTGGTCAAAGCGGAAGAAACGCGTGGTCCGAGGTCGCGACCGATAACGGTGGCACCCATCAGGCAGATTTGCGGTTGTTCTTCTTTGAAGAGATTCACCAAGATAGAGGTATGGGGAAGTGAAGTATAAGGATAAAGTCCTTCGCCGTCGAATACGTGCAGTTTGTCTACTCCGTAGGGAAGGATTTGTTTTTCAATCTCGTTGAAGCCTGTTCCGGCAACCACTGCTTCGAGCTGGCAGTTCAACTGGTTGGCTAACGAACGACCTTTGGTGAGAAGCTCTTGGCTAACGTCTGCAACGTTGCCTTCTTCTATTTCGCAATATACAAATAAGTTGTTCATAATTATCCGATAGTATGATTAGCTAACAGTTCAACAATCAGTTCTTCCACGTCACGGTCGCTGCCGCTGATGGTTTTGCTCTCTTTAGCCTGAAACACGATGTTCTGGATGACTTTCACTTTTGTCGGCGAACCGGACAGACCGCATTGTTCAAGGTCACCGTTCACATCGGATACACTCCATTCCGGCAGGTTCAGGTATTCGCGGTTGTTATACAAGTCGGTATAATCAAGGTCGCCTTGCTGCTTTTCGGTCACAGTCTTGGCGTGTTTGTACTTCTGAACCAGTTTCGCATTGCGGGGGCGGCAAGGAGCGGCAGAGCCGTTAACGGTAATCACGATAGGCAGCGGACCTTCTACAGTTTCCACACCACCGTCGATATGGCGTTTCACTTTAATCTTACCTTCGCCCACTTCCAGAATTTCTTCTGCATAAGTGATTTGCGTCAGTCCCAGCTTCTCTGCTACCTGCGGGCCTACTTGTGCTGTGTCGCCGTCGATAGCTTGACGGCCACCGATAATGATGTCACATTCGCCGATTTTGCGGATGGCAGTTGCCAGTGCATAAGATGTAGCTAGCGTATCAGCACCGGCAAAAGCACGGTCGGTCAGCAAGTAACCGTTATCAGCACCACGGAAAAGTCCTTCACGAATAATGTCGGCAGCGCGTCCCGGTCCCATTGTCAGGATAGTAACGGTTGAGCCTGGATGAGCATCTTTCAGTCGAAGAGCTTGCTCAAGGGCATTGAGGTCTTCGGGGTTGAAGATAGCGGGGAGTGCCGCACGGTTAATAGTGCCGTCGGCTTTCATGGCATCTTTCCCAACATTACGTGTGTCGGGAACTTGTTTTGCCAATACAACAATTTTCAAACTCATGCTATAAATTTTAGTATTAGTATATAGAATGCTGCAAAATTACTCAAACCCTTGGTTCTGACAAGAAATACGAGTAAAAAATGCACAGGATTAAGGATTTTGAGCAAAAAGACAAGGAAATTTAGAGCTTTATATCGTTACTTGAAGTAAATGGCTTGAAGTTACGTAGCACTTTTGTTCTTGTCCGAATAAGGATACGTGATAACCATCGTCGGTCCTTCCGGCTCATCAGGCAAAATGGTATATGTGCCCCCGAAATGTGTTACAGTCAGTCGGTTGATGCTGTGACGCACTTCCACTTTCTGTGTCTGTAGCTCAGAGTCTGCCAGTGGGCTGTTCGCAATGCGGAATACAAGATGTTCCTCTTTCGCGTCACGATGTAGTGTGAAAGAGAGCGTTCTCGGCTCTTCGCATGGGTCTGCATAGGTCAGTGTGCTTAGTATCACTTGCGTAAAGCGGGAGACGTCCACCTGCAACGGCTCACTTTCAATATCTGTCCGGAAGCCTACTTGTATTTTGTTTTCGCTCTTCATTCGCAGCATACTCATGGCTTCCGAACATATTGTAACTGCATCATACTCTTGCAGTTTCCACTTCGTTCGACCTGCTTCCAGTCGTGAGAGGTCAAGTACGTCATTCACCAGTTGAATGAGTTCGGTTGAATTGGACTGGATGATTTCGGAATATTCTTTCCATTGTTCGGCGTCCATACTTTCTGGATTCAGGGTCATGAGTTGCGAAAATCCTAGTACATTATTGAGCGGAATGCGTATGTTGTAACTCATGTTGGCAAGGAAACGGTCTTTCACTTCATTAGCTTCTTCTGCTATCTGAGTCATTTCCCGTATTTCTTCTTCTTCCTTCTTTAATTTTTTGCGTGCGTAGTAGATGCGAACGGTAGATGGTATGAGGATAAGTAATGCAATGGCTATCAACGCCAGTCCGATGCTGTGAAGTATCGTTTTGTGTTGCTCCTTTTCAAGAAGCAGATTGTCCATATTGCGCATCTGATAGATTTCATTCATTTGTGAGGTAGATAGTACCCGGTAGAATGAATCTTTTTTTGCTAAAGATGATTGGAAAAGCGGTATTGCTTCATCCACCTGTCCGGCATCGGTCAGGATGGCGGCACGTTTTATCATATAAGGTGTTCCTCCACCTTCGGATACATCCGAAAGAAGATAGATAACACTGTCGGAGTAGGTCAGTGCTTTGTCATACTGTTTCGTGATTCGATAATAGTGAGCGTACACATCAAAGTATAGGCCGCGGCAGGGAATGTAATCTGTTGGAGAGAAGTATTCGTTCATCTTTTTCAGATGTTTCCGTGCTTCGTCTATCTTATTTGCGTTCAGATAAAAATCGGCATACAGAGATTCTAACAGTAAGTAACTGCTATTGTAAGGACGCACCTTCTGTGTACTGTTCTTTTCGGATAACTTGTCGAGAACAGTGTTAAATTCTACAAGATATCTCAGGAACTCCTTGTTTTTGGTAGAAGAGCAGGCAAGAGCTATTTCTTGTAACACGCTTTTACGATTTTCCAGGGAGGCGTCTTCAGGCAGCAAATGGTATGCGTCGAAACCTGCCTTTTCTCCTTCTTTGAAACGGGCGGACATGAGATAAGCGTTCATCAGACATAGCTTTGCATTGTACATTCCTTCTGCATTGTCCAAGCTCTTTGCCAGTTTGAACATTTCTTCTGACTGAGTGATGCTGTATTCTATCTTTCTATTTATAATATGTATGGTAATTTCCGCTCTTTTACCGCCGAAGTACCAGTTATAGAATTTATGCTTTAATGCTATATCCGAAAGTTTCTTCATCCACGTTTCCGTGTTTTCTTCATCCATCTGATTGTAATAATAGATAACATGGGCATACGTGGCAAGACATTGGTATTCTTTATTACCCTGTTCGGTAGCTTCTTTCAGAAGTTTATCTGAATAGTATACGCACGAAGGTGCTGTGGGTTCCTGGCTTGCCAGCGTGTAGAGCAATTCCAAGCGTTCGGTATTGGCTGGTAAAGTATTCAATAGCTGTAGCAGGCTGTCCTTTACCGCATCAGAATCGTTGGGGAATGCTTTGACTGCGACTTCAATTAATATAATAATGAGTATAAATAAACGTTTCATACCTTTTCCTCCTTTCTGTTGTCCGTGGGTTTTACGGGGTGGGTGAAATAGAACCGGCATCCGTCCGTGTAAGTGGAATCAATCCAAATCTTACCGCCGATGCGTTCGATGATTAGTTGGCAAATAGACAGACCGAGTCCTGTTCCCTGATCTCCTTCATTCAGTTTTTCAAAGCGGTTGAAGATGTTACTTTGCTTTTCCAGTGGGATTCCGCATCCGGTATCGGTCACTGAGAACAGAGCGAATGCGTCGGACTGCAATTCCAGTTCGAGTGTAATGGTTCCCTGAGGAGTAAATTTGGTGGCGTTTATCAGCAGGTTTATCAGTAGTTGCTGCAAACGTGAATCGTCCGTATAAAGCCTCAGTGATTCCAGAGTAGTGATGAACCGCACTTCTGCTTGAGTTTGTTTTACTTTATTGACAGTATCAATCACGTTGTTGCATATGGCAATGGCATCAAAGGTGTTGAAGCTAAACTCCATATTCTTCGTTTCCAGGTTGGAAAGGTCGAGCACATCGTTGATGAGTTTGAGCAATAAGTCAGAGTTTTGCTGTATGATGTCACCACATTGACGGCGAGTCTCCTCGTCGAGCCCCGGTTCGGTTAGCAAGTTGGAGAAACCGGAAAGTGCAGTGAGTGGCGTACGAATCTCGTGGCTCATGTTAGATAGAAAGAGACTTTTCGTTTGCATGGCATTTTCGGCGTCCAGCTTCGACTGTTCCAAGCGGACTTTCGAGTCAGCTATCTTCTTGTTCTGCTTCATGATGTGCAGTGCCAGATAAATGATAATGACCAGAATCACAACTCCTATGGAAATGCCGCCCATGATGATTTTATTAAATTCGGCTTTGTTTTCCACTTTCATTCTGTTTTCCTGATAAGATACCCGTAGGTTGTTGATGCGATGCGAATAACTGGGGGACACGATAGAATCTGTTATTACGCTGATTTCCTCATATATGCGGGCAGCTTTTTCTTTATTCCCCATTTTTATTAAAAGATTTGCCTTGGCATAAGCTACTTGCAGGTAGGATACCGACCTCAGCTTTCTTTGTATATTGTTTATAATCTTGTCATAATATTCTAGCGCAAGTTCATAGTTACCCGTCGTTTCGTTATATAGTCCTTTAATATAAAAATAGGGTGCATTATAGTAGGGCTGATTGCTTTTATTGTAAATCTGCTCCGCTTTTAACAGGTTGAGACGTGCATTCTGTAAGTCATTTTTCTGTATGTAATAGGACACATCGGTAATGAGTGTAAAAAAATGTAGTGAGTTGTTATTATGTATAGCATCCGACTCGTTCAGCAGCTTCCTGTAGTGTTCTGCTTCTTCCACATTCCCTTCGCGCAACAGGATAGAGACAAGTTGCAGGAGTACCGTTTCTTTAAAATAATTATTTTTAGAGAGCGTGACAGGGTTGCGGATAGCTTCTTTATAGGATTCAATTGCTTCTTTGGGCATATTGGAACAGTAGTATGCATCACCGATGGCGGAACTTGAAAGAGCTATCCCCAAGTGATAGTTCAATGCTTCTGCTTTTTCATACATCCGTCGTGCTTCGTTAATGGCTTGCCCGATGTCTCCGCGTAGGGAGTAGATATGCACCAATAGTTTTTTTACGCGAAAGAAAAGCTCGGTTTGATTCTCTTTTTCGAGTATCGGAGTAATTTGTTCTCCCCACAAGAGCACGCTGTCCATAGGAGCGATGGAATCGTATGCAATGTTATTGTCCATGAGGCGTTGTATAGTGGACAAGTGTCTGATATCTTTATTTTCAGAATGTAGCGTATTACATATGAATAGATTGAAAAAAAATATGATATAAATATACTTTTTCATGAATAATGATTTGCTTTGCTGTATGTATTTGTATTCTCACCGCCAAAAGTAAGCAAAAAAAGATTATTATGGTAAGATTGCGGTGGATATTTTTGGTTTTTACCTCTACAAGCTTATTCCGAACACAAAATAAAGTTGCTTTTCATGAAGGTTTGCTATTAACTTTCCGAATACCGGAAGGGAAAAGCCGGAAGTAATCTTTATTTCTTTTGTGGCGGATAGGTCCACATTTACAATATTCAAATTGTCCGAATAGAATCCTTCCCACGGAGTGAAACCTGCTTCGATGCACAAGTTCACATCGTTCACGCTGAACGGGTAGCTCAATTCGCAGTAACTGGACCAAGCGCGTTTCCCGTTTTCCCGGTAATCGTTTCCGGCGAAAGTAGTGTACCAGCTTACGGATAAAGGGAATTTCTCGCAAATCATGTATCCGGCTCCTGCTTCGAATGTATGTCCTGTGGAGTGTGATTTGTAATTGAAATATTTGAAAGGTTCTTCTTCCGTTTGCGTAAAGTAGTTGTTGGCGTAAAGAGTCAGATTCTTACATTCGTACTCCAATGACAAGTCTATTTCGTTGTTCTTCTTTCGAAATTCCGTAGAACCCCAAGCGTAGGCGGTCAATCCTTTCCAATTGATGCCGAGCGATGGCTGCACGCTTGAGTTACCACTGTCGATGCCGCGCCAGATATAGCTGCTGACAAAATCGGCATTCACAAAAACTTCCTGTGCCTGTGCAAAGGCTGCGCAATATAAGATTGTGGCAAGTACAATTGATTTCTTCATTTATAGGTTGGTCGTATCTTGTTTTCAATTTCGAGCTGCAAAGATACATAATATATGCAATTTAAGTATGTCGGAGAGGATGAAAAATGTAAAGGTTGTGTTGAGATAGTTGTGAGCTTGGGAAAGTAGAGTTTATGCTTACTGTATTAATTGGTTGGGGCTGGTTCATCTGTTGTTTATATATTATCTTGCTGATGTTTGGGTTTCATCTACCTACTATAGCTGTGTCAAGAAGCCTCAGGGTAGATGATGTTCAATCAAAGGATAGCCTACTGCCTATAAATGATATGTCATCTTCTAAATAATATGCATTAAGTATCTTTTAATCTCCGAAATAATGTATATTTGTGAGTGATTTATCTCATATAGGATTGAATAGTTGGTGTAATATTGAACTTGCATTATTAAAACATCATTATGACTGATTATAATCTACGACGATTCCTTGATGCCCAGCAAGGCGAATACGAACAAGCACTAGCAGAAGTGAGAAAACGGGCGAAAGTATTCTCATTGGATTTGGTATATATTTCCTCAACTGAAAAGATTGGGGATGAGCTATAATTTACAATATTATGGAATCAGTGGAAAGGAAGAAGCAGAAGCATACTTGGCGCATCCGGTTTTAGGCGGAAGACTTCGTGAGATAACATCGGCTTTTCTGCAATTGAAAGATAAATCGGCACAAGAAGTGTTTGGTTCATTGGATGCGATGAAGGTTCTTTCGTGTATGACTCTTTTTGCTGGAGTGTCTTCGGATGATTTGTTTCAGCAGGTAATGAACCGGTATTATCAAGGCGAACCGGACAAAACAACAAAACAATTATTAGAAAACAATTAAAAATTACTTTTATGGGCTGTTTTATGAATTTATTGTGGTTGCTGCTTGGTGGTATATTCACCGCAGTGGAATATCTTATTGCAAGTTTACTGATGATGATTACCATTATCGGTATTCCTTTCGGTATGCAGACATTAAAATTGGCAGGGCTTGCATTGTGGCCTTTTGGCAAAGAGGTGCGTAGCGGGGAACGTTCGGGCGGATGTCTCTATATACTGATGAATATCTTATGGATATTTCTGGGTGGCATCTGGATCTGCCTGTCGCATTTGATTTTCGGAGCTATTTTGTGTATTACCATTATCGGCATTCCTTTTGGTTTACAACATTTCAAACTGGCGGCATTGGCTTTGACTCCTTTCGGGAAGGATATTGTGACAGTGTAGAAGTGGTATAAAGCGAGATATTGCGCTGCACTTAGTTTATGAGTTATAACTAAAAGTTATAACTCATAAAAAGAAGCAATTAGTATGTTTTGATTGTTTGCCGTAACTTTGTGCCCGAAAAAATAATTAAACATAATAAAATGATTTCAACAGCTACAAAGACATTGCAGGCGAATAATAAAAAGATTTATGTCGCTCTACTCTTTACTTTAACTTTCTTCCTGTTTTTAGATTATATTCCCGGCCTTGAGGCTTGGTCTGCATGGGTCACTCCTCCGGTTGCTCTCTTTGTCGGACTGATTTTCGCCTTGACTTGTGGACAGGCACATCCGAAATTCAATAAAAAGACTTCAAAGTATTTATTGCAATATTCCGTAGTGGGACTGGGATTCGGAATGAATCTTCATTCTGCTTTAGCTTCAGGCAAGGAGGGGATGGAGTTTACGATTGTTTCGGTTATCGGCACTTTATTAATCGGTTGGTTCATCGGACGTAAGTTATTTAAGATTGACCGGAATACGGCATACCTTATCAGTTCGGGAACCGCAATTTGTGGTGGTAGCGCTATCGCAGCAATAGGACCGGTGTTGAGAGCAAAAGATAGCGAAATGTCCGTAGCACTAGGCACAATCTTTATTCTGAATGCTATTGCGCTTTTCATCTTTCCAGCCATAGGTCATGCACTGAATATGGATCAGCAGCAATTCGGCACATGGGCGGCTATTGCTATTCATGATACCAGTTCGGTAGTTGGTGCAGGAGCAGCTTACGGTGAAGAAGCATTGAAAGTGGCTACTACTATTAAATTAACCCGTGCGCTCTGGATTATCCCGATGGCTTTTGCAACTTCCTTTATCTTCAAAAGCAAGGGACAGAAAATCAGTATTCCTTGGTTTATCTTCTTCTTTATATTGGCAATGGTGGTTAATACATATTTATTGGGCAGTGTACCTGCACTGGGAACTGCTATCAACGGTATTGCCCGCAAGACACTGACGATTACCATGTTCTTCATCGGTGCTTCTCTTTCCATAGATGTGCTGAAAGCCGTCGGCGTTAAGCCATTGATTCAAGGTGTTCTGCTTTGGGTGGTTATCAGTCTGAGTACATTGGCTTATATCTACTTTGTATAAGCAATAAAATAAAGGTAACATAAATAAAAAGTGGGAGAATGCCGTTTAATAGACATTCTCCCACTTTTTTATAGTTTCTAGTCTCAGCTTAAAGAAGCGAAGCCCGTTTTTACTTCTTCTTCAATGCTTCGAAAATCAATCCTTCCAATTCTTCCGCCAGTTCAGGATTATCCTTGATACACTGCTTGGCAGCATCACGTCCCTGACCGAGTTTGGTGTCATTGTAGCTATACCATGAACCACTCTTTTTAATCACTCCCAGGTCTGCACCCAGGTCGATAATTTCGCCGGAGTGGGAGATACCTTCGCCAAACATGATGTCAAACTCTGCTCTACGGAAAGGAGGTGCTACTTTATTCTTCACCACTTTCACTTTGGTTAGTTTACCAAGCACTTCTTCACCGTCTTTAATCGGTTGGCTACCGCGAATATCGATACGTACGGAAGCATAGAACTTCAATGCATTACCACCCGTGGTAGTTTCCGGACTGCCAAACATTACGCCAATCTTCTCGCGAAGCTGATTGATAAAGATACAAGTAGTGCGTGTTTTGCTTACTGTTCCTGTCAACTTACGCAATGCCTGAGACATCAAACGTGCCTGAAGACCTACTTTATTATCGCCCATGTCACCTTCAATTTCCGCTTTCGGAGTCAATGCGGCAACAGAGTCAATCACAATGATGTCGATAGCAGAAGAACGAATCAATTGTTCTGCAATCTCCAATGCTTGCTCTCCGTTGTCCGGCTGAGATATCCATAGATCGTCTACGTTTACACCCAGTTTGGCTGCGTAGAAACGGTCGAAAGCATGTTCAGCATCAATGAAAGCAGCGATACCGCCGGCTTTCTGTGCTTCGGCAATGGCATGAATTGCCAATGTCGTTTTACCGGAAGATTCTGGGCCATAGATTTCTATGATTCTACCTCTTGGATAACCGCCTACGCCCAGTGCCACGTTCAAGGCAATAGAGCCTGTCGGTATCACTTCTACTTGTTCAACACTATCGTCACCCATCTTCATGATAGAACCTTTACCGAAGCTCTTTTCTATCTTTTCCATGGCAGCCTGTAAGGCTTTTAATTTTTCGCTTGATGCCATTTTATTATCTGTTGTTTCAAAATTTAGTTCGTCTTTCTTTGCCATACCTTATTAGTAATATAATTAATGGATTTATTGATTTAAAATCTGCGAGGCGTGCTCTTTCGTTTTCACTTCTTTCGGAGTGATAATCCGTTCTACGATTCCTTCTTCATTAATCAGGAAAGTAGTGCGGAATGTTCCCATATAAGCACGGCCGTACAGTTTCTTTTCTCCCCATGCGCCAAACTCTTCTACCAACTTCTTGTCGGTATCGGCAATTAGCGTGAATGGAAGATTATTCTTTTCGATAAATTTCTGGTGCGACTTCTCATTGTCTACGCTCACGCCGATTACTTCATAACCGGCTTTACGCAACTCGGAGTAGTTGTCGCGCAGGTTGCATGCCTGTGCCGTGCAACCCGATGTGCTGTCTTTCGGATAGAAATACAGCACCACCTTCTTACCTTTGTAAGCACTCAGGCGGATTTCTTCACCTTTTTCATTGATGCCTAAGATTTCCGGTGCTTTATCTCCTACGTTAATCATAAATAATCTACTTATTATTATACTTCCAGATCTTTATCGAACACCTCGTGCCAAGGTAAACCTTGTTTGTTCAATTGTTCCATAAACGGATCCGGATTAAATTCTTCTACATTGTTTACTCCCGGGCGTTTCCACTCTCCTTTGAAGAACATCATGGCTCCAATCATTGCCGGAACTCCGGTGGTGTAGCTTACTCCTTGCATACCTGTTTCCTTGTATGCTTCTTGATGGCTACAGTTATTGTAAATGTAGTATGTGCGTTCTTTGCCATCTTTTAGTCCGCGAATACGGCAACCGATGGATGTTTCTCCTTCGTAGTTCTCGCCCAAGTCCTGCGGATTGGGTAATACTGCTTTCAGGAATTGCAAAGGTACAATCTTTGTTCCGTTGTAATCGACTTCGTCAATGCGTGCCATACCGATATTCTGTATAACTCGAAGGTGAGTCAGGTATTCCTGTCCGAACGTCATCCAAAAACGGGCACGTTTGATGGTAGGGAAGTGTTTCACCAGTGATTCTAGCTCTTCGTGATAAAGAAGATATGAATCACGGGCACCGATATTGGGATAAGTCAGGTCTTTGTGAATCTCCAGCGGACCGGTAGTCACCCATTCCCCGTTTTCATAATAGCGTCCGTTTTGAGTAATCTCGCGGATATTGATTTCAGGATTGAAGTTCGTAGCAAATGCCTTGTGATGATCTCCGGCATTACAGTCTACGATATCCAGATATTGGATTTCATCGAAGTGATGTTTAGCAGCATAAGCAGTATAAATGCCGCTTACTCCCGGGTCGAATCCACAACCTAAGATAGCAGTCAATCCGGCTTCTTTGAAACGTTCGTGGTAAGCCCATTGCCAACTGTATTCAAAATGAGCTTCGTCTTTCGGTTCGTAATTTGCTGTATCCAGATAGTTGACTCCGGCTTGCAGACAGGCTTCCATGATGGTCAGGTCCTGATAGGGGAGGGCAACGTTAATCACCAATTCCGGTTTGAAGTCGTTGAATAAGGCTACCAGCTCATCTACGTTGTCTGCGTCTACTTTAGCTGTTTTTATATTGGGGTTACCAATTGCCTCGACTATTTTGTCGCATTTTTCCTTCGTACGGCTGGCAATCATGATATCTGTGAATACATTGGCGTTTTGTGCCACTTTGTGTGCAACGACAGTACCAACACCGCCTGCACCAATAATAAGAACTCTACCCATTTCTTTAATTGCGAATTAAATATTAAGAATCAAGAATTGTTTATGGAGCAAATATACGTTATTATTTTCAGATAATCGTTGGTCGATACCCCTTTTTATTTGAAACGACGCAAGGTTCCGTTTTCGAAATCCAGTGTTTTGCCATTATAGTACCAAGTCTCAAAACGGTTATCCTTCCTAATCTGTATTTCTATTGGATCGCCAATAGATAATCGACATTCATCTGTGCTCATACCTATTTCCAAATCTCCCCGAGAGATAATCAGCCAACGATTTTCGGTGATGCCGGGATATTTCTGATGTATATTTTCCAATCCGAGAAGGTCTTCGATGTAATTATCGTTTTTGGTGATAACATCATACTTTAAGTCTGTTTCCACTTCGAAGATACTTCCGTTCTTGTCTTCCAACGATAGGATTGCCAGACTACCGGGAGGCTTTAATCTGATGTCTTTAATGGTAAGCACCGTATATCTTGGTAAATGAACATGCGATTCTCTCTGCTTATTTTCAAGAGAGACAATTCTTTTGGCTACCAGTATTTTTTTTGGATAAACGACTAATTCCAAATACTTGTTTTTCAGGTTTTCAAGGTTACCTGTATTCTTATTGGTGAAACTGATTGCATTTGAAAAATATCTCATTCTCTTTTCACCTTGAAAGTCGCTGATGTCCATGCCCGAATTGGTTCGTGAGAGGGCGACTTCCAGAAAGAAAGATTTTCCCTCGGTATCTTTAAATATGATTTTCACAGGATATGCCTGACTGCCAACACCTACAGCCGTGATTGTTGCTTCCGTATTAACTGGGATTTGTATGTCCCGATAGCCAGAATAATTATTGGCATCATCCACTCGTGCAGTTTCAGACTGTATGTATACTGTCTTTCCTATTAATAACTCCTTTGCCGTATCCACGTCTTTCAAATATACTAACGCGTTGATTTCGGTGCGGGGAGCTTTTATGCATATCTCATCCAGACGCATATTTTTGATTTCATAATAATACTTCTTTCCCTCGTATTCGAAAATGAAACGGGTGGAGTAGTTTGTATCATCTGAAATCTTCTGAATCTTTTCTTCAGTGCCGATGAAGGTGAGTATCTTGTGTTTCAGCAGGCTATTATTTATTCCTTTTTCAGTTTCATAGTCAGAAAGGGTGGGAAGGAACATATCCCGGGATGAGGGTACGAACATGAACTTCATTCCCGGCGTCCATTTGCATATCGGTTGCATTGGAAAGTGGCTTATGACAAATTGTTCTTCTGCACTAGTTGCAACATCCTGACTGGCAGGAGTGGTAACAATATAATCATTTTGAGCTGCGATAGGGTACGTACCACAACAGAATAAAATTAAGGAAAGGACGATTGTTCTCATCTATGATTTGCTTTTAAGTGAACTATCTAAATTGCTCATTTGTTGTACTATCAATGGCAAATGTATATATTTTATATTGTAATGGAGTTTATTTTCCGAACTTTTTTAATATCTTTGCCCCGATTTAACTTAAACGTTATAACAATATGAAAAAAGTTTTTGTTTCAATTTGCATTGCAGGTGCAGCGCTTGCAATGTCTTCATGCCGCTCGGTCGAGAAGGCAGTACCTTTGTCATCTATCAACGGTGAGTGGGATATCATAGAAGTCAATGGCTCGAAAGTAACTCCGGGCGAGAGTAGAATGCTGCCGTTTATTACTTTTGATACGGCAACCGGTCGTTTGTCAGGCAATAGCGGGTGCAATCGTATGATGGGTGGGTTCGATGTGAATGCGAAGCCGGGAAGTCTTGAACTGAAAGGGATAGCCGGCACCAAGATGATGTGTCCTGATATGACTGTTGAGAACAATGTGTTGAATGCCCTTGCACAAGTAAAAGGATATAAGAAAGCCGGGAAGAATGAAATGTATCTTTGTAATGCATCCAATCGTCCGGTTGTGATTCTTAAGAAAAAGGAGGCTGACGTGAAATTATCTGTTTTGAATGGAGAATGGAAGATTAAAGAGGTAGATGGTGAAGCAATTCCTTCAGGTATGGAGAAACAGCCCTTCATCGCTTTTGATGTGAAGAAAAAGACGATTCATGGCAATGCGGGATGTAATCTGATTAACGGAGGTTTTGAAACCAATGCAGATAATGCAAAATCTATTTCTTTCCCGGGAGTAGCCAGCACGATGATGGCTTGCCCTGATATGGAAACGGAAGGTAAGATTCTGAAAGCAATCAATGAGGTGAGATCGTTTGGTGTATTGTCCGGTGGAGGTATCGGGTTGTATGATGCTAATAACGCATTGGTTGTTGTGTTAGAAAAGTAATTATCACAGAATAATAGGGCTTTTCTTTTTTATGCAAGCCTTGAGATTATGAAATCGCCCTCGTTACAGTAAGTTGTAGCGAGGGCGATTTTTATTTTTAGAAGATAGACTCTTATTCGGTTTATAAGGAATAGAAGTAGATGTTATAGCTGTTCCAATGCTTCCCAGTCAATTTTCGGTTCTTTGCCCGTTGGTTTACAATGGAACTTTGTTCCCATCGGAACAGATTCGTTGAAGAAGCCTCCCATTTTCAGATAAAACCGGTTATTTTTAGTATTTCCGCCCTGATAGTCGAGACGGACTTTGGCACTAGCC
The DNA here is from genome assembly GCF_900547205.1 of uncultured Bacteroides sp. Classification (GTDB taxonomy): domain Bacteria; phylum Bacteroidota; class Bacteroidia; order Bacteroidales; family Bacteroidaceae; genus Bacteroides. The sequence goes on from NZ_URFY01000038.1 coordinate 34,080, forward strand.
GTTGCATCGTGTGTGAAGACAGCATCGGTAAGTCGGGTCCATTTACCTTCTTTGCTGCGTGCCCATTGGTTGCCGAAGAAAACTTCACGCGACAAGTATCCTTGTTCCGGACTGAAATTCTCAAGGAAGCTGTGGGGACGTTTGTACCATGTGTTGGTCATGGGGCGTAAGAAGCTGGCTATCAATTTCCACTCTTTTTCATCTGTTGCATAGAAGTAAGCGGTATAAGTGGTATTTCCATTTCCATCGGGTCTGACTTGCATTAGGAATTTGTATGTATTACCAGCCTTCCAGGGATATTTTAAATAACTTTGTCCTCCTGAACCTTCGTTGCCAAACTCACCGATATGTACATCTTTTCCTTGACGTAGCAATTTAATCTTTTGCTCATCCGGAATATTTTTAGGGTCTTGTGTATCAAAAGGACTCCAAACGGAGAAAAGAATGCGGCGCTCTGTCGGAGAGTTGTATTGCATTCCGAAATAACCTTCACCGAAGCCGGCTGCCATATAGTAGCTATGCATCGTTTCGCCTTCTTTGGGCACTGTGACTTCATTGTAGAACCATTCGGTATCACCTTCGGGCAATGTATATCCCATATGAACGGAAGGACCGCGGCGTCCCCAATAGTCTGAGAAATCTTTCACATAATTACTTTTACCTGTAACGTTGTCAGCTATCAACTCCTTAATTTCTCCGAAACTCTCTCCACTTTTGGAGACTCCTTGCAAGTCGATGCGCACATACCCTGCCTGACGTATATCGATACTTCCTACAGGAACATTGGTGAAATCATCCGATTGCAAATTGACTTTGAAGCTCTTCTTTCCATAACTGACTTTGATTTCAGAGTGTCCTTTGGCATAAAGTGACAAATCGGCTGTTGTAGGTTGATGCAAATAGAAGTAAATGCTAACGATACTTTTAGGATTGGTCCAGTGTGCAACTCCTTTTTGGGTGATTCGTGCACCGTCTTGCTGACGGGTTACATAACCATTGCCGGAAACTCCTACAACAAGTTGTTGAGACTGCGCAAATGCAGTGGTGCATAGTAATAATGCAAATAGACATAATAGATTTTTCATGTTGATGTCATTGATTGATTTTATGTGTATTTCTGATATTGATAAATAACTCGTTGTTTTATAATGCAATGTCGCAAAGATAAGAATTATTTTTCTTTATCGAACCAGAATCGATAACATTTGTTTTAGTGTCAGTCGCTAAATAGTCGTCTGTATGGCTATCATGGCAAGGATGCTTATTAAAAACTGTCGTTTTGGCAGAAAATATGTCACGTATTCGTATTATTTCTCTTTGGCACACGGTTTGTCTTTTAATCAGCGTCCGTTTGAGACGAAGCTCTGATGAAGGGTAGAGAAACAACCGGACAAAGGAAATTAGAATAATAATAAATAAAAAAATAACGATCATGGGAAAAATTATTGGTATTGACTTAGGAACAACAAACTCTTGTGTTTCCGTATTTGAAGGAAACGAACCTGTAGTAATTGCAAACAGCGAAGGTAAACGTACGACTCCTTCTATTGTTGCTTTCGTTGATGGTGGCGAACGTAAAGTAGGAGATCCCGCTAAGCGTCAGGCTATCACAAACCCAAAACGTACAATCTTCTCTATCAAACGTTTCATGGGTGAAAACTGGGACCAAGTGCAGAAAGAAGTTGGTCGTGTTCCTTATAAAGTAGTGAAAGGTGACAACAACACTCCGCGTGTAGATATTGACGGACGTCTGTACACTCCACAGGAAATTTCTGCAATGATTCTTCAGAAAATGAAGAAAACTGCTGAGGATTATCTGGGACATGAAGTAACAGAAGCAGTCATCACTGTTCCGGCCTATTTCTCTGACTCTCAGCGTCAAGCAACGAAAGAAGCAGGACAGATTGCCGGTCTGGAAGTAAAACGTATTGTAAACGAACCTACTGCCGCTGCTCTTGCATACGGTCTGGACAAGGCTCACAAAGATATGAAGATTGCCGTATTCGACCTTGGTGGCGGTACATTCGATATCTCTATCCTCGAATTTGGTGGTGGTGTATTCGAAGTACTTTCTACTAATGGTGATACTCACCTTGGTGGTGATGACTTCGACCAAGTAATCATCAATTGGTTGGTACAGGAATTTAAGAACGACGAAGGCGCTGATTTGACTCAAGACCCGATGGCTCTGCAACGTTTGAAAGAAGCTGCTGAAAAAGCTAAGATTGAACTTTCTTCTTCAACAAGCACAGAAATCAACTTACCTTATATTATGCCGGTAGGTGGTGTGCCTAAGCACTTGGTTAAGACTTTGACTCGTGCAAAATTCGAATCTCTGGCTCACGAACTGATTCAGGCTTGTCTTGAACCTTGCAAGAAAGCAATGAGCGACGCTGGTTTGAGTAATGCTGATATTGATGAAGTAATCCTCGTTGGTGGTTCTTCTCGTATCCCGGCTGTACAGAAATTGGTTGAAGACTTCTTCGGTAAGGCTCCTTCAAAGGGTGTGAATCCGGATGAAGTAGTAGCTGTAGGTGCTGCTGTGCAGGGTGCTGTTTTGACAGACGAAATCAAAGGTGTGGTATTGTTGGATGTTACTCCGTTGTCAATGGGTATTGAAACATTGGGTGGTGTGATGACTAAGTTGATTGATGCTAACACTACAATTCCGGCTCGTAAGAGTGAAACATTCTCTACTGCTGCCGATAATCAGAGTGAAGTAACTATTCACGTATTGCAAGGAGAGCGTCCGATGGCTGCTCAGAACAAGTCAATCGGTCAGTTCAACTTGTCTGGTATCGCTCCTGCTCGCCGTGGTGTTCCTCAGATTGAGGTTACATTCGATATCGATGCTAATGGTATCTTGAAGGTATCTGCAAAAGATAAGGCAACTGGTAAAGAGCAGGCTATCCGCATCGAAGCTTCCAGCGGTTTGAGCAAGGAAGAAATCGAAAAGATGAAAGCAGAAGCAGAAGCTAATGCTGAAGCAGATAAGAAAGAACGTGAAAAGATTGATAAGCTGAATCAGGCCGATAGCTTAATCTTCTCAACTGAAAATCAGTTGAAGGAACTGGGCGATAAGTTGCCTGCTGATAAGAAGGCTCCGATTGAAACTGCTTTGCAGAAACTGAAAGATGCTCACAAGGCTCAGGATTTGGCTGCTATCGATACTGCTATGGCAGAAATCAATACTGCTTTCCAAGCTGCAAGTGCTGAAATGTATGCTCAGGGTGGTGCGCAAGGTGGTGCACAGGCTGGTCCTGATATGAATGGCGGTGCTGGTCAACAAGATAATGGCAAGAATGGAGATAATGTGCAGGATGCTGACTTCGAGGAAGTGAAGTAATTCCGATAATATCAGTAATAATAAATAGGAAAAAGCGTGTAGCTCACTGAGTTGCACGCTTTTTGCGTTTATGAGGTTTATGGTTGATATGTGTTTTCTATGGGCTTTTTTATCTCTTTAATGTAGCAAGGTGGCATAGAAGCATACATTGCCGTTCTACAATAGACAAAGAAGCTTGTATCTATGCTGATAATGTTCGTAAGTTATATCAATATGAATATGATAGTGTCATTAACAAAATTCAATATTTGGGCTTTACCGGGAACATTTTCTGTCTATCATAGAGATATAAATAATCTGGGCTAAAATAACCATTGGTTTTGTTGAAACCATATAACATTGTACACGGAACTGCCATGTTGCGCTTATACGGTTCTAAGAACACATATCCCCAATTGTCTGTCCACAAAATTTTATCGTATGCATTGGTGTCGCGGTCAGCAGTCAGACAAGCAATATTGTTTTGAATCAAAGTTTGCAAATGGCTCTTGTCAAAGCCCGATAAATCTAGAATTGCCTTATCCAATTTTTTTAGTGAATTGTGTACAACATCTGCGGTAATTTTAATTTCAAGTGATTTCTGCACGTTTTTCAATGCGACAGTCTTATAAAGTCTTGCTATTTCCTCATACTCTTTATTGCCTTCATTCAGCCAGTCACAAATAGAGGTTACAACAATACACAATTCAAATACATATTGTTTATATCCATCTATCTTACGGAGAACAATTCTATTGGTTTCCTCTTTTATCTCGCTGTTCAGAAGAAAGATGGAAAACACACTTAGCATTCGGAAGAAATATTCTGTTACACTTTTCCTGTGAGTTATTGAAAACGTAATGTTGAGCAATGTGCGTTCTTCGACATTTTCACTCTCTATTTTATATCTGTAGCTCAATGTTCTATAAATAAAGAATATAGCAGTTGTAAATCTTTTCAACGTATTTTCATAATTGATAGGAAGGGACTTAGCGGCTTGATTTTGAGCTACAGGCAACATTGAATCAAGATATTTCTCAAACATAGCTATGACGCGCTTTTTTATATCATTTGCGCTTTTAGTCTTTAAGAGGGTAATTTTACCTTTTGTTTTCTCTTTTCCTTCTGATTTTTTTATGTCCTCTGTTTCTTCATCGTCCATTTCCTCATCTTCCTTTTCTTTTGAAGATTTAGAGATATAGGATATAATACTGTCAAAGAGAAGAGATGATTGCATTATTGTGGTACTATTTTTTCGAGATGCAATGCTTCCCGTAATACCACTTCCATCATTTTTGATATAATCATCAAAGGACGAGAATTGATAGCCGGAGATTTCTTCTTTTGTCTGCGTCAGTCTGTTTTCTGTTGCAGCCTTCATTGCGATTTTCTTTTCACTATTCGTCAACATCTCTTCTATAAAACGGAGTACCGCACCATTGACAAAATTGCCAGACTCGATTTCATAACATCTGCGTCTGTAATTGACATTATCCGATGAAGGGTCATTGATAATCATGCTAGCAGTAGATATAACGAACTGTCTGTTTGATATGACATTCCCTTTATTGTCGGTTATTTCTACATATAGAGGATTGGAAAGGTTTTTCAATCTCCCTTCATAATAAGAAATGCCATTGGTAATGTTGATTATAAAGCAATCAAACAGCATACGATTTCCCGAATAAAAAGTGATAGTTGCATTTGGTGCTTCATTTTCACTTTCTAATTTGATGTTAAATTTGTCGTATTCGTAAGATGCTTCTTTAACCCATACAAAGGGTTTGATGCGTTTGGGATTATCACCATCAGGATTATTTGTTTTGACATCTGTAGAATTTATAGGTTGATTAAGAGCAAAACCTGTATCCCTAAAGAAATCTATACTTTGTGATTTGAAGCCAATGCTTGCTTCCTGATTTGAAGCGGCTACATTTGGACAGCCGAATGCAGCGATTGAGGCGTTCGCACTACCGCATAGTACATAGTGGAAATGTTGTCCTTTAAAAAATATACATTTTGAGTGGAAGAACTTCTGAAATTTTTTATCATTAGAATGTATCGCATCCCATTCGAATATCCTCACATAGTCGGGAATGTATTTGGGTATAGGTGGAACACCAAATCCATCTTCCACTATGATATTGATTTGCGGTTGTCCATATTGTAAATGCAGCCATTGTATAAGTTTTGCCTGTCTATCATAAAATGGGGACAGCACAGTAATTGTTTTTATTTGGTCATCACCAATCCACCTTTTGCATTGATCATATATAGACTCTTGCTCATTTGTGAATAAACGAATGTTGGTATTTCCATCAATATCATATCCGCTATCAGAATGTTTATAATCCCCTTGTAGCAGTGAACAGTTTTCTTCTAATGCTCTGATAATGTTGTCCGCTTCTTCACCAAGATCCCTATATAGAGTCTTAAGGTATTCCCATACATCACGCATAAATGCATAGTATGGACTAACAAGACTATCCACCATTACAGGAGTCCAAACCTCCATGTTTCTACCATGGCCACTGATAGTCAGATTTCCAGAGCCTATAAGAACCAACACCGAATCTCTGCCTGCGAAAAATTGGATTTTAGGATGAAATGCGCCATTCGTCTTATAACCGTGTAAGCTAAATCCATGAGGCTTCTTGTCACTGAAAGCTCGGCTGAAATGTAATAATTGCTCAGATAAACATCCTTCATCAACCAATGCCGATATGAAATTGACACCTTTTGCCGACAAAGTCCGCAGCAACTGGATTTGCCAGTAATACAGATTTATGGAGAACGATGTCATCAACACAGAATGGAACTTACCTGCTGGTATATTTGAATATATTGATTTATGCTCTATCATTTCCCAAGTATTTTATGTCCTCGACTTGTTAGCTTGTAGCAATCTTCATCGCTTTCAATCCACTTAATATCCTCAATGTATTGTAGTACGTTTTGTAAACGCGGTGATGTTCTTATAGGCACTGGTTCTCTCAATTTCCAGATTAAACCATCCTCTATCATATAGTTATGTACAATGCCTTGTCCTATTGTAGATTTGCTGTAAGAACTGTTCAGATGGTCATTGATGGCAAAATAGATGCAATTTTCCGCAAACTCCCAGTCCTCTTTATCTCTGTAGCTATTTGTTAATTTAAGCAGCAATGAAGGAGCGAAGCCGGGATGTTGTACATTATAATTGTTATGCTGTGCGAACTCCAGCAGTTGCTCAAAATACGGTTTTATAGTTTGCTGCAAAGCCTTAATCTGTTTAGAGGCTTCGTATATTAATGCCCCATAATCCTTTCTTTTGTAACAGTTATGAATGTTCTCATCCACATCATAGAGTTTTTCGTTTACAGTAGCTTCACATTCCAAGTATCGCTCTTCAAGTTGTTGTAATACGTTCTCTAAAGGTGTTGGTTCGTCTGTTATAGAATACAATATTGCAAAATGAAATGCTTCGTAAGCTGTATGTGTCAATTCGTTTAATTCATAGAGGAACCACGCCACTTGTTCTTCTGTAGCTTCTATCTTCTGCGAGAGAACGTTTTCAAAATTGTGACGCAAGAAAGGAAGAACGACATTACGCTTTGTTACCGTCATTCCTGTTGTGTCAATATACTCCATGAGTAACTTGATTGAATTGATACGATGGTAGATGGGATTTGCTGCAATGTCAAGACCATCAGGTTCACGGAAAATATTGGAATATTCGTTCAGTTCTTCTTCATTCTCTATGCGATGAAGAGCCAATTCTTTCAGGCTTTCTAACACATGCTTTGATACTTTTCCTGTATAAATGGCATTCCAAAACTCATTCTCATTCTCTTCTGGTAAAGATTTCCGGAATAATTCATTCAGGCGAGAGCCTTTAGGAGTCACCCTATATGTGCGATGAGAAGAATCGGGAAGAAAGATCAGTTGCAATTGTGATAACACACCAATATAGTACTGACCAAATATTCCGCTGGAGTTTTGCCAGTACACATTAGGCTTGTGTTCAATATCTGCACCTTTTGCCAAATCTAAAATATCATCTTTAAAATGTTGTTGAGCAAAAATGCTGCCACTTACCCCCGTGACATTAGGGTAGTTCTGAATCATCACATAAGCAAGTAGTAACTCTCCACGCCTAACGTATTTTATCTGTTCGTGGGGATTGTCTATTTTAGAAATGTCTACTTGTTGCAGTCTTTTGGCAATCAAAGTCAACAGCCAACAAAAGAAACCATTATAGCGTATACGACCTGTTACATTTGTAATGCCGGTAATCATGTCAGTATAGATAACCACGCTACTGTTTTGTACCGCTAATGGGTCTCTACCACCTTTGGTCGTGGTAGCGGCTCCCCAAAATGGATATGGTATGTCTTGGGGGTCAAACATTATTTCTTCGATTTTTGATATTATATATTGTTCTCTTTATAGTAAGTATATTCTTAATTTGAATTAAGTTTGAATATTGCACGTGGTGCATCCATACGGTTGTTCCCGGCATAAGGGGTATTTATAATTTCTAGGAAATACAGGCCGGATGGTCGCAATTGGGGGGGTAAGTACGTTCAATACAGGTTCTGTTTCTCAATTCTTGTTTATAATTACAAGTATCTTTTTCATAAGTAATTAGTTTAATGGATTAATTTTAAGTATTCTTCCTTCTTTTAAAGACTCCTTCTGTAATGGGAAGGAGAAATATTTCTCAAATATACGGATTTTAAAATAAAAAACAATAGTGTAATCAGAATTCATAATACGTATGCTAGACTTCGCTTTATAATTAATGGCTGGCATTTCAACTGTAATTTTCTCCTGACAAAGGTGTTTATTAGAATATAGTATTTGATTCTGTTTTCTTTTGCTAATTATTAATTCAAGTTTCGCAAGTTCAACTTGCTAGTTTTAATTTGTAAATATCGCAAATAT
>NZ_URFY01000039.1 GCF_900547205.1 uncultured Bacteroides sp.
TAATGTGCCAATATGCTAATGGCTACGCTGTGTGCCGCACGGTAATTGGCATATTAGCACATTGAATCATTTCCATGCGGTTTTAGCTTATTTCTGAGTACTCATCCGATAGTTGTAAACCTTCAGATTCTGAACTTTGCTATTGAAGTTGCCGGCTTTTTCGAGCGGGAATACTAAAGTACGGATGTAGCTCATCGAATCTTTTCCTTCGTTGAAGTAGAGCTTCTGAATGTTCATCTCATCAATCACTTTTCCGTTCACTTTCAGCGTGGTGCTGCGATTGTCTCCTTCTATCTCGATGGTCGCTTTCTCTCCCGGGTTCACCTTATAGGGGAATGTATTCAGATAACCGTCGCGTGCAAAACCCATCATACCTCTGATTGGGTCGGAAAGATAGAACACGGCATTGGGCGAACGGAATAACTCTGTGCCTTCTTTTTCCTCGGCTCCGATGATGTCGAAGCTGACGGTATAGCCGTAGCCAATCTCCGGATAGTCGGAAGTACTTCCGGGTGCAACTGTGGAACGTTCGTATACCAACGCCGGGCTTTTACCGATTCTCCCCAACTGATTGACACCGGGCGCTTCGCTGATGGCTGCACGATTCTCTTTATAAGCTTCGAAAGGAAGGCTGGTTTCGGCTCCCGTCCACATCTTTACGGATAACGTTTGCAAGGCAGGGAATATACGGTGGTGGATATCTTTCACCGAGATTCCATTGCCCACGTGGTCGTTCCACACAGCAAACATACCACCAAGAATAGAAGGATGCTTCTCTTCGAATACAGCTTTGCCGATATGTGCAGGCGTCCATTTATTATATAGGAACGATTCGTTCAGATAATCTTGATAGTATCCGGCAATCGGAACAATGTAGACCATTCCGTCCGGAAGGCTGATAAGCTGATAGCCGTCTTTTATCATGGTGGCAGGGTCGGCATATCCGTTGTACCAGGCATTCATCACCACATCTTTCGATTTCACGGGCGTATCGCCTTTGGCATGAGTGAGCGCGCCCCACACAACTGCCTGTTTGCCAAAGCCCTCTACCAAGCGGATGTAATGGTCGGTGAAAGCCCTGAACTTCTCAACAACATCTTTCTTTGCATTCGAATATTCGTCGGTGCCGATGTGTACGCGCTTGCCTACAAATACCGGATCGTCACCTTCCAGATACTCTTTGAACAATGCGTCCATGAATGTATATGTCTCAGGATTAAACAAGTCGAGGTGATCCATGCCATACTCTTTGCTGCCAATTTTCGGTTTGTAATGTGCAAATGCCAGCGAATGTGCCGGGATGTCGATTTCGGGTATAATCTCTACGAAGTTGGACGCAGCCTGTTTCTGGAAGTTCATAAACTCCTTTTTAGAATAAGAACCGTCGCGTGCTGCCAGTCCCGGATAAGTGTCCGATTCAAGGCGGAAAGCAGCATACGTCTTATCCCAGTTGTGCTCAAAATACTGTTTGAAACCATTGTCGTTGAGATGAACCTGCAATGTATTCATCTTATAATAAGCCATGATTTTCACTAAGTCCTCCAGATATGCCATTGGGATGAACTTACGGCCACAATCTATCATAAAGCCACGCAGGGGATAGTCGGGGTAATCGCGAATGGTGCCTTTAGGCAGCGAATGCTCCTCGTTTTGTTCCGCCATCTGCAAGAGGGTGCGTGTGCTCCAGTATACACCTGTCGGGGAAGGGGCGGAGATAGCTACGCGGTCGGTTATCTTGATGGCGTAACCTTCTTGTCCCAGTTTCTTGTCTTTTGATAATGAAAGGACAAAATCGCCGGAAGCAGCTTTGCCTTGCGTCACGTTCAATGACTTTCCGAACATTCGTTGATAATCGTCGGCAAACATCCGGGCAATCCGCATAAGTTCGGGGTCGGAAGAGGTGCATACGATTTTCGTGTTTTCTCCGGGGACGAAGTTGCCGTCTTTGCCTGTCCACTGTTTGAGTTCGGGGATAACAAAAGGTTTAGGGTTGACGGCGGCATAGGATAAACATCCTGTTGCGCAAAATGCAATTAGAAGAAATAAGACCTTTAGGGGGATCAGTTTGTTTCTCATAAAAGAATCGTTTTTGTTAATTAATAAATGGTTAAAGTTAATTCTTGGATGAAAGTAAGGATAATTTGGATATCTGGCAACTAGAGAAGCAAATTATTATTTATTTTTGTTCTTTGAATGATAAAATCGAACTAAATATGTTAGTACTTCTGTCCTGTGCAAAGACGATGAGTGAAACGGCAAAAGTGAAAGTTCCTTTGACTACCATCCCCCGTTTTCAGCAAGAGGCATCCGAAATAGCTTTGCAAATGTCGCAGTTTTCGGTAGACGAACTGGAACGTCTGCTGCGCGTCAATGCTAAGATTGGCGTAGAGAATTATAAGCGTTATCAGACCTTTCACTCGGAAGGTGCTGCGGAACTGCCTGCACTTCTGGCGTATACCGGCATCGTATTTAAACGTTTGAATCCGAAAGACTTCACGAAAACCGAATATGAATATGCGCAAGAGCATCTGCGGCTGACTTCTTTCTGCTATGGACTGTTGAGGCCGCTGGACGTGATTCGCCCTTATCGCTTGGAGGGTGACGTGGTATTGCCGGAATTGGGCAATCAGACTATGTTTGCCTATTGGCGTTCGCGATTGACGGATGTCTTTATAGAAGATATAAAGAACGCGGGCGGGATACTGTGTAATCTTGCCAGTGACGAGATGAAAGGATTGTTCGACTGGAAGCGGGTGGAGAAGGAAGTGCGCGTAGTAACTCCCGAATTTCATGTCTGGAAGAATGGAAAACTGGGCACGATCGTGATATATACCAAAATGTCACGTGGCGAAATGACCCGCTTTATCTTAAAAAATGAGATAGAAAACCCAGATGAATTGAAAAGATTCTCGTGGGAAGGGTTCGAGTTCGACGAATCTCTTTCGGACGAAAAGCGATTTGTGTATGTGAATGGCAAAGTAGGATGAAAAAAATATTCATTGTTTGCTTGCTGATAATCAGTGACTTTGCGGATTTGTTGATAAAACGATGAAAAAATAATCCGATAAATATTTGCAGATTTCAAAAAATGCCGTACCTTTGCATCGCTTTTGAAACGGAAGTGTACGGGCGCTTAGCTCAGCTGGTTCAGAGCATCTGGTTTACACCCAGAGGGTCGGGGGTTCGAATCCCTCAGCGCCCACAACAAAAACAGGAGTCTTACGGAGTAATTCGTGAGACTTTTTTTATTTCTTACCGCTTTTATACAAACTTTCTCTATCCTTTTGTCTTATAACTCAGGAAAAAGAGTTAATTTTGCGGTCTGATAATTATCTAAGAAAACGTATGGAACTTGATGTATTAACGGCCATATCTCCGATTGATGGTCGATATAGAGGCAAAACTAAAGCTTTGGCAGCCTATTTCTCTGAATTTGCACTGATTAAATACCGTGTACAGGTAGAGGTGGAGTATTTTATCACGTTGTGCGAACTCCCGTTGCCGCAGTTGAAAGGAATCGATAGTGGCGTGTTCGAAACCTTGCGGAATATCTACCGTAACTTTTCGGAAGCTGATGCACAACGCATTAAAGATATCGAAAGTGTAACCAACCATGATGTAAAAGCCGTAGAATATTTCCTGAAAGAAGAGTTTGACAAGCTGGGTGGGATGGACGACTATAAAGAGTTTATCCACTTCGGGCTGACTTCTCAGGATATCAACAATACGTCCGTACCTCTTTCTATCAAGGAGGCACTCGAAAAGGAATACTATCCGCAGGTTGAAGAGCTCATTGCGCAGTTGAAAACTTATGCAACCGAATGGGCTGATATCCCGATGCTTGCCAAAACTCACGGACAGCCGGCTTCTCCCACTCGTTTGGGAAAAGAGATTATGGTATTCGTTTACCGTCTCGAACGTCAGCTTGCAACGCTGAAAGCGTGTCCTGTGACTGCCAAGTTTGGTGGCGCTACTGGAAATTATAATGCCCATCACGTGGCATATCCTCAATATGACTGGAAACAATTCGGTAACCGTTTTGTTAAAGAGAAACTAGGTCTGGAACGCGAAGAATATACGACGCAGATTTCTAACTATGATAATCTGTCTGCAATATTCGACGCAATGAAACGCATCAATACCGTGATGATAGATATGAACCGCGACTTCTGGCAGTATATTTCGATGGAATATTTCAAGCAGAAGATTAAAGCCGGAGAAGTGGGTTCGAGCGCAATGCCGCACAAAGTGAACCCGATTGACTTTGAAAACGCAGAAGGAAATCTGGGAATTGCAACTTCTATTCTGGAACATCTCGCCGTGAAGCTTCCGGTTTCCCGTTTGCAACGCGACTTGACAGACTCTACGGTTCTGCGCAATGTAGGCGTGCCTTTCGGACATATCGTCATTGCCATCCAGAGTTCACTGAAAGGACTGCGTAAGCTGCTGCTTAACGAGCCGGCTATCTACCGCGATTTGGACAATTGCTGGAGTGTAGTGGCAGAAGCTATCCAGACAATATTGCGCCGCGAGGCTTACCCACATCCGTATGAAGCTTTGAAAGCTTTGACCCGGACCAATCAGGCTATTACAGAAAGTTCTATCAAAGAGTTTATCGAAGGTTTGAATGTAAGCGAAGATATTAAAAAAGAATTAAGAGCAATTACGCCTCATACTTATACGGGGCTTTAATTGTTCACTCATAAATAAACGTGTTTTTTAAATAGGCCGTGAGGCCAAAGTCTAATTTTATTCGAATAAAAACAATGAGCACAGAAAACGAAGAATGGCGCGAAAATTCTTTCAATGAAGAGAATAACGGTGCCGGCCGTGATGGTAACAGATCTTACAACAGAGAAGATGGTGAACGTCCTCAACGTTCTTATGGAGATCGTTCGTATGGTGATCGTCCTCAGCGTCCTTCATACAACCGTGAAGGTGGAGAACGTCCGTATCGCCCGAGATTTAATGCAAACAATGAAGGAGGCGAACGTCCGCAACGTTCGTATGGTGATCGCTCGTATGGTGATCGTCCTCAACGTCCTTCTTACAATCGTGAAGGTGGCGATCGTCCGTATCGTCCTCGCTTCAATAGCAACAGTGAAGGTGGCGAACGCCCTCAACGCCCTTCTTACAATCGCGAAGGTGGTAACTCTTATGATCGTCCTCAACGTCCTTCCTACAATCGTGAAGGTGGTGATCGTCCGTATCGTCCGAGATTTAACCCGAACGGCGATGGTGGAGATCGTCCGCAACGTTCTTATAACAGTGATGAACGTCCGCGTCCTTCTTACAATCGCGAAGGTGGCGACCGTCCGTACCGCCCCCGCTTCAATAGCGGCGAAGGTGGTAGCTCTTATGACCGTCCTCAACGTCCTTCCTACAATCGTGAAGGTGGCGACCGTCCGTATCGTCCCCGTTTCAATAACGGCGAAGGTGGTGGCGGATACCGTAACAACAACAGTGGAGGAGGCTATCGTCCGAGATACAATAATGACCGTCAGGGTGGAGGATACCGTCCCCGTCCGCGTACCGGTGACTATGATCCGAATGCTAAGTATAGCATAAAGAAACAGATTGAATATAAGGAACAGTTCGTTGATCCGAATGAACCGATTCGTCTGAATAAGTTTTTGGCAAATGCCGGTGTTTGCTCACGTCGCGAAGCTGATGAGTTTATCACAGCAGGTGTGGTATCTGTAAATGGTGAGATTGTAACGGAATTGGGTACGAAGATTAAGCGTGTAGATGTGGTGAAGTTCCATGACGAACCGGTAAGCATCGAACGTAAAGTGTATGTACTACTGAATAAGCCAAAAGATACTGTTACTACATCCGATGATCCGCAGGAACGTCGCACAGTAATGGATCTTGTAAAAGGTGCTTGCAACGAACGTATTTATCCGGTGGGACGTCTGGACCGCAACACGACCGGTGTATTGCTGCTGACTAACGACGGTGACTTGGCTTCCAAACTGACACATCCGAAATTCTTGAAAAAGAAAATCTATCATGTTCATTTGGATAAGAACCTGACTAAGGCGGATATGGATCAGATTGCAGCTGGTGTACAGCTGGAAGATGGAGAAATTCATGCAGATGCTATCAGCTATGCGGATGATTTCAAAAAAGACCAGGTAGGCATCGAAATTCACTCTGGTAAGAACCGTATCGTTCGCCGTATTTTCGAATCACTGGGTTATAAAGTAATAAAACTCGACCGTGTATTCTTTGCCGGACTGACCAAGAAAGGTCTGCGCCGCGGAGACTGGCGTTATCTGACGGAGCCGGAAGTAAACTATCTCCGTATGGGTTCGTTTGAGTAATATATAATATTGTACTAAATAAGTTTTATGGAAAAGATTGGTAGAACAAAAATTGTTGATCTGTTGAAGCGTACTGATATTGGCGCTATGGTCAATGTGAAAGGATGGGTTCGCACCCGTAGAGGTAGCAAACAAGTAAACTTTATCGCACTGAATGACGGTTCTACAATAAATAATGTGCAGATCGTAGTAGATTTGGCTAATTTCGATGAAGAGATGCTGAAACTGATTACTACCGGCGCTTGTATCAGCGTGAACGGAGTAATGGTAGAATCGGTAGGTTCCGGCCAGAAGGTGGAAGTGCAGGCTCGCGAAATCGAAGTGCTGGGTACTTGCGACAACACATATCCATTGCAGAAGAAAGGTCACTCCATGGAATTTCTACGTGAGATTGCTCACTTGCGTCCGCGTACCAATACCTTTGGTGCAGTGTTCCGCATTCGTCACAACATGGCGATTGCTATTCACAAGTTTTTCCATGAAAAGGGATTTTTCTATTTCCATACGCCAATCATTACAGGCTCCGACTGTGAAGGTGCAGGACAGATGTTCCAGGTGACCACCATGAACCTGTATGACTTGAAGAAGGACGAGAATGGTTCCATCTCTTATGATGACGACTTCTTTGGAAAGCAGGCAAGTCTCACCGTATCCGGCCAGTTGGAAGGTGAGTTGGCTGCCACAGCACTGGGCGCTATCTACACCTTCGGTCCTACCTTCCGTGCCGAAAACTCCAATACTCCCCGCCACTTGGCAGAGTTCTGGATGATTGAACCGGAAGTTGCCTTCAATGACATTGCCGACAATATGGACTTGGCTGAAGAGTTCATTAAGTATTGTGTGAGATGGGCGTTGGAAAATTGTGCGGACGACGTGAAGTTCCTCAATGATATGTTCGATAAGGGCTTGATGGAGCGTTTGCAAGGTGTATTGAGTGATGATTTTGTCCGTTTGCCTTATACAGACGGTATCAAGATTTTGGAAGATGCCGTAGCTAAGGGACACAAGTTTGAATTCCCTGTATATTGGGGAGTAGACTTGGCGTCTGAGCACGAACGTTATCTGGTGGAAGACCACTTCAAACGTCCGGTTATACTGACTGACTATCCGAAGGAAATCAAAGCTTTCTATATGAAGCAGAATGAGGATGGCAAGACAGTGCGCGCGATGGATGTTCTCTTCCCGAAGATTGGTGAAATCATTGGTGGTTCCGAACGTGAATCGGATTATAACAAGTTGATGACCCGTATCGAAGAAATGCATATCCCGATGAAAGATATGTGGTGGTATCTGGATACCCGCAAGTTCGGCACCTGTCCTCACTCCGGTTTCGGACTCGGTTTTGAGCGTCTTTTGTTGTTCGTAACGGGTATGTCAAATATCCGTGACGTGATACCTTTCCCGCGTACGCCGAGAAATGCTGATTTCTAAAATTTTGGTATATTTATGTAAGACTCGCATAATCTTTTGGTTATGCGAGTTTTTTTATGCCAGTAATTGTGTATTCTCAAAATAAATATTTATATTTGGACGAACACGATTAAGAGTGTTAACTAAAAATCATACGACAATGAAAAAGATCTTCTTCTTTACCATGCTTTCAATGATGTTGTTGGCGGTAACAGACGCAACGGCCCAAAGAAAAAAACAATTCAAACCGGCCGATTTGAAAGGAATCTGGCAATTGTGCCATTATGTATCAGAATCTCCCGATGTGCCGGGATCGTTGAAACCTAGTAATACATTTAAAGTATTAAGTGATGACGGGCGTATTGTAAACTTCACTATTATTCCCGGTTCGGATGCGATTGTTACGGGTTATGGTACGTATAAGCAATTGACTGATGATTCTTATAAAGAAAGTATCGAGAAGAATATCCATCTCCCGATGCTGGACAATCAGGATAACATTCTGGAATTTGAGATTAAAGATAAGGATTATCTTTATTTGAAGTATTTTATTCAAAAAGACTTGAATGGAAATGAACTGAATACCTGGTATTATGAGACTTGGAAACGGATAAATATGCCGCCTAAGTTTCCGGAAGATATCGTAAGATAGACCAGTTATGTTAATGATATAGCAGCGTACTTTCTTCTTTTTAGGGGAAGGTACGCTGTTTTTTGTAGAAATAGTTTGCCATTTCAAAGAAAAGCCGTACTTTTGCAAGCCGATTATTATCACAAAATGATAAGAGATTAATTCATAGCAAGTTAGTCGTCCTTTGTCCGGGGAGGGCTAATATGTGGTGAAGAGATTTTTAGTAGTAACAATTAAAAAACAAATTAGAGTGGATACTTTAAGTTACAAGACCATTTCTGCCAACAAAGCAACTGTAACCAAAGAATGGGTTATTGTTGACGCTACAGACCAAACACTAGGTCGTCTGGGAGCAAAAGTTGCAAAATTGTTGAGAGGAAAGTACAAACCAAACTTTACTCCTCACGTAGACTGCGGTGATAACGTTATCATCATCAATGCAGACAAAGTAAAATTAACAGGTAATAAATGGAACGACAGAGTTTATTTGTCTTATACTGGCTACCCCGGTGGTCAGAGAGAAATGACTCCTGCACGTTTGATCACTAAGCCGAACGGCGAAGAGAGATTACTGAAGAAAGTAGTGAAGGGCATGCTTCCTAAGAACATTCTGGGAGCTAAATTGCTGAATAACTTGTACGTATACGCAGGAAGCGAACACAAGCAAGCTGCTCAGAACCCGAAAATGATCGATATTAATTCATATAAATAAGATATAATGGAAGTAGTAAATGCATTAGGCAGACGTAAACGTGCAATCGCACGCATTTTCGTAAGCGAAGGTACAGGAAAGATTACTATTAACAAGAGAGACCTTGCAGAGTACTTTCCATCAACTATTCTTCAGTATGTTGTAAAACAACCATTGAACAAGCTGGATGTTGCTGAGAAGTATGACATCAAGGTAAACTTGTCAGGTGGTGGTTTCACTGGTCAGTCTCAAGCTTTGCGTCTTGCAATTGCTCGTGCACTGGTTAAGATGAACGCTGAAGATAAAGCTGCTCTTCGCGCTGAAGGCTTCATGACTCGCGACCCACGTTCTGTAGAACGTAAGAAACCGGGACAGCCGAAAGCACGTAGAAGATTCCAGTTCAGCAAGCGTTAATGTGCAGCTTGAACGAGGAATATGTTTAGTATCTAAACTACTGGGACTCTGCTCATAAGCTAGACTACCCGGCGGTTGGTTTAGAAAAAACAAAAAAGAAAGTAAACGATTAAAAAGAAAAAACAAGATGTCAAGAACAAATTTTGATACTTTATTGGAAGCCGGTTGCCACTTCGGACACCTTAAAAGAAAGTGGAACCCTGCTATGGCTCCTTATATTTTCATGGAACGCAATGGTATTCACATCATTGACCTCCACAAAACAGTTGCAAAAGTAGACGAAGCTGCTGAAGCTTTGAAACAGATTGCCAAATCAGGCAAGAAAGTTCTTTTTGTTGCTACTAAAAAACAAGCTAAACAAGTTGTAGCTGAGAAAGCACAATCTGTTAATATGCCTTATGTAATCGAGCGCTGGCCGGGTGGTATGTTGACCAACTTCCCGACTATCCGTAAGGCTGTGAAGAAAATGGCTACTATCGACAAACTGACTAACGATGGTACTTATTCTAACCTCTCTAAAAGAGAAGTTCTTCAAATTTCTCGTCAACGTGCAAAACTGGACAAGACTTTAGGCTCTATCGCTGACCTGACTCGTCTGCCGTCTGCTTTGTTCGTAATCGACGTAATGAAAGAAAACATCGCAGTTCGCGAAGCTAACCGTCTAGGTATCCCAGTATTCGGTATCGTTGATACTAACTCTGATCCTACTAACGTTGACTTCGTAATTCCTGCTAACGATGACGCTACTAAATCAGTAGAAGTTATCTTGGATGCTTGCTGTGCTGCAATGATCGAAGGTCTGGAAGAAAGAAAAGCTGAAAAGATCGATATGGAAGCTGCTGGTGAAGCTCCTGCCAACAAAGGTAAGAAGAAATCAGTAAAAGCTAGACTCGACAAGTCTGACGAAGAAGCTATCAACGCAGCTAAAGCTGCTGCTTTCATCAAGGAAGACGAAGAGGCTTAATATATTTAATGTGCCAATTTGCTAATGTGCAAGGGTATGCTTATACACTTGCATCTTGATTGGCAGATTGGCACATTTTTTGTTTTGAAAATTATTATTCATTTAAATAAAAGGAAATTATTATGGCTGTAACTATGGCTGATATTACCAAGCTGCGCAAAATGACCGGAGCTGGTATGATGGATTGCAAAAATGCATTGACTGACGCTGAAGGCGATTACGACAAGGCAATGGAAATTATCCGTAAAAAAGGACAAGCTGTTGCTGCTAAGCGTTCAGAGCGTGAGGCTTCTGAAGGTTGTGTTTTGGCTAAGACTACTGGTGAATTTGCCGTTATCGTTGCTTTGAAGTGTGAAACTGACTTTGTTGCACAGAATGCTGATTTCGTGAAACTGACTCAGGATATTCTTGACCTTGCTGTGGCTAACAAATGCAAGACATTGGACGAAGTAAAAGCATTGCCGATGGGTAATGGTACTGTACAGGATGCAGTGGTAGACCGTAGCGGTATTACAGGTGAGAAAATGGAACTTGACGGTTACTCAACTGTAGAGGGCGTAAGCACTGCTGTTTACAACCACATGAACAAGAATGGTCTTTGCACTATTGTTGCTTTCAACAAACAAGCTGATGCACAGTTGGCTAAGCAAATAGCTATGCAGATTGCTGCCATGAACCCGATTGCTATCGATGAAGATGGTGTTTCTGAAGAAGTGAAGCAAAAAGAAATCGAAGTTGCTATCGAAAAGACAAAGGCTGAGCAAGTGCAGAAAGCAGTAGAGGCTGCTTTGAAGAAAGCTGGTCTTAATCCTGCTCATGTGGACAGCGAAGATCACATGGAAAGCAACATGGCTAAAGGTTGGATTACTGCTGAGGATGTAGCGAAGGCTAAAGAAATCATTGCTACTGTTTCTGCTGAGAAGGCTGCAAATCTGCCTGAACAAATGATTCAGAACATCGCTAAGGGGCGTCTGGCTAAGTTCTTGAAAGAAGTTTGCTTGCTGAACCAAGAAGATATCATGGACGGTAAGAAGACTGTAAGAGAAGTATTGGCAGAAGCTGATCCTGAACTGAAGATCGTTGAATTTAAGCGCTTTACTTTAAAAGCTGAATAATTCAGTCTGAATATATAAAATATAAAAGCCGCTTCGAATATAGTTTGAAGCGGCTTTTCATATTTCTATTTCCGGCGGATTATCCTCCTACACCTTTCGTTTTGGTATATCCTTCTTTGATAAGCAACTCTATCACTTTTTGTTTGAAGTCGCCTTGTACGATGATTTCCCCGTCTTTTGCCGACCCGCCTACTCCACATTTACTTTTCAGCAGTTTGCCGAGCTCTTTCATATCATTGTCTGTACCAACGAATCCGGTAATCAAAGTAACTACTTTGCCGCCCCGGTTCTTCTTGTCGAGAGAAACCCGTAGATTCTGTTTTCCTTTGTCTAGAGTCACTTGTTCCTGATCGTCCTCTTGGCTATAGTTGTAATCAGGATTTGTGGAATAAACCACATTCAATCTATCTTTCCAGTCATTATTCTTCATATACTTTCGGCTTTTGTTGTGTCAAAAGTAATATTTTGCGAGGAACTTTGCAAGGAGAATTCCGCCTAAGTATAAATAACATGAATCATTCTTGCAATTCCGAAAAAAAACGTATTTTTGTCAATCTAAAAAATTGAATGAACAAAAGCAATGGCCGAGAACCAAAAGATACAGCCGATAGATTGTACGAAAGTGCCGGAACCTACACTGCGTAGGTTGCCGTGGTATCTGTCGAATGTCAAGCTGCTGAAGCAGAGGGGCGAACGTTTTGTCTCTTCTACGCAGATATCTAAGGAAATAAATATTGACGCTTCACAGATAGCGAAAGACCTATCGTATGTGAATATCGCCGGACGCACACGTGTGGGGTATGAGGTAGATGCGCTCATTATGGTCTTAGAGCATTTTCTGGGTTTTACGGAGATACACAAAGCTTTTCTTTTTGGTGTAGGTAGTCTGGGAGGCGCGCTTTTGCAGGACTCCGGACTGAAACATTTCGGGTTGGAGATTGTGGCGGCTTTTGATGTAAATCCATCCTTGGTGGGTACTAGCCTGAATGGAATCCCTATCTTTCATACAGACGACTTTTTGAAGAAGATGGAAGAATACGACGTGCAGATTGGAGTGTTGACCGTACCTATCGAGATAGCGCAGTGCATCACGGATATGATGCTTGACGGAGGAATCAAGGCAGTGTGGAACTTCACCCCGTTCCGTATCCGCGTGCCGGAAAACATTGTTGTTCAGAATACTTCCCTTTATGCTCACTTAGCGGTCATGTTCAACCGCCTTAATTTTAACGAAATCAAATAATGAAGATTATAGCAGTAGGAATGAACTACGCCCAGCACAATCAAGAATTGGGACATACACAAGTCAATACGGAACCGGTGATTTTCATGAAGCCCGATTCGGCCATTCTGAAAGACGGCAAGCCATTTTTCATTCCCGACTTTTCTGACGAGATACATTACGAAACGGAACTGGTAGTCCGTATCAATCGATTGGGGAAGAATATCGCTCCCCGGTTTGCCAACCGCTATTATGATGCAGTCACCGTAGGTATCGATTTCACGGCCCGCGACCTTCAACGGAAATTCCGTGAACATGGTAACCCTTGGGAGCTTTGTAAAGGATTCGATTCGTCGGCTGCTATCGGAGATTTTGTTCCGGTGGATCGTTATAAAGATATTCAGAACCTGAATTTCAACCTGACAATTGACGACAAGGAAGTGCAGCGTGGTTGTACGGCAGATATGCTTTTCAAGGTAGACGACATTATTGCCTATGTCAGTCGGTTTGTGACTCTGAAAATAGGCGATTTACTGTTCACGGGCACACCTGTCGGAGTAGGTCCTGTAAGCATCGGGCAACATTTGCAAGGATATTTAGAAGGAGATAAACTGCTGGATTTCTATATTCGCTGAATCCCTCCATTCATTTCATTAACCCCTGATTATTAATAAATTTATGAAGATAAGAGTAGGTTTTGGCTTCGACGTGCACCAGTTGGTCGAAGGACGTGAATTGTGGCTGGGCGGCATCCTTTTGGAACACACGAAAGGATTGTTGGGGCATTCGGATGCCGATGTGTTGCTTCATGCCGTATGTGATGCTCTGTTGGGAGCAGCCAATATGCGCGACATCGGCTATCACTTTCCTGATACAGCCGGAGAATACAAGAATATAGACAGCAAGATACTACTGAAAAAGACAGTGGAACTGATTGCTACTAAAGGATATACAGTTGGCAACATCGACGCAACTATCTGCGCTGAACGCCCCAAGCTGAAGGCACACATACCTTTGATGCAGGAGACGATGGCGGACGTGATGGGAATTGACGTCGACGATATTTCCATCAAAGCCACAACTACCGAAAAGCTCGGATTCACTGGTCGTGAAGAAGGTATCTCGGCCTATGCCACTGTGCTGATAGAGAAGGCCGATTAACCGACAATGGCGAATAATTAACCCCCAAATAAATACTTATGATGCGACTTTTAAGATTTTACTTAGCACTTACCTTATTATTGGTAACGACTTACGGTATGGCTCAAAAGAGTGAACTTCAATTTAGCAAAGACGGTAAATTCAAGATTGTGCAATTCACCGATGTGCATTTCAAATACGGCAATCCGGCTTCCAATGTGGCTTTGGAACGTATCAATGAGGTACTCGATGCAGAACAGCCGGACTTGGTGATCTTTACCGGAGATGTGATTTACTCCGCTCCGGCAGATTCGGGCATGGTGCAAGTGTTGGAACAGGTGTCCAAACGCAAACTTCCGTTCGTGGTTACTTTCGGCAACCATGATAACGAACAAGGTTTGACTCGTGAGCAGCTTTATGACATCATCCGCAAGATACCCGGCAACATAATGCCCGACCGTGGAACAGCTTTGTCACCCGATTACGTGTTGACAGTGAAAGCATCTTCCAATCCTCAAAAGGATGCGGCAGTGCTCTACTGTATGGATTCTCATTCCTACTCTCCATTGAAAGACGTGAAGGGATATGCTTGGTTAACGTTCGACCAAGTGAATTGGTATCGTCAGCAAAGTGCAGCTTTTACAGCACAAAATGACGGACAACCGATACCTGCCCTTGCCTTTTTCCATATCCCGGTTCCTGAATATCATGAAGCGGTGGCTGATGAAAACTCAACCATTCGCGGCACGCGGATGGAAGAAGCTTGTGCACCGAGAATCAACTCAGGAATGTTTGCCGCAATGAAAGAAGGTGGTGATGTGATGGGTATATTCGTAGGTCACGACCACGACAATGACTATGCAGTCATGTGGAAAAATATCCTCTTGGCCTATGGACGTTATACGGGTGGCAACACAGTGTACAATCATCTTCCGAACGGAGCACGTGTCATTGTATTGGATGAAGGTACCCGTACGTTCACTTCATGGATTCGCCAGAAAGGCGGCATCGTCGATGAAATTTCTTATCCGTCTACTTTCGTCAAGGACGATTGGACAAAGCGTTAGGAATAGCGAGTTTCACATGGCTGAGACGCGTATATTTTGAACCATAGTTTTCGTATCGGCGTGCTACTTGCGCCGATGCGACGTAGATAATTTCTCCCGGTCGGTACTCATGCTCCAATCCTGATAGGGTGCATGAAACCGCACTGGGATTTTTTGATGGAATGCTCATCGTGACCAAGTTTCCACTGGCATCGTTCAACGTCAGCATTTGCTTGACAAAGAATTGCGGGGTTGTCCCATTCACCCTTGTCTTGTACGGATCGTCTTCCAGTCGCGCACGTATAACTTTTAGTTTCAGCTCCGTCAGCTTTTCTCCAACCTCTCCCAGATAGCGGCTTGCCGAGCGTTTCTCTTTTGATTTTCTCAGCATGATGTCTAGGTTTACCGAATGATATGCTTGCGCTATTTTTACGAAACGTTCCTGTTTGGGAATCCTTGGCGTAAATTTATAGGCTATCCAACTCAGATAAGCCGGGTCAACTTTCAGAATCTCATGTAGGTAATGTCCGCGATATTTTCCGAAAAAGATAAGGTCGTCGCCATTGCTCTGCATTCTCTTCTCATTATATTCCATAAGGATGAGGCAACGTCGCGAATAATAAAACATAGTACTTGCCATGCGCAAGGACTCGTTGATGTCCGGCGATAAGTCGTGTATGTAAAGAATCGATTGTTTTTCGGGCAGGGGGGAGTATAACCAAAGCGAATAATTGGGTTTCCCCGGTCTTGGCAATACCACCAAGTAGACTCCTGCTTCTTTGAAAGAAGCTCTACCTTGGTTGTATTCGTTTAATTTGGCATACAATAAGGCTTGCTCATTTTCGGAAATTCCCGGTAGTTCAGGGTTAGCCATAGGCATTCTCTCTTTGTTATGGTTCCAAATATAATGAATTATATTGAGAAATGCAACTTTCTGCGTACGGAAAAGTGATATGTTAAATATGGGAAATATTTATGTAGTAGATGTGGGGGTAAAGTACTTTGATGTGTATTTATAGTATATTACCCTATAAGAATATAATGCATATGAAAACAGTAATTACATTTATTTTATTAGCAGTATTATTCTCCTGTCAGTCGAGAAATAAATATTGTGTTAGCGAAGAAGATATGCTTTATGTAAAAGCGAAGCCGTCGCCTTCAAGTAATAACTTTGTATACGTTAATCGGTTTGGAAGTCAACGAATACCGGATCCGGATAAATCAAAGCCTGAGGATGAATTTGTAGAGGCACATGAATTTAGTTGTGGACTTGCATTGGTAAGAGGCTATGATAAAAAATGGCGTTACATTAACCGTAAGGGAGAGACTGTGATTGAAGCGCCTTATGATAAATGTTGGAGTTTCGGAGAGTTCTACGAAAGTGACTTGGGATTTAAAGAACTGGCTCGTGTGAATAACGGAATAAAACGTTATGGAGGAATGGGTTGGAATGAAGGTGGTAAATATGGACTCATAGACACAAAAGGTAGAGTGGTGCTTCCTGTGAAATATGATGAAATTATAAACTTCGATGAGGAAGATCGTAGCCGCTGGATGATAAAAAAAGATAGTGTATGGGGATTGATAGATGACAATGCCAATATAATAGTATCTCCTCAATATGATAAATTGAATTATTTAGGCGGCAATGCTTTTGTTGAGAAGAATAACAAAACGGGAATGCTTGATAAAAATGGTAAAGTTATCATTCCATTGCAGTATGATTCTATTTTTCGTATCTCTAAAGATACTATACAGGTGTTTAAAAAAGGAGTGCCGATGTTGATGAATGGAAGGGGAAAACAAATTAGGAAGGATTTTGAAAGTAGATAATATGCGTAATGTAAGTTATATATTGTTGGTGCTTATGATTTTATTATCATGCCAATCTAAAAATGGAACTAGTATTAATAAGAGTGTTGATGTGACGAAACTGAATAAATTGGAACAGTTTTTTTTTATTATCAATAGATTCAGTTATGCATTCTTTTGACTTATCGAATGATAGTATTATGGATTTCCCTAATTTATCCGCCTATACAATCAAGGCTCTAGACTTGTCTGGTAATAAGTTGGATACAATTATTCCTCATTATTTGCCTAAGGGATTAGAACGTTTAAATCTGTCGAACAATCGGTATAAAGGATATATAAATATAAGAAGATACACAATACCTTTTTTGAAAGAAGTTGATTTATCCAATAATTCATTGGATAGTATAAGAATAACTGAACCTCTATATCGAATATTATTAGCCCATAATAACTTGGTTTCTATAGGATTGAATCAGAAGAATGTACAGTATCTTGATGTATCTTATAATGTTCATTTAAATAGATTTGTTCGTTTTGAACCCACACTGATAGATACGGTAATAAGTGTGGAAGTTGCTGATGGGAAAAATTTATTAGGTCCAATAAGTAAGAATGCCGGATACCATTATTAATAATTAGAATGAAAAGAATAACCTATCTGATATCGTTGATTGTTTCAGTATTGGCTTGTAAGAAAGGTGATAAAGCTAATACTTTAGAGTTGTCCCAAGAAGAAATAAAGCTTACCAAGCTGGAAAAACTTTTATTACTTCCTCAAGATTCGCTGATATTCTCCTATGATCTGTCTAATGATAGTCTCAGGACCTTTCCTGATTTATCCGCCTATACAATTAAGACTCTTGACTTGTCTGGTAATATGTTAGATACAATTATTACTCATTATTTGCCTAAAGGGTTAGATAAATTAAATCTTTCGCACAATAAGTATCGTGGTCAATTGAGAATCCTTGAAAATACAAAGAATACATTGAAAGAACTGGATATATCCTATAATGCATTGACTAAAATATATGTAGGTGAACCTCTTTATCGAATAATAGTGTCACATAATGATTTAGTAGAAGTTGATATAAATCATCGGCATATACAATATCTTGATATCTCTTATAATTCAAATATGTCTGAAAGGGTCACATTTAGTCCTGAAAGGATAGATACAATTATACGTGAAGGTGTAGCTGATGGTAAACAGTTGGTATCTCCCAATGCACCTATGATAGTATATGATTTCATCCATCAAAGTGAGCTTATGGATATGTTTCATTTGCAATAAATTTAATTTCTCCCTAGAATCTCGTACATTTGTATTCTGTAATTTAAGAGCATTGGAATGGAAGAACGAAATAAGCGAGTATTAGTAGGTATGAGTGGCGGTATAGACAGTACCGCCACCTGCCTGATGCTGCAAGAACAAGGATACGAGATAGTAGGAGTCACCATGCGCGTATGGGGCGACGAGCCGCAGGATGCCAAAGAACTGGCTGCGAGGATGGGAATAGAACATTATGTGGCAGATGAACGTATACCTTTCAAAGAAACCATCGTAAAAAACTTTATAGACGAATATAAACAGGGACGGACACCGAATCCGTGCGTGATGTGCAACCCATTGTTTAAGTTCCGCATCCTGACAGAATGGGCGGACAAGTTGGATTGCGCTTGGGTGGCCACCGGACACTATTCCCGGCTTGAAGAGCGAAACGGGAATATCTACATTGTTGCCGGAGATGATGACAAGAAAGACCAGTCATATTTTCTTTGGCGATTGGGTCAGGATGTGTTGAGACGTTGCATCTTCCCGCTGGGCGATTACACGAAAGTAAAGGTGCGCGAGTATCTTGCAGAGAAAGGCTATGAAGCAAAGTCGAAAGAGGGAGAGAGTATGGAAGTCTGCTTCATCAAAGGCGATTACCGTGATTTCCTTCGCGAGCAGTGTCCGGAGCTGGATAGTGAAATCGGTCCGGGATGGTTCGTCAATTCCGAAGGCGTAAAGCTCGGGCAACATAAAGGCTCACCTTATTATACTATCGGTCAGCGAAAAGGATTGGAAATAGCATTGGGCAAACCTGCCTATGTATTGAAAATCAATCCGCAGAAGAACACCGTGATGCTGGGAGATGCCGAACAGTTGAAAACCGAATATATGCTGCTGGAACAAGACAGAATCATTGATGAAAAGGAACTGTACGACTGTGAGAACCTGACCGTACGTATCCGATATCGCAGTCGTCCGCTGTCGTGCCGGGTGAAACGCCTAGACGATGGACGTTTACTCGTTCGCTTTCTTGAGACGGCTTCTGCCATTGCTCCCGGACAATCGGCTGTATTCTATGACGGCAGGCGGGTACTCGGCGGTGCTTTCATCGCTTCGCAGCGGGGGATTGGGTTGGTGATACTGGAAAACAACGAACAGTGAATGATTGCATAATGCGCTGAATAACTGCAAAGTGCACTGTTTGATAGCAAAGAATTATGATTAATAAACAATAAAGATAAACTTATGAAGAAGTTGCTACTATTAACTCTCGCCTTAAACCTTTGTTTAGGCGTCTTCGCCCAATTCACTCCGGGCGATACCTTGAAATACCGCATTAGTCTGAAAGACAAAGCTGCCACGGAGTATTCGTTGCAGAAACCGGAGAAGTACTTGTCTCAGAAGTCCATCGAACGAAGAAAGCGACAAGGGTTGGCAGTAGATTCTACCGATTTGCCGGTATGCAAGAAATACGTAGATGCGATACGAAAGACGGGTGCACACGTCGTTGTCACCGGAAAATGGGATAACTTCGTCACCGTTTCCTGCAATGACAGTACGCTGATTGACGAAATCGCAAAGCTGCCTTTTGTGCGTTCTACGGAAAAAGTATGGCAGGGCGTCGTACAAAAATCTTCAAGAAGAGACTCGCTGATAAACACCCCCTTGCGCTCGGATAGCCTTTACGGACCTGCGTACGCTCAAATCGGAATGAGTCGTGCAAACCTTCTTCACCAAGCCGGTTTCAAAGGACAAGGTATGACGATTGGAGTAATTGATGCCGGATTTCATAATGTGGATAAGATAGAAGCGATGAAGAATATCAATATTCTGGGTACGCGTGACTTTGTGAATCCGACGGCAGATATTTACGCAGAGGGCAGCCATGGGATGTCCGTTCTTTCCTGCATGGCAATGAATCAGCCGAATGTGATGATTGGTACGGCCCCCGAAGCATCCTACTGGCTGCTGCGTAGCGAAGATGAATCTTCGGAACACTTGGTGGAACAGGACTATTGGGCTGCGGCCATCGAGTTTGCCGATAGCGTGGGAGTAGATATGATAAACACTTCGCTTGGCTATTACACATTTGACGACCCAACGAAGAACTACCGATACCGTGACTTGAACGGACATTACTCGCTGATGTCCCGTCAGGCTTCCAAGGCTGCCGACAAAGGGATAATCCTTGTTTGCAGTGCCGGAAACTCAGGATCGGGTTCGTGGAAAAAGCTAACACCTCCGGGCGATGCGGAGAATGTGATAACCGTAGGCGCCATCAGTAGAAAAGGTGTGCTGGCCCCCTTCTCTTCTATTGGAAACACCGCCGATGGACGGGTAAAACCGGATGTGGTGGCAGTAGGCTTGGCTGCGGACGTGATGAATACGGACGGAAATCTTCAACGTGCCAACGGAACTTCTTTCTCATCTCCGATTATGTGTGGTATGATAGCCTGTTTGTGGCAGGCTTGTCCCAAGTTGACTGCAAAAGAAGTTATCGAGCTGGTACGCAAATCGGGAGACAGAGCCGATTTTCCGGATAACATATATGGATATGGTATCCCCGACTTGTGGAAGGCATATTTAATCGTTAATCCCTAACCGTTATGAACTCCTCTCTTTCTCTCTTAGAACTGAATGCACTCGTTCGCCGGAGCCTTGAGCAATGCTTGCCCGATGAATATTGGATACAGGCGGAGTTGAGCGATGTCCGTTCCAATTCTACCGGACATTGCTATCTGGAATTTGTGCAGAAAGATCCCCGTAGCAATAGT
Source organism: uncultured Bacteroides sp. (assembly GCF_900547205.1). GTDB lineage: Bacteria > Bacteroidota > Bacteroidia > Bacteroidales > Bacteroidaceae > Bacteroides. The sequence continues at coordinate 20,828 of NZ_URFY01000039.1, forward strand.
CTCATAGCCAAGGCGCGCGGTATGATTTGGAATAACATCTACCGCTTGCTGAAACCTTATTTTGAGGAAACCACCGGGCAGATGTTCACCTCCGGAATCAAAGTGCTGGTGAAAGTGACTGTCCAGTTTCACGAACTCTACGGGTATAGCCTGACGGTGCTCGATATTGATCCTACCTATACAATAGGAGATATGGCGCGTCGCCGTCGGGAGATATTGCTGCAGTTGGAAGAAGAAGGAGTGTTGACGTTGAATAAAGAACTGGCAATGCCGGTTCTTCCTCAGCGCATTGCCGTTATCTCTTCGGCTACGGCAGCAGGTTATGGCGATTTCTGTCATCAGTTGAGGCACAATCCCGGCGGGTTCTTCTTTTATGCCGAACTTTTCCCTGCGTTGATGCAAGGCAACCAAGTGGAAGAATCGGTATTGGCTGCTTTAGATTGTATCCATGCACGTATTGACGAGTTTGATGTGGTAGTCATCATCCGCGGTGGAGGGGCTACCTCCGATTTATCGGGTTTCGACACCTATCTGCTGGCAGCGTCCTGCGCACAATTCCCGATACCCGTTATTACCGGCATCGGTCATGAACGGGACGATACGGTGCTCGATTCGGTAGCTCATACGCGCGTAAAGACTCCTACTGCTGCTGCCGAACTTTTGATTCACCGGATGACGGAAGCTGCCGAATATCTGGAAGAATTGTCCGCCCGTGTACAGCAAGGAACTTATGCTATACTCGAAAATGAGCGGAGGAAACTCGTTACTATTCAAACCCGTATCCCCGCACTGGTTCACCGGAAACTATCGGATGCACGCTACGCCCTGCTGACGGCCCGGAAGGACTTGTCTCAGGCAACCGCGACATTACTCTCTCGCCAGCATCACCGGCTGGAGCTGATGCGGCAACGCATCGGCGATGCTTCCCCCGAAAAACTATTAAGCCGAGGATATAGCATCACCTTGAAGGACGGAAAAGCAGTGACCGATGCATCCTCGCTGCGACCGGGAGACGTGCTGACTACCCGGCTCTCAAAAGGGGAAGTTCAATCCACCGTTCGGTAGAAAGCGTGTGATTTTAATATTTAGAATTATCAACCATTAAACATACATCATCGTGGCAGCAAAAAAAGAAACATACTCCCAGGCAATGGACCGCCTCGAAAAAATCGTTCGCCAGATAGACAATAACGAATTGGATATCGACTTATTGAGCGAGAAAATAAAAGAAGCCAATGAAATAATCGCCTTCTGCACCGAAAAACTGACGAAAGCAGACCGTGAAGTCGAAAAATTATTGCAAGAAAAGCGGCAGTCTGAATAATAAAGGTTATTTTTGCATTTTAAAGCACAAAAAAAGGAAACCAATACATTACAATATGAAAGAAATAGACTGGGCGAGTCTGTCATTCGGATACATGAAGACGGATTACAATGTGAGAATCAATTTCCGTAATGGAGCATGGGGAGAGCTGGAAGTAAGCAGTGAGGAAACCCTCAATCTGCATATGGCAGCTACGTGCCTGCATTATGGTCAGGAAGCATTTGAAGGATTGAAAGCATTCCGTGGAAAAGACGGTAAGGTGCGCATCTTCCGTTTGGAAGAAAATGCGGCACGCCTGCAATCTACTTGCCGAGGCATTATGATGGCGGAACTTCCTACTGAACGCTTCAAAGAAGCTATTCTGAAAGTGGTGAAGCTGAACGAGCGTTTTATCCCTCCTTATGAGACGGGAGCTTCTCTTTATATTCGTCCGTTATTGATTGGTACAAGTGCTCAGGTAGGTGTGCATCCGGCTGAGGAATATATGTTTGTGGTATTTGTTACTCCGGTAGGTCCTTACTTTAAGGGTGGATTCTCAACCAATCCGTACGTTATCATCCGCGAATTTGACCGTGCTGCTCCTCATGGAACAGGTATATATAAGGTAGGCGGCAACTATGCTGCCAGTCTTCGTGCCAACAAGAAAGCTCATGACTTGGGATATTCTTGTGAGTTCTATCTTGATGCTAAAGAAAAGAAATATATCGACGAATGTGGCGCTGCCAACTTCTTCGGTATTAAAGATAACACATACATCACTCCGAAATCAACTTCCATCCTGCCTTCCATCACCAACAAGAGCTTGATGCAGTTGGCCGAAGATATGGGAATAAAAGTAGAACGCCGCCCCGTGCCGGAAGAAGAACTCTCTACGTTTGAAGAAGCAGGTGCTTGCGGCACAGCAGCCGTTATCAGTCCTATCGAGCGTATCGACGATTTGGAGAACGGTAAATCATATGTCATCTCAAAGGATGGAAAGCCGGGACCGATTTGTACGAAGCTGTATAATAAGTTGCGTGGCATTCAGTATGGCGACGAACCGGATACGCACGGATGGGTGACAATTGTGGAGTAATCAACGTTTCATTTATATATTAACACATTTATTAATTAATACTACTATGTTAAAAGAAAACTCAGTATTGCGTGCCGATGCACGTGCGGCGCTTCAAGGCAAGTGGCCGATGGCAGCTGTTGCTGCTCTTATTTATTCAGTGGTTGCCGGGGGATTGTCTGCTATTCCTGTAATTGGCGGATTGTGTTCCATTTTTGTCGGCCTGCCTCTAGCTTACGGCTTAGCTATTGTGATGCTTGGAGTATTTAAGGGCAAGGACATTGATTTTGGTGTACTGTTTGAAGGCTTCCAAGATTATGGACGCATCTTCGTAACCAAACTACTACAATTTGTTTATACTTTATTGTGGTCGTTGTTGTTGGTAGTTCCCGGCATTATTAAAGGTTATTCTTATGCGATGACAGACTACATCCTGAAAGAAGAACCCGAAATGAAGAACAATGCAGCTATCGAAAAGAGTATGGCTATGATGGAAGGAAACAAGATGAAGTTGTTCATGCTTGATTTGAGTTTCATCGGTTGGGCTATTCTTGCTATTTTCACTTTCGGTATCGGATTTCTCTTCCTGCAACCTTATGTGCAGGTGACACGCGCTGCTTTCTATGAAGACTTGAAAGCACAGGGAGCAAATGCAGAGACAGTTCAGGCTTTGTAATCGAATAAGTCAAGTTACAATATAGAAGAATGGAGTACGGAGCAATCTGTACTCCATTTCTTTTTGTCGGTAACGTCAAAATCTGTACCTTTGCGCCATAATCAGTAATGATATGGGAAAGAATAAATTAGAGAAGTTTGCCGATATGGCAAGTTACCCGCACGTGTTCGAATATCCTTATTCGGCAGTGGATAATGTGCCTTTCGACATGAAGGGGAAGTGGCATGAAGAGTTCTTCAAGAACGACCATCCCATCGTGCTCGAACTGGGTTGCGGGCGCGGTGAATATACCGTTGGACTGGGTAAGATGTTCCCCGAAAAGAACTTTATTGCAGTCGATATCAAAGGAGCCCGTATGTGGACAGGAGCAACAGAATCCTTGCAAGCAGGAATGAAGAATGTAGCTTTTCTGCGTACCAATATAGAAATCATCGAACGCTTTTTCGCCGAAGGCGAAGTGAGCGAAATATGGCTCACTTTCTCCGATCCGCAAATGAAGAAAGCTACCAAGCGACTCACCTCCACTTACTTCATGGAGCGCTACCGCAAGTTTCTGAAGCCGGACGGCATCATTCATCTAAAGACCGATAGTAACTTTATGTTCACCTACACGAAGTACATGATTGAGGCAAACAAACTCCCCGTTGAGTTTATTACCGAAGATTTGTATCATTCGGATTTGGTGGATGATATCCTTGGCATCAAGACCTATTATGAACAACAATGGCTCGATCGTGGTTTAAACATAAAGTATATCAAATTCCGTCTTCCGCAAGAAGGACAGTTGCAGGAGCCGGATGTAGAAATAGAACTCGATTCGTACCGAAGCTACAACCGTAGCAAGCGGAGTGGACTGAGTACCAGCAAATAAGCTTGCATAATAGCAACTAGTGATTTAATTCGTATAATAGTAAATTGTCAAATCGTAAATAACATGACACTTTATCCTAAATTGATATTAGATGCATTGGCAACGGTGCGTTATCCCGGCACGGGAAAGAATCTGGTAGAAGCGGAGATGGTTGCCGACAATCTTCGTATTGATGGCATGGCGGTCAGCTTCTCGCTGATATTTGAGAAGCCCACCGATCCGTTTATGAAGTCGATGCTGAAGGCTGCGGAAACAGCCATTCATACGTATGTGTCTGCGGATGTGCAGGTTACAATCACGGTAGAGAGTAAGCAGACAGCCCGTCCGGAAGCAGGCAAACTTCTCCCGCAAGTGAAGAATATAATCGGTATCTCTTCCGGTAAAGGGGGAGTAGGCAAGTCTACGGTGTCCGCTAATCTGGCGGTGGCTTTGGCGAAACTCGGCTATAAAGTCGGTCTGCTCGATGCGGATATATTCGGACCTTCCATGCCGAAGATGTTTCAGGTGGAAGATGCCCGTCCGTATGCCGAGCGCATTGACGGTCGTGATTTGATTATTCCTGTAGAGAAGTACGGAGTGAAGCTGTTGTCTATCGGTTTCTTTGTCGATCCCGACCAAGCGACGCTGTGGCGCGGCGGAATGGCCAGCAATGCGTTGAAGCAATTGATAGGCGATGCGTCGTGGGGCGAATTGGACTATTTCCTGATTGACCTTCCTCCGGGGACAAGCGATATTCATCTGACCGTTGTTCAGACATTGGCTATGACGGGAGCAATTGTGGTGAGCACGCCGCAGGCGGTTGCTTTGGCAGATGCGCGCAAGGGAATCAATATGTTCACTAATGATAAGGTGAATGTACCCATTCTCGGTCTGGTAGAGAATATGGCATGGTTTACTCCTGCCGAGCTTCCGGAGAATAAATACTATCTTTTTGGTAAAGAAGGAGCTAAGAAGTTGGCGGAAGAAATGAATGTGCCTTTGTTGGGTCAAATCCCTATCGTGCAGAGTATTTGCGAGGGAGGAGATAATGGTACGCCTGTTGCGTTGGATGAAAACACGGTGACCGGGCGTGCGTTCTTGTCGTTGGCTGCCAGTGTGGTTCGTCAGGTAGACCGGCGGAATGTAGAGATGGCTCCGACACAGATTGTGGAGATGCATAAATAATAAGACTATACGGCTATAAAAAGAGGGTGCCGGAAAACGATATCAGTTGGTTTCCGGCACCCTCTTTATCTATTTATGTACTCATTTTAGAGTTTCCATCAGTTTCTCCTTCATCGTATCTGCACCCGGGAATCCGGTTTGCTTGTATGTGATATTCCCTTCAGGGTCAATCACAAAGTAAGTTGGCACTCCTCTGATATTCAGATTCGACATTAGAAACGCCCATTGCTCGTTTGTCACACGGAAGTGTTCTCCGTGAATGTCGGAAATCATATTATTCCATGTTTCTTCAGGGGAGGTTTCACCGGTAATATAAAGGTATATGATGTCCTTGTCTTTCAGTTCTTCCTTCATTGGAGCCATGGCTTTATTCGCCATGCGGCATGGTCCGCACCATGTAGCCCAGAAGTCAACCAGAAGAGTATGTCCTCTGAATTTGGAAATAATTGAAGGGAATAATTCTTCGTTGGACACTTCTCCGGCTTTGTTGATAGTGAAGCCTGTTTTCTTCTTGTTCAGTTCTATCTTCTCGAGCAACTTTTCGTTGAGCGCCATTAGTATTTCTTTGTAAGCAGGAGAGGGGAGAGCTTCCAATCCGGAAATCTGCTCAGTAGTCAGCGGCGAGAAATCTTCAATCGAACGATAGTACTGAAATGCATCCATCATATTAAACAGAATCCCTTTGTCCGTACCCAGTGTCTTTTCCATCTGTGCTTTTTGTGAACTAAATATTCCTACTCCATAAGCATATTCCATAGCATATAAATCTGCCGATGTGTTCAGTGAGAACTCTTTAAGTACATCATAGTAATTGTCGGGGATGACGGGCTTTGCTGTCTGATAATACTTTTTAGCCTCTTCTCCTTTCAACTTCTGGTTTTCGATGTGTGCACGCACCATCATATTGGGAGCCATAAACAATGCGATTGTTGTGGTAATATCCGTATTGCTTTTTAGCACATTTTTGGCTGCACGGCTCATAGGGCTTTCTTCTATCTGCTTGTATGTAGCTTGGCGCTTATCCAAAAAATAGTCTTTCACCCCGTTGATGTCTTTACCCGCAATGCCTTTTATTATTCCATGATAATCATCAACCAGATTACAGTCAATCGTGTTCTCTGCCAATTCTTGCTGTAACTCAGCCAGATAACCTCCGAAATAGGCCTTCTTGCCATACGGTTTACTGTCTTTCTGTAGATGTGACTGCTGACGTGTGCATTCTGCTGTATTAACGATGATTGTACTCTCTTTGCCGGGAGCCAGCAAACACGGTATTTGAGCAAATGGGAAGGCAAGTGTTGCCGGGGTTACGGTGATGACATCCGTCTGAACCTGAAAAGTTCCGTCTTCTTCAATAGTAACCTCTTCCGCATAGTTCAGCCATCTGATTGGATCGCTCAAATGCAGTTGCCCGGTTGTCGGCATATCTTGCTTGAACCCAACAATCTTTCCTTTCAGTGTAGCTTTCCCGTAGACAAATTCAGGCACCGGCAGTTCTGCCTTCTTGTTGATTTTGTGAACCACCGCTTCTTTGGGCAGAGGAGACTTGCGGAAGGCTTTTTCGTCCAACTGTATTCCCCATATCTTGTATGCTCCGTCGAAATCTCCTTCCGAGAAATCAAGACTCTTCACACTTTCGGGAATAGGAGGGAAAAGCAACTGAAATTCTGCTTCACCGGATTCGGGCATCCAGAACTCTTCGTCAAGCGTGATGCCTACTCCCCGGCGGACAGGATAAAGTGTACCGTCATTGTCTTTAAGATAACTGCCCGTAGCAATTTTAACCCAATACTTAGGTTGGCCGTAAGCTTTCACATACACCATGGTGGCGGTGTCGCTCATTACAATTTTATCTACTTCAATGCTATTGGAACTCCATGCGAGAAAAGGCGGGCGTTCAATTACTCTGTCTTTGGCTTGAGCCATACTACAAATGCAGAGCAATAAGCTCAGAATACTAATGCAACTTCTCATTTGAACTGTGTTTTGATCTCCGGCAAATATAATGATATTTTAAATAGCTACCTTATTGAAAACAGAGAAAATAGAGTATTATTTTAGTCGTCGTGGAGAAAAACATCTCGGTGCCGATGAGGATAATGTTCGCCACCGATGAGGAGCCCTCTCCCCACCGATGAGGAAAGGGCTCGGCACCGAGGAAGATTTATTGCAAACGGAATGTGACGGGAAAGGTATATTCTACGGCAACAGGTTTTCCGCCTTGTTGTCCCGGTTCCCATTTGGGCATTCCTCTTACTACACGCACTGCTTCTATATCCAGTTCGGGAGAAACGCTTTGCATCACTTTTATATTCGACGGTCTACCGTCTGTCCCGATAATCATCTTTAACACAACTTTTCCTTGGTCTTTGTTTTCTTGAGCAATGGTTGGATATTTGATGCTTCTGGCAAAATATTGCATCAGTCCCTGTACTCCTCCGGGAAATTTAGGCATCACTTCCGCTACTTTAAGCACCTGTGCGTCTCTAGCTTCTTTAGCTTTAATGTCCTCAGTTTTCGGGCCATAACCAACTACAACTACCTCAGATAAATCAGTATCTTTTATTTCTTCAGCTTTCGGAAGTTCGGGGTTGCTTAGTCTGAACATGAGGGGCACAGTGAACTTTACATTCACCGCTTGTCCTCTTTGTTTGCCGGGTTTCCATTTCGGCATGGTGGAAATTATACGCACTGCTTCTTTGTCAAGATTGGGATCTACGCTTCGAGCCACTTCGGTGTCTGCAATGCTTCCATCCTTCTGAATCACAAAGGTGACAATAACGCGTCCCTGTATTCCTTTGGCATGAGCTTCAGCCGGATATTTTAGATTTCTGTTTATATATTCCATCAGCGCTTTCTGTCCTCCCGGAAATTCGGGCATTTCTTCAGCGACCTCGAATATAATGGAATCCGGCACGCTTTTAATCTGGGGCGCAGTTACTTCTTTCTTTACTTGCGGGGTTGTTACCTCGGCAATTTTCTCTGCCGGTAGTTCGGGTATGTTCACAATCTCAGGCTGCACAATGGGGGGTGTGGTTTCCTGATTCATTATTTCTTTTGCAAACTTTTCAGTGGTGCGTGCTACCATTTCGATGTTGCTGACAATCATCAATAAGGCAGCCAATGGAAGAAACATCAGATATTTCGTTCTTCCTATTTCCTTCGTTCTTTTTTTGTTCATCATTTTGATACGGTTTTTAAGTGGTAAAACATTGAAACTATTAGATAAATTTGCTGCAGCCTTGTGATGTGCCAGTCCCAAAAGATGGTACTGGTATGATTTGCTATCATGCCCCGTCTCCAACACGCGGTGGTCCGCCATGTATTCGAGGTTGCCCCTGACTTCCCGTTTCATCAGCCAGCTAAATGGATTGAACCAGCAGGAGATACATATCATTTCGCTGATTAACACATCTATCGAATGATATTGGCGGGCATGGGTTTCCTCATGAGTGATGATTTCACTGATTTCGGATTCTGTATGCGACTGGGGGTGAATGAATATCCAGTGAAAGAAGGAGAATGGTCCGGCTTCTTTCTTTAATATATGTACGTTGACTCCTTGTATCATTTTTCTTGTACACCGAAAATGCAGGCGAATAATGCTACCCAGTTGGATAAGGAATCGTGCGGTAAGTAGTAATACTCCGCTTAGATAGATAACTTTTATAATGCGGGTGATTAGTTCTTGTGAACTTAATGCTGTCTCTTGCGGGACGGTGACAACTGCTTCCGGAAGTACGATTGTGGCATAAAGATCGGCCATTGCCACCATAGGTTCATGTGCTTTTATCCATCCTTGGATATTCAGCAAAGGATAAAGCAGCGAGACGGCAAAGAAGCATAACAAAGCTATCCGACGCCATTTGAAGAAGGTGTCTTTATGAAAAAACAACCGGTAGAATGCGTAGAATAAGGCTATTGCTACGTTAATCTTTAGAAAATAGGCTAGTTCCGGAGTCATATTGATAAAGGTTTTCTGTTAGTTTTCTTTTCCTTTTTCTATCAGGTCGATGATATCTTTGAGGTCATCAGTCGATATTTTCTGGTCTTTGGCAAAGAAAGAAACCATCTCTTTGTAGGAGTTCTCAAAATAGTTGCGCACTACTCCGCTCATGAAGTGACGTTTGTATTCCGTTTCGCGGATAGCGGTAGTGTATTGATAAGTATTGCCCACTCGTTTTGAGGTGACATACCCTTTCCTTTCGAGATTCTTCACGATGGAGGCTACCGTAGTATAAGGAGGAGCCGGTTGAGGATACTTCGAAACGATGTCTTTTACGAAACAACTTTGTAACTCCCAAATGTAGATCATTACTTCTTCTTCTTGTATTGTTAACTTTTCCATGGATATATTGTTTAATTACGAATACTTCGCAAATCTACGAATAATTCGTAAGTAAGCAATAGATAGCCAGTTAATAATTGTAAATGCACGAATATTGCAATAATATTTCTATCGAAGTGTTGCCGGGATTATGGTAAATGCGAAAAATGTTGGGATAGATATCATTTTAGCCAATTTGGTTCTATTTTGATGCCATTTAAGCTAATAATCTGCTATCGTAGGTTTTTTTAATTAAAATAAATGAAATATATTTGCGGCTACCAAACAGACGTTAAATATGAAGGGTGTGTTTCGATGCTCAAAGTATACGGAATCTTCCCCGCACTTAATAGACTATTAATTAACTATGTCGCTCGTAGGGAAGAGGGGGGCAGACTAAAAAATGAATGATATGAAAAAAGGTTTGATTTTTGTGCTATTTGCACTGGTTTCCATCGTTTCTTATTCTCAGGTGTCTTGGAATGCTAAGGTAGGTATGAACATGAGTAACTACACTGGCGATGCAGATACTGACATGAAGATTGGTTTTAATGTAGGTGTAGGCATGGAATATCAGTTCACTGATATGTGGTCTATTCAGCCTTCTTTGATGATTTCTCAAAAAGGTGCTAAGGTGGGTAGTGAAAAACTAAAACCGATGTATCTGGAAATACCAGTGCTTGCTGCTGCAAGATTTGCGGTTACTGATAATCAGAATGTTGTAGTGAAAGCAGGTCCATATTTCGCTTTCGGTGTAGCCGGGAAAGGTGGAGGCGTAAAATGCTTCGACAAAGATGGTTGGGATATGAACCGTTTCGATGCCGGACTGGGCGTAGGTGTTGCTTATGAAATCAACAAATTCTTTGTTGGCTTAGATGGTGAATTTGGTTTGGCAAAAATTGCCGATGGTAGCGGTTCTCCGAAGAACATGAACTTCTCAATTGGCGTAGGTTATAAGTTCTAAGTTTATAGTACACTCTTTAATAAGAATTCTAAAATCCCCCGCTCTATTCTCATGGAGTGGGGGATTTCTTCATTCATCAATTACCAACTTGTTTAGATAACTCTTCTTTCTTTTTCAGTTCTTTATATCTCTCTATTGCGTGCTTACGGCTCTTGAGTATCTGCCAGCGATATACCCAGCAAGTGGTCAGGAAATAAATGCCGGCCTGTAGCCACAGAGCTTTATATTCAAAAGCGACTTCGCTCAGGGTAGCCCCCATATTGTTGATTTTCACAAAGCCGTTGATTCCGAAGGTGGACGGGAAGATGTAGGACACATATTTCCAGAACGGAGGTATGGCTGCTCCCGGCCACGAGATGCCCGATATAAACAGCAACGGAACGGAAGTGAAAACAAAGATCAGCATACACGTTTCGCGATTGCGGATGGCAATGGAAGTGGTCATCGCAAAGAAAATGCAGGCTGCCAGATAAGGAACCACGAACAATATCAATGAGCCGGGCTGTCCTATTTGGTTGAGGCTGAACAGTCTTGGCACTACATAGAGCACGTAGAAAGCTACCAATACATAAACCAGAAAGTAACTCAAGCCTTTTCCGAGCACAATCCGCAGGGTTCCGTTATAATGGCGGTTGATGGGTACAAGGTCTTTGAACCGATTGTTTTCGCGGGCTGTTCCGGCAGCAAGTCCGATGCCGAGTAATAAGGTTTGCTGGATAATCAGTACCAAAACAGCAGGAATCAGGAAAGCTGCGAATCCGGCAGTGGGGTTGAAGATGGAAATTTCTTCATATTCTATGGGATATGCAGTGATTTCATCCTGTCGGCCGGTCGTGTTTCCGCTGCGCGATATCTTGATGTCCTTGTTCATATTCAGCGAAACGGCAGTGTTGGCAAGAAGCATGGATTTGTAATAAAGCAATCCGCTCATGTCGCAATAGATACTGACTTGCGTCTGTTTTCCTTTGGCGATATTATCGCTGAAGTCGGAAGGAATATAGATGATGCCGTAAGCACGCCTATTCTTCAACATTTGTTTGGCTTCTTCCATATCGGCACAGTAAGATACGATTTGAACATCGGGCGTAGCGTCTACTTTTCGTAGATATTCGCGACTGAGCGATGAATGCGAATCGTCCACCACGACGGTGGGAACTTCGCGCACCACTTCGTTATTGTAGATAAAGCTGTAGAGCAGTGGATAACCTAGCGGGACGAGTATAAAGAATATCAATACCCCCTGGTCGCGGAAAGTCGTCTGAAACTCCCGCTTCCAGATATAAAACAGGTCATTGATGCCCTGGGCTATCTTATCTTTAAATTTTATATCTTTCATTTAGGGTACATATTTATAGTAAACCAATGCTTCTTTCAGGCGGTGAACCACAAAGAAAGGCAGCATCATGAATATTAATAGAGCCATATAGTTACTCCACGAGTAAGCCATGCTATATCCGTTGAGCGCCTGGTCTACATAGATGAGGAAGTAATGCCGCAACGGGAAAAGATTGCTTAGTGCCTGAAGCACGGGGTGCATCGCCATCACCGGAAAGGAGAAGCCGGAGATGGAGAAAGAAATCACTCCCCATAAGGAAGCAAAACTCAATCCGAGCCGGAGTGTGGGCAATGTGCCAATCATGAGGATGCCGCAACCCTGCGACGCAAGTACGAGACAGAGCGTGGCGAAAATCATCGGGAAGATGCCGCTGTTGCAAGGGAAATGCAGAAATCCGTAGAGGTATACATTATAGAATATACCCATGATGAAAAAGACGAATGTATGCGGTAGCAGTTTCCCTGCCAATGCGATATAAATAGAGTTGTTACTCATGCGTAGCCATTCACGGGCGGTGCGGTCTTTGATTTCTACGCCGATGGAGTAGACGGTCACCATAAATATGAGTAACATCAATACGCCCGGTATCAGCGTGTTGCACAGATATACGGAGTAGTTGAGCCACGGATTATTCAAGGGATGCGTGTCAATCACAATCGGTTGCAGGAATCCCATTGCTTGGTCTTCCGTAGCTCCTTTGGCATAGAGCATGGTTCGGGCAGCGGAGCCTGCGGTCAGTTCTCCCATCATCTTCATGTCTCTGAACAGCAGTGAACCTGCTATGAGATAGGAGTAATTGGTGTAGAAAGAAATCTTGGGCTGCCGCTGGCTTTGCGCTTCTGCGGACAGACCTTTCGGTATGTAGAAGAATCCGTAGATTTTCCCTTCCTGCACGGCAATGCGTGCATCCGTCACATTACTGTAATGGGCAATGACACCCGTCTGCGAAAAAGCATCCAGATTGCGTACGATGTTGCGGGAAGTGGACGAATCGTCCATATCCACCACGCCTGCCGGAAGGTTCTGAGGCAATCCGGAGTCCATCAAAGTAGTGAAGAAGATGTAGCAAAACAGCGGGGCAATGACCATGCAGAAAAGGTAGAGCGGTCGCGACACCAATCGCCGGCACTCCCTTTTCATGACTTGCCACAAGGCTACATATTTCTTTTCTCTTTCTTTCATGACTATCGGTTAATTCGTGATTATCAGTCCGCTCATTCTTACTTGTCGATGATGACAGACATACCCGGACGCAGATTCTCTACTTTTTCCAGTGGCGATGCTCTCACTTCAAATGTTTTCAGGTCGAACTGTCCGGTCGTCTTGGTGGCTTTCCAAGCTGCATACGTGCCTAGGTCTTTCAGATAATACACCTTTAGTTTGACGGTCTTATCCAAAGCGGGAACCACAGCGTCAAATTCCGTTCCCATTGCCAGATTCTTGAGTAAGTCTTCGCGCACATTAAACGTCACCCACATATTATCGAGGACGGCGATATTCATAATCGGCGCACCTGTGCCCACCAATTCACCCACTTTCGGGAATATCTCCGAAACTTCTCCTGCTGTCTGTGCAATGAGATAAGTCTCTTTTATGTACGATTCAACTTCGGCAACAGCGCCCTTCGCACGGCTCACCAAAGCTTCGGCCGCCAACTTATCTTCGCGTTCCGCTCCGTTCTTCGCCATGGTATATTGTGCTTTTGCAGCTTTCTCGGTGGCGATGGCTGCATCGCGTTGTGCGGTCACTTCATCCAGTTTCTGAGCAGGCATCACACCTTGTTCGTACAGGTTCTTCACCCTTTTGTATGATTTCTCGGCAATGGTGACTCCTGCCTGAGCCTTTTGCCACATTTCGTAGGCTGCCTGAATCTGTTCTGTTCGTGCGCCTTTGATTGCTTTCTCGTTTTGTGCCTGCGCAGCAGCTTCGGCGGCGCGTGCCTGATCCATTTTAGCAACCACGTCGGGGGCTTCCAGAATAGCCAGTGTATCTCCGGCATTTACTTGCTGTCCCTCTTTCACGCGAAACTCCAGTATGCGACCGGGGACTTTGCTTGAAACACGATATTCGGTTACTTCCGCCTGTCCCTGGATAATCTCCGGACCTTTGCGAAGCATGAAAAAGCCAACAACTGCAACGATTGCAATAACTCCCAGTAAGGTTAGAAATGCAAGCAGCATATTACTGTTTTGTGATTTTGTAGGTGTCATTTGTATAATGATTAGTGATTAGTGATTAACGGTTAGTGATTAACTCTCTCCTTACTTCAGAGTTCCCAAAGATTTCTTCAGATAAATCTCCGTCAGCTTCACGTCTATTTGAGCGTCAATCTTTTCCGATTGGGCTGAAAGCCAAGCGGTTTGCGCTTCGAGCACGTTGCTGGTAGCTATTACTCCCTCTTTGAATCCGAGTGTTGCATAGCGAAGGTTCTCTTCTGCCTTCTCCATGTTCTTGGTAGACATTACCAGTTTCTTGCCGGCTTCATTTACTTTGAATGCAGCCTGATTCACTTGCAACTCTATCTTCTCACGGGCATCCTGAAGTTGATATTGAGCGATGCGGGCTTCCGCTTTGGCTGCTTTCGTCTTATAAATACCTTCGCCCCAGTGCCAGATAGGTAGCTGTACCATCACTCCCACATTCCACATTCCTTTGAATTTATTCTCGAAGCTGTTGAATACAGAAGGGTTGGTGACCATGTAATTTCCCATCAATGCGATGGAAGGCAGGTATTCGGCACGCGTCACGTTTACTTTTTGGTTGTAAATCTGCGTAGCCAGTTCGAGGCTGCGTATTTCCGGTCGATTCACGTAAGCAGTAGACATATCGAAGTGGGCATCCGAAGTAAGCAATGGGATGTCCTCCATGTTTTCGTCTGCCAATGTGATAGGAGAACTGAGGTCAAGACCGCATAGTTGACAAAGCAACATTCTTGCAAGGCTCAGTCCGTCTTCCACTTTAGTCAGTGTCATTTCCGCTTCGTTTACCTTGACGCGTACGGACAATCCGTCCGCCTTGGTAGCCACTCCTTCGGCAATCATCTTTTCGACATCGCTGTCCAGTTGTTGCAGGAGTTTGAGGTATCCTTCCGCCAGATTCTTTTTATTAACCAGTGAGATAACCTGCCAATAGGCTTGGTCGGTACTCATAATGACTTCCTGCATACCGCCTTGGTGCTGTTGCTGCGCCAATTCTTCGGCATACTTTGTTATTTTGTTGTATGCGCGAATCTTACCACCCATATAAAGAGGTTGAGTCAACGTAATAGCTCCCGCATAGACGTTTCGGGTGTCTGTGCGGAGTGCATCGACCAACGAATTTCCGGCTTGGTCGAGCGCTGCCGGCAATTGTGTGCCCAGAGAACTGATAAGAGGTTCCAGCTCGGGATACGTTGCTATGATTCCCCCGGCTACCTGACCTATCGGTCCGGCAAGATTGGTTCCCAATCCGGAAAGTGCCGCCTTCTGGTCGCTATTCAATAATGAAAACTCTTTTTGATTTCTCATGTAAGCTCCTGTTGCCGAGAAGTTGGGAAGGTAATTGGTAAATGCAGCCTTTCGCTGATAATGGGCGGCATTTATCTTTTCATTGCTAATCAACAAGTCTTTGTTGTTGGCAAGAGCTAATGCACGGCAACTATCCAGACTTAGTAAAGTTTGCGCTTTTACTATATAAGTCAGGCTCAGCAGTATTGTCAGTAGAAATAGTTTTTTCATCGCATCTTGCATATTAATAAGGTGATACTTCTATTTTATATAACCCCGCTCTTATGCAGTTTGTTTGTCGCAGTAGTCTGTTCTTTTCTACTTGATAGCCTAAACAATAATTGCATAAACAACGATGCAAATGTATGTGCTTTCCCTGAAAGCACAAAATGAATTAGCTTTTTTTAATAGCGGGTGGCGGTTGTTTGAAATAATTTCCCTTCTTACGGCTAATTTGTTATTCGTTTCTTCGCTTGTGTCTCCGGTTTTATTTATATTTGCAGGAAATGTTACCTGCAATTAATATTAATAATACAACACACTATGAATATCAGATGGCTCGTCGGAGCGATAAGCGTGGGATTGCTTATATCCTGCGACAATGTGAAAGAGGCACAAAGTACGAGTGACAGTTATCCGTCGGTTTTCCCCGATTATACGTTTACGGCTATACCTTATAATATAGCACCCTTAAACTTTGAAGTAAAGGGGGCGAAGGAGATACGTGCCGACTTTGGTTCGGATGGCGCCAATCTTTTGACCGTCTCTGGTAAAGGCGAAATCCGTATCCCCGAGAAGAAGTGGAAAGAAATGCTGAACAAGCTGAAGGACAAGGAAATGGAAGTCACCGTATCCGTGTGGAACTCCGATTCTCCGGAAGGAGTACGCTATAAACCTTTCACGGTTCGCATTGCTCCCGATGACATTGACGAATGGATTGCCTACCGACTGATTGAGCCGGGATACGAAGGTTGGAATATGCTGGGCATCTATCAGAGGAATCTCACTTCGTTCGAAGAAAAAGAGATTGCCACCAATCGGGCGGATAAGGGTAAATGCATGAACTGCCATTCTTTCAGCAATTATTCTCCCAATCAGATGATATTCCACGTCAGGGGAAAGGGTGGGGGAACCGCTTTGTGGAAGGATGGCGAACTGAGCAAACTGCCGCTTGAAACGACCGGGCCCAAGAAGAGCGGAACCTACCCGATGTGGCACCCTAATGGGAGGTATATCGTATTTTCTTCCAATGTCACCCGCCAGTCTTTTCTCAGTGAAGGCGAGAAAGCGCTCGAAGTGTACGACCTTGAGTCCGACTTGATTCTGTATGATACGCAGACCAAGCAAGTGCTTACGGATGAACGTTTTATGGATGAAGCGCATTGGGAGACATTTCCAGCATGGTCGGCAGATGGGAAGTCGCTTTATTATTGCGGCGCTACGCCGAAGAATATGCCGTTGGAATATGGAAAACTGCGTTATAGCCTGTGCCGGGTAGATTTTGACGGAGCAACCGGAAAGTTCGGTGCACGAATTGACACCATATATAATGCGGAACGCAAGGGAGGTAGCGTTTCTTTCCCGCGCTTATCGCCTGATGGGCAGTATCTGCTCTATACGAAAGCTGCTTGTGCCACTTTTCCTATCTGGCATAAAGAAGCTGACCTGAAAATGCTGAAACTCTCCGACGGCGAAGAACTGGATGTCGAGATATTGAATAGTCCCGAAACGGAAAGTTATCATTCCTGGTCGTCCAACGGTCGCTGGATTCTGTTCAGTAGCCGCAGGTTGGATGGACGGTTCACGAGGCTTTTTATTGCTTGGATGGACAAAGAAGGGAATGTGCACAAACCCTTCCTGCTCCCTCAGCTCAGTCCTGAACTTAACGTGCTGCGAACGAAGTCCTATAACATTCCCGAATTTATTAAAGGCGAAGTGACATTACCTCAGAAACAGCTTGATGCCTTGTTCTTCACCCAAAAATAAAACACTATGAAGAAGATACTTTTATTTCACTTACTACTGGCGTGTCCGGTCGCTTTCCTGATTTGGTATATTGCTTTTCCCAACTATCTCTGGTTGCTGGAAGGTAACTCGTTTTTCTCTTTCACACCCGACTTTGCCGGCATACAGCTCTCACTTCCTTCCGAATGGGCGCAATATGCAGGAGCCTATCTGCTGCAATTCTTCCGATTCCGCGTAGGCGGAGCTTCGTTGCAAATGTTGTTTGTGATTGTTGTTCTGCTTTCGTCCGATTTCATCATAGCCCGCTTGACTCGCAACAAAGGATTGATGTGGCTATCGTTCATCCCGGTCATCTGGTTTATGAGCGGACAGTTTGCCGATCTTCTTCTGGTGCGTTCGATGTGGTGGTGCGGTGTTTCCGTGGTGCTGGCATTGCTTGTCTGGCTGCTCACCATCAAGGTGAAGCCGAAAGCTTGGGGAGAACGGTATTTCTTTTCTTCCCCTTTCTTCACCTACATCGTGCCTTGCCTGCTGCTGGGTTTCGTCACGTACTATGAAGTGACGGACAAGGAGCAGAAAGAAATGGAGTTTGTTTCCCGTATCGACCGCTTTGCGGAGTATAAGAAGTGGGATGACATTTTGCAAAATGTCACGCCGGAGATGACGCGGACGAATCCCTCTTTGCTTCGTTGGGCTTTGCTGGCTCTCTCCGAAAAAGGCGGATTACCCGAGCGGATGTTTGCCTATGGAGTGACCGATCCCGCCTGTTTCTTTTACGAACGGATGGACAAGCAATTCTGCCGTAATTTCAACGTTCAGTTCTTTCGGGCGCTTGGCTTGGACAACGAATTGCTACATAATGCGTTTCAGGCAGGGATACTTTCTTCTTATGGAAACAGTTTCCGTTCTATGCGGGCAATCGTAGATGCTTGTGTGCGTCAAGGGCGCAACCGGATGCTAGCCAAGTATGTAGAAGTGATGAAACATACCAGTTGCCACACGAAGCAGATGAAGTTTCTGGATGAATATCTGGCGTCGGCAGGAGTGGAAGATAAGATTGGAAGTGTAAAAAGCTCCCCGTTCTTTATAGGCGCACATCCGTTTCTTTCGGATATGGCACGTTTGGTAGACCGATATCCCGAAAACCGGAAAGCGATGGACTATCTGCTTTGCGGACTGTTGATATCAAAGGACATGGATAAATTCTATAAAGTATTCAGTTTGCTGTATAAGCCCAACGGCACCAAACTTCCTCGCTATTATGAAGAAGCACTGCTGGTGTTGGCTACTCAAAATCCAGACATACTCCGCCGCTATCCCGTGAGTCAGGCGAAAGCGAACGAATTCAATTCCTTCCATGCCTTGCTGAAAGGTGGGGCGATGAATCAGAAGATGCTGGAAATCAATTACCGTGATTCATTCTGGTTCTTTTATTATTGTATGAAGGCTGTGGAGAAACCAGCTGAGATCTAAAAAAGAGAAAGTTCCTATTCTTATGGAATGTGCCATCTTTGTGGGATGGAGCACATTGCAAGAATAGGAACTTCCTTACTTATATAAAGTTTTAAAGGGGATTCTCTTTGATTAAAGAGCGCCTACTTCTTTCAAGGCAGCGTTTGTCTTGTGAACAGCGGCAGCGCTTGCAGCAAACTTAGCTTTCTCGTCAGCGTTCAGTTCCAGCTCAACGATCTTTTCGATACCGTTCTTACCAAGGATTACAGGAACACCGATGCAAAGGTCTGATTCGCCATATTCGCCTTCCAAGAATACAGAGCAAGGAATCATCTTCTTCTGGTTGTGGATGATAGATTCTACTACAAATGCTCCTGCTGCACCCGGTGCATACCATGCAGAAGTACCCAGCAACTTAGTCAGTGTAGCACCACCAACCATAGTAGCAGCAGCCACTTCGTTCAGTTTTTCTTCAGACAGGAAGTTAGTTACAGGCAAACCTTTGTAAGTAGCGAAGCGAGTCAACGGAATCATGGTAGTATCACCGTGACCACCGATTACCATACCTTCTACTTCGTTAGCGTTGCATCCCAAAGCCTGAGACAAGAAGTATTTGAAACGAGAGCTATCCAGAGCGCCACCCATACCGATGATACGGTTTTTCGGCAATCCCAGAGATTTCAATGACAAGTAAGTCATTGTATCCATCGGGTTAGAAATAACTACAAGGATAGCGTTAGGAGAATATTTCAAGATGTTTTCTGCTACCGATTTAACGATACCAGCGTTTACACCGATCAGTTCTTCACGAGTCATACCCGGCTTGCGAGGAATACCTGAAGTAATCACAACAACGTCAGAATCAGCTGTTTGAGCATAGTCGTTTGTGCATCCTACAATTGTGGTGTCGAAGCCCAGCAATTGAGCTGTCTGCATCATATCCATTGCTTTACCTTCTGAAACGCCTTCTTTTACGTCCAGCATTACTACTTCGTCTGCTACTTCATTGAAAGCGAGTACATTTGCACATGTAGCACCTACGTTACCTGCGCCTACTACGGTTACTTTTGACATAATACTTATATATTTATAAAATTGATAATTAGTTTCATTTGTTTGGCGCGACAAAATTACAACGATAATCCTAATTAAAGAAATATTTCCGTAATAATTTTAGTTAAAGAAAATGCCTTATCCTATGTTACTCTCTCACGAAATGATTACTTTTGCGGCGGTTATCAATTAACACCCCGAAACTATGAATAAAAAAAGCCTTCTTATAGCGGCCGTTGCTATTCTGGTAATAGCAATTATTGGTATTACTTATTTATTGTTTACTGAAAAGCAAGCCAATCGTGAGTTGGTGCAAGAGTTTCAGTTGGATAAGGAAGAATTGGAAAACGAATATACCCGTTTTGCACAACAATATGATGAGTTGAAGGTAACAGTCTCTAACGACTCATTGGCTCAACTGCTGGATCAGGAGCAACTGAAAACCCAACGCCTGCTCGAAGAACTCCGTACGGTGAAGAGTACCAATGCTACCGAAATCCGTCGCTTGAAAAAAGAATTATCCACTTTGCGCAAAGTGATGATTGGCTATATCAACCAAATTGATTCATTGAATAAGCTTACCGCTCAGCAGAAACAGGTCATTGCGGAAGTTACTCAGAAATACAACAAAGCTTCGCAGCAAATCAATACTCTTTCCGAAGAGAAAAAGAATCTGGATAAGAAGGTGACGCTTGCCGCCCAGCTCGATGTAACCAATATCCGTATCGAACCGCGCAACAAACGGGGTAAAGTTGCCAAGAAGGTGAAAGACGTTGTGAAGTTGGCTATCAGCTTTACCGTCGTGAAGAATATCACTGCCGAAAACGGTGAGCGTACCCTTTATATACGTATCACCAAACCTGATAATGATGCACTGACCAAGAACGCATCCAATACGTTTCCTTATGAAAACCGTACGCTGACTTATTCTATCAAGAAGTACATCGAATACAACGGTGAAGAACAAAACGTAAATGTTTTCTGGGATGTGGAAGAGTTTCTTTATGCCGGAAACTATCGGGTGGATATCTTTGAAGGTGGAAACTTGATTGGTTCACAGGCGTTTACGCTGAAATAATAATGTAGCTTTGTCGTTCTGAGTCTGATGATGTAGCTTGTCGTTTGCAGAGGGTAACTCAGCCGCTTGCTGAATTCAAGTTATAAATGCGACACCTCCTCTATTATAAATTCAAACTTTTTT
>NZ_URFY01000040.1 GCF_900547205.1 uncultured Bacteroides sp.
GCGGTCAATTGAAAGAAATAGCTTCAAAACTTAATCCTGATGACAATCCGGTGATTATGTTGGCGAAATTTAAACAATAATGACTGAATACGCTGTGCTAATTGAATCTTTAACGAACTAGATTATAACTTTTATTCGAAATGTAATTAGTGCAGAATCTGTTCGCGAATTGAAGCGCAAGGACATAAAGACCCTTCAGACCATGTTATTATATCTCATGCGATGACAGAAAATCTGCCACTTATCTCAAGTGATACCCATTTTGAGTTTTAGAAAAGACAAGGACTTGATTTGATTTTTAATAATAAATAGATACATCTATTCCGTTACTATTCATTTTCATTATATCTCCTCCAACGCATAATACTGATAATCCCTCAGCACTGTCTGCAAAAACTTCTCCTGACTACCCTCCCTCGGAGTAATGGAAAGCAATTCCTGCACCTTCTTTGCCAACAGCGTAATGCGGCGAGCACGGTCTTTCTCACCGGATTCGAGCGTTCGTGAAATAACATTCACCTGTTCCAACGATAAGTCCGCAGACTGCGGATAAACCGGATGATAATTTTTAGTCAGGTAGTCGAATTCATCGAGACTGACATGAATCTTGCGGTAATTCTTCTCTTTAATCACCATTGTTCCGGCGGCAAGGTCGCCCACTCGTTGATTATTTTTAGTGAGCAAGACAACCAACAGTCCTAACCCACCTGTTAGGGGACCATCAATCACGAAAAGAAGCCAGCGAAGCAGATAGGAACTGATGCTCGGAGTGGAACCGTCAACTTTCACAACACGGATGTTCATCAGACGTTTC
The DNA here is from genome assembly GCF_900547205.1 of uncultured Bacteroides sp. Taxonomy (GTDB): domain Bacteria; phylum Bacteroidota; class Bacteroidia; order Bacteroidales; family Bacteroidaceae; genus Bacteroides. The sequence goes on from NZ_URFY01000040.1 coordinate 815, forward strand.
CCGGGGCTCTGCCCGTGATTAAACATCTCCCAAAGAAAAGAATAGCCAAGTATCGGCAGATAAACGATGCACAGAAAGAAGAGCAGACTGAATCCCGACCCCAACCGAAGCTCAGAAATGAGGGTGGCAGTAGAGTAAATGTATACCGTAATCAGAAAATAATCAATGACTAATGCTAGCAAACGCTCGCCAATACTGGCTGGCGTTTGACTAATACGAACGAATTGCCCGGTTATAATCGTAGATTCTGCCATTTATGATTAAACATTTTTAGGATTCCGTTGCAAATATATCATAATTCTCTTACTTTTGCTTTCGGATTCGGACAAAACTTATCCGAAATCTCTAGGAAAGCATGAAAGAAGTTACGTTTATCCGTCGGAACATTGAGAAATGGAAAGAAACAGAGAAGGTAGTGGAGCAGGCTCAGAACCTGTCCCCCGACCAACTAGCGGATGCCTATACCGACCTGACTGCCGACTTGGCTTTCGCCCAAACTCATTTCCCCGCTTCACGCATCACTATCTATCTGAATAATCTCGCTTCGGCTTTGCACAACGAAATCTACCGCAACAAGCGCGAGAAGTGGACGCGAATCATTACTTTTTGGACGCGGGAAGTGCCGCAAATGATGTACGAAGCACGGCGTGAACTGCTGACCTCCTTCATTATTTTTCTAGTCAGCGCATTAATCGGAGTTCTGTCTACTGCGAACGACCCTGATTTCGTCCGCCTGATTTTGGGAAACAGGTATGTAGACATGACCCTGAACAACATTGCCAATGGCGAACCGATGGCAGTGTATAACGGTTCTGATGAAGTCCCCATGTTTTTGGGCATTACGCTGAATAATGTAATGGTGTCTTTCAACTGCTTCGCAATGGGGCTGCTCACCAGCTTTGGCACAGGCTATATGCTGCTCTCCAATGGCATCATGATAGGCGCTTTTCAGACTTTCTTTTACCAGCACGGTTTGCTTTGGGAGTCCAGCCTTGCAGTCTGGCTGCACGGAACACTTGAAATCTGGGCAATCATTGTGGCGGGTGCTGCCGGACTGGCGCTAGGCAATGGATGGTTATTCCCGGGAACTTACTCCCGACTGGAGTCTTTCCGCCGGGGAGCTAAACGGGGTCTGAAGATTGTTGTAGGCACCGTTCCCGTCTTTATCATGGCAGGTTTCATCGAAGGATTCATCACCCGTCATACCGAACTACCTGATATGCTGAGGCTTGGCATAATCCTTACTTCTCTTGCATTTATTATTTTCTACTATATTTATTTACCAAATAGAAAAAAACATGGAATCACAGAAACCTAAGATTGCGATGTACGTAAAACGTTCCTTCGGCGAGAAGTTGAACGCTTCTTTTGATTTTATAAAGGAGAATTGGAAGCAACTGTTCAAATATGCAACATATCTCATACTCCCTGTATGCTTGATTCAGGCTGCAAATATTAACGGATTGGTTGGAAGTATGACGGATATTTCCGTTATGCAAGCAGCAGGTGGAGTAGGAGATAGTTCCATGTCTACATTAGTGCTTACGTTTGCATTGAATTACGCGGGAACAGTTTTGTTCTCATGTTTGGGTGGTTTGCTGTTGACATCTATGGTTTATGCCATGTTTCGGTTGTATAACGAGCGGGAAGAACGTCTGACAGGTATCACATTCAGTGATATAAAATCATTGTTGTTTCATAATATGAAGCGGCTGTTCTTAATGGGGATTGTTTGCGGTTTTTTGGTTGTAATCGCTTTTATTCTTATTATCCTATTAGTGGTTCTTACTCCTTTCACATTGATTCTGACTATCCCGCTTTTGCTTGCTCTTTTGATTCCTCTGGCTTTAATGGCACCTATTTATTTGTTTGAAGACGTTTCATTGGGCACAGCATTTTCGAAAACATACCGATTGGGATTTGCCACATGGGGAGGTGTCTTTCTGATTTTTCTTGTGATGACGATTATTGCTAGCGTATTGCAAACGATTGTTTCTATACCTTGGTCTATCATCTATGTCGTGAAAACGGTGTTTGCCATGAGCGACGGTGGTGAGGTTTCTTCATCCGTCGGGCTGAACTTTGCGCAATATCTGTTCTCCATCCTGATGTTGTATGGCTCTTATTTATCCTCAATTTTCATGATTGTGGGATTGGTTTACCAGTATGGTCATGCTTCGGAAGTAGTAGACAGCATAACGGTGGAAAGCGACATTGACAATTTTGATAAACTCTAAAAACAACCTGAACGGATGATTATCACTCCCCCGAATGATACATTAGTATGCGATACGGCGAAGATTGCTCTTTGGCAGTCGGACCCTGCGTATGACTATAACCGTGAATTGATTACTCCGGAGTTAAATCTCTTTGAGTGGCTCAGTAGACAGTTCGGGGAACTTTTGCGTAAAATATTCGGCAGTCGTTTTGCCGAAGAGTATTCGACGCTTATTCTTGTGTGCATTGCCATTATTCTCCTGCTTCTGGTCATCTGGTTCGTTTACACGAAGCGTCCGGAGTTATTCATGATGTCCCGCAAAAACGCATTGCCCTATACAGTCGAAGAAGATACGATTTACGGAGTTGATTTTCCGGGAGGAATTGCCGATGCTCTTTCCCGTCAGGATTATCGGGAAGCTGTGCGTTTGCTCTATTTGCAAACCTTGAAACAGTTGAGTGATGCGGAACGTATTGATTGGCAGCTTTATAAAACGCCGACTCAATATATCTATGAAGTGCGGTTGCCGGCTTTCCGCCAACTGACTAATCAGTTCTTGCGGGTGCGCTACGGTAATTTTGAAGCAACGGAAGAACTTTATCGTTCCATGCTCGCCTTGCAGGGAGAAATAGAGAAAGGAGGCGCTTCATGAAAGGAAGTCGCTGGTTTATCGTAGGTATTGTTGCTTTCCTGTTCATCATGTTTGCCATAGAATACCATCTGCCAAAGAAATTTGTGTGGAGGCCCACTTTCAGTCATTATGATGTGCAGCCTTTGGGGTGTGCCTTGTTCGATAGTATACTGTCTGCTTCTCTGCCTAATGGATATACTTTATCCAGAAAAACATTGTATCAGATGGAGCAGGAAGATACGGTCGGCAAACGGGGAATATTGGTAGTAGCCAATGACTTGATTTTGGGAGAATCGGGTATAAACGCTTTGTTGAAACTGGCGGAGCGGGGCAATAAAATTATGTTGGTAAGCAACAACTACTCCAAAGACATGGAGGATACATTAAAGTTTTATTGTACCTATTCCTATTTCAGGCCCGCTGCTTTGAAGAAGTATGCCACTTCATTCTTGAAGAAAGATAGTATCTTTTGGATAGCCGATTCTGTCTATTCCCGACAGTTGTTCCGCTCTTATCCTCAGTTTTGTAGTTCTTATTTCAGAGATTATGATTCGTTGCCGGTACGCAAACTGGCAGAGAAGGATATGGTGGGCGGCATGGCGGAAGCTTTGTCTGAAGCTGATTCTACAACTGTATATCGTAATTACCATCCGTTAATGGCCATGGCGCGTCCTTGGGGAAAGGGTGAGATTATACTCGTTTCTACTCCTTTATTGTTTACAAACTATGGCATACTGGATGGGAATAATTCCATCTATATATTCCGTTTGCTTTCGCAGATGGGGGAACTTCCCATAGTACGAACCGAAGGATACATGGAACAAACGGCACAGGTGCAGCAGTCTCCTTTCCGTTATCTTCTTTCGCATACGCCGCTTCGCTGGGCGCTGTATCTGACGATGATAACAATCGTACTCTTTATGATATTTACGGCGAAAAGACGGCAGCGGGTCATTCCCGTGGCTCGTGAACCTGAGAACAAATCCCTGGAATTTACCGAACTTATCGGTACACTATATTATCAGAAAAAGGATCATGCCAATCTGGTTCGTAAAAAGTTTACCTATTTTGCTGAAGAGTTAAGAAAGGATATCCAAGTGGATATAGAAGAAGTGGCGGATGACGAACGCTCTTTCCACCGGATTGCTCAAAAGACAGGATTGGAAACTGATGACATAGCGAAGTTTATCCGAGAAATGCGTCCGGTGATTTATGGCGGACGGGTTATTTCGGAGGAAGAAATGAAGCTGTTGATCGATAAAATGAATGAAATAATCAATCATATCTAAAGAAGAAAATTATGGAAGAGAATACAGAAAAAAGGGTGGACTTAACTCTCTTTTCCGAGAAGATACAGGAATTGAAAGACCGGATTGCTTCCGTCATTGTGGGGCAGGAGCAGACGGTAGACCTAGTGTTGACAGCTATCTTGGCGAACGGACACGTATTGATAGAAGGAGTTCCGGGAGTAGCAAAAACACTGCTGGCACGTCTGACGGCACGCTTGATTGATGCTGACTTTAGCCGTATACAGTTTACGCCGGACCTGATGCCGAGCGATGTGCTGGGCACAACGGTATTTAATATGAAAACCAACGACTTTGATTTCCATCGCGGACCAATCTTTGCTGATATCGTGCTGGTGGACGAAATCAATCGCGCCCCTGCCAAGACACAGGCAGCCTTGTTCGAAGTAATGGAAGAACGTCAGATAAGTATAGACGGGGCAACCTACCGGATGGGAGAACTTTATACGATTCTGGCTACACAGAATCCGGTGGAGCAGGAGGGAACCTACAAACTTCCCGAAGCGCAGCTCGACCGTTTCCTGATGAAGATTACGATGGACTATCCTTCCTTAGAGGAAGAAGTGAATATTCTGGAACGCCATCATACCAATGCTGCTTTGGTGAAACTCGATGATGTCACTCCTTCGATTACAAAAGATGAACTTCTCTCACTGCGTGCTTTTATGAATCAGGTATTTGTAGACCGCACGCTGCTTCAATACATCGCTCTGATTGTGCAGCAGACCCGTACAAGTAAAGCTGTGTATCTGGGAGCTTCGCCACGTGCTTCTGTAGCTATGCTGCAAGCATCAAAGGCTTATGCATTGTTGCAGGGACGTGATTTTGTGACTCCGGAAGATATCAAGTTTGTAGCTCCCTACGTTCTTCAGCATCGTCTTATCTTAACGGCGGAAGCTGAGATGGAAGGATATTCTCCGGTGAAAGTCACGCAACGTCTGATTGATAAAGTAGAAGTACCGAAATAAATGTATCTGACTAATCGTTTCTATATTGCCCTTGTCGCTGTTATCCTGTTGCTGGGTAACGGATATGCTTTTGCTCCGTTGTTTGTCATCGGGCAAGGGTTGCTTTTTGCCTTATTCCTGTTGGTGCTGGCGGATGGATATCTGCTCTATCGCATTCGTGGCATACAGGCTTACCGCCACTGTGCCGACCGCTTCTCCAATGGCGATGAAAATGAAGTGAGTATCCGCGTGGAGAGCAGTTATTCGCATCCTGTCTCTTTAGAAATCATTGACGAGATTCCTTTTATCTTTCAGAAACGTGACATCGACTTCCGCCTGAAACTTAGGCCAAATGAAGGGAAAACGGTTAGTTACCGTCTCCGTCCTACTCGGCGGGGTGTATACTCTTTCGGACGCATCCGGGTTTTTGTAACCAATCGGATTGGCATGGTTTCCCGTCGATATACTTGCGGGGAGCCTCAGGATATCAAGGTGTATCCGTCTTTTCTCATGCTCCATCAGTATGAATTGTTGGCGATGAGCGATAATCTTACCGAATTGGGTATAAAGCGTATCCGCAGGATTGGGCATCACACGGAATTTGAGCAGATAAAAGAGTATGTGAAAGGGGATGATTACCGAACGATAAACTGGAAAGCGAGTGCCCGACGGCATGAACTTATGGTGAATGTATTTCAGGACGAGCGTTCGCAACAGATTTATAATGTGATAGATAAGGGAAGGGTGATGCAACAGGCTTTTCGTAGGATGACTTTGCTCGATTATGCGATAAATGCTTCGTTGGTGCTTTCGTATGTGGCGATGCGGAAAGAAGATAAAGCCGGATTGGTGACTTTTGATGAGCATTTCGATACTTTTGTTCCTGCCTCCAAGCAACCAGGGCATATGCAGACTTTGCTCGATAATCTTTATAGCCAGCAGACTACTTTCGATGAAACGGACTTTTCCTCGCTTTGTGTGCACATGAAGAAGCATATCAGTAAGCGCAGCCTTTTGGTATTGTACACTAACTTCACCAGTATGGGGAGTATGAATCGCCAATTATCGTATTTGAAACAGTTGAATCGCCAACATCGCCTGCTTGTTGTCTTCTTCGAAGATGCTGATTTGAAGGAATACATCGCTAACCCCGCCAAAGACACGGAAGGATATTATCGCCATGTCATTGCCGAGAAATTTGCTTTCGAAAAGCGGTTGATTGTCTCCACATTGAAACAAAATGGCATCTATTCTCTATTGACTACTCCCGAGAATCTTTCGATTGATGTGATTAATAAGTATTTAGAGATGAAATCACGGCAGTTGCTGTAATAAGTCTTTGATAATTGTCTCTAAAAATAACATTATTGCCCAATAGCTTTCCGTGTTTCCAAAAAGAAAAAGACGGCCATACCTATTATAATTACGCCCAGAATCCCATAAAAGAGTCGTGCCCGGTTTCTCCCTACGTTGCGGACAATGGTTTGTGCATTGCGGGTAGTAAAGAACCAATTCCAGTTGAGCAATGACGCTAGCAGGGAAGTGATTCCTGCCAGCGCAAAGATTCCTTGTACAATATACTGTCCGGTCATAGTTTGATTACTCTACTTCCGTCTTCCAGTTCCTCAATTGTCACTTTCACGGCATCACCCGGCAAAAGCTCTTCCACCAGTTCCGGCCATTCGATGAAACACAGCGCACCGCTATAGAAATAATCTTCGTATCCCATATCGTATACTTCGCTCAGCTTCTTGATACGGTAAAAGTCGAAGTGGTAAATCAACTCTCCCGTTTTGTCCGAACGGTATTCGTTGACAATGGCAAAGGTAGGGGAACTGATAACGTCCTCCACACCCAGTTCTTCGCAAAGTGCTTTGACGAATGTGGTTTTTCCGGCACCCATCTTGCCGTACAAAGCAAATACAGTGTTGTCGCCCATAGCAGCAATAAACTCACGAGCTACTTCATGGATGCTTTCTAATGATTGAATCTTGATTTCCATATACTATCTATTATTATGACTTTTTTCTGAAACAACTCTTCCCGATTTTGCAAACAGCATAAATCAGGATGGAGAAGAATATGATTGAAGCTCCCGAAGGAACTTTCCAATGATAAGAGATAAACAAACCACCCAGGCAGCCCATGAAACCGATGCCGATAGATAACCAGATGATTTTCTTGAAACTATACGTGAATAAATTCGCCGTCATTTGAGGAATGGTGAGCAACGAGATTGCCAAAACAATACCTACCATGCGCAGACAGGCAACAATCGTCAATGCAATAAACATCATCAACAGATACTCGAATATCTCCACCGGAATCTTTTGAGAACGGGCAAACTCCCGATCGAATGCGATATAGACGATAGGACGTATAAACAGATAAAAGAATACAGTTAGAATGAAAGCCAATATACCGAGCATCCACAAGTCTAGTTGGTTAATAGTCAGTATATTGCCAAAAAGATAAGCCGACAAGTCAGGCGCAAACCCCGGTGACAGGAAGCTGAACATGATGCCCAATGCCATTCCTAAAGTCCAGAATACAGCAATGGCAGAGTCCTCGCGCATATCTTTCCTCCTGCTGAGCCATTCCACGCCAAAGGCGGAAAGTACGGAAAAAACCGCTGCGGATAATATAGGAGACACTCCCGCGAACAGCCCTAAACCTATCCCACCAAACGAAGCATGGGTGATTCCTCCACTGATAAACACCAAGCGGCGGGTAACAATGTATGTACCGATAATCCCGCAGGCGATGCTTGCCAGCAGACTTCCCAAGAGGGCGTGTTGAAAGAACGTATATTGTAGTAGATTCATATTCTCCTTTCGCCGATTATCAGAAACACTTCGTCTTTGAGATCATCCGGCAATTCGATGCCTCGAAGCTGGAGACTGCGTATCCATCCGGCAACTTCATCATCTTTTGTAGTATATAGCACATCACGGAACAGCTCCGTTTCTTCATCTGTGTACATATTCCCTTCGCGACCAATGAACTGATCCAGCTCTTCGTCGTCATAATATTCTATCTCCTTGCTGACAGCAGCCAACAAACTGTCCCGCTCGCATACTTCATGCTGTCCGCAACATTCGGCATCCACCTCTATTACTTCCGGCATACGGTCAAGTTCGCCACTTTCTATCTTCTTTTGTAGTCTTTTATTGCGGATGTATCCGGCAATCAATGCAATGATGCCCAGCAACACCAGACTTATAATAAGTATCCACATAACGATATAATGGTTTCGAATCAAATTTCCGCAAAGTTACTTATTTATTTGCATTCTATCGTAGATGATATTCATTTCTTTCGTACTTTTGTACGTTACGAACTTAAATAGCATTGACGAACTAGTTTTTAAATCTTATATATAATGAAGAAGAAATATTTGTTTATCTCCCTTTTTTGTACTATTTCATTGTACCTATCAGCTCAATCTAATGTAGAAAAAGGGCTGCAAAGTATAAACCGTTCCTCTGCCGAAGCCACCATAGGCTTTCTGGCAGCAGACGAGCTTCAGGGACGCGAATCCGGATTCCACGGATCGTATGTATCTTCCGAATACATCGCTTCCCTTTTGCAATGGATGGGGATATCCCCTTTAGGAGAAAGTTATTTTCAGCCTTTCGAAGCCTATCGTAAAGAACGTCAGAAGAGAGGGCGTCTCGAAGTACATCCCGACTCCATCGCCAAGCTGAAACAGGAAGTTCACCAGAAACTTTCTATGAGAAACGTGTTGGGGATGATTCCCGGCAAAAACAAGAATGAATATGTGATAGTGGGTGCGCATTTCGATCATTTAGGCATTGATCCCGCTCTCGATGGAGACCAAATTTATAACGGAGCTGATGATAATGCTTCCGGTGTATCGGCAGTGTTGCAGATAGCAAGGGCTTTTATTGCTAGCGGACAGCAACCGGAACGGAACGTTATCTTTGCTTTCTGGGATGGGGAAGAAAAAGGTTTGCTCGGCTCTAAATACTTTGTGCAAACGTGCCCTTTCGTTTCTCAAATCAAAGGCTACTTGAACTTCGACATGATTGGACGCAATAATAAATCGCAGCAGCCCAAGCACGTTGTTTATTTCTATACTGCCGCTCATCCCGCCTTCGGCGACTGGCTGAAAGAGGATATCAAAAAATACGGTTTGCAACTGGAACCGGATTACCGTTCGTGGGACAATCCGGTAGGAGGAAGTGATAACGGCTCCTTTGCCAAAGTTGGTGTCCCTATCATTTGGTATCATACGGACGGGCATCCTGACTACCACCAGCCTTCTGACCATGCCGACCGCCTGAACTGGGATAAAATTGTAGAAATCACGAAAGCTTCTTTCCTTAATATGTGGAAGATGGCGAATGAAAAGTCATTCTAAAGAATAATAAAAAAGGCGTGGATGCCGTTGTTTCTTAAATAACAATAGACATCCACGCTATTTTTTGTTCCGGAAAACGTATTATCATCCGGTTAATTATCTGTTTATTCTACAGGCAGTGCGCCAGTATCTCCTTCAATCTTCCATCCCGGATTCTGATAAACGACAGAACTTGTAAAATCATTCTTATCAACAGCAGTCTGGCGGAATACAGCCATACCTATCGGATTCAAATAATGGGCCGGAGTGAACAGGAAGCCTTTCTGATCTGCAATCAGATTATTCTTTGTAACCTTCTCGTACGGAAGAATGTAATTGCTCAATTCAGGAGCCGACATATTACCTTCCGCCGGATTTACGACACATAAATCTTTCAGTTCTTGTTCATAGTTGCTTCCCCAGTATAGCATACCTTCCACACGGTACGGCTTGGATATCAACTGGTCGCAAGCACGCCAGCGTTTCAAATCTTCCCAGCGCAATGCTTCTGCACAAAGTTCGTTGCGGCGTTCGCGACGGATGTTATATAATGTAGCATCAATCAACTGTCCGTGAGAATATGCGCCGAAGTCGCCTTTCGCTTCTTCAGTCATTATTGTTGCTGCAATTGTTTTGTTATAGTCTTCGTCCACTTTGGCACGACGACGCAAAGCCTTCCAATAACTGTCGGCTGTTCCGTCTATTCTGCCATTCTTTTCATACGAAGCTTCCATATAAATCAGCATTGCTTCTGCCGCACGGAAAACGATACCGCCCGATGTCCCGGCATGGTGGTCATTAGCCATATGGTTTGAGTAGTGCTTACCTTTCTTGATGATGTAACCGGTTGTAGACAAACTTCCTTTATCACCATATATGAAACGTATTGTGCAATAGCTTGGACTACCGTCGTCGCCATAATAATTCACATCACCTTCATTTTTCGTATTGGCGTCACCCGGTTTCTTTGTAAAGATCACGATGCGCGAATCGCGGTTTTGCAAAGTAGAATTCACTCCTTCTTTTTCCCATTCCGGATTGTAACCTGAGCCTTGTGCATAGACAGGAAGACCGTTACGCATCAGGAAAGAATTAACCATTCCGCGAGTCCAACCGGAACCGCCGCCGTTACGTTCCAACTCCATCTGCAAGTTGTTAGTTACTAATCCTTCCTTGAATTGCTTCCACAATAATATCTCATCATATCCTTCCATATTTTCGTCACAGAACATGGTGTAATAAGGATTGATGGAAACCAGACTGGCATTCATACCTTCGGGGGTATCAGTATTTTCTGCCAGATTTCCGACGATATAGTCGCCTACCACTTTCGAAGACTTTATGGCTTCGTCGAGGAAATAAGCAATTTCATTATCAATATTGAAACCGCTTACATCGGCTGCATTGCCCGGCCATCCTTTTCCACCGGGTACAAAAGCTGTTCCTTTGTGATACTTCTCCCAAGTTGCTTCGAAGAGGGCAACGCGTGCACGCAGCAAATGTGCTACGTTTTTGCTGATGCGGTTCTTACCTCCGGGGGCTTTGTCAAGTAACAGTTCTGTTGCTTTCTGCAAATCGTCCAAAATGAAACGTGCCACTTTATTACGCGGCTGGCGCTTACTGGATTCCATCAGTACGTCTTCCTTATCGGGCAATGCAGTGGTAACGATGGGCAAATCTCCCAAAGAAACCAGCAATTTGTAGTAATTGTATGCTCGAATCACGTACATTTCTCCTATATAATGCTTTACATTCTCTTGGCTACCTGTGATAGTACCTGCCTCAAACTTAGGCAGAGTGTTGTCGAAGAAATAGTTGCAAGCACGAATCTTTTTCCAATCCCATTCACCTTCGCCCGATGGAACCTTCTTTTGTCCGGGAATCCAGAAAGAGGGTGAGCCATCGGTAGCTTGATTGTCGGTATCATTATCTTTGCCAAACAAATTAATGCCGTATGCATCTGTCACCGTTTCGAACGGGTAAGCGTTGATGGTATATGCAGCCAAGTCACTTTCGGATGCAAAATAGTTTTCGGGAATAACCTTGTCTAGCGGTTCCCTGTCCAGAAAGTCATTGCAACCGGTTAATCCGCCCAATAGCAATGTTCCTAATGTTAGAAGTTTAATATGTCTTTTCATAATTGTCTATCATTTAAAATGTTGCACTTAAACCGAAGGATACAGTCTTGGATAATGGATAGGTACATCCGTCCCAATTACCGATACCGATTGTCTCGGGATCGAATGTATCGACCAGACTGGTAATAGTAAATAGATTTTCTGCCGAAACAAAGAAACGAAGATTGTTTACGCAGATTTTTTCTGTCAATGATTTTGGCAAAGTATAACCCAAGGTCATATTCTTCAGGCGGCAATATGCTGCATTCTGCAAGTAGCCGGTCTGAGGGTTACGGTTTCTACCGTTCTCAAGAAGGCGCGGATAATAAGCATTCATGTTGGGACCCAGCGGATTAGTTGTGTTTTCCGGACGGAAATAATCCAGATGTGGTTTGAAGATATTGGTCTGCCAGTAACCTACTGCTCCCCAGAACATAGTGGCGTCACCACTTGGCATATAGTCACGTTTCATTGTTCCTTGGAAGAACAATTTCAGGTCAAAGCCTTTCCATGCGGCGTCCAAATTCAATCCGAAGTTGTAGCGTGGCGTGCTGTTACCAATCTTTTTCAAGTCGCCATGATCTCCCAAAGTTTTGTTACCTCTACTGATCTGACCGTCACCATTCAGGTCTGCATACATGATATCACCTGCTCCCCAACCGGAACCGAGTACATCTTGTGCACCATTCTTCATAGTAGCTAGATGATTTGTCATTTCCTGGTCGGTCTTGGCGATGCCGAGAGTCTGGAAGCCCCATATATCACCTACATGAGCGCCTGCATAATACGTGTTTTGGTTGTTTTTATCAAGGATTGTGTTTGACGGATTCGGATATTTATCAATTACTACTTGGTTGTCCGACAAAGAGAAGGTAACTCCATATTTAAAGTCCCTTATCTGGTCACGCCAGTTCACCTGTATTTCCCAACCTTTGGAAGTCATATCGAGGTTGTTCACTTTAGGAACGGCTATACCTAAGATATTGGGAAGTTCGGGAGCCGGACCTACCATGTCTTTAGATTTACGCTGGAAGTAGTCAAATGTCACATTCAAGCGGTTGTTGAGCATAGATAAGTCGAAACCTAAGTCCAGAGTTTGTGTTTTTTCCCAAGTCAGCAAAGAAGATACCAAAGCTGATTCCTTGGAAATATTAGGTTTCGCACCGTTAACGAGCCAACTTCCTAAAGCATAACCGCCCCAGTCGTTCTTGTTAATATCGATTGTGCGATAGAATGGATACCAACTATCCGTATTCTGATTACCCAATTCACCCCATGAACCGCGTATCTTGAACGTACTGATCAGGTCGGACAAATCTTCGAAGAATGCTTCGCGGGCAAGGTTCCATCCCAAGGAGAAGGATGGGAACACGTTCCAACGATTTTCTCTGAGGAAGCGTGAAGTGCCGTCGTAACGCATATTGACCTCTGCCAAATAACGTCCTTGGTAGTCGTAGTTGACACGTCCGAAGAAACCGGCTGTTGCCCATTCGGCATATCCGCCTCTGTTCTGTGCATTGGTCTGAGTAGTGTTCAGTGTAGGAACTTCCGACATGATGCCATCTTGAGATGCGGTGATGTCACGTTGGGTAAACAATTCACTCTGGAAGCCGAGCATCACTTTAAAGTTGTGTCCGCTTTCCAATGACTTATTGTATTCGGTGAAAATATTAGGATTGAAGAAGTTACTCTTATAAGCATATTCTGTCACGCTCGAAGTCTGATTTTCTATTATGTAAGGGTTCTTGTTCACATCATAACCATACACGGTTTGCTTATCTGTATGATTGAAATCATAGTTGGAACGGTAGTTCAATTCTACATTGACCTTCCAGTCTTTGATAGGCTCTATAAGTAAAGCAAGCTGATGTGATACTACATCTTTTTGTGATTTATAGCGACCACCTTCTGTCAACTGATAAATTTTAGATTCTACGGTATAATATCCATTGGGATCTACCACAGGAATAACCGGCCAATAACGGCATACGTCGAAATAGAATTGATTGCTTTTGATATCGCCGCCGGCAAATGAAGGAGTCTCATAGTCGGTACGGTTGAAACGCATACTATAGCTCACTTTCATCCATTTCGTCAGGTCTGCATTGATCTTTGCAGTAAAAGAGTAACGCTGTTTGTTATCGTCGCCAAACTTTAGCAAACCACCTTGGTTTAGATAATTGGCAGAAAGATAATATTGTATCTTATCCGTGCCACCATTCACACTCAATGAATGCTCTTGAGTGAAACTGTTGCCAAATAAAGTCTTTAACCAATCGGTATTACCTGCAGGCATCACGTCCTTGCGTTGTGGGTCATCAAATGAATTCCATCTTCCGGCATCTGTCGGCCACATATACTGTGTGCTTTTTCCTGCTTGGAAGTCCTGAATCTGTTGCAGTTTTGTGGCGCTATACATAGGCGTTTGTCCACCATTGGTCAACTGGTCGTTGATTGCCAAAGCAAAACTATAAGAATCCGCCATCTCCGGCATATTCAGAGGAGATACAAAACGGAAGTTGTTGTTATAGTTCACCACTGTCTTTCCCGATTTACCTTTCTTAGTCGTAATCAAGATTACACCACCCGGTGCACGAGAACCATAGATGGAAGAAGCTGCGGCATCTTTCAGTACCGAAATGTTTTCGATATCCTGCGGATTGATAGCATTCATATCGCCTTCCATGCCGTCAATAAGTACCAATGGTTCTACCTTCGATCCTTCACCGATTGTTCCGATACCGCGAATGTTGAATTTTTTATCCGATCCCAAAGAGCCTCCGCCGTCTCCGGTAGAGATATTCATACCCGGAACCACGCCTTGCAAGGCTTCAATGGTCGAGTTAACAGGGCGTGCCGAAATTTCTTTTGCTCCTACCGTGGATACGGCTCCTGTTACATTCACTTTCTTTTGAGTACCAAAGGCAACGACAACGACTTCGTCCAGCGTTTGTGTGTCGTCTTTTAGAATGATGTTCAATGGTTGCCCTGTAAACTTGTGTTCCTGAGTCTGATAACCAACGAAAGAGATTACTACAATGTCGCCTACATTAACATTGTTTAATGAGAAATCACCGTCAATTCCAGTGATGGTACCATTTGTTGTACCCTTTACAACGACGGATGCACCGATGACTGTTTCACCTGTCCCATCTTTCACTACACCTGTACAGATCTTACTCTGTTCTACTGTGGAAACTTTGAGTGTACTTCCACCAGTCTCCGAATAAACAGTTCCCGCTGACACTGTCAGTAGAAACAACAACATGCTAACTGACTTTAGTTGTTTTAACATAGCGTTGAATTTGAAGTTTTTTTCTATAATACTGATTAGCTTTTGCATAAGTTCTTCTAGAACTAAAATGATTAATGAATTAGAATTACGTGGGCAAATATATAATATATTTTAATATTATATGCATATTTATGAATCAAATATTAAATTAGCCTACATTATTTCCTTAAAGTTATACCATAAAGTGTTTGTTTCGACATATCTTTGGAGTAAATATAAGTTGCTTCCTCTCTTAATTATTATCTCATTTCATATCATCAAGTACAAAATAATAGATAAAATGGGTAGAAATCAAGTAGTCTGAATAGTTAAAAAAAGAATGATGTTTTTGAATTAAAGTTGTTTTAATCCTGCATTTATGCTAGTAATAAGTTCTAGAAGAACTTATTATATAATTAGTATGAATAATGAATCTTCAAAAATATAAAATTCGTGATAAGGCTGTTTATATGTAAGTGAGGTGTAACTATTGGTAATTATTTTTTTGTTAGGGTTGTGATATGGAAGTTATCCTTTTAATAATCAGACAAGCCATATTTTTAGATTCTATGAGCAATTACATCCTGCAATAAACAGCTGACGGAAAAAGGCGGAACAGGGCAGCTACAAACTTCCATCTTCGGGAGATGAAAGCAACTTTCTTCTTTTTCAGAATAGCTTTTTTGATTTGCCTTACAGCCTTGTCTACCGGAGTTACCCAAAACAGACCTTCCCCTTTAGCCATTGCTGTGTCTACAAATCCCGGACGGATATCTGTTGTGTAAATAGGATAAGGTGATTTAGTCGCTTTTTGGCGCAACCCTTCCATGTAGTTGATTTGATAAGCCTTAGAAGCATTGTAGGCGGGGGCAATGCCACTACCACGTGTGCCACCGACGGAAGAAATTGCGATGAGATGCCCGCTTTTCTGTTTTTCAAAGTATCGGAATCCCCAAACGGCGATGTTGGTGAATCCAATTACATTGGTCAGTAAAGTGGGCTCTTCCAGTTGGTAGGAAAGTTCTGGATTTACTTCTCCGGTGCCGGCACAGATAATAAGTATGTCCATTCCTCCCATTTCCCGTACTAGTGTTTCCAGTGGTGAAATGCAGTTCTCCGTGTGAGTGATGTCGCATACCTGATAGAATATTTTGTCTTTGTCTAAGGCGCAAATATCTTTCAGCAAATTTTCCCGACGACCGGTGATGCCGACGAGGCAGTCTTCTTGTGCATATTGTTCTGCTAGTCCGCGACCAATGCCGGAGGTTGCGCCAATTATTATAATCCTATTCATATTCTAAGTCCTTTGTGTAAGCTTCTGCACACTATTCTTCTATTTTAATCTCAAACCCTGCTCGTTTCAAGTCTTCCCAATATGCGGGATATGATTTAGTCACCACTTGTGGATTATCAATCTGTAGATTAGCATAGCGGGTTACAGCCGGTGCAAATGCCATTGCCATCCGATGATCTTCATAAGTAGCAATTACGGGAGTTTCTTCCGGTTTGCATTGTTCTCCGTTCCACATCAGCACACTGTCGTTTTCTTCTTCGATGACGTATCCCAATTTCTTAAGCTCCGTTCTCAAAGCAGCGATACGATCCGTCTCTTTTATCTTCAGACTTTGCAATCCGGTGAAGCGGAAAGGGATATTTAGCAGTGCGCAAGTCACCACGAATGTCTGTGCCAAGTCCGGAATATCTACGAAATCTTCTTCCAACCTCTCCGGCGCTTTTCCTGTTTTTCTCAGTTTTACTCCTCGGGGCGTGAATTCTGTAGTTATGCCCAGGCGAGAAAAAACTTCCGCCCCACGGCTATCTCCCTGGTAACTGTTGTGAAAGAGCCCCAATAGTTCAATTTCTGCCACTGGAGATAATGCTGCAATCTGATACCAATAAGAAGCGGCACTCCAATCGCTTTCTACTGTGAAAGGGATACTCTGATATGGCTGGGGGGCTACGGAGATACTATCGGCGGAAGTCCACGCTGCTCTTGCACCGAAATCTTGCATCAACTGTAATGTAAGATTGATATAAGGGCGGGAAATAATTTCTCCCGTCAGGTGCAACGTTAATCCGTTTTTAAGTACCGGTCCTATCATCAGCAAAGCCGATATATATTGTGAACTGACATTGCCCTTAAGCGTTATTTCGTTTCCTTTCAGTTCAGCACCTTTGATGCAAAGAGGGGGAAATCCTTCATTACCAACATATTTAATTTCAGCACCCAGCTCGCGAAGCGCATTGACCAATATCTGTATCGGGCGTTGCTGCATACGGGTAGTGCCCGTGATGGTACGTTTTTCTCCCGGAATTACGCTCAGATATGCAGTCAGAAACCGCATAGCAGTTCCGGCAGCCATGATGTCTATAGTATCTTTTCCTTCGCTAAGGGCCTTAATCATGACATATGTATCATCGCAATCGGATAGATTTTCCGGTGGATAAATGCCTTTGCCTAGTGCATTGATAACTAATGCACGGTTACTGATACTTTTTGATGCCGGCAATTGAATAGTTGCCTTTACTGAAGGAGGAGCGATGAGTGTATAACGCATGATTTTTGTAATCTTAGGTTTGAGATTACAAAAATAGGTATTTTTCTTTTAATCTTCTTTCTAAAAGAGCAAGAAAGCTTATATTTGTGCTCTTAAAGTAAAGAAGCAATATCTATTATTATGAAAATACCGAATATCCGTTTACTCAATCAACAGTTATTAAATCCCCAGTTTCGCACTCCCAAGGAGCTTGTTTCTTGGATGGGGGCTATGCAGGCACAGAACTATTCCATGGTGAGATGGGCAGTAGGGATGCGTTTGAAGTCAGCTACCACTCAAACGGTAGAAGAGGCATTGCTCAAAGGTGAAATTTTGCGTACTCATGTCATGCGTCCGACGTGGCATCTGATAGCGTCCGAGGATATCCGCTGGATGTTGAAGCTTTCTGCGCAGCGTGTGATAGCTGCCAATGAATCTTATGCGAAAGGGCATGATTTGGAGATTTCCGAAGAGCTTTATACGAAGAGTCATAATCTGTTGGAGAAGATTCTTTGTGGAAATAAGAGCCTGACACGGCAGGAGATTGCGGAGCAATTTAATCGCTTGGGGATTATGGCGGATAGTCACCGTATGACCCGGTTTATGGTACGTGCGGAGCAGGTAGGTATTGTTTGCAGTGGACAAGACAAAGGTGGAAAATGTACCTATGCGCTTTTGGAAGAAAGAGTGGCACCTGTGCCGGAGATAACAAAAGATGAGTCTTTGGCACGTTTGGCGAGAAGCTATTTCCGTAGTCATGCCCCTGCGGTTTTGCAAGATTTTATCTGGTGGTCAGGATTACCGATATCGGAAGCAAAGCAAGCCATCTATCTGATAGAATCGGAATTGACAGCCGAGCAATGGAACGGTCAGACTTGGTACATTCACGATGCTTGCCGCGCTCGTGGAAAGACATCAGGATGCGTTCATCTTCTTCCTTCTTATGATGAATACTTATTAGGGTATAAAGACCGTACGGATGTGCTTCCCAAAGAACATTATCCGAAAGCCTTTACGAATAACGGTCTGTTTTATCCGGTCGTCCTTCACGAAGGGCAGGTGATTGGGAATTGGAATAAGTCTACCAAAAAGGGAGGAAAGTTGATAGAACATTCTTGTTTCCGGTCGGAGGACTTTGTGGATGAAGAAGTGTTGAATCAAGAAAAAGAACGGTATATACGGTTTTTGGGATAATTATGAAGAAATGAATATTTAGTTGCTTTTGTATTGTGCTATATGCACTTCTGCATCGGGGATTATTTGAAAATGCGCAGGAATCCGGATTAATGAATGCCAAAAGGATGTTTTGATAGCAGTTTTCGGCACAGAATGTTTGTGAAATAAACGTTTCCTGTGTGATTGACGAGCGATTGATGAATGATATTAAGTAAAATGGTAAAGCGAAAATTGTCATTGTCCTATGCCAACTAGCCCAAAATAACACCAAAATCGAAGAATTTTGTGCTCCATTTTATGATTTATAGCATTGCTTGCCGACCAAAGTAACGTTCCTTTAAAAGGAACACATCATTGCTTTTAAAGGAACGTAACTAGTAATCTAATAAATCGTGCATCTTCTACCTATTAATATGCAGAAATACTGCTCGAAACTGTATATTCTTGCACTAAAATATGCAGAAACTTTTCTATATCGTGAAATCTACATCACTACCTCAAACTGAGAATATTAAAAATAGAACAGTCAAAGATTGCGCAATGAGAGATTTTCTACTTATTCTGTTGCCTTTTAGCCCATTCCAGTCTACGCTGGTCTGCCAAAGGAGTCACTTTAAATTCTTCGAATGTAGTTGTGAATCCTTTCCCGTCCGGGCAGGCACCCATCAAACCCACCATAACCGGGCAGTTATCTTGCAGCCAGCAAGTGCGAATCATGGTGTATTCTTTGTCATCATGCGAAAAGAAAATCTCTACAGCGTCCAGTCGGCGGACTGCCTTAATCCAGATAGATTTTGGTGCATCTGCCAGTTGAATTACGCTCCAGTCACTGGTGCGATGCGTAACTACAGTGCTAATATTCTGTTTGCCGTCAACGTATTCAATACCTGTTTTAATCCAATTCTCGTGATCAATGCGCAGCATCAACCCTGCTTGGTCGAAGGTGGTTACGTAATTCCCTGATATTTTAGCTTTAACCTCAAATTCCCCACCGTAAGTTGCGTAATAAAACGGACCGTCGTCCACAGTGAATCCATAGTGGGAAATACGCCAGAAGTCGGTTTTTGCAGGAACATCCATCACAAGTGTCTTACCCTCTTTTATTTCCCATTGCTGAGGCTCGTTCAGCCAGTTCATTTTATTCAAAGTTTGTCCCATCGATGAAGTTGCAACAGCCATTAAGGCAATTGCAAGCAATTTGATTTTTAAATGTTTCATATTCATTTCTTATTTATTTATCTTTGTGGTGCAAAGATAGGCTCTGCGCCTTTGCATCACAATACTGAATAATAACCATTTTGAAGATAGGATGGACGTATTACAAAAAGAAATTGATGAAGTATATGCCACGCAATCTATTGCCCGTGAAACGCTGGATAGGAGCATTATAGAGCAGCATCGGTCTTTTATTCATTCACTGACGAAGATAAACGGGGGATGCGCCGTTATCTCTGATCTCTCCACCCGGAAAAGCTATGTAGTGGTTCATCCTTGGGCGCATTTCTTGGGATTGTCTCCCGAAGAAGCTGCTCTGAGCGTGATTGATTCGATGGACGAAGATTGTATCTACCGGCTTATCCATCCGGAGGATTTGGTGGAAAAGCGGCTGATGGAATACAAGTTCTTTCAAAAGACCTTTTCGATGTCTGCCGAAGAACGGTTAAAGTATCGGGGCAGGTGCAGGCTGCGGATGAAGAATGGGGAAGGAGCGTATAAGTACATCGATAATCTGGTGCAAATATTGGAAAACACCCCTTCCGGGGATGTCTGGCTGATTTTGTGCCTTTATTCTTTGTCGGCAGATCAACGACCGGAACAAGGAATTTATGCAACTATCACCCACATGGAACAGGGAACGGTGGATACATTATCCTTGTCGGAGGAGCATCGCACAATCCTATCCGAACGTGAAAAGGAAATACTTCGGTGCATAAGAAAAGGGATGTCGAGCAAGGAGATAGCTGTTACACTCTACATCAGTGTGAATACTGTCAATCGTCACCGACAGAATATTCTGGTGAAACTTTCTGTAGGCAATTCAATAGAGGCGTGCCGCGCTGCCGAATTGATGAAATTACTCTAAGTGTTTATGTCAAACAACGGCAACAATTCTGCGAAACCTTTTACCTGCATCAGATGTTCGTGTGTAAATGTATCCACCACTTCATGTTGCCACATCACTTCAAAAGGAATATGAACCCCATATCCACCAATCGCCAATACAGGCTGAATATCCGATTTCAGTGAATTGCCAATCATTACAAACTCTGAGGGTCTGATTTGCAAGATATTCAGTAGTCGCAGATATTCCTTTTCAGTCTTGTCGGACATCACTTCGATGTGGTCGAAATAGGGAGCTAACCCGGAGCGTTGGAGCTTATTCTCTTGATCGAGCAAATCACCTTTGGTGGCTACTACCAATTTATATTCTCCTTTGCCCTTCAGTACTTCAAGCGTTTCTTTTACTTCCGGTAATAATTTGATAGGCATTTCCAACAGCGATTTTCCTAAGTCTACGATTTGGCGAATATCCTCTGCCGAAATCATTTGCCTGCTGACGTCCAGCGCCGTTTCAACCATAGAGATAGTAAAAGCTTTCGCACCATATCCCAAGCACTTAAGATTCTTCATTTCTGTTCTGAATAATGCGGCTGAAATCTCTTCGAGAGTACCGTAAGGCTTTAACAACTCCGCAAACCGTTTCTCTATTTCCTGAAAATAAGGTTCGTTGCTCCACAGGGTGTCGTCGGCATCAAAGGCTATTACTTTAATATCTTTTTTCATTTATTCTTGTCGTTAATGTATGTTCTTTAAGATTGGATGCTTCTGCATCAGCGCGGCAAAGGTATAAGAAAAAAGCGTATTTCCAGTTTTTAGAAATGATTTCTCCGGTAGTTTGATAGAAATAGCTATCTTTGCAATAGGTTGATAAACTGATAACAATTAGAACTTTAATTTGAATTTGACGAATGAAAATAGGAGATAAAGTACGCTTCCTCAGTGAGGTAGGCGGTGGAATCGTAACTGGATTCCAAGGTAGGGACTTTGTTCTGGTAGAAGACGCGGATGGTTTTGACATTCCGATGCCGATACGCGAGTGTGTAGTGATTGAAACGGATGATTACAACATGAGACGCAAACCGACGTCATCGGCTCCGAAACCGGAAGAACCTGTCAAGCCGACGAAACCGGAAATGCCTGTGATACAACGCCAACCGGAAGTGCGGGGCGGAGATACGCTGAATGTTTTTCTGGCTTATGTGCCCGAAGATGCGAAGGCGATGATGACCACTCCCTTCGAGACTTACTTGGTGAATGATAGTAACTATTATCTGTATTATACCTATCTGAGTGCGGAAGGCAAGTCTTGGAACAACCGCTCGCACGGACTGGTGGAACCCAATACTAAGCTGCTATTGGAGGAATTTACAAAAGATATGCTGAATGAAATGGAACGGGTGGCTGTTCAACTCATTGCATTCAAAGACGGAAAGCCTGCTGCCATCAAGCCGGCTGTCAGTGTGGAGATTCGGATTGATACCGTGAAGTTCTATAAACTTCATACTTTCAGTGATTCCGATTTCTTTGAAGAACCCGCATTGATTTACGATATTGTGAAGAACGACGTGCCTACCAAGCAGGTATATGTGTCGGCAGAAGAACTTCAAGTTGCCTTATTGCAGAAAAAATCGGTAGATAAACCTAAGTCGCAACCTATTGTGAAGCCGAAACATGGACATGGCGGAAAGAATGATGTTATTGAAATAGACCTTCATATAGACTCTTTACTGGACGATACGAAAGGCATGAGTAACGGAGAAATACTAAATTATCAGTTGGATAAATTCCGTGAAGTGATGGAGGCGAATAAGGGTAAACGGGAGCAGAAGATTGTCTTTATCCACGGCAAGGGAGATGGTGTGCTCCGAAAAGCTATACTTGATGAATTGAAACGCAAATATAGTAACTGCCGATATCAGGATGCTTCTTTTCAGGAATACGGATTTGGGGCTACGATGGTGACTATCAAATGATAGTCACCTAAAATCAATCTAAAATGATATCGAACACAAGAACGTCACAAGAAAAGGAACACTGAAATCAACAACAAAGCCATGGAAGATGGAGATGATTACAAATTCTTTTCCTGAATAGCGTGTGATAATAGGAAGGGTGGTGTCCATCGTAGTGGCTCCACCTACGGAGATAGGGGCTAACTTGCCGAAGTACTTCACTAATAGCGGAGCACCCAGCAAAGCAGTAATTTCGCGCATGATGTTGGATAGCAAGGCGATAGTTCCCAACTCCGGTCCTTTATATTCGGTGATAAAGATGCTCGATAGCGAATAGTAGCCGAATCCCGCCCCTACAGACATGCAGTCCAGCGCAGAGCGTTGACTCATGAAAGCTCCTGCTACGGCACAACCTGCCAAAGTTCCCAATATAGTCATGATAGGCAAGAAGATAAGACGCGGATTCAGCGAACGGAAACTCTTCAGCGTATTCGGGTCGTTACCAATGCTGACACCAACGCAGAACATCAGTCCGCATAGCGCATAGAAACTGAGTTTGCTGTCAGTAAAGTCATAAGGAATCAGATGATAGAATCCGCAAAGAGTGCCGACTATGAAAAAAGAAACGATAATCAGACTACCTTTCATGCTTCTTTCTCCTTTCCGTTATTCCTTACATATAATAGATACCACAGTCCCCATGTGCACAGCGTGCTTCCAATGACGGCTCCCAGCGTGATGATAACAGCTTCCACCCCCAAGGTGTACAGCCCTTTGATAATCGCTTCGTTTCCTCCAACATCAATTCCCAGCAGAAAAAGAAGCGTCCATATAAGTAAGGTGATGATTTTATGTATCCATGTCAACCGTTTGCTGCGCAGCAGATAGCCGATAAGCATACCGGTAAGCATAATTCCAATGATGATAAACATAGTAAGTGTCTTTTTGCTACAAAAGTAATAATAAAAATGGAACCTTTACCATGCTCTTGCAATCAGAGATCCTTCTTAATATCTGAAATCTGAATAACCTTACTTACTTCCGTGCTCACTCCCACAAATCCTGTCCCTCCGTTCACATTGCTCGGAAACTTGACAGGCTCGCTCATCGACTCATCAAAAGAGTCGGAATTTGTCAGATTGAGTGCTCTCAGGTAATAGAACTCAGTTTCCGTAATGCTTAATAGATGGATTGTGATATCGATTTTTTTAGTTAGATAAGGATAATCTTCTATATCTTTGAAAAGGTAACGCGGCACGTGTACCGTCATGGTGTAAGTACTATTTTTAAATCGTGAGTCGTTGAATACTCCATAGATGTTTTTAGTTGTATCGAACAATCCGTTTTCAGCATCATTCTCCGAAGAAGGCTGACCATCGGTCAGAACGACATCTTCCCTATATGCATAGTTGTAGTTATGCCATGAGGAGGTGATGACCTCATTGTTATCATTCAGTTTCGTTTGCATCACCCGCGTGTCCATGACAATCCGGTAGTAGTTATCCTCATTGGGGAGATCGCTGAATGTTATTTTGTGCCGTAGATACTCAGTAGTAAAACTGTTTACCGTGAACGGCACGGTCAGCGTATCAATGTTTTCTATTTCTGTCGGACGACGTGGTACGGTGACTTCTGCCCATACATGGTGTTGTCCGTCGTCGGTGTAGGCATCCAGTCGTAGCACATCCTCCGGAGAGAGTTTACAGGTAATGCTGAATCGGCATTGTGGACTCATGTTTTCATGCTCAATAGGTAGAGGACGAAGCTGTTCCTTCAACTCTCCATTGACACGTACCTCCAAGGTGGCATCTTGAAAATGAGTGATGTGTTCTCTTCCTGTAAAATTGAGGAAAACAATGTTAGTCAGGCTGTCTGCATTGATTAAAGCATTCATCACCAGTTTAGGAGGATTATTCTTGGCGTTGAATGGCAATTCATTCTCGCAGGATACGATAGTCAGTACTGATACTGCGATGAGTAGATAATGGATAAACGTTCTCATATTTAGTTTAGAATTTATAAGTATAAGTGAATGAAGGAATCAGCGGTAGAAGCGTATATTTCTTTATAACTGTCTTACCCTCTTTGTTTTCACTGCGATATATCCATGCCGGATTCATGGCGTTGTATACGTTGTAGAGGCTGATATTCCAAGTACGCATACCATGTTTCGTCTTCTTGTTGAAGTTGATACCGATGTTCAGTCGATGGCTGGAGGGAAGACGGTAATTATTACGATGTTCCACATAAGGGGCTTCTCCGACATAATGCTCAGAATAACTATTGAAGTCACCGCTGGCGTTCGTATTTCCTCCCACGAAATATCCTCCGTCAAAAAAGTATTCTCCCGGGCTAATAATAGCCGTCTGCTCTTCGGGAATAGTGCTGGTACCCCCTGTGTAGAACACCCACGAGGCCGATATGTCAATGCGGTCGCTGAATTTATGATTAACAGTGAGGTTTATATTATGCCGTCGGTCATATTTGTACGGAAACCATTCCCCGTTATTGATACCACCCTTAGCGAACTTACGGTCACTCTTGGCTAAGGTGTAAGACAACCATCCGGTTGTTTTCCCGATAGTTTTCTGTGCCATAAATTCAATTCCCATGGAGCGTCCGCGACCCATCTCCACTTTGTTCTCCCAACCTGTAGATGCGCCGAAGATGCTGGTTCCTTCTTTATATTCAAGTACATTCTGCATATCCTTATAATATCCTTCTACCGAAAACTCCCAACCCTTGATTCCCGTATAATATCCGCCCACCGAATATTGGTGACACTGCATCGGTTTTATCTTTTTAGTGATAGGCACCCACAAGTCCATCGGCATGGAGATGGGAGTGGAAGTTAGTAAATGTACATATTGGCTCATTTGAGTATAAGACGCCTTGAGCGCGATGTCATCGGTCAACTGGTAACGGGTGGATAAGCGTGGCTGCACTGAGAAATAACTTTTCTGCTGCACATGAAATAAAGAAAAGTTCAATCCCACATTTACTCGCAGGCGCGGGCTGATTTTAAAATTGTCTTCTGCATAGGCAGATGCCTCGTGCGCATAAATCGAACGGTTGTTGATGCCTTGGTAAACAGTATCCTTTTGTATCTGATTGTCGGCCTGTTCTGATATTTTGGAAGTCATCACTTCCGGTCGGAAGCTGTGGTAAAGATACTCCGCCCCAAACTTGATGCGGTGCGCGGGAGTGGGGTTGTAGTCAAAATCTATCTTGTAGCTCCAGTCCTGAATGCCCGAACGATAGTCGGCAGAATACTTGTTTCCAAAGTTTGTATTGTTGGCGAAGCTGGAAGGAGGGTTGTAGGTATAAGTATCGGCATTGAACTTATACTTGTTGAAAGCAACAGTGGTATTGCTGAACAGCTTGTTATTGAAAATAAAGTTCCAACGGGCGGAAACAATAGTGTTTCCCCAATTCATCTTGCTCTCATTCTCATAGCCCGATTCTTCTTGTATCATATTGCCGAAGTGGTCTTTCCCATTGTAAGCGCTAAGGAACAGCCGGCTCCGGTCGGAGAACTTATGATTGATTTTCGCATTCATATCATAGAAGTAGTAGCTCGATTTACTGTCTTTAGGCATGAAAGGCTTAGCCAGCAAATCCAGATACGAGCGTCGTGCAGAGAAGTTGAACGAAGTTTTTCCCTTGATGATGGGACCTTCCAGATTTATTTTACTGGTCAGTAGTCCGATGCTCAGCATCCCGTGAAACTTCTGCATATCTCCGTCGTTGGTGCGGACGTCGATTACCGACGAGAGTCGCCCACTGAAACGGGCGGGGAACGAACTCTTGAAGAAAGTAACCTTCTTCACCGCTTCGGGGGTAAAGACGGAGAAGAAGCCGAACAGATGGTCAACGTTATACACAGGAATACCATCAAGCAGAATTAGATTCTGGTCGGGACTGCCGCCACGGACGTACAATCCGGCGGAGCCGTCCACGCCTGCCTGTACACCGGGCATCAATTGGATGGTCTTCATCACGTCCGCTTCCCCCATAATGCTGGGCGTACTCTTTATCTGGGTGATGGGGATTTCTATAGCCCCCATCTGCGTGGCAAGGTTTCCGGCTTCGGCTTTGTTGGATACGACCACCACCTCTTGCAGCTGGTTGTCATCCTTCATCCTGATATTCAGCACGGTATCCTTGCGGAGAGTGAATGCGTGCCTGCCTGTTGCGTAGCCCAGATAGGAGAAACGCAATTCGGTTTCTCCCTCGGGCAATGTGATGCTATAAAAACCGTAAGGATTGGTAGTCGTTCCTTGCTGTTGATGACTCTCCACGATATTGACTCCAATCAATGTCTCTGAGGACGTTCCGTCGGTGACATATCCGCTGACCGTGAACTTACGGCTTACGGTCTTTTTCTCTTTCTTCTTTTGCAGAAGGATGTATCGGTCCGAAAACTGGTAGCTCACTTCTTCATTCTTGAACACAAGTTCAAGTATCTCCTTCAAAGTCTTTTCTTTTACTTTCAGATTGATTCTGTGTTTCACCGAGATTTCTTCGCCATAGATAAAAGAGTATCCGGTGGAGTTCTCAATCCTTTTCACAAACTCTTTTAGCGTAGCATTTTGCAATGTCAGTGAGAGCCGGGCGTTTGCATCTTGTGCGTAGGCCTGTGTGGCGATGAGGATCACCATGCCTATCAGAACGAGTGTTCTGACAGGCTGGTGATCTTGGGATGATATATTCATTATAAGTCTGGTTTAGCGGTAATAGTAATCTGTTTATTGTCATGTGAATAGTTGAAATACCCCGCGTCGTGTAGTACTGACAAGATGGTTTCCAAGTCCTCCCCGTTGCGGAATCGTGCTGAGATACGGTAGCTTTGCAGAGCAGAGTCGGCTATATGGATAGTCGTCCCGAATGAGTTGGACAGTTCGCGGGCGATATCGCTTAGTGGGACATCATCGAATATAAACTCGCCGTGCCGCCACGAAACTTCATCATCAGCATTATCCACTACTTTGCGGGTGAGTGTTTTCTCCACTTTATTATATATGGCAATCTCATTGGGTTTCAGAATCATGTGTTCGGAGTTGCTCTTGTTGCTCACCGCCACCGAGCCTGTCAGTAGTGTTGTCCTCACGTCGGGGCTGTCACGATAGGCATCCACATTGAAGTGAGTGCCCAGCACCCTGACGTCGATAGCATCAGTATGCACGATGAACGGATGCTTTTTGGCTTTGCTTACTTCAAAGTAGGCTTCTCCGTTCAATTCCACTTCACGGTTATCCGATTTGAACCGTTCGGGATACGTGAGTGAGGAATAATGATTCAGCGTAACGGACGAGCCGTCGGGAAGGCTGATGGTGCGTGTTTCTGCCAAAGTGGAAACGGTCTGTATTGCAACGGGTTGCATATAAAGATAAGCTGTCCATGCCGACAAGCAGAGTAGAACCGCTGCCGCCGCTGCTGCAAACGTGCGGATAAGGGACAGACGCCGGGAGTGAGCTTTCAGCATCCGTTCCAGTTGCGGATAGCTGGCTGCTGCCGAAAAACGTCCACGCGGCGAGCGGGTAGAAGCGATGAGCTTATTCAGTGTCTTTTCTAATTCTGTATCGGTATGTTTCATCTCTTTCTTGGGGGGTATTGGCTTAGTTTTTTAATTTCGATTGATTTGTATCGACAGTTTGCTGCCTATTCCGTCTTTCCATTGCGGTATGCAGGACAGGGTGACATTCTGCTGCTTCAACGGCATCTTTTGGGGGAATATCTTCACGATGGTAGTCGCCGATTTCTTTCCTGCCTTGATGGTTACTTTGTTTTCTGTCAGTTTCAGGATTTCCACCCGTCCCGGAGCCACGGTAGGAGCAGTCAGTGCAACCGTGCGGTCTTCTTTGGATTTCTTCACGGCGATGATTTTAATCTGAATTTCTTTTTCCGTTTCGTTCTTGTCACAGTTCACTTTCGAGGTGGAATGCTCGAATCCTACATACTCTTTCGGATAGTTGTCGTCATCGCTGCTGCATGAAGATAAGCTGAGTAATGCTGTGAGAAGGGCAAATAGCCCGATGTTTGCGTGATTAAACTTTTTCATCATTTCTGTCTTTTTAGTGAATAATAGGTTCATTTGCTGATAAAGACCGGAGATTGACAGAAACTCCCTACGCTCTTTTGGCTAATAAACGTTAATCTATTTCGGCACGGGCAATCATTTCCTTTAGTCGTGCAACGGCTTTCTGAAGCTGTGTATCCACCGTGTTTGTGCTGATACCCAGTTCTTCGGCCACTTGCGCATAGCTTTGTTTTTCTTCGCGGATACGGATAAATACCTCCCTGCATCGTTCGGGGAGGCGGTCGAGTGCCTTTACGTAGAGAGCAAAAAGTTCTTCGCTGATGAATGAATCTTCGGGAGAAGCGCTCTGTTCCTGCGGCTCCGGCAAGTGCCCGGAGGGAATGGCGGCGTGTCGCGATTCTTTTTCCAGATAGTTGAGAGACGCGTTTTTGACCAGGATAAAGCAGTAGTCCTCAACGTTTCTCACATCGAGCAAGGTGCTGCGTTGCTTCCAGAGCTTCAGGAAGACGTCGAGTACGATTTCTTGCGACCATTCTTCCTGTTTCACGTAGTAGTAGGCAATGCGGAAAAGGCGGTCGTACGTCATGTTATAAAAGTCACGGAAAGCTGTTTGCGAATCCAGCTCCTTCATTTGCCGCAATAACTTTCTTACTTCTGATTCGGTCATCGGCTTATAGTTTTGTTGTATGTTAGTCTACCCAAAGCAAATCACTCATCACGCTGTCCGATATAAAGATGCCTTCGCGGGTCAGTCGCAAGGCGCCGTCGTGTTCTTCCAGCTTGCCGTTCGCCAGATAGGGAGCGGCCATCTGGCGGCAATATTCCCACATCTCGTTTCCAAACTGCTGTTTCAGCTTTTCTATGGGGGTGCCCCATGCGGTGCGCATGGTGGTGATGATGAACTCGTTGTAGCGGGTGGTTGCATCGAGTAGCTCCGTCTCGAAAGCGCGTTGGTTCTCTTCTATACCTTTTATATAGGTGTCGATAGAAGATATGTTCCACTCGCGGGTGGTTCCGTTGAACGAATGTGCCGACGGTCCGCAACCTAAATACGGAATGCCTTTCCAATAGGATGTGTTGTGGCGCGACTGTTTTCCGGGGCGGCAGAAATTGGATATTTCGTAATGCTCATATCCCGCTTTCTGCAGATAATCCATCAACACCGTAAAAAAATGCAGGCTAGTGTCCTCGTCTACCTCGTGAATCCGCTGCTGTTTTAACATATTGTAGATAGGAGTATCTTCTTCGTAAATCAGGTGGTAGGCGGAGATATGTTCCACATTGAGGTCGATGGCTTGGCGGAGATCCTTCTCCCAGCGTTCGCGGGTTTCGCCCGGCAGTCCGTATATAAGGTCGATGCTGATATTCCGGAAACCGGCTTCGCGGCATCTGCGGACTGCTTCGATGGCTGTCTGCGCATTGTGTCGGCGATTCAATAGCTTGAGTGTGGCATCGTCAAATGTCTGTATCCCCATGCTGATGCGGTTGAAGGGGAGTGTGGATAGCATCTTTAGATAATCCGTTGTCAGGTCGTCAGGGTTGGCTTCAAGTGTAATCTCCCGGCTGTGTTCCAGTCCGTACTGCTCACCGATAGTGTTGAATATCAGCGTGAAGTCCTCCTTGTCCAGTTGCGACGGGGTTCCACCACCGAAGTAGATTGTTTCTACTTTTTCTCCTTTCAGATAGTCCCTGCGCAGGGTCAGCTCTCTACAAAGAGCTTGCACATAGCGCCCCTTTAGCTCACTGCGGGTAGTGGAGTAAAAGTCGCAATAGATGCAACGCGTTTTGCAAAAGGGGATATGAAGGTATATACCTGCCATAGTCAGTCGTCTCTTTTTACGATTTATAGTTTGCAAAACTACAGTTTTTTGGCAGGTTACGGACTAACACTGATAGATAATTAAGTAATTTAAGTGTTCATGGCGGTATTTACCAATCGCAAAACAATCCTAATGCTGACGAACTCATCTCCCAAATGAAGAAAGCGGCTACGCAACAAGCGGGTAAAGATACATATTCAGCTGGTCCGTAAAGTCTCAAAAAATAAAGCCCTCTACCGCAAGATAGAGGGCATATTAATGTAATTATTGAGTAGTCCCATGTTTCACAACATAGTCGTACCTATTTAGGGAAATGGAAAGCAAGTGTTTCACAACAGTTCGTAGCCATCCTTCGTAGAACTATATTTCTATGGGAAATCATAGTGTATCTTCATTATTCTTTCGGCTTATTCAATATATTGTTTAGCACTTTTGAAGGAATGAACTTTATCTTGTTTTTTCCTTTGAAAACTTCTCGCTTCATCTTTAGAGGGTTATATCCTCCACGTACAATTGCATTTACATAGCGCAGTGTGCCGAACAGACGTAATTGAACTGATTTTTTTCTCTGAATTCATTTACAGCAATATTTATATAGGCAGATATTATTATTTCCACCACCGCCTTACTATATCCTGTTCTTTTACTGATTGCCACAATAAGTTCTTTATGTGTCATATTCCATTTATCCTTTATCCATTAACATTTTTAAAATTTATAGCTTGTTCCAATCATCACCCCGATGGTTCCTCTTATCGGCTCCTGCAAGTCTGCACGATAGCTTTTATCTTTAAAGAGGTTGACTCTCGGTTCCACCCACACGCCCATGTGTTCCGACAGTCTGATTTGTCCTTGGAATCCGAAGCGTCCGTTCAGCACGATGGGCGTATTCGCTTCCGCTCCGGGAAAATAACTCCCCATGCCTCCTATAAACAGCAAGTCGAACACTCGGCTCTTGCGGTCGGAGAACAGCGTTGTCAGGTTGCATAGATAATCCGCGCACAGGTTCACGTTGAAATCCTTGTTCGCCCCTCCATCGTCGTTATCCAGAAACGCCGTACTACTTCCTGCCGAAATTCGGATACCGCTGACTCGAGACTTCCCGAACCATTTACCCAGTGCAAACTCCGAATTCACCAATACATTTCCTGTATTTCCGGTTCCTACCGACATTGAAGCGAAGCCGTTCTGTAGCAATCGCGACTGGCTGAATCCCGAAGGCTTGTAGGTAATACCCAGCATCAAAGAAGCAGTCACATCATAGCGTCTCCACGAGAAATGGTTATCCACTCGGTCGGGATACAGCCCCAGTTGAGGCTCAATGAAAAGATTGAATGCCGGGGAGACATTGAACTTCCCTTGTAGTCCACCATGCAGCCCGTACGAATGAATCGTTTCCATTCCGGTTATCATCGTGGCCTGATAACTGAAACCTCCGATGGCAATCACTTCGAACACACGTCTGGGATTATAACGTGCCGCGAATGCACTGATATTAATCAGATAATCCACGCTTCCCCCCACAAGGTGGGTAGGGGAGTTTCCCCGCCACATACTATAATCCACTCCGGCCCGCAACCCAATGACCGGCGTCATCCAGTTTCCCACATACAGTGACGTTTTTGGTCCGTGAGCCGCAAATCCGCTGCCCCAGTCGAAGAGCCTTGTCATGCCTGCTCCTGCTGATAAAAACAGATGCTCCGTTCCTTTCTTCGACTCAAACTTATCCGCTCCCCGGCGTCGGGGTATCATATAATCAGACGCCTTGATATTCTCCTTATGCTGAATACTATCCTTTTTCTGCCGCTGTTGTGCTATCATTCCCGTAGGCAGGCACATTAAACACAGAATAGCTATCAAGTTGTATCTTATCTTATCTAGTTTCATCTCCATCACTTTTCTTTTTGTTGTCCTTCTTTTTCTTCTTCGGCTTCTTCACCTTTTCCTTTTTTACTTTCTTCGGTTTCTCCCCTACTTTAGTAGACGTTATCCCAACAGCTGGGGCTGATTCCGTAGTTTCTTCTGTAGTAAGGGCAGTGTTGTTTTCCATCGGCTCCATCTCCGGCTCCTCTTTCTTTTTCTCCTTAGCTTTCTTCGCTTGTTCCGCCTTCTCTTTCTCTTCTTCCTCCAGCTGTTGCAGCATATCCGTCACGTCTCCGTCAATTCGTGCCACATCCTTCAGCTTAGGATCTGCCGCAAACGCTTTCTTCAAGTTAGCGAATGCATCCGTAATCTTATCCAATCTATTAGCCGCCACTGCCCGCAAGTAATAAGTCAGCGCCTCGTCCGGCAATTCGTCCGTCTTGTCAAAGGCTTCTTCGTTCCGTTTCAGTGCCAGCAGCAACACCACCTCATTCGTACCTCCACGGGAAGCAAAGTGGTCGTATGCCGCCTGGAAGTTTCCGTTGTATGCTCCCGCAAGCGCCTTCACATCGGCCGTCACCGGGCTATCGGTCAGCATCGAAGCTATGGAGTCCGCCCGCACATAATCCTTCTCCCCCAGCAGTGCAATAATCTGGTTGCAAAGCAATTCCTGCGGTGCTTTCTCATTGATGAAGGGTTCCAGCAAAGTCGCATCCGGTTCCTTCTTATCTATCAATATCACCGCCAACTCATTGACAAACAGCATGAACTTCGGATACACTTCCAGTGCCTGACGACAAATCTTCTCCCTTTCGTCATCCGTCTTGGCATTCACATACATCCTCCAGAACTCATACTGCACCAAGTCTTTATAATTCTTCTCATACAACTGCCTTATTTCTTCATCGCTCAGCAATCTCATCACCGAGTAACTGAAACTATATTCCACCCTCCTGAGCCGCTTCAAATAAGTACTGAATATCACACTACGGTAATTCGGCAATCGCAATATCTGCCTGTATTGAGCTTCCATGTTGTTCGGATAGCGTTCGATCGCCTCCCTGATGCCCTCGGCAGAAACGGAATCTTTTTCCATCAATGCGGCTGTGCTTTCCCACGTATCCACTTGTGCATCCATACTGATACTGTCTCGCATAGCCATTACCGTTCCCGGATTCAGGAATTTAAGTATCGTTTCCTTTGCTGTGGCGGCGCGTTTCCATGCCAGTTTCAAGTTGCTCTGATAGGGTCCTTCCGGCGACGATATAGCCGTGATGCTGAACGCCATAAACTCTGCATTCGGATCATTGTCCACATGAGAGAGCCTTTCCCTCATTATGCCCAATTCCACTGCATTGTTAGCGTCCGAATCGTCTATCTTAGCGGTATTAATCAGGAATGTCAGGTTCACTTGCCCCTTGTCTCCGCGCATTTGCTTCTTCGGGCGCGGCACATACTTCTCATCCGTAATCTTCTTAGCACCTATATTAAAGTCGAAGAACCTCATCGGGTTAATCGTACCTTTGGCTATCACTACCGTATCCTGATAAGTCGTTTTCCGGTAGTTCACCAGATACATGAATATATCGCAGCGGCATTCATCATCCGGATCATCCAGATACAGCGAGTCTACGTAAGCTATCACCTCGTTGCCATCTATCCGTTTACTCTTCTCGTAGTAGGGATGTAGCGGGTCTTGCGAAAGATCGAACTCCATCATGCGCTCCAGCGCGATAGCATACTCCTTTCCCGTCACCACGGCAGGGCGAAACAGCCTTTGCGTGTTCCGCGTTATATTCACCAGCATTGGTTGCACGATAATCCTTGAATTAGGCTTAAACATCTCCTTGGGAATCTTCACCTTGGGGCGAATAATATACTGGTTACCAACGATCTCTATATCAGTAGGTTCCGGCGCGATTTTGTTTGTAATCCTCTTAGCCACAACCACTACCTCGTCCAGTTGTTGCGTATCGAAGGACAGCACCACGTTGATGTGTTGTTTCCCTTTCAGCTTCACCACTTTCGATGCATATGTCAATCCTGAGAAGTGCAGGCTCGTAGTCGGGTCGGCCATTATCTTGAAGTTTCCGTCGTAGTCTGTGATTCCGTATACCTCACCTTGTTCCGTCTTGTCCCTGATGACGATAGACATGGCGGGCTGTCCGTCGTCATCCATCACCGTTCCGGTAATCTCCATTTTTGGATTCTGGCATAAGGAGGGCAAAGTGGTGAATAAGCCTATCACCAAAATTAATAATCTCTGTATCAGTTTCATATCTTGTTTTATTTGAGTACATATACCAGCGCGATGCTCAGCTTTGTGGGTGCCACTATCCATCCTGCATCGTTAGGCTGAGGGTGCGGCGTGCCGGGCGTGTAGCGTGCCAGGCGATATCTTATCGCGCCGACTCCCGCGCTCACTTCCAGGTTCCACCGTCGGGAGAGTATCCAGTCGTAGCCATAGGTCAGCCCCACGGCATACGAGTCTCCGAAGTATCCTCGCTTCTTGTACCCCACGTCATAGGTAGAGTAAAAAGCCATGATGCCTACATAATGCCTTGCCAGAGGCGAAATCAGCCAGTACCGCAATTCCGGTTGCAGGCGTATGTGGCGGAAGTAAAAGTCCGGTTTGTATTTAAAGGGAGTGGCTGTGGCAGACAAGTCCACCGATAGCCGGTTGCTGATGGTAAACTCCGCGCTAAGGTTGGGTGAAGCTGTCATCCAGTCCGTCAGATTCGTCTTTACGGCAACGCGTTGCGCCCGCAAATCGGTGGTATTACATAAAGCAAAAGATAGGAATAACAGAAAAGACATCCCTGAAAAGAGATGTTTCCGAAAGCTTTCCGAAGTAGGGGAAAACTGTAGTTTGAGTATGTTCATAAACAACATTCGCTTTATAAAAGCGTTTGTTATTTGTTCTTTACAGGCTGCAAAGGTATATCTTTATTTTGAATTTCCCATCTTATCCCCCCAAAAAAATCCTCACCTATTATTTTCCTCGCTAACCAGCATCAGCAGCTAGGCTTTCAAGTTCATCCCTTTTTTTATATTCAATTTTCTGCGGATGCGTGAGCGGCTTGCCCTCACGTTCGATTCGTTTATGCTTCTTATAGGTAGTTGACCAACTACTACGTGGTAGATGTCCAACTACTTAGAGGTAATTGACCAACTACCCATAGGTAATTGACCAACTACCCATAGGTAATTGACCGACTACTTCCAGGTAGCTTTATCCGCCTTCGGTCCGGAATATATGCACAACAGCTGCAATTTATATATGCAGCCTTTTGCAGCCTTTTTGCATCTTCCCCTGCCTACAGATAGCTGTAGGGCACATTGAGATTACTGCACCTTTCGCCCCGGAAGGCTACACTTTATTGAATATAGGGCGCAATCCTGCCTTTGAAAGGGTATAACCCTGCTAAAATATAAATTTATACCGTGGGGTGGACACGATAATAAGATAACTTTTATTGCATATTCAGAAAATATCTCTACTTTTGCGGCGTGAGAGCGACGTGTCGCCTCCACATTCTTTTTTATTGAACTGAGCGTAAGTGTAATTATCCCGCTTTGAAATCTCGACAATTTCAATACAAGGGTTAATGAACTACTGATCGCCGGTGTCTTTGTCGTATATATCAGCAATATATACCTCATGGGCGCGGGGAAAGTGTTTGTTATCTTGTATGGGCAGTCGAGAGCCTCAAAGCGGTAATAACTCACTTGTTCCTGCGCTTTTTTATATACAAAGGTAGCTTTTTGGGACAGGGTAACCTTGCAACGACTTTTTATATGACAAGGATTTTGTTGAGAGAATATTTAACAGGCGATTGTGCGCCTATTGGGCCTAATATACAAATGCAGCCTTTTGCAGCCTATCTGATTATCAGGTATTTACTGGTGCATGCAGCCTTTTGCAGCCTATCGAAAAAATGCAAATGCAGCCTTTTGCAGCCTATCATTTTTCCCAAAAAGGTTTGAAAAGGATAAACCTTATGGCTAAATTTGCCGAATAAAAAACAAAATAAACTATTAGGTAGGGAAATGGTTCAAGACGAAAAACAGCATCGTAAAGCCGATAGTTGTTTTACTTTTGCAAAAAAGATTTTAGTAACCTTTAAATCAAAAAGTAAAATGACTTCTATTAAAGCTAGACTCAATCGTTCGCGAAAGGGGCAGGATAACAAGTATGCGCTTGTCATCCAGGTTCTTTATAACCGGCAAAAGTGCGAACTTCGCACCCCTTACCGCTTGGAGCTCACCGAGTTCAACAATTCCTCTGAGAAAGCCGTAACGGATTGTCGCTGTAAGACACGTGCAGCTGAAATCCGTGAAATCAACGACTATATTATATCTACAAAGGATGAGGTCGAAAAAATAGTTCTTTCCTTGGTCGAGGAGGGTGAGTTTACCGTTTCCGATGTCTCCCGTCGTTATAGGATGCGCAATGACATGAGCAATTTCTTTGTGTATGCCGAATCCAAAATCGTCGAAATGAGAAATGAAGGCAGAAACGGCACCGCCTCCAACTACCTCAGTGCGATAAACGCCTTCGCGGATTATCTCGGGAGCCGCGAAATATCCCTAAACGATTTGACGAGGAGCACCATCGAAGGCTTTATGAATTGGCAGAAGCAGCAGGGCAACAATCCTAATACGGTTGTCTTCTACGTGAAGCAGCTTCGCGCCATCTACAACAAGGCGGATGATGACGGCTACGTACACGCCGTCTATAGTCCCTTTCATAAAATCAAGCTCAAAGGGAGCAAGACCGTTAAGCGCGCCATCTCCAGTCAGGATATCTGCAAAATAGCCACACTCGTTCTGGTGGGTAAGAACCAGCTTAAGCATCTGGCTCGCGACCTGTTCAAGTTTAGCCTGTTCACTCGCGGCATGTCATTCATAGATATGTGTTATCTTAAGAAAGCAAACATTCATGGCAATATGCTGGTCTACCGGCGTCGCAAGACGGGCCAGCTAATTGAAGTTAGGATTGAGCCCGGGATATGGGAGTTGATTCGTAAGTATGAGGATGATACTTCTGAATATTTGTTCCCCATGCTTCGAACTAACGACAGCTACGACAGCTATCGGTATATCCAGAGACGCTTGAACAAGTGCATTCATGACCTGGGGGTACAATTAGGCTTCGATTTTCCACTTACCTTCTATGTCGCTCGTCATACCTGGGCGACCATGGCGCGTGATAAAGGTTTCCCCGTCTCGGCTATCAGTGCGGGGATGGGGCATACATCGGAGAAGACGACGCAAATTTATCTGGCAAGCATGGACCATCGGGTGATAGACAAAGCGAATAAAGCGGTAATCAATTGCTGGATGAGTGCACAGGTATAATAGGTAATGGTTTATATCGGTTGATACATAAAGATAATTTATACTCTTTCTTTGTATAAAAGGGTACTTTCAATCACTTTCCCTTCCTTTTCCTTTCTTCCAACTTCTATAGATAAGTCCTTATCATTAAGTAAATACTCGGCAAAGATAGAATGAAAAAAAATCAAAAACAAGGAAAACCTTTAAAAAGTTACAATATACATATATTTTAAGCTATTTCATCGGTTAATTTATACTATTTTTATTGCTTTTTAAACACGGTTTTCCCGCTCCGGTAATAATTCAATTCTATTCCCGGATAACCATCAAACAGGTAAAGTAGAAAGCGGCCTATACTTTCCGGCCGTTCAAATCAACCGCAAAGGCAAAACTGTTTCTGACATTTCTCCACCCTATCTATATAAACAGGTTGTATCAGCCGCTGTCCTTTCGCAGCCCTAATATAGCTAAACTGCTTATAATCAGATTATTTTTCATCTTATTCTATACTTTATTAAGTTCTTTCCGTTCACTTTTCCACACCTTTGCACTGCCGTCAAACAAATGTTTCTGCAAATGTTTCTGCAAATTGTGTGACTAACTTCTTGTTTATCAATGTTTTCTAAAAACGACTTTCAATTTTGTTTCTGAATTAAAAGTGTGCAGAAACATTTTAGCCTTTATTGTATTTGTAACATTCTTATTATCAGTTGATTATTGCGTATTCTGAAAAAGTACCCTTTTATACAAAGAAAGGGTACATCTATTCGAAAATTCCCTCCAAATAGATAGATAAGCAATAAGTGAATAAGCAAACAATAAACAAATAAACAAACAATAAACAGTAATGAGAAACTGGCTACTAACAGTATTAATAACGTTGCCCTCTTTATTTATATATGCAACGAAAGCCGAAGCCCAGCAATGGGCTGTAAACACCAATGGACTTTATTGGCTGACGGCCACCCCTAATATCGGGTTCGAAT
>NZ_URFY01000041.1 GCF_900547205.1 uncultured Bacteroides sp.
ATAAATTTCTTTTGGATACCGGCATAATATAACCACAGAGTTTTCGACTTGACCCCCTATTTTCTAAAACCATCTCCATAAATAAAATTCTATTCTATCTTCCCTCCTCTATATTACAAAATAACAGTCTTTTAGTATATATATAGTGAATATTAAACGAATATTTTTTATTTTATTAATGATGTTCTATTGCATTTATAAATTATAGTTATAACTTTGCGAAGAACTTTAAATTTAATAAAGTAGAAAAGCAGAACACACAAATGGATAAATACTCACTATTCAATCACCAGAAATGTGCCTTCTTTTCTATTAGTAAAAACCATTTTAATACTAATATTTATGAGAAAAGGTTCTCCAGTAGACCCCTATGCATTTCGGAAAGTGCTTATAGGACTTGGGTTAACGGCCAGTCTATTATCTCCGAACAATGCTTTCGCAATCACTTCTAATACAGTCGAAGGCACAGTAGCAACCATTGCACAACAGAAAAAAAGCGTCACCGGTATCGTAAAAGATACGGCAGGTGAACCTATCATCGGAGCTACCGTCCTAGAAAAGGGTAACGACAGCAACGGTACCATCACAGACATTGATGGAAAATTCACTCTTTCTGTATCAGCGAACGCCACAATCAGTATCTCTTATATAGGATACGTGACGCAGGAACTCAATGTCGGCAACAAGAACTCTTTTACAGTGACTTTGAAGGACGATAGCAAAGCACTGGAGGAAGTTGTAGTTGTTGGTTATGGTTCGCAGAAAAAAGCCAATCTAACAGGTGCCGTTTCATCCGTAAAGATGGATGAGGTGATAGGTGACCGTCCTATTCTAAATGCTTCGGATGCCCTCCAAGGAGCAGTACCAGGTCTGTTCGTTTCGAATGACGGTAACGCACCGGGCAAGAGCAAATCATTCCAGATTCGTGGTGCCTATTCAGTAGGTGTAAAAAACAGCGACGGGACTTATGGTAATTCTATCAAACCGCTTGTGCTAATTGACAACGTAGAAGGTGACCTCGATATGGTGAACCCTGAAGACATTGAATCAATCAGTGTGTTGAAAGATGCCGCTTCGGCAGCTATTTACGGAGCACGAGCAGCCGGAGGTGTAATCGTAGTAACAACCAAACGACCCAAAGGTGCTACTAGTTTTAAATTGAACTACAACAATAACTTTGCATTTGGAACTGCCACCAACTTGCCGAAACAAGCTCCGTTAAAAGACTATCTGCAAGCCTATTTGGACGCAGGTTATTCGGATGCTTATTGGTCATTGGGCTCACCCAGTGTAAGCAAATGGATGGAGTATTTAGGTGAATACCAGAAGAACCCAGGAACGTTCAACACTGTAGGTGATGGTATTTATATGGATGAATCCGGCACTCCTTACTTCCTGAACGAGAAAGACTTATATAAGAACTTCATGGAAACGAGCTTCCAGATGACGCACAACATCTCGGCATCCGGTGGTACAGAACGTCTTCGTTATCGCATCTCAGGAGGTTATACATCCAACGATGGTGTACTCGTGTCTGATCGTGACAAGTTTCAACGTATGAGCGTCAATGCATTTATTTCAGCTGACGTTACAAAATGGTTTACTCAAGAAGTAACTATGAGTTATGCACACAGCCTACGAACAGAACCAGGTGGTATGGGTGGTGTGTATAATATACGTCTCGTGTCATATTATCCTGAAGGTAATCTACCATCCTCGGTAAACAACCTCGACCAAAGAGATCTGCCACTGTTCACTCCCAAGAACCAAATTTTATTATCGAATCCTGTTAAGAACAACACAGATAACCCGCGTATATTCTTGAAATCAATCATCAAGCCTTTCAAAGGATTTGAAGCAGCATTTGAATATACGTTCGATAAGAATATCTATGATTACAGTT
Source organism: uncultured Bacteroides sp. (assembly GCF_900547205.1). Lineage (GTDB taxonomy): Bacteria > Bacteroidota > Bacteroidia > Bacteroidales > Bacteroidaceae > Bacteroides. The sequence continues at coordinate 1,904 of NZ_URFY01000041.1, forward strand.
GGTATACCGGACAATATGATTATACCACTGTTCAGGGAGGCAGTTCAAAATCATTCGTAGACGATTATTTGCGAAAACAGAAAAAATACACAAACTACAACGCATTCAATATATATGCCACTTACAGCAAAGACTTTGGCGACCATCACTTCAAATTGATGGCAGGTTTCAACCAAGAGTCAAGTTATATGGAGAACCTCGACGTGTACTCATACAATCAAGCTGTTCTGGAAGTTCCGGCAATGGCATCAGGTACGGGCACCATCAAAGCTACTGACACATACAGTGAGTACGCTGTTCGCGGTGGTTTCTTCCGTATCAACTATACGTACCAGGACAAATATCTGTTGGAAGTAAATGGTCGTTATGATGGTTCATCTAAGTTCCCTAAAGATTCGCGTTTCGGGTTCTTCCCTTCTGTATCTGCCGGATGGCAAATTGCACAGGAGAAGTTTATGGAGTCTACACGCGGCTGGCTCGACGGATTGAAGCTACGTGGTTCTTACGGTATGATTGGTAATCAAAACGTAAATCCTTATACGTTCACGCCAAGTATGGCTCTTGATAACCAATCCAAATCATGGATAATCGATAACAATTACGTGACCTCCGTGAAATCGCTGCCATCACTAGTTAGCCGTACTTTTACTTGGGAAAAAGTGGGTACCATCGACATTGGGTTAGATGTCAATCTGTTCAATAACCGTCTGAACGGTACTTTCGACTGGTATCAACGTAATACCAACGGTATGCTCGCCCCAGGTATACAGCTTCCGGCATTGGTAGGTGCTAGTGCTCCCTACCAAAACACAGCTGATATGCGCACACGTGGATGGGAGCTGAGCGTTAACTGGCGTGACCACATTGGTAAAGTGGGTTACCGCGTTGGACTCAATCTGTCTGACTACCAAAACGAAATCACCAAGTATGATGATAACACAGACAAACTGTTGACCAGTAATTCGAGGGATAACTTCTACGAAGGCATGAAACTCGGTCAAATTTGGGGATACGTCACAGACGGTTACTACACTGTAGACGATTTTGTAGACACCAAATCATGGAAACTGAAAGACGGTGTACCGAGTCTTGACGGTTACAATGTACTTCCTGGCGATTTGAAGTTTAAGAATCTTCGCGACGACAATCAAACCACAAATATCATTACTGATGGAGATAATACAGCCAACAATCCCGGTGACCGCAAAATTATAGGCAACACAACTCCTCGTTATCAATATGGTATCAACGTGGGTGCTAACTATGCAGGTTTTGACCTGAATATCATGTTCCAAGGTACCGGAAAACGCGATTACTGGGTGAGCAACACTACTACTTTCCCAATGAACGGTGATAAATTTGTTCCTCTCTTCGACGGTCTGACTGACTATTGGCAACCCAAAGATCCGGATAATGGTGACTGGACAGCTCTTAACCCAAACGCTAAATATCCGCGTATTTACGGTGAACTTGGCAATTCCGGTTCCAACTATAGAAAGAGTGACAAATACCTACAGGACGCTTCTTACTTCCGCATCAAGAACATCACCCTCTCGTATTCATTGCCAAAGCAATGGCTTTCCAAGATATTCCTAGACCAGATGAAAGCATTTGTCAGCATCGAGAATGTTGCAACTTTCACCTCACTGCCTAAAGGTATGGACCCTGAAAGAATAGAATGGAACTATCCGTCATTCCGCACCGTATCATTCGGTCTAAATTTCACATTATAAACTTTAATCCGATACAGAACATGAAAAAAGTAATAATATCTCTAGCTCTCTTTATGGGAGCAATACTGACCGGATGCAACGACAGTTTTCTGGAAAAGTACCCTGTCACCGACCTGACCGAAGAAAATGCGTTCAAGTCGTATGACAACTTCAAAGCCTTCACTTGGCCTTGCTACGAAATGTTCTCTAATAAGACCATTGCCACCTCCATCACAGCCATTGGGCGTGAGTCACATTATGTAGGTGATATTTATGCTGGCTATCTGGAACGCAGAGGAGCCAGCGGACAAAACCAGTATGCTTTCCAAACCGTATCGAGTGTAACAACAGGTAATGGTTGGGACTTCCAAAGTTACATCCGTCGTATCAATATCATGCTCTCTCATATTGATGCCTCTGAAATGACAGAAGCAGAAAAAAATCACTGGAAAGCAGTGGGTTATTTCTTCCACTCATTCTGGTATATGGAGTTGATCAATCGTTTCGGTGATGTACCATGGGTGGACAAACCTCTTGATGAAACTTCTCCTGAAGCTTATGGAAGCCGTATGCCACGCCTAGAAGTAGCAGACAAAGTGTTGGAGCGCCTCAAATGGGCAGAAGAAAACATTGGTGATGCTGCAACATATGAAAAGAAGGATGGCTCAAATACCATCAATCGCGACTGTGTGCGAGCTGCTATCTCCCGATTTGGACTTCGTGAAGGCACTTGGCGCAAATATCACGAACTGGGTAGTTACGACAAATATTTCACTGAATGTATCAGGGCTTCTAAACTTCTGATGGAGGACTATCCTGAATTATATTATGGCACAGACAAACAACCTGCCGCCGGCTATGGTGAAATGTGGACCACAGACGACTTGAGTAAAGTTCCGGGAGTTATTCTTTATCAGCAATGGCTGGCAACTATTAAACCGGGACACCAATGTTACTACGAACATACTTCATCTCATGACGTGGAAATGCACCAGGCAACTGTAGACCTCTATCTGTGTAAAGATGGAAAAACAATCAGCCACTCCGAACAATATGCCGGAGACAAAGACATCTATTCTACTTTCAGAAACAGAGACCCACGTATGTATCACACCATCATGCCTCCGTATGCAGTAAAAGATGGCAAAGGAGATTTTCCTACATGGTCATACAGTACCGACCCTGCTAATCGTGAATACATTGACATCATGGGTGCAAACGAGTCATGCAGCAATCCGGGTATCGGTATGAAACGCCTGCCCGGACAAAACTGGAGTGCATCACTCGTACGCCGCGTTCCTAATCTGCAAGGTGGTGCCAGCTACAAAATAGATGGAAAAGATTACTCTCCCCATGGCTTCGTTGCCTGCCGTTCAGGATACTATGTTTGGAAAAACTGGAATAACTGGGAAGAAAATTACAATAACGCACAGGTTAATACAGCAGACAAGCCTATCTTTAAGATTGAAGAAATATTGCTAAACTATGCGGAAGCCATGTATGAGACAGGTGCATTTGACCAGAATGTGGCTAACATGACTATTAATATGTTGCGCAATCGTGCCGGAGTGGCTACTATGAATGTAGCCGACATTGACGAAAACTTCGACCCGAACCGCGGCAAGTACTATCCGAAAGGAAACACAGCAGGTATCCTGGTCGATCCCGTTTTATGGGAAATCCGCCGCGAACGCATCATCGAGCTGATGGGTGAAGGTTTCGGATTCTACGATGTACGCCGATGGAGAATGTCACCTTGGTTTGTGAACAAGCAACAGAAAGGTATGTGGATAAAGAAAAATGAACTAAGCGGCCTTACCCTACTGAACGAAACAACCGGTGTATCTGACGGAAAGAACGGATCAATGACAGAAGGCTACATTTACCTGTTCAATGACCCAGTGAAAGATGGCAAAGGTTGGTTGGAGAAATACTATCTATATCAAGTTCCAACTACTGAAATTACTCTGAACCCCAAATTGGCACCTAATAATCCTGGATGGGAATAATAAGAGGAGTTTTTTAATAAGACAAACGAAGGGTGTGCACTTTATCTGAAGGCACACCCTTTATATTTAAGTGCCCCCTATACAAAAAAAACGAGCTAATTCCTTTTTATGGAACCACCCGCCTCACATCAGAAAAGCCTTAATAAGGCTTTTCTTTAATTACCTCTTTTCTCCTGAAAACTAATCTTCTTTCTACCTCTGAAAACGTTCTACCTATTGTTATCCTTTTACCTTCAACTAAAAAAAATTTCCTATTGATTTAAAACTTCTAATACCTTAAAATGTCTAGTCTAATACCTTTAATCTTTCGTTTTTAATTATATTCAATAGCAATTTCTCAATTGCACTGCAAAGTTACAAAAAGTATTTTTGTTCGCAAACGGATTTAAATTTAATAACACTCTTTATCGGTTATAAATCCTTCACATCACTCAGTGCAACCAGCTTATTTACAATAGCATATATCGTTAAACCGGCAGCACTGTGTATTTGCAATTTTTTGCTAATATTCCTGCGGTGAGTGATTACCGTATGAATCGACAGAAACAGTTTTTCTGCAATTTCTTTATTTGTCATTCCTTTCACTACGCAAATCACAATTTCCCTCTCCCGTTGGCTAAGTGTATCCTGACTATCTATTTCTTCTTCTCCGGAAGCCATATTCAACAAACCGGCTATTTTCTTCGAAAGAGTTTCCAGATCATCGAATATAGAAATCGACTCATCATACTTATTTAATAAAGTAGCATCCACAAAAGAAGTGACCAGAGCAATCAATCGTATTCTTTTGCCTGATGTTTCGTCCTTGAATCGGGCTACGTCAAAATAATCTCCGAAGGTAGGATTGACAATCAGCATATCCGGACACTGTGTGCGCACGCAATCGTGCAAAGCTTCCATAGACAGCAATTCAATCGGCTGCACTTTCACATTGATAAGACGTTTCAGCGCAGCAGTCAGTCCGCCACGAACTATCAAAGAGGCTTCGGCAATAGCAATTCGGATAACTTCGTTATTTTTCATTTTCTCTAATCCTCCTTTCCAAGTTCAGAATGGCAGGAACAAAAATATAATCTTCTACTTTACAGTGCGATTCTAGTCCAGCCTCACAGGCATAGATATCGAAAAGAGCCGCATTCAGAATATTTTCATTTGCTTTGGCAGGGCAATATTTGATAATTATATTCTTCAGTTCCGTCAACTTCTCTCCCACCTGGTCGTGATGCTTGGAAAAAGTACTGATCTGATAACCTTTAGGAGCGTTGCCATTCAGCAATGCATCTACATATTTGAATACCGTTTTCTCTTCATAGTCCATATGCTTGCGAACTTCGCGGGTATATTCATCGAAGAATTTGAGAATAAGGAAAGCCACATCATCCTGTGAGCAGTCTATCGCTTCAATCAGCTTGCGCCGAATGGCAGGAAGCGAAAAATCAAGGAAATAAATATGTGCCTGTCGCAGATAATCTATCAATGCGGGAATAGAAATATCATCTTTGCTATCGCCCAATCGCGAAAAGCCTTCCGCCATGAAATTAACTACAACTAAGAAAGTCCGGCAGTCCACTCCGTTTATTTCGCAAACTTCCTTAACTGTTTTGTCGCCAAACCCCAACGAAAGACCGAAACGGCTCATAACCTGCAATAAGGAGTAGTTATCACTGATAAGGTCGATCATCTTATCCGTTGGTTTGTATTTTTGTAAATTATCCATAGACCTATTTATATTTAGAGTGTGCAAAGGAACGGATTTTTTCGCAGGTAATCAATCACCATTTATAGGTATTTTGATTAATTACGAATTACTAAATACTCACCACATACTAGTATTTTATGCCCGGACTTTAGGCTGCCTACTGTTTTTTTAGTAATTTTGTCGCTATCAATTTGTAATTTAGTAACTCATAAATTAAAGCAATATGACAAACGAACTCGAACTGAAATACGGCTGCAATCCCAATCAAAAGCCTGCCCGTATTTTCATGAAAGAAGGTGAACTCCCCATCGAAGTATTGAATGGACGTCCTGGTTACATCAATCTGCTCGATGCATTCAATAGTTGGCAGTTAGTAAAAGAGCTGAAAGAAGCCACCGGACTTCCGGCTGCCGCTTCCTTCAAGCACGTGAGCCCTGCTGGTGCTGCCGTTGCAGTGGAAATGAGCGACACACTGAAAAAGATTTATTTTGTGGACGATGTGAAACTATCCCCGTTGGCTACAGCCTACGCACGTGCACGCGGCGCGGACCGTATGTCGTCTTATGGTGATTTCATCGCTCTGTCCGACACTTGCGACGAAGAGACAGCACGCATCATCAACCGTGAAGTGTCCGATGGCGTGATAGCACCCGACTATACTCCCGAAGCATTGGAAATCCTGAAGAATAAAAGAAAAGGTACTTATAACGTCGTAAAGATTGATCCGGCTTACCGCCCGGCGCCTATTGAGCATAAAGACGTTTTCGGCATTACTTTTGAGCAAGGAAGAAACGAGCTGAAAATAGATGAAAGCCTATTAAAGGAAATGCCTACTGAAAATAAAGTAATTCCTGCTGATGCAAAGCGTGATTTGATTATTGCCCTAATCACTTTAAAGTATACTCAATCCAATTCTGTTTGCTACGCAAAGGACGGTCAGGCAATTGGCATCGGTGCAGGACAACAATCCCGTATCCACTGTACCCGACTTGCAGGCAACAAAGCTGATATCTGGTATCTTCGCCAGCATCCCAAAGTAATGAACCTGCCTTGGATTGAAAAAATCCATCGTGCCGACCGTGATAATACCATTGACGTTTATATTTCAGAAGACCACGATGATGTATTAGCAGACGGTGTTTGGCAGCAGTTCTTTACTGAAAAGCCGGAAGTGCTGACTCGCGAAGAGAAACGCGCCTGGTTGGACACCCTGACTGGTGTAGCTTTAGGTTCGGATGCATTCTTCCCCTTTGGCGACAATATTGAACGTGCACATAAGAGCGGCGTTACCTACATTGCACAGCCGGGTGGTTCGGTACGTGATGATCATGTCATCAGCACTTGCGACAAGTACCGCATGACAATGGCTTTCACAGGTATCCGTTTGTTCCATCATTAATAGACAATATAGTCAATTTCCCTTTTACATCCCCATTTATAATGAGAATCAATCATTTATTCCATTATAAATGGGGATTTCCTATCTCCGCAATACACTCTATCTTTGCGACATCATATTAAAAAACGAATCAAAGATGAATAAAATTGGTGTATTTTACGGTTCCACTACCGGAACCACTGAAGACGTAGCCCGTTGGATTGCAGAGAAACTGAATGTTCCTTTCGCACATATTTTTGATGTAGCTAAGCTCACGGAAGCATTGGTTAGCGAATACGATGTATTAGTATTGGGCACCTCTACATGGGGAGCCGGCGAATTGCAGGACGACTGGTACGACGGAGTGAAAGTACTTAAGAAATGTGATTTATCTCACAAGTTTATTGCCCTGTTTGGCTGCGGAGACTCTGATTCTTATGCAGATACATTCTGCGATGGTATCGGCATTATCTATGAAGAGCTGAAAGATACTAAATGCAAATTCGTAGGAGCCACAGATACCGCAGACTATACATTCGATTCTTCAATTGCTGTGGTTGATGGCAAATTCGTAGGCCTTCCTATTGATGAAGTCAACGAAGATAGCAAAACCGACGAACGCATCTGCGCGTGGGTTAAACAAGTGAAACAAGAAATCAACTAATAACCTTCACCTTATATAATTAATTGTTTGCATCATGGCTACCGAAAGAATCATTCCCGGCGAAATCCGGATTTTTCTCAATCATATTTATGAGTTCAAGAAAGGCATTCGCAATATGGTACTCTATACGATGAGCAAGGAACATGAGGACTTTGCCATCCGCCGATTGAAAAATCAGAAAATCAGTTATATGATACAAGAAGTAGGTACTAGTAAAATCAACCTATTTTTTGGCAAAACCGAATGTATGGAGGCTATGCGGCATATTATCATACGCCCCCTGAACCAACTGACAGCTGAAGAAGATTTTATTCTCGGAGCTATGCTGGGATATGATCTCTGCCAACAATGCAAACGATTCTGCAACAAAAAAGAAGGTATTAAGATAGCTGTTTGAATGATAATATAGCACATTTAGCTTTGTTTTGTATGTAGTTTGTTTTGAGTTGAATTGTTTCTAAAATAGTAAGTGACAGTTGGAACAATTTCCACCGGAAACTTGTTATAGAAGAAACGATTCACTCAATTACAAAACAAATTACGCAGTGCAATGAAACAACAACAGCAATCAGTCCAGCCCGACGTTTATACACTGGTCGGCATTTTCACTCTTTCGTTACGACTTATCGTCGGTTGGACTTATTTTTCCGCCTTTTGGCGTAGACTCGTCCTTGAGAATAAACTAATTCCGGATACGGCAGGATATATCGGAGAAAAGTTCAATCATTTCCTCCCTAACTCTATCGGCATCAAACCTCTCATTGAATATCTCGTCAGCACCCCCGATTTACTCTGGTGGGCAATGGTTGTATTTACTTTAGTAGAAGGCATTGTCGGATTACTTTATATGCTAGGTTTCTTCACCCGATTAATGAGTATCGGTGTATTCAGTTTGGCACTGGGCATCCTGTTAGGTTCCGGTTGGCTGGGAACAACCTGTCTCGACGAATGGCAAATCGGGATTTTAGGGGTATCTGCAGGATTTACCATTTACCTTTCCGGTGGCGGAAAATATTCTTCAGACTATATACTATTGCCCAAACTCACATCCTTTCCCAAAAACAAATGGCTGGTGTGGTTCACTTCCGGTGAACTTCCGTTATCCTTCAAACAATTGAGTAAAGTAGCAGTAAGCGCCGCCATCGTACTTTTCGTACTCACGCTGTATACCAATCAAGCTTTCCATAATGGCGTTTGGGGACCGTTGCACAATAAATCGGTAAAACCTAAAATAGAAATCTCCGATGTTTCTATTCAGAATAGCGCCCTATCTTTCAAGGTTTACCGGGTAGAGGGTGTCGATGTCTACGGTTCATTCCTTATCGGCATCACCCTAACAGATGCCAACGGCAGAGTCTTGTTACAGAAAGACGGAGAAGAGCTTGCTCAATTCCCAATTAATAATATTAAGAATGATTATGTTGCCAAGGTAGCACCGGGTAAGCATAGCCTTATCATTCCACTAGGAAGCAAAGCTACTCTGATGATACAAGACAATGAATTAGATAATTTATCACAAGGTAACTACGAGCTAACATTAACCGATATAAGCGGAATTACCTGGAAACGAGGCATCACTATCCACTAATCATAATCTTTTTATTTTCAATCCATAACGGTGTATATTAGCAAAAATAAACAGCTAATATACACCTTTTATTTATATAAGGGCAACCTTTCTATTAGGCTTTTAATTCTCCTTAAAGCTCATCTTGGTTTACTTTCTACAGATACCTACGGACTACCATATTTCAGAAATATATACTTATTTTTAGGTATTGTCCACGATTACGCCTTCCCATACCTTTGTACCGATTTAAAATTATAAAATTTAAAGTAAATGAAAAGAAAGGTATTATTGTTTTCTCTATGCTTGGCAACCGGATTTACAACCGGATTTGCAACGGACATCACAAGCTCGGATACGGATAATAGCACAAAGAAAACAGAAGACACTCCTAAAAAATCACGACTCACACTGGGAGGCTATGGTGAAGCGGTAATGACACGCAACTTCTACAGTGATAACTGGAAACGTTATACTGACGCATCCTTATATAAGAATGCAGACAGTCACGGACGTTTCGATCTTCCCCACGTTGTGCTTTTTATCGGATATGATTTTGGTAAAGGATGGACAATGGGAAGTGAAATAGAATTTGAACACGGAGGAACTGAAAGTGCGGTTGAAATTGAAGAAGAAGAAACAGGAGAATACGAAAGTGAAATTGAACGTGGTGGTGAAGTTGCACTGGAACAGTTTTGGATTCAAAAAAGTTTCTTGCCGGAATTAAATCTGAGAATGGGACATATCATCGTACCAGTAGGATTAACCAACGGACACCATATGCCAACAGAGTTTTTCGGAGTCTACCGCCCTGAAGGAGAAAACACAATCCTTCCTTGCACCTGGCATGAAACAGGTGTCAGCCTGTGGGGACGTATCAAGAAATGGCGTTACGAGGTTATGTTTCTTGCCGGACTGGATGCCGACCGCTTCAACAACCAGAACTGGATACAAGGGGGAACAGGAAGCCCTTATGAATTTAAAATTGCCAATTCTTATGCAGGCGCAGCACGCATCGACAACTATTCTATCCCCGGACTGCGCATAGGCGTCAGCGGATATTTGGGAAAAAGCGCATCCAATTCACTGAAAGCAAACAAATTTACCGGTCTGAAAGGAATGGTCAGCATCGGAGCTGTAGACTTCGGCTACAATGCACACAACTGGATTGTAAGGGGCAGTTTCGTATATGGCCACCTTGAGAATGCCGGAAAAATAGCCGAATCGAACAGAAGCCTGAAAGGTATGGGGATTTCTCCGGGAACAAATATCGGCTCGGACGCAATCAGTATCGGTGCAGAAGCCGGATATGATCTCTTCTCGCAAATCACGAAATTAAAGGAAAAAGAACAACGTCTCTATATTTTCGGTCGTTACGATTTTTATAACCCCATGTATAAGATGGGAAAAAATACCAAAGGGCAACAACTGTTGGACGAGGGTCAATGGGGCCGTCAACGCATTGCAGGAGGTCTCAACTACTATCCCATGAAAGAGATTGTGGTAAAAGCCGAATATTCCTGCCGATTGTTCAAGAGCCAGTACAACAATGAGCCCAGCATCTCATTAGGCGTTGCCTACTCGGGATTCTTCACTAAATAAAATCATTCATTATTAATTAACCATAGAATAAGTATGAAAAAGTTTTTCAAGTTCTCTTTATTGGCAGTAGTAGCTGCCCTATCTACTACAAGTTTCAGTTCATGCAGTGACGATGATACTCCCAGTCCAACCACAATCGACAGCGAGGAGTTCGAAGCTATCCTGAAACAATATGTAGACAATACTGTAATTCCGACTTACAACAGATTAGCCGATGCTTCCATCGAATTGGAAACAGCCTGCAACACCCTTTATGAGCATAAGAAAGCTAACACAGCAACCGACAGCGACGTGAAGGCTGTTTGTGATGCCTGGATCAGCGCACGTAAATATTGGGAACAAAGCGAGGCTTTCTTGTTAGGCCCTGCCACAATCAATGGTATTGATCCTCATATCGACTCATGGCCTTTGGACAAGACTGCTCTCGACAATTTATTGAGTAACGCTGCCATCATGAGCACATTGGATGCCTCTTACATCACAACTAATTACGGTTCAGGCGGTTTATGCGGTTTCCATGCGCTGGAATATGCTGTATTCAACGAGGGAGTTGCTAAAAACGTAAGTGATATTTCCGAGAATCTGGCTAAATATGCTTATGCGGTATCCGGTGACTTGAAATTGCAATGTATTATTCTCGAAGCATCATGGGCTGGAGTCGATAATGTTACTCAAGATAAGAAAAATCTGTTGGAAAAAGAAGAGGCAGTTCCTGATAACAATAGCAGCAATTGGGGTGAACAATTCAAGAATGCAGGTAATGCCGGCAGCCGCTATAGAACACAGATGGAAGCAATTGTCGATTTTCTGAAAGCTGACAAAGGATGCTTTGGCATTGCAAACGAAGTAGGCGACACTAAAATATCGGACCCGGTGGATTCACAAAATGTACTTGATGTTGAATCATGGTACAGCTTCAATTCCAAGGTAGATTTTCAAGATAATATCCGCGGCATTGAAAACGTAGTAATGGGCGGTGTTAGTGACAAACGCGACACCAGCAAATCCATCTATTCATTCCTGCAATCAAAGAATCCCACGTTGGCTAAAGAATTAAAAGATGCCATCGACACTTGTATTGGCAGTGATGGCAGCACTGGTTTAGGAACAATCATTCAGCCATTCCGCAATAATCTGCAACCTGAAAAGAATCAAAAAGCAATTGAATCTTGCCAAGCTTTGAGAGAGAAACTGTCACAAGTGGCAACCTACTTACAAGCAATGTAAATTCAATCAATTAAAACAATCCGATGAGAATGTCGCAAAAGTCATTAACATAGACTTTCGCGACACTCCCATTTCTAAAGAATTCAATTTATGGCTAAACTAAATTTTTACATCTGCGCCATTGCTGCACTAAGTCTTGCGGCTTGTAGCGACGATGACCCGACTACAAATCCGGAACCCACCCCCACCGAACTTTCAGAAGAATGGTTTGCCGGCGGTAAACTGGGAACAGCTTTCAATTCAACCTCCAGTGCCTACGAGCAGTCTACTCCGGCAGTAGACGCCGATCCGGCAATGGCTGCCGCTTTCCTTCGTGGAGAAAGCTTTTTTGAAGATGTATTCATCACCGGAACAGATGAAGGCGCCCAACGCCAGGGACTTGGTCCACTCTACCTACGCAACTCTTGTATTTCCTGCCACCCCGGCTACGGTCATGGAAAACGCCAAACCCGTTACCGTGCTAATGACTTTGGCAACGGTTACCTACTGGTTATTACCGACGAAACCGATACTTACCTAAGCTCATTGACAGGTATGCCGCAAACCAAAGCCGTGCCTCCCTTCAAAGCTCCGATAGACGAAGAAAAAATCAAGATAGACTGGTTGACACACACCGACGAATGGGGCAACCAATTCCCTGACGGAGAAACTTACAGCTTGATTTATCCGGAAGTAACTATCCCCGAAGAAGCCTATTACGTGCCGCTGGAAGTTACCAAAAACGGAGAAACGACCCTAGTTCCTTATAATAACGTAAAAGTACGTTTGGAATCGACCATCGGAATCTACGGGAGCGGACTACTGGATGCTATCCCCGACCAGGCATTGAAGGAACAATATATAAAGGAAGAACAAGCCGGCATTCCTATTAATCCCACGATTTTCGCCAATGGCGAATGGACCAAGACTTATGGAACAACCGGACATCCGCTACGTTTCACTTATGCGCTCAGCCGCGGCCCTGTACAGGACGGCCCCGGAGCCAATGCTATCTGGAATATCACCAATGTGACCCGCAGCGACCGCCGCTACAACTACATGACGACCACCTATGCAAACGTCGCATCAGAAGACCCGGAAGTTACCAAAGAATTCTACAACTACTTTCCTCAATACAATAAAACAGGAGACGTGAAGAAGGACATCTACAATTTTCTGGTAGCCCCCGACAAAGATCTTCCGATAGAAATGAAAGACAATGAGTATACCGACTTAATGGTATGGCACAGGGGGCTGGCTGTTCCTGCTGCACGCGACCTCGATGATGCAGATGTGCAAAAAGGCAAAAAGCTATTCACGGAAATTGGTTGCGCTCATTGCCACCGTCCGTCGTGGACCACAGCCGATGATACTTTCACCGACCCCAACGGATTCTTCAGTGACGGAGATAGTCGGTTGCCCCGCTATCCGAATCAGAAAATATGGCCGTACACCGACTTGGTGCAACACCGTCTGACTATGGCTAATGATATCCGTACCGGTTGGTGCCGCACTACTCCACTGTGGGGACGCGGACTTAGCGAAAAGTGTACGGGAGCAAGCGACCGCCTACACGACTGCCGCGCACGTACGGTTATCGAAGCTATCATGTGGCACGGAAGCGCAACAAGCGATGCACGCAGTTCTATTGAACAATTCCGCAATCTGAATAAGTCAGACCGTGATGCCATAGTGAAATTTATAGAAGCTATCTAAGCTTATTTATTCCCTAACCCGAGAGGGTGTGACCAAAGTCGGCAGTTACTTCTGACTTTCCGACACACCCTCTTGTCTTATCAATCAACCACTGTTCATGAAACTTTTGAAACGAATATCTTTCAGCCTGTTGATTCTATTATTGCTCGTATTAGTTACAGCCACCATAATAGAAAAGATATACGGCACCGAATTTATAAGTACGCATCTCTACAGTTCAATCTCTTTCATCATCCTTTGGGGGGCAATCGCTTTTTTCTCTCTGTGGTACATACTGAAAAGAAAACTGCCACACCATCCCGCCACCTTCCTGCTTCATCTCTCTTTTCTGGTCATACTTGCCGGCGCATTCACCACCTGGCTTTGCAGTGAGCAAGGAATCCTGCACCTTCGCCAAGGAGAGCCAACCAACCAATTCACCGATAAAACAGGACATACCGTTACGCTCCCTTTCCACGTATCTCTTGACGGATTTCAAATTCTGTACTATGCAGGCACCCGTGCACCGATGGATTTCATCAGTAAGTTATCCATAATTCCCGAAATCAACGAAAAGCCCATAAAAGGTGAAGTATCCATGAACAATATCTTTTCTTATAACAACTACCGTTTCTATCAGTCGGGATATGATGACGACGGAGCAGGAACCCGTCTTTCACTCTCACACGACCCCTACGGAATAGGTATCACTTATACCGGATATGCCCTACTGCTCTTATCAATCTGCCTTTTCTTTTTCAGCACACACAGTCGCTTCCGTCAGTTACTGAAGAGTCCTTTGCTGAAACGGAGTGCAATGTCGGCAATTATCCTGTTTAACATGCTTTCTTCCGTTCAGGCAGCAACGGACAAGCCTAGAGTATTGCCCCAGACAATAGCCGGACAATTCGGTGACTTATATATTCTCTACAACAACCGCATCTGTCCATTGCAGACACTTGCCAAAGATTTCACAGTAAAGCTCTACGGAAGCAGCTCCTACAATAAATATACTCCCGTACAGATTTTCACCGGATGGATGTACTATTACAATGATTGGAAAGAACAGCCCATCATCAAGATAAAGAGTCATTATGTCCGTAGTCTGTTGGGAATAGAGAGCGGATATGCATCTCTGAAAGATTTCATCAACGAAGTGAACGAATATAAACTGGAAGAATCACTCTACCGGATTCGCTCCGGCGAACAAGTCGCAGATAAACGCGGCATTGAAGAGGCGGATGAAAAGTTCAATATCATCACCATGTTGTATTCGGGAAAGCTATTGAAGCTCTTCCCGCATCCAACAAAAGATTCACAGACCATTCAGTGGTATTCGCCCAATGACAACTTGCCGCAAGAAATAGGAGATGATAAAAAGCTCTTCATAAAAAAGTCATTGGATTATGTAAACGAGATGGTGGTCAGGAAAGATTACGACGGTATTTCCTACTTATTACTGAAGCTCAGGTCATATCAACAGAAAGAAGCGTCGGAGGTACTCCCATCAGCAACCAAATTCGCAGCCGAAAACGTCTACAACCGGTTCGACTGTTCCAAACCTCTTGCTATTTTCTGTATAACTTTAGGATTGATAGCCTTTATATATTATTGCCAGAATATCATCAACCCATGCAAAAAAGTAGCCCGGTGGTTTGTTCTTCTATTGAACATCCTTGCGGTAGGGTGCTTTATCTATCTCTCGTTCGTCATTGGTTTGAGAGGATATATCAGCAACCATCTGCCGCTGTCCAATGGATTCGAAACGATGCAGTTCATGAGTTGGAGCGCATTATTACTCACTTTCTGCCTGCAACGAAAGTTTCCGATGATTCTCCCATTCGGTTTTCTTCTCTGCGGTCTCACGCTCATGGTTTCCATGCTCGGAGAAGCCAACCCACAGATAACACAATTGATGCCGGTACTCTCTTCACCGCTGTTGAGTATCCATGTAGTAGTGATTATGATTGCATATTCGTTATTGGCGTTCATTATGCTGAACGGAGTAACGGCCATTATATTATATTATTCAGGCAAGAACTGTGACATTCAGATAAAACGTCTGCAAATCATCAGTGAAATTATCCTCTATCCTGCCGTGTTCCTGCTTACTGCGGGCATCTTCGTAGGTGCCATTTGGGCAAATATCTCGTGGGGACGATATTGGGGATGGGACCCGAAAGAGGTCTGGGCGCTTATCACCATGCTGGTTTATGCGCTGGCACTACATCCTTCTTCCCTCCCATTATTCGGCAAACCAATGTTCTTCCACTTATTCTCCGTAGTGGCTTTCCTTACGGTATTAATCACTTATTTCGGGGTCAACTTTCTATTGGGAGGAATGCACAGTTATGCAAACAGCTAGATATTCATTTCATGCTTAAAGGGTCGAAACCATTATATATAGCTAGTAATTACACCGAGAATACCCACTTTAGGGGATTGCATGAGGAACGGAAAGCCCCTATCTTTGCAGTATCAGAATTAAATTAATTAGTCATAATTATATTACGTAGCCACATTGAATGAAATACATTGAAATCGGCCGAAGTGATTCACCCGCATTTCTCACATTTGGTTGTTAGTTTTTAGATAGACCATATAATGTATTCAATATAGAATAGGTGTAAACCGCATATTCTAAAGCCAAGAAGTCCAGCTTGCGAAAGCCGGACTTCTTCTTTATTGAGTACTGCATCACTATTAAATGAATTATATAGATTACTCTATAAATACCATATTCCATTTCTAATGTAAGCATTATTACAGTAATGAATACGATAAAAACAGATGGTATTACCAGAAATTGTCAACACACCCCCTAGATATTTCAAGCAGAGAACGCCGTTTCTTAGTATGTTGACATACAGCCAGTTATCAATCCATCTTTTTCCTTTAAACCCAAAGGCCCCTTCCTCACCGAGGAACGACCCGTTCGACACCGAGAAACACTCCGTTTCTCGGTGTCGAACACTCCGACGGATTAAGTTCTGAACTTATATTAAAGAAAATGTTAGTCTCTTTTATTTTTGTAGCTTCTCTCGTAGGAATCTGTGTGTTGAAATATATTCCAATAGTAATCTTATATATTCATTTTCTCTTCTAGATTCTCTTTAGTTTCTCAATAAGAAGTCCGGTATATTTGGAAATAATATCATCGGGCAATCCGTCCGATTTCATTTTCCGGGCTATTTCCATTTTCTCTTCTTCATGGCCTTTTTCCAATCCTTGCTCCAGACCTTCAGTACGAGCCGTATTCAGTTCAAGATAAATAAACGTAAGTTTGTCATAGAATACTTTCTTCGTATTTACGTCCATCAATTTTACTTCGTGGTGGAAATACTCTTTCGAGTTCTTGTCTTCGTCGAACACAAAGTTGAGTATGCCTATCGTATAGACCGATTCGAGCCGATAATTCCAATCGCCCCGTTTGGACTGTTCGCGAATGGGGAAAGTGGAGTAATAGACACTGCGATCTTTGAAGAATTGCTGGAATACATTCTGCATTTCGACGATGTATTTTTCACCGCTTTCCGTTTCACAATACACATCAAAGATAGCTCGCCGATCTTCTTTACGAATACCCAGTTGCTCGCCGTTGATGTAGGTCAGATCTGTGATGATATGTGTTCCATGAAAAAGCGCGTTCAGAAAACCAAAGATAATTGTTTTAATCTGGAATCTGATAAACTGAATGAAAGATTGTTCATAATGGCTGCGATTGTGAACTCCACCACCCTATCTGATTCACAGTTTCCATCCCACCGTCTGCTCCTGTATGTTCCATAATTTTGCATACAATCCCGGCTGGCTCAACAGTTCGTCGTGTGTGCCCTGCTCCACTATCGTACCTTCTTCCAACACCACAATCTTATCGGCATTCTTTATTGTTTTGAGCCGATGGGCAATCACAATCACCGTGCGTCCGGCAATCAGGGTATTAATTGCCTGCTGCACTTCCACCTCATTCTCCGGATCGAGAGAAGCCGTAGCCTCATCAAGCAATACCACAGGTGCCTCTTTCAGTATGGCACGGGCAATAGAGATGCGTTGCTTCTCACCTCCCGAAAGGGTGCAACCTCCCTCTCCTACCATCGTATCATACCCTTTGGGCAGACGCATGATAAAGTCGTGGCAACAGGCTTTCTTCGCTGCTGCTACAATCTCTTCGTCGGTAGCATCCGTTTTTCCGAAACGGATATTGTTCTTCAGTGTATCCTGAAAGAGATACACATCCTGAAAGACCATCGAACAATGCTTCATCAATGATTCCGGTTCCAGAGTTCTCATATCCACTCCATTGAAGTAGACCGCACCCTTCTGCGGGTCGTAGAAGCGGGCACAAAGTTTCAGCATCGTGCTCTTCCCGCTTCCCGAAGGTCCCACCAATGCTGTGAGTGTTCCTTTTCGGAGCGTCACTGTAATATCGTGCAATATCTCCTTCTTCTGATAGCCGAACGAAACGTGTTCGAAAATAATGTCTCCACTTTCGGGCACTTCGAGGTTGCCTTTCATCTCTGGTTCGTTCATCAAAGTGAGAATACGCCCTCCGGCAATGGAGAAATAACGAAATTCGGCAAAGTTTGTCAATGCCGACGTCAAGGGGTCGAACACACGGGAACCGACTACGAGGAACATGACGAAAGTGAGCAACGAAAGATCACCGCCAATCAACAGATAAGAACCGCAAAGAATCATCAGCGTCAGTCCGGCACGCACCAATGTGACAGAGAACAGGATGAAAGGACCGAGAAGCGCTTCCTGCCGGATGCAGGCACGACGAAAATCACTGAAAGCTTTTCTAAGGCGCTCAAATTTACCTCCCAGAAGGTTGTAGGCTTTCATCACCCGTATGCCCTGCAGATATTCCTCCATACGATTTCCCGCATTGATTTTAGCTTCTATTTGCCGACCGCTCAACTTACGTTGTACGGCACCACTCAGCAAAAGAACTGCCACAGCCAACGGCAAGGCTATGAACATAGCCACAGACATTCGCCAATCTATCCAGAGCAGTCCCATAAAAGCGAGCACAGGCATCACTAACGCTCCCATCAACTGGGGCAAATGATGAGAGATGCCTGTTTCCGCCATACTGAAATCGGTAATCAGCATAGACGAAAGATCGCCCGGGTCGCGGCGGGACAAGAATCCCAATGACAGTTTACGGAGATGCTCGGCCAGATTGATACGCCCTTCGGCACTCATTTCGTAAGCACCACGAAAGTTGGCACGATAGGCAGCACGTTCGGCAACGGCCATCACCAGCATATATACTACCAAAATGGCAAAGATTATCCAAAGTCGGTTGGTATCCAGCGGAACACCGCTACCATCGAACGACCGGAATATCACATTGATTGCCTCGATTGAAAGACAGAAAGGGACAATGTTCACCAGATTTGCCAACATCGTATATCCCACAGGTTTGCGCAGACGTCCAGTCTGCCCTACCGCAATATTTTTGATTGCATTCATTTCGTTTCCTCCTTTTTTATAGTTAATTGCCAGCGGAATGTGCTTGTATAAGCATCCCACATCTTTTTATATACTCCTTCCTTAGTGCTCAACTCGTCATGGCGTCCGCTTTGCACAAGCCTGCCTTCTTTCAACACCAATATCTGTTCTGCCGAAATGATGGACGAAAGCCTGTGCGCGATAATGATTACAGTTTTATTCCTGATAAGTTGTTGGATGGCTTGCTGCATCTTATATTCGTTCTCCGGATCGGCAAAGGCGGTAGCCTCGTCAAGCACCAGAATCGGGGCATTCTTCAATATAGCCCTTGCCACACAAACACGTTGCGCTTCCCCTCCGGACAGATAAACTCCTTTATCGCCTATCCGGGTATTATATCCCTCGGGCAGGTTCTCTATAAAATCATGGCATTGCGCAGCCCGAGCAGCATCCATCACCTGTTCGCGGGTAGCCGTTGTGTTGCCCACGCGTATGTTCTCATACAATGTATCGAAGAACAGGAAGCTATCCTGAAACACAAACGACACCAGATCCATCAAGTCTTCAGTTGCTATCTCTTTAATATTGATTCCTCCGATAGCAATTTCCCCTTCGCTCACATCCCAGAAACGTGGAATCAGGTTCGCTACCGTAGATTTGCCCGAACCGGAGGGACCTACCAATGCGGTTATCTCTCCCTGGCGTGCCATGAAGGAAATATCTTTCAGAGCTTCCGTTCGGGTGGTTTCCGCTTTGTTCTCATATGCAAACGACACATGTCGGAACTCGATATCATACGAAACGGGCAAACGGGAGACTTTCGTTTCTACGAGCGGTTTCTCGTCAAATATACGGTCGATACGCTTCACGCCCTCATCAATCTCATTGGTGCTCGAACCAAGGTACATCAATTTATAGATAGGAGAAGCCACACCCGGCCCCATAATGATAAAGAAGAGATAAATGGCTGCCAAAGCGATATTGTGCGGTTCCCGGCTCAGCAGCAACAGCCCGACGGGCAAGATAAAGGTAATGAGCGAATTCAGCAATACGGTGAAAGCCATCATTCCAGTCTGATACGTGTCGCACACTTTTAATGCATAGCTCTTATAAGCCTCTATTTCACTATTGAAACGACGGAATGAGCGTACACTCTGCCCGAATATCTTCACCACCGGCATACCGCGCACATACTGCACTGCCGAGGCACTCATCCGCTCCTGTGTATCATAATAGATCTTCGTAAATTCCTTCGCTTTCTTTCCGAAGAAGTTCATAAACTGCAAGCCGATGCTCAGCACGATGCAAACAATGCAAATAGCAGCCATCCATCCGTTCAGAGAGAAAAAGATGACGAACATTAAAACTACGGTTGCCAACACGTTGACTAAATCGGGAATCGTGTGAGCTACAAAGTTCTCTATCTTCTCGATGTTCTGTTCCATAATCTTCTTGATTGCTCCGGTGGAGGTTCCGTTGAGGTATCCAAGAGACAGACGTCCTATATGTTCCGACAGCCGAATACGCAACCCGTAGAGTATGCGGAACGCTGCCACATGAGATGCCATCAAAGAAGCATAAAGCAACAGCAACCCACCCACCAAACCGAAGAATGCAGTCCATCCCCAGTGGATAAGCACACCACCGTCCAACTCGTTTATCTGACTGCCATGCAGCAGCAACTCCCTTAAAACCTGATACACCGACCAATAAGGCACCAACATACAAAAGGCGCTTCCTGCCGAGAGTATCCCGGCTAGCACCAACAGTGCTTTCTTTTCGCCTGCTATCTCAAACAGGCGGGTTACACCACTTTTCCTTTTCAGTTTTTCTTTCATACTTACTATATCTAAATTTAATAAAGAACAATATTCTCAATCGTTCAAAAAAAAGAAGGAGCTCATGCGTTCATGAGCTCCTTCCAACCAGCCGTTTCAAAGGCTATATATTCTGTTATAAATTTCTGCATCTCCTCTTTCTTTATGTGATGCAACACCAACTCTTCCAATAAGGCAAATAGCCAGACCGTATTCAGATGAATAAAGAATAGAGTGATAGCTATATTTAGCTGCGGATACTTTTGCTTCATTTCCTGAAAGAATACCGATATGGTTCGCGTCATCAAATCGGTATAATCGGATCGAAAGTTTTCGAGAGACGAACCTTGTGCCTGAAAAAGCAGTAGGCGCAAACGTTTCCGATGTTCGGATACGAGTCCGATATACTCCTGCACAGATGCTTTCTGATAGGCTGCATCCATAAAGACATCTATTGACATTTGATTGGCGTTGTGATTATATATCATGGCATACAAATCATTCAGTACGGGCTTCAGGATGATATGAAACATCTCATCTTTGTTGGTGAAATAATGATAGATATTACTAACCGTTATCCCTGACCTAGAGGCAATTTCGCGCATAGATGCATCCTTATATCCTTTTTCATAGAATACCTCTTCAGCTACTCGGAGAATCTTTTCTTGTATGTCTTCTTTCAGATATTGCATAATGTAGTTTATTCACTTTGCAAAGGTGGCAAGAAGTTGCGACTTAGGAAATACCTATTTATAGGGATATTTTAGTGGAAAAATCAGAAAAAGCAGTAACTTAGCATCGAAAAATAAACAATAGGATGACAAGGGATAAGATATTAATCAGAACTTCATGGGTTAGTACAATAGGAAATGCCATACTTTCGGCATCTAAGATAATCATCGGTTTGCTGGCAGGCAGTCTGGCAGTACTCAGTGATGGAATCGACTCGGCAACTGACGTAGTTATTTCCATTGTGATGATTTTCACTGCACGCATCATGAATCGTCCTCCTTCAAAACAATACGTTTTCGGATACGAGAAAGCGGAAGGGATTGCAACCAAAATTCTGTCGTTAGTGATTTTCTATGCCGGTGCACAAATGCTGGTGTCTTCCATCCAAAGCATCATATCGGACGAAGTAAAAGAAATCCCTTCAGCTATTGCAATCTATGTGACGGTATTTTCTATTATTGGCAAACTCTTATTGGCTCTATATCAATATAAGCAAGGAAAGAAAATCGACAGTTCGATGCTGACGGCAAATGCAATTAATATGCGCAATGATGTTGTCATCTCCACAGGAGTTTTGTTAGGCTTACTATTTACCTTCATATTCAAACTACCCGTACTCGACTCGATAACCGGACTGATAATTAGTCTCTTTATTATCAAATCTTCTATTAGCATCTTCATCGATTCGAATGTGGAGCTTATGGATGGGGTGAAAGATGTAAATGTATACAACAAGATATTCGAAGCAGTAGAGAACGTACCCGGTGCAAGTAATCCTCATCGGGTACGTTCGAGAATGATAGGAAACCTATATATGATTACGCTTGATATAGAAGTTAATCCGCAAATCACCATCACACAGGCGCATGAGATTGCCGAATCTGTGGAGAAGAGCATAAAAGACTCTATAGATAATGTGTATGATATCCTTGTACACGTTGAACCTGCCGGCGAATGCCAGACAGACGAAAAATTCGGTATAGATAAAAACATGGTGGACTAGTTCTTTTTCGCAGGAACTTCTTCATGAGTTTTATAATATTCATCCTTCTCCTTATTTCTTCTCGCAATGATGCTAGTGATATAGACTGTAAATATAGGAAACATCATCATCCCCAATGCTGCCAGCACCACGGAAAGCACTCGCCCGAGAGGAGTCACCGCTATCACATTCGACCCAATGGTAGTGACATCCATAAAAGCCCACCAGATGGAGTCGCCATAGTTGCTGACATTAGGGTTGACTTTGTTTTCGACGACATAGAACATGAGACTGGCAAAATACACCGTTGCCAGCAACATCGTCAAATACGAAACGAAAAGTCCGGATGCCCTGTTGTAGGTGAGCCATCCCACAACAATCGCAAGCGCATATCCTCCTCGAACCAATGGGATGAATCGTATCATATAGGTAGTTTCGGGAGAGAAGGTCCATCCCATATAAGATATGATATTCTGATAGGGAATGGCAACCAGCAGAAAGATAAAGTGGGTGGCAAAATAATGCATCTTATCTTTTGATAAGGCAAATTCTAGAACAAAGTCGAAAAGAAACAAGACACATATCCACAGTTGAACTTCCATATATACAGATTTTGTATAGAAAGAAATTCCTTTAAATGTATCAATGGAAATGCTAATGACCAAGAACAAAGATAATATCAGAATCAACACGTGAAGGAATCCGTAAACTCCCTTTTTGTGCAACACGAAATCATAAACAGCCATTTTCATAACTTACTTACTTTAATTAAACACTTTTCTTTTTCTCGGGAAGAACCTCTTTCCCGATTGCGCCAGTGACAAAAGCCCCTATGAGTTGTACAATAATAGATACCAACAGAACTAGCTCCGCTCCTCCCCAAGACAGTAGCATCGGGATGAACAAGACGCCCAATACGGCACCCATTTTACCAATAGCAGCAGCCAGTCCGGCGCCTTCGCCGCGGTCTGCCACCGGATAAATCTGTGAAGGAATGATGAATGTCATCAAATGCGGTCCTGCATTGAGGAACAACTCGAACATCATGAAGCCGGCAATAGCAAGCCAGATAGGCAAATGAAACTTGTAGGCTATGAGCAGGATGGTCAACCCAAGCGCACAAAGAATGAATCCCCAGACTTGAACGCGGACGTGATACCATCTATTGACCAGAAAGAGCCCCAAGGCAAAGCCCGGTAAGATGAAGAGATTGATCCATACCGTGATTTCCACAGAGTTTATGATGCAATGGAGAGCCTCAACCGCTTTTCCTCCCAAGAGTGTACCGCCAGCCGGTTCAAGCCCCAATGCCATAACCAATATCGGCAGGAATACTCCGATGCCATAAACACCCAATCCTTCGCACGCCCAAGGGACGCCGCTGAATATAACTCTTTTCAGATTCTTGCCATGAAACAGGCTTGCCAATGAAACTTTCTCAACATCCGCCTGCTTCGGACGGTTACGGATTTCACCTACTTCCATATCTGCACCGATATGATGATGAATCCCCGCTGCTCCCGTCTGCCCTTTCTCAATCACTTCTACGTCCGCTCCCAGGAAGTAGCGTACTGCCACCTCCGCTTCCGCCGGACGATTGTGCGTCATCAGCCAACCGGGGCTTTGGGCGAAACGGATACGCGAAACAATCATCACCAGAGCAAACACTGCAATGATGAGCAACAGCCGGTTCCATAATTCAGGATTATGCCAGTCTCTCAACAGGAAAAAGCATATCAAGGCAACCAGAATATTCCCCAAAGATGAAGAAGCCTTTGCCACCCCTACCATAAAAAGCCGCCAGCGCTGGGGCATTATTTCCGAGATGTAATCCGAATCAAGACTATATCCGCCGCCAATGCCGAGCCCCATCAGGAACAACCCTACTACCAGCCAAGGAAGAGCAGCAGTAAAATAGGCGAGCAATGAGGCTACCAACACGATGAGCGGGCAAAGGCGGAAGAAAAAAAGATAACCGTACTTATCACTCAACCGTCCGAAAAGTAATGAACCCAAAGTTATACCTATCAAACTGGTACACCCTATCAGCCCTTGCTGGAGGGATGTAAGTTCCGGATGACGGATTATCTGTATCATGGGGATGATAATGCCGACCAATGTTGCCAGTCCGGCACCTACAATCTGTCCCATAGAAGCGACAATCAGTACCCAATAGTGCCCCCAACGCAAGGGCATCGTATCCATATTTACTTTCTGTCCGGTCATAGCGCTTTCTCATTTCTTATGTGTTCTCTTATGCCAGTTGGAGTGGTCGGGTTCTTTTTCGTCAAGCTTATAGAGCGGAAGCAGGAACAACCACGTAGCAAGACAGAACGGTGCGGTGAATGTAGGCATACCGAACGGTATCATCATCGCATCCATGCCCGCCTGAATGAATACAGTCACGACGATTCCCAACAAAGCCCAGATGGCCGATTTCCAATTAGGCCGGTAGAAAGTACATCCCAACGCAATGGCTGTTAGCACCGGACTGAAGCCATACAGTCCATTGGCGATGTCGCTGCCCGGACCATGATACAATAACACAATGGCCAGCGAAAGCGCTGAACCGATTGCCGCCCAAAGAGCTGCCCAACGGCTGCTGATAAACAAGGCTACCAAGAAGAAGATACCTGTCACCCATGAATTAATCAGGAATACCTGCGCCACACCTTTGAGCCAGTAGACCACCAATGAGCCAAAGCTAAGGTCTATCGTAGAATGCAGATGAGCCGTCAGTTCGGGTGTAGACATATATTCGGGCGGCATTCCCTGCAACATACGTGCCGCAAAAAGAAATATCCAGGAAGTGAAGACAAAAGGAAATGTAAACGAATTGGTCTTCCAAGGCGCCATCACATTGTTGAATCCCGTACGCACCCAAGTGGTGAGCATGGCGCAAATGATGAGTGCAAGCCACATGAGCGGCGTATTGCCCAGAAAAGTGGGGAACGCGCATCCTACCAATATACCGTTGAATCCCCAAAGGCCTTCTTCTCCGTCATTACTCGGTTGGCGCAGCACGTATCCGGTGATAGTAGAGACGATGACGCCTACTACCGCTCCCCATGCCACGGCACCCTGTCCTTCCTGATAAGCACCCCAGAAGATTCCACAAAGAAATAACAAGCCGGTCCAGGCATTTCCCTGAAACATCACCTGGCCGCCCCCTCTTAGCAACGTACGGATATATACGATGACACCAGGCGATTGAGTTGTATTTAAATCAGTCATACTATGATTTTTTTAGATGATAACATTCTTACCACTATATTAAAGAAACGAATTCACCTCCACGGAAACTCTTCGGGCAAAGGGCGTCCTTTGATTTCCTGCCGTACCAATGAACAGAACTCACGGACAAGCTTCTTCACCGGTCCCGGTTCCATACCGAGAACTTTAAACAGCAATCCGCTATCGTTGGGCAGATGCGTAATGCCTGCCGCCAGCTTCCGCTCCTTGTCTATGAACGCGGATGTCTTTTGATAAATAAGATTTGCATGGTCTTTGGGTGTCATGACCACCACATTGGCAAACACATCATATTCACCCATAATCCCCAAGTCGCGTGGAGACTGCTTGGGAGGACAAATCACGAATTTCTCCCGAAACAATTGTTCGCCATCCGGCCGTTCGCCATGCGTACATACCGACAGGACATCGTATTTGAACAGCTCGCCTTCTTTATAATACTTCCTTCCGCCCATGAATATCTCAGAATAGACCGCCGTAGCCGAAGCGGCTACCTGCATCCGTGTGTCCGAGATGAAACGAGTATGACGGCAAGGAATCACAGGTTCGGGAAGAAACTCAAGGTAGGCACCTTCTTCGAGAACGATATTCTGTATCATACCCGAATAGTTGTAGTGCATTTCCGCCAGTTTCGTTGCTGCACCGGTAGATACATAAGCGAAGGCATCTTTCCTGACAGTGATATTCTGCTGGTAGCGGTCACCGTCTACATTGGGACCACCCGAGGAAAGGATATAGACGCAAGGCATTTCCGGCATCTCCTCATCGAAGTAAAGCTCCTGTTGCACGATGAGCGGCGCACGGCGGTCGAGATCGCGCAGGATGCACTTCCCCCGAGGGTCGATTTCGAAGCCGAGATTCAAGTAGCCATGCTTCCCCGGCGCCCCGACATACATCGCCTTGGGCTCTTCCAGGTATGGCGCCATCTCACGTGCCGAAGAGAAATCGACTGTCGGACGCTCCGTTCGTATCTTTATTAATGAATCAGCAATCATATGCGGTTACTTTTTTTCTACTTTATCGAATAAGGCCATGCGGAAAATCAAATCTACTACTTCGTTCACTCCTTCACCCGTCATGCAGTTAGTGAATACAAACGGCTTTCCGGGACGCATTAGTTCCGAATCATGTTTCATCACTTCCAAGCTGGCATGTACGTAAGGAGCCAAGTCCGTCTTGTTGATGACAAGGATATCCGACTGCGAGATGCCCGGTCCGTCCTTACGGGGAATCTTATCGCCTGCCGCCACGTCGATAACGTAAATGAAGAAGTCTACCAGAGCAGGACTGAAAGTCAGTGTCAGATTATCCCCTCCCGATTCAATCAGTACGATGTCCGTATCCGGAAATTTAGATTCCATTTCCTCCACCGCTGCTATGTTCATCGACGGGTCTTCGCGAACGGCGGTGTGTGGGCACGCTCCGGTTTCCACACCGATGATACGGTCTTCCACCAATATGCCTTTCAACATCTTGCGCACGTGTTTGGCGTCTTCTGTCGTTACAATATCGTTAGTGATAATCAAGACTTTCATACCCAACTCCAAAAGACGCGGAGTGATTGCTTCTATAAGGGCTGTTTTTCCTGAACCGACTGGTCCGCCGATTCCTATTCTACAAGTATTGCTCATTTTTCTTTTGTTTTATTATTAGTTCATAAACATACGCATATTCCCTTTTTCATGCAGTGAAGCAAGAATGTCTATCTGGGGAACGAATGCGTTCATATCTGCGAAAGTCATTGTACGGACTTCCTCGTATAAATCCTGCGACTGCTCGCTGAGTGTGAAGAGAATACGCTGAGTATCATAATGGGATACCTTTACACATCTGAGTGCGGCACTCAGCACCATATTGATGACGCCGTACTGGTGAGAACAGAACAGCTCCTCTTCGGACAGCCCTGCTATGGAGAAGACAAGCCCCTGAGCCACCGGATAGGTGCCCGGAGTGACATCATTACGAATGTCGTCCAACCATTTCGGAAGAAGCGGACTGTCGAATATATGAATACCCAGTTCAGCCATCTTCTTCCCCATTCTCCGAAGCATCTGCCTAGCTTCCTCGTTCATCTTGAAAAGTATCAGTTGGCGGTCGGCTTCCAGCAGGTCTTCATACTTCCCCTCCTTTGCGGCACGGAAAGCGTGAAGGGCGGCTATCCCGTCGCTATACGCAGCCTGCAGGGCGATGGCACGCGTATAATCCTCCAATGTACCGGCATCGTGCACCACTCCTTTGTAGGCTGCCGTCTCCAATCCGTTTGAGAAAGAGAATGTTCCCACCGGAAAGGTGGAGTCGGTAAATTGGAGAAGCCGCATGATAGTTACCATATTCTTTTTCATACCTTATCATATATAGTATTATCAATGATGATGGGAATGAGCATGACTCTCCTGTCCTGCCCCTCCAAACAGGCGGCGGATTTCATGAGGTGCCAGATAAGGAATAATCTCAAGCCCTTTCTGAAACTCATAGGTGATGCCTTCGATATGATGCGTTTCCATCACACTGAGCATTACCTTCTTATCCACTGTCAACGGAACGTATACTTTCGTACCTTTCACCACTGCCGGCCAATGCTGGTTACCAATGGCGTGTCCCAACTCTACTGAGATACGAATCATCGTTTCCGGATCTTTCTGAGCCAATGCACCCATGTCGATGACCAGCACCGGACTTAAATCAATGCGGAGCACTACCGCCTTGTTCTCTTCCGGTGAAAAGTAAATAACGTCTCCGTCGATTATCTGTGAATGACGTTTCAATGCAATCGGGTATTCTTCTCCTTTGTCACTCTTTCCTAAGAAACGGCTCTTCTGTGCTGTCCACTGGTCAAGATAAACATATTCGATAGTAGCATCTTTCAGCTTTTCACCCCATTCGGGTGACTGATATATATTTCCTATTATTTCTGTATAGATCTTCATATTTACGTGTCGATTATTAATTTATAGATTTATGAGTGAAGGGAGCGGTGGAGTGCCCACCGCCTCCCCTTGGAAGATTTTAACTAAACCAGTATAATTGTGCCAATGAAAACTCTTTTGCAGGCGGAATGTAGGCACGAACTCCGTCTACTGTCACATCAAATGTTTCCGGATTCACCTCGATACTCGGCATTCCACCATTGCGTACCATATCGAACTTGGTCAACTGACGCGTGCGACGCACCGGATAGATGATTCTTTCCAGATTCAGTTTATCCTTGATGCCCAGGTCAAAAGCAGCACGGGATACGAAGGATACACAAGTCTTCGGCAATGTCTGGCCGAATGCTCCGAACATCGGACGATAAGTGACAGGTTGCGGCGTAGGCAATGATGCGTTCGGGTCGCCCATGCTGGCCCAACTGATAAGACCGCCTTTGATGACAAGCTTCGGTTTAGCACCGAAAAACTCCGGTTCCCACAATACGAGGTCGGCCATCTTGCCTTTCTCTACAGAGCCCAATATATCCGAAACACCGTAAGTAATAGCCGGATTAATAGTGATCTTGGCAATGTAGCGAAGCACGCGGAAGTTATCATTCTGATCGGAGTCTTCCATCAGTTTGCCACGTGCTTTCTTCATATAAGACGCCATCTGGAAGGTACGCATGAAGGATTCTCCCACACGTCCCATAGCCTGGGAGTCTGATGATACCATAGAGATTACTCCGAGGTCATGCAATACATTTTCGGCAGCCTGCGTTTCAGGACGTACACGGCTTTCGGCAAATGCTACGTCGGAAGGTATTTTCGGATTCAGGTTGTGGCAAACCATAATCATATCGAACAATTCTGCCTGCGAGTTAATGCCGAACGGCAAAGTAGGATTGGTGGAAGAAGGCAATACATTCGCCATAGATGCCACTTTCAGCAAGTCGGGTGCGTGACCGCCACCTGCTCCTTCTGTATGGTACGTATGAATGGTACGTCCGTCAATGGCAGCAATGGTATCTTCTACGTATCCGCTCTCGTTCAGCGTGTCGGTATGGATAGCCACCTGCACGTCGTAACGGTCGGCAGCAGCCATGGCAGCACGGATGGCACCCGGAGTAGACCCCCAGTCTTCGTGAATCTTCAATCCGCAGACTCCTGCTTCAATCTGCTCGTTGATAGCTTCCGCCACAGAGCAGTTGCCTTTGCCTAGGAAACCTACGTTAATAGGTAATCCTTCTACCGATTGAAGCATACGTTCTGTGTTCCACTTACCGGAAGTAATGGTGGTTCCGTTCGATCCGTCCGTTGGCCCGATACCGCCACCTACTAATGTAGTGATACCGTTGCTCAAACAGTTGTATGCCTGTTGAGGCGAGATAAAGTGAACGTGACCGTCAATACCAGCAGCAGTCAGAATCATATGTTCGCCAGAGATAGCGTCGGTAGACGGACCTGTCACGAGATCGGGATGTACTCCCTGCATCACGTTCGGGTTGCCGGCCTTGCCGATACCGGCGATTTTTCCGTCTTTGATACCTACGTCAGCCTTTACTACACCGATGTTGGCATCAATGATAGTCACATTGGTGATGACGAGGTCGAGTGAACCTTCTTTAGAAGTCATGGTATTGGCAAGTCCCATGCCGTCACGGATGGTCTTACCACCTCCATATACCACTTCGTCTCCATATACACGCAAGTCTTTTTCTATTTCTACGTATAAGTCCGTATTTCCCAAGCGAATCTTATCGCCTACCGTCGGGCCGAATAAGTTATTATATTCCTGTCTTGATATTGTAGCCATAACTCTTATTTTTTAGGTTTTTGATTATCCCCGTTAGCATATTCAGCTTCTGCTTCTGCCTCCGAGACACTTTTGAAACCATATCTGTTCATCTTGGAGATGGCTTTGATACGGGTTGGATAATAGGTCGGGAAGTCTTCGCCTCCGGTATATCCCATCGTCAGGTTGTTGAAACCTATCACGCGGCGTTTTCCTCCGAAGCTGACTAGTTCCACTTCCTTTTCCTCACCCGGTTCGAAACGGATAGCGGTGGTTGCGGGAATGTTCAAGTGGTATCCGAATGATGCCGGACGGTCAAATTCCATATAGCGGTTCACTTCAAAGAAATGGAAGTGAGAACCAATCTGAATAGGGCGGTCGCCGGTGTTTCTTACCACCAGCTTCACGGTTCTGCGGTGAGTATTATACTCAACAGGAGCGTCAACCAGAATTTCACCTCCCACCATTACCTCCTTGTCGGGAGTAAAGCCCGGAGTATTGGGGTATGCAATAGGCGGCATTCCTTCGTAAACTCCCTGCGGAGTTTCATAACCGCCCGCAGTGTTCTGATTCACTTTAGAATCATTAGAATTACTCGTACTCATAATTAATGAATTTAGGTTATAATAGTTAGAGGTTACTTTATAGGATTGTGAATACTTACCAGACGGGAACCATCTGTAAATACGGCTTCTACCTGAAGGAGCTTAATCATATCAGCCACTCCCTCCATCACATCTTCTTTCTTGAGAACATTCGCCGAGTCAGTCATCACTTCTTCCAGCGTCTTTCCCTCTCGGGCTCCTTCCAGCGCAGCAGACGTGATATACGCCACCGCTTCCGGATAGTTCAACTTCAGTCCTTTCTTAAGACGCCTTTCGGCAATCATACCCAGTGAAAGCAACGTCAGTTTGTCAATCTCTTTAGGTGTTAAATGCATAACTTTAAAAATTTAATTAATAATAGATAGTATTATCAGACCCCTCATGCCTGACTCTGCAATAACAGAGTGTAGGGAATATGGTTTCGTGATTCCGAATTAAATCATCGAGGCTTTAAGGTTTATTAAGCCGGCTTTATTAAACTTCTGCCAACCCATACCAAAATAATACCCAGTATAATGCTAAGTCCCAGATAAAGGGCAAAATATCCCCAATGTTTATTCTGCATCAACAGATACATATCATCAGAGAAAGACGAGAAAGTGGTGAAACCTCCACAGAAACCTGTAATCAGAAATACATTCATGTTGGAAGAAATGAGATGAGTTTTCTCCGCCAGACCAAAAAACAGCCCGATGACAAAACAACCGATGATGTTCACCGCAAAAGTGCCATAAGGAAAAGGAGAAGCAAAAAGATGATGGGCAAGCTTACCGACCAAATATCGTCCGCACGTACCGAAGAATCCGCCCAGACCGGCAATGAGCATAACTTTAAACATACACTTAAAAGTTTAGGTTATTGATTAAATTAAATAAAATGCTATAACAGAGATTATCCGATTATGTTCACGGAAATCCACTGATACACATAAATAAAAAAGGGAATGGTCTGTTCAACCATCCCCATAATAGATTGGAAATCAATATGCTATGTAAAATACTAGTTTTAATAGCTTATCTTCACCCCTGCAAAGAAACTGCGCGGCAACGAAGGACCATAAATATAACCGGAGTCGCGGTCGGCTCCCTTATCAAAGTCATTCTGGTAGGCATTGAAGATGTTCTGCACACCCGCATTCACTTGAAGATTCATTGATTTATAAAGTTTGAAATCATAAGCAGCTTTCAAGCCAATGTCGAAGAAGTCCTTCGTATCTACTGTTATCGGATTCTCCAAGAATCCCGGAACCCGTTCATGGGGAACCAGCATCGAACCGGTGTACGTACCGGAAAGAGCAATCGATAACGGTTTCACCGGATTATACGTAGCCGTGAAATAACCGTAAGTATTGGGTGTACGCATCATCTTCTTCACTGCCGGAGCATCTTTATTCCAAGTATGCGCCTCGTCGTAATGACTTTGCTGCAAGGTGACTCCCGCCTGAAGCTGAAACTTGCTCAGATAAGCCATCTTTCCTTCCAAGGTCAATCCCATTACCTTAGCACCCGGTGCATTGTGACGTATACGTGTCAGAATCCCGTTCACTACTTCACCATCGGTAAGAGCAAATACATCCGTCAAGCTTGTATAGAATCCTTCAACGAGGAAGTTTACCTGAAAAGCTCCGAAGCGATGATAGATATCGGCAGAAGCACTCAAACTCTGCGATCGCTCTTCTTTCAGGTCATCAGCAAGTTCCACCATTGCCACGTCACCACCTACATTCTCTACGTGCAAGTCTTCATCAAAAGCCTGCGGTGCACGGAAACCGGAAGAATAACTCAAACGTAGATTTATGTTCTCCGTCGGATTGAAACGCAGATTGGCACGCGGGCTGAAGATGATATGCTCAATCAGATTGTGCTTATCCAAACGTCCGCCAATCAAGAATCCCCAACGGTCATTCTTCCATTCATTTTGCAGGAATGCGCTACCGATGTTTACTTTCTGGTCTACTGTGCGGTTGTATCCCCACATATTGTCTTCCAGCTTATCTTGGTTGAACTCGATTCCGGCAGTCAGGTCGGAAGGCATAAAGATGAATTTTCCAAAGCTATGTACATACTGCGAACCTGCCATCCAATTCAGGTCGGTGGTGTTTCCGTAAGCATTCGGATCTTGTCCGCCGCCATAATAGCTGTCGCGATTGATATGCTGTGCGGAAGCAAAGACATTGAAACGATGCTTCTCATTCGGCGAGAAGTAATCGAACTTCACCCCTCCTCCATTGATGGAATGTTCCGTCTGCTCAGCCACATTGGCTTCGTGAGGCGGACGGTTCAGCATATCTCCTCCTCTGCGAAATTCTTCCATATGGTGATATTCAAAAGTCAATTTAGAGTAAGTCGTCGTTTTCATATAAGAGCGGAAGCCAATGGTCTGACCATGTATCTTAGGTATTTCAGAGTATCCGTCTCCATCATGATCGTAGGCAGAACGATGCCGGTTCTGACCGAAGATATACAGACCAGCACGCTGGTTGTCCGTAACGAGTGATGCATTCAGAGCTGTGTTATTGTCGAAAGCATCTCCGTCGCCAATGCCAGTGATGGTGTGCGACAGCATACCGGAGTTGCGGATAGGTTCTTTGGTGATAATATTAATCGTACCGGCAATGGCAGACGAACCGAACAGAGCCGAACCGCCGCCACGCATCACTTCCACACGTTCAATCATACTGGCGGGAATCTGTTCGATGCCATATACCCCCGAAAGCGCACTAAAGATGGGACGTGAATCTAACAATATCTGTGTATACGGACCGTCCAGTCCATTGATACGCACCTGCTGAAAGCCGCAATTCTGGCAATTAGATTCTACACGCACACCGGGTTGAAAGCTCAATCCTTGTGCCAAAGTAGTGGAGTTGGTATTTTCAAAGATTTTCAAATCCACCACATTGACCAGTGTAGGAGCCAGACGGCGGGTTGTTTCATTACGATTGGCAGATACTACTACGCCATCCAGAGCAACGGCATCTTCTTCAATCTCAAAATCTTCTTCGAGTGTACGACCTTTCTTCAACGTCACCTGACGGCTCACGGTCTTATAGCCTACGGAACTCACTTCGAGCGTAAAGTTCCCTTCTGGCAGGTTCTTTAAAAAGTAATGTCCGGTGGCATCGGTCACCGTACCGATAGTAGTTCCTTTCAAGGCCACGGTAATGTAAGGCAGATGTTCTTTCGTATTTTTATCAAGAATGTGACCTATGATATTGGCATCCGACTTACGTAGTTCCGGATGATTGGGATGTTCATGAGCTTGTCCTTCGAGGGCAGGCAACAATGCGCAGCACAAGCAGACAAGCGAAAAGATGTATTTCTTCATTTTTCGTTTGTTATTCGTTTTCGTATACTTTATTTTAATGAATGGAAAAACGAACAACAGGAGGTGCTCTAAGCCCCACCACCCCATGATATGGGCAATGATAGTGAGATCGTTGCGGGAGTTGGAGCAACAAGCAAAGTAAGAAAGGAATAAATAAGGAAAGAGCAAACACAACAGCCTCACCGTCCGCTGTCAAGTGAGACAGCCAATGAACTAACAACAATTCGACAGTGGAGTGCTGATGTGCAGCTCCTTTCTTGAATGGGTGAGAGTGAACGATTGTCACGCCATTGACCACGTGTACGTGAGCAAAGAATGTGATACTTGCCAGATACGATACAAACAATATCGGCAAGAAACAGCGCATGATATGTAGCAACAATCGTTTCAAAACTCTATATAAAGTCTTTAATATACAGCCGAAGCTATCACTTGTATAAACAAGATTAAGAATACCATAGCAATAGGATAAACCGTGGCGTAGGCTACACTCGGGATGTTACTGTCTACCATCGAATCGGCAGCAGCAAGTCCCGGAGTACTTGTCATACCGCCCGTAATGGTTCCCAGCAAGTCGAGCAAGTCTATCTTGAATACCAGACGTCCCACTATCACAGCTACCAACATAGGCACTATCGTAATGGCGGCACCCACTCCGAACATCAGTAATCCGCTTTCCTGAAAAGTCTCCACCAGATTCTTTCCGGCAGACGTACCTACCTCGGCGAGGAATAGAAGTAAACCCAACTGACGAAGCAACTGATTGGCAGGACCGGACATAGACCAGATGATAGGTCCCGTTTTGCCGATAGCGCTCAACACAAGTGCCACCATCAGCACACCTCCGGTCAGTCCCGGCGAGAACGACAGTGTATCCGAGAAAGAAATATTCAGTTTACCAAACAATACACCCAATACGATACCCATTGCAATCGGGAAGAAGTCTGTATCAGACAGTTTCTTGGCATTGTTGCCCAGCAGGCGGGCCACTCCCTTGATACCTTCTTTCTCTCCCACCACCATCAGCTTGTCGCCAAACTTCAAAGCTAAATCGGGCGAAGGTGATAAGTCAATACCGCTTCGACGAACGCGGGTCACTGTGCAACCGAAGTTCTTCTGCAAGTTCAGTTCGCCCAACTGCTTGTTTATCATATCTTTCTTAGTCAGCAGCAGGGATTCTATCTCCTGCGTTTTTTCCAGTGGTAGTTCTCCTTCTTCACGTTCACCCACCAACAGGGCTAGTTGATTCAATGACTCCTCACTACCTACAGCCTGAATGTAATCATCTTCGTGCAGCACCGTATGTGCAGTAGGAATAGAGATTTCCTCCTTATGCTTCAATCGGGAAATGACTGCCCCCGTCATGGCACGCGCATTAATCTGCATCAGGCTGCGATTGAACACATTGGCATTCGTCACGCGATAGATGCAAGTGCCCAGTTCCGGAAACTGACTGCGACGCTCTATTTCGAGACGACGGGCTTCTTTATCCAAATCCACCCGCATGATTTTAGGCAGCAACTTGACGAACAGAATGACACCGATTACTCCGAACGGATAAGCGATACCGTAGGCAATGGACGCCAACGAAGAATGAGTGCTGTCGATGGCTACCGCCAAACCCGGCGTACTGGTCAATGCTCCTGCAATCAGCCCCACAATGCTCGGCGTATCGATATCGAACGCATACTTCAAGCCAACTGCCGTGAGACAGGCGGAGCAAATAATGAGCATGGTGATGAGAATCAGCGTCTTTCCTTTACTACGGAAAGAATCGAAGAATCCGGGACCCGCCTGAATACCGATAGTGAAGATGAAAAGCACCAGTCCGAAGTTTCCTAATTCTTTAGGAATGATAACACCAAAATGTCCGAAAAGAAGCGCAATAAAGATGACCGCCGAGACATCGAGCGATAACCCTTTAATCTTGATTCTTCCCAGCATAAAACCCAATGCAACGATTAGGAAAAGGGAAAAATAAGAAGAATGCAATAAGTCAGTAAACATATCAATTAAAGGTTAGTTAGTTTCAGGGGCGCAAAGGTACTGATTTATTTCAATCCTCACAACAATCCTTGTCACAACTAACTTCTTCGTCTTCAAATTCCAACGTCGCATGCTGAATGCCTGCCTCTTCAAGCGCTTTCTTGATGCGAAGTTTCACATCTTCCATTTGCGCGGAGGGGTCTATCACAATATGTGCGGTCAGGGCGGTTTCCGTGGTGCTCAATGCCCATATATGCACGTGGTGGCAGTTTTCCACTCCGGGCTGGTGGAGCATAAGCTGCTTTATTTCATTGGTATCTATACCCGCCGGAACGCCGTCTAGTGACAGACGGAGACTATCACGAAGCAGTCCCCACGTAGAAATGACGATAATCACTGCTATACCCAGTCCGATAATCGGATCGACGATGCTCCATCCCGTGTACATAATGATGATGCCGGAGACGACCACACCGATAGATACCAACGCATCTGCCGCCATATGCAGATAGGCGCCTTTCACATTGAGGTCTTTATCCTTATCTTTCATAAAGAGCCATGCGGTGATTGCATTGATTACTACTCCTACTCCCGCCGTCCAGGCAATGGCAGAGCCGTCCACCGCAACCGGATGAAAGAGTTTATCGATACTTTCCGCCACAATGATGCCGACAGCGACCAATAATATCACTGCATTCAGCAGAGAAACCAGCACTGTGCTTTTTTTGTATCCATAGGTGTAGCGACTATTGGAGTGAACTTTCTCCAGACGGAATGCCAACATGGCAAGTATCAGGCTTGCCACATCTCCCAAGTTGTGTCCGGCATCCGAAAGCAGTCCCAACGAATTATAATAGAAACCAACACCAAACTCTACAATCACGAAGGAGATATTGAGGGTGATACCTATTATAAAGGCTTTATTGAGAGAAGTCAACCGATGGGTATGTTCGTGGTGATGGTGATGTGATTCCATATCAATATAGTTATTATATAGAAGAAACATTCGGTGGGGAAATTGGTTCATAACGGTACTGAAATGAATCAATGTGCTAATGTGCCAATATGCCAATTACCGTGCGGCACACAGCGCAGC
>NZ_URFY01000042.1 GCF_900547205.1 uncultured Bacteroides sp.
GATACCGTGCCATCGGAGCACTGCCCTACTTCACGATTAGCGGGAAGGTCTTTTACCGGGCGAAAGATGTGCATGAATTTATACGCAGCCGGTTCGATGTGGTTGCGGAGAGAAAAAAGCCGGAAAGGAAAGCAAGCGGATGAATGTATAAACAGACCATTACCCCACGTTCACGATTATACTTAGGCGTAAGTAATGAGTGAACGGTAGCCCTGCTTTGTCGTGAGATAAGGCGGGGCTATTTTTTTGTAGTTCGGTTGGTTTGCAGTATATTTGCAACTGAAAATAGAAATTTCATTGCCCGACTTGAACGCAAGCGGGTATTGATTATATAATTTGTACGTTCGCTAAACGTCTTTAAGTAGAAAACTGGTAATTTTTGACAAATCAGACGAATGGCGCAATGTTCATGCTGTATGCTTATACGGCGTGAGCTTGCCTATTCGATTTGTCGGGTATACCAGTGCCTCTACTTTGGAATAGTGTGAGTTCACGCTTTTTCAATGTCGTAAGGCGGGCATAACCGATAAAAAACAACGTTATGAAACAGATTACTTTGTATGTGTACCAAACCATTGACGGATGTATTGCCCGTCCCGACAAACAGGTGGATGATGCCATCCTGAAAGCTGATTGCCTGCTGTTGGATGAAGAAACTTATCAAGATGTATATATGAACCATCTCGGCTGGCCGCTCACGGAAAAAGAGACTTTTGTAGTGGCGCAAGCGAACTGTAACCTGATGGAGAAACAGCAGGTGCAGTTTATCACGGGGGATGCTGCGGCGGAACTCGAATGGATCAAGAAGACGGGTGACGGGGTGATGGTCGCATACGGCGAAGTGATTGCGGCTACGCTGCTGAATAGCGGGCTGGCGGATGAAATCGTGGTAGTTACGCTGCCAAAGGTTGCCGGAGGCGAGGAAAAGGCTTTGCAGTATATTAAGGGTGACAGTGCGGCATGGGTGGTACGGTCAAGCCGGGTGCTGGACGGGGAGAAAGTGAGGACGGTGTACGGGAGGGTGTAATTACGAAAAACAAATGCGCAACGAGTGGTTGCGCATTTTACGTTGAATTTAGGCATCAGTGATGCCTATTTCCAAATATCTTCGTTTTCCCAACCAACCGGGAAGCCCATTGCACGGACATCAATTGATGGATAGCGGGAAAGCAAATCCCTGAACCTTTCGACAAACGAGTGGTTCGGATTGATTATATCCAACAGATAAACGATCATGCTCAATATGAAATAGACCTGCCGTGTGCCATTCGCCGGAAGTGTGACAAACGGATTACGTGGTGAGCGAGGCATTAACGGGCGGATGCTAAGTGTACGATTCCATAAACGGCAATGATGGGCGCAAATGTTACGGATATAAACAATACTATGCAGCCATGAAGCAAAAACGGTGTCGGGCAGCCCGAAATAAGCCGCAATGCTCCGCTTTGCCCTTCCGGGTAGCAGATTATTATATAGAATCGACAATGTGCCGAAAGAAGTTATCTCCATCGTTATCCAACTTGGCGGAAAAGGGTCGGAATACTTGGATTTGAAAGCCGTGACAAATTCCTCGTCGCTGCGCTGGTACTCTTCATCTATCTTTGACAATATCTTGGCGTGACGTACCGGATTGTTAAAATGAGAAGCATCGGCAAACCAATGTCCATCCCATTGTGAAGAGAGTATATAGGCGGTCTGTGTGCGCACAGCCACCTCTATCTTTTCCAGTTCCGTAATAATCAGCTTGCGAAGCTCGCTATCAAACTTATAGATATTGTAAGCGGCATCGAACGTACTGCCGGGCTTGAACAGATGGTTTTGCTTGTCCGCCAGCAAAGGATACCAGTAGCCGCTCAAACGGTAATAACTGATATTGCGCAGCAGGTGCAAGGCTTTGGCTTCGTCCGTGAAGACAAGCCCACGCTGTTTGAGCAAAGCAATCTGATCCGCAAAAGATATGAGTTGTTTGGGGTAAGGAATTTTAGTCATAGGGGTATAAAAATAAAAGGCTTACCCTGAGCGCGCTGATCTGACGGGAAGCGGGGTAAGCATGTTGCTGCAAAGATAAAACTATTCTCTTGAAATACAAAACACTCGTCCTATTTATTTTGATTTTATAGGTTTTTTCGGGTGTACAGGGTTTCTACCCCGAACACCCGAAGCTCAACTGCACTACGGGTACAGAACCTTGAAATCCCGTGAGCCGCCGTCGTCTATGAGTTCGTTGCGGTGAAGCCAACGAAGAATTTCAGAGCCGGACTGACTACCGAAGTTGCGCACACAGTACAGCCGGGAAAGGCGATACCTTTTCAGGTGGATCAGCAAATGTTCGGTGGTGAAAATGCTAAGTTCCCGACAAGCCTTGACGACACGCTGCGAGAAGCCGAGCCTATCCAACGGGGTATTGAGCAACTCACTGTGCTTGCCCGGTCTGCCCCTCCTCTTCTTCTGCTGTACATCGTCATAGATGGTATCTACCCGGTTACGCTCAAAAAGGGCAAAAAGGGATGCGCCGTCAATCATCAGAACGCCGTCGAAACGGGCAAAGGCGATGTGGTTGCCGTTCATCCAGAGGGTGATGCGCTGCTCGTCCGTGCCGCAGATACGGGCGGCTTCTTCCACGGATAACCAGCCGTTCATCGCTTGCCACCCTTTCCTCCCGTGCGGGGCGGGAACTCGTACACGGTGCGGAAGTCCTTGTCAAAGGTGACGTGGGCGTCGAACGATTTGCCCTCCTTGCTCTTGAAGCCTTTGATAAGGGAGGTCTTGCCTTTGCTAACGAGGTCGGTAATCTGGTTGTCGGTGAGTTGTTTGTCGCCCTTGCTGCGGAAGATGGTGAGCGGACAATCGACATTGCTGCACTTGGCGACTTTCGGATAAAAGAGGATGCGTCCGGACTGGCATTTGGGGCAAGGGATTTGGTTGCCGTCCGTGATGGATAGTTGCACCTGCAGGAGTTCTTCGGTGATCTGGGCGGTATAGACTTCGATGCCCTTGCGGAAGGTGGCGGCATCCATCTCGCCCGTTTCGATACGGGCAAGGGCGGTTTCCCACTGCCCGGTCATTTCGACGTCGGCAATCTTCTTGTCCTTGACAATGTGGTAGACGGCAAGCCCTTTCTCGGTGGGAATGAGGTTCTTCTTTTCCCGGCGCACGTAGTCACGGGAAAAGAGGGTTTCGATAATGGATGCACGGGTGGCGGGTGTGCCGATGCCGATGTCTTTCAAGCTGTCCCGTGATTCGGTATCTTCCAGATTCCTGCCGCAGCTCTCCATTGCTGAAAGCAGGGTGCTCTCGGTGTGCAGGGGTTTGGGCTTGGTCTGTTTCTCCACACTCTCGGCGGATTGCAGTGGGAATGTTTCGCCAGGTTGCAAGGGCGGAAGTGTGGCGGATTCGTCCTCTTCGTCCCGCTCGCCACGGACGGCACGCCATCCGGCGGACTTGATAACCGTTCCTTTGGTGGTGAAATCGCTGTTGCCTGCGGTGAAACGAACTGTGGTAACGTCTTTCAGGCAAGGAGCGGAAAAGGATTCGAGCAGGCGGGCGGCAACCATGTCGTAGATGCGGCGCTCGTCGTCGGATAGTTCACCGGGCAAGCATTCGGTGATAATCAGGGCATGGTGGTCGGTGACCTTTGCCGCATTGACGCTACGGCGGTTGAGCGCAGTGCCTTTGAGGGCGGCAGCGCAGGCGGCGAAAGCGGGGTATTGCTCCAGCAGGGCGATGCGGGAGGGTATCTCGTCGAACACGTCGTCGGAGATAAAACGGGAACCGGTGCGGGGGTAGCTCAAAACCTTTTTCTCGTACAGACTTTGTGCGATGGAAAGGGTCTTGTCCGCTGAGAAGCCGAGCTTGCTGTTGGCTTCTTTCTGCAAGGCGGTCAGGTCGAACAGAAGCGGCGGCTCTTGGCTGACTTCCTTGCGCTGTACGTCGGCAACGGTGACCGTACCGGTGGCGGTAACGGCACTGAGGGCGGTGTTTACAGCCGGGAGTGTGTCGTACTTATGCTCGGAGAGTGCGGAGAACGGTGTGCCGTCCTTTTGGGTAGCTATCTTGATCTGGTAGTAGGTCTG
The DNA here is from genome assembly GCF_900547205.1 of uncultured Bacteroides sp. GTDB lineage: Bacteria > Bacteroidota > Bacteroidia > Bacteroidales > Bacteroidaceae > Bacteroides. The sequence continues at coordinate 4,074 of NZ_URFY01000042.1, forward strand.
CGGGGTGAAGTTCTTGTTATCCAGATAACGGGAGCAGATCATCATGAGTGTGGGTGTCTGTACCCGTCCGAGGGAGTAGATGCCTTGTCCGGCGGCAATGGAAAGTGATTGGGTGGCATTTAATCCAATTTCCCAATCGGCGATGGCACGGGCTTCGGCGGCACGGTAGAGGTTGTCGTAATCGCTGCTGGGACGGAGGTTGTTCAGTCCGTCACGGATGGCACGGTCGGTCAGTGAGGAGATCCACAGGCGCAGGCACGGTTTGCGGCAGCCGAGGTAATTGTAGATATATCGGTGTATGGCTTCGCCCTCCCTCCCAGCATCGGTTGCTACGATGATTCGGTCGGACTGGGCGAAGACTTCGTTAATCACCTTTAGTTGTTTGAGTACGCCGGAGTCGGATTTGTACTCTTTGCCGTCCCGTATCTGACGGGGAACGAACTTGAACTCCTGCGGGATGATGGGCAGGTGCTCACGGCGGAAGCCGGAGAATCCGTAGGCTTCGGGCATGGCTAACTGGACGAGATGGCCGAACGCCCAGGTAACGAGGTAGCCGTTACCTGAGAGGTAGCCATCGTGACGTTCACGAACTCCCAATACGTTTGCTATATCTTTTGCAACCGAGGGCTTCTCGGCTATGACTGCTGTAATCATATTTCTTTCAATTTTAATGGTTTGACAAAAAGCGTCCCGCCGCTTGGGACGGGACACGTGAATAATTGTTGCGGAGTGAAACAAGCATCAGCGACGGACGCTACGGCTGCGTTTGGGCTTGTCGGGCTTCTGTTCTTGCTGGCGGTCTTGTTTCTTTTCCTCTTTCTGTGCCTGCTTGCGGTCTTGCTGCTCCTTTTGCTCGCCGGTGGGCTTGGTTTGGGCGGACTGCAAGGCTTCTTTGAGGCTCTTGGTGGCTTCGTTGGTCTTGCCCTCGGAATTGACGGCTACCTGTACTTGGTTCTCGACGGCGGGTTTGACACGCCCCTCTTCGAGTGCGGTCTTGTAGTCTTTGGGGAACATGAAGTCGGGATATTTCTGTCCGGGCTGCCATGTGATGTAACCGTGGTAGGGTTTGCCTTTTTTATCGACCAAACCGGAGATTTTGACCGTTCCGCCCTCTTGGAGTGTGCGCTTGGAGTTGTCGGTAAGTTCCTGCTTGCGGAAGGTCTTGGGGACTTCCTGATTGGCGGTCTGCTGCAACATCCTCTTGTGTTCGTCCATTGCCAGTTTAGCCCGTTCACCAAAGAGAATTTCGAGTTGCATCTTGGCGGCATTGTACTGGACGGGGGCTTCGTAGATTTTGGGTTGTTTCCCCTCGACGGCTTTGCCCTGTAACCGGCAGACTACGGCTTCGCCCTTTTTGAGCCGTGCCACTTCGTCGGGGGTAAAGGTATGCCCGTTCTTCTCTGCCGGAATGCGCACCTTGTCTGCCGGAAAGGATGCGAGTTCGTTGGTCTTCTGGTTACGGCTGATAAGGGAGGGAACTTGCTCACCCGCCCGGTTGGTGAGTTCGACAATGCGACCCATGTTGCCGGCGGATTTGAGAGCAAGGCTGTCCTCTTGGGTGAAAGTGTGCCCGAAGAATTGCTGCTGCAACTTCGCCGGGTCGAGAATACCGTGGCTGCAAACGGTTAGCCTGCCGTCCGGAGATTCACGCAAGGATAGCTGGCTGTCGTTGGCATGGGACAATGTGCCGATATTGAAATATACACGGACAGTCTTGTCGGTCTGGAAACCTCGTAACATCTGGTCAAGCATACCGTTCTGTTCAATCTGTTCACGCTTTACGCCGATTTGGGCGAGTGACCCCCAGTCAATCTTGTTAACGTCGTACTTGTACTGCGACTGTTGTTGTTGCTCCTGCGGTGCATCTGTCGGCTGTTGTTGCTGTTGTCCGGTGGCGGGTTGCACCTGCTGCTGGGTCTGTTGCTGCGCCTGCTGCTGTTCCTGCTGGAGCGGTTGTACTTCGTACTGTGCCATGCGTGCCTGTCCTTCCGGTGTGGGATTCTTTACGGTCTGCTGGAAATCGGCTGCTACCCGCTGCACCTCTTCCTCCGGCACACGGAAGAAATGGAAACGGGTGGGATCTTTCAACTGATTCCAAAGGTTGGAAAAGAAGTTGGAAAACATATCGCCGTGGCGATCTACCTTTAACAGGTCGTTGTTGTCCTCCAACGGGTTCTTGGTTTGTAACTTGCCGTTCTGCACTCCGCTGACGGCTTGGATGGTCTTTTCTTCCTTGTCCATGACAAGAAGAATATCCATCAACTGCTGGCTGTTGTCCGGTCTTTCGTCCATAAACTTTAATTTTAAAAGGTTGATACTAATGGTTTTTAAGTGGAAACCGGATGTAAATATAGAGGGGAAAGTGCCGGGAATCAGCAAGTTTCGGGTGGGGTGTCGTCAGTTGTCACTGGGGTGGTCGTTTTGTCACAGTTGTAATTTTAAGAAAATGGAAAAACTTGCAAAAACGTTGATATGCAAAAACTTAATCTATACTTTTGCATCTGGTAAATAGCGAAAAGAAAAACAATCCTATTTGACAAGTATGGCAAAGAAGAAAAAACGTTCCGGTCATTACTGCCGGATTTGTGATGAATATAAAGCAAACGAGAAGTTTAGCGGCAAAGGTCACGCACGGCATATCTGCAAAGAGTGCCAGTCGCTCCCGGACGAGGTGAAGGCGGATATGGTTCGCTGCAATGAAGTAATGCGGCTGTTTGGCAAATACCCATTTTCAAAGAAAGACTGGGAACTGCTGGAAAAGTATTCAAAGAGGTATGCGGATAAGGAATCGGGACAGTTGGCACAAAGCATATTGGACGACAGAAGAATGCCGGAGAAAGACGAAATAGAAGACCCCTACGAGGTAATGAGTGAACCTGTACCTTACCGAGAACTGGAACAGTCTGACAAAGATATTATTATGGAATTTATGGCGGAAACGGTATCGGATTTCATTTGGGAGAAAGATACTCCGCTCGATGAAGCAGACTTTGCGAAAATATCGGCGGAGGTACGGGAGGATGCCAAAAGGTGTTATGGCATTTGGGTACTACCGGATGAAGAGTTTGAGAAACTTATCGCTGAAACGGTGAATGAGGAAAATCGGGAAATGGAAAAGATAGATGAACTGCCCTTTTAAGCCTATACATTAATATATATAGAATAACAGGAAACGGATATTCCGCCAGCATTGTGTCTGGCCGGAATATCCGTTTTTCATTTATCACACGTTCTTAATCAGGTGCGAGAGTTCGGGGTCAGCCTTGATGCGCTCGATTTCGTCGGCGACAATCTGTTTGACCTCGTTCTTGATGCGGTAGTAGTTCGCATCAATCTGCTGCTGCATGGTGTCGTTGCCCTGCTCGTCGGTGAAGTCGATAATCTGCGGTATCTTCACGTAACGGGCGGTTTCGCGCTTGACCTGCTCGTTATCCACGACAATCTCGGCATGGAAGATCTTCTGCTCGATGCGCTCGTCGAAGTTGTCGGCGACTGCTCCAACAAACATTCCTTGAGTCAGGTTGCTGATTTTGGATGCCGGAATCAGGCTATCCATCTGGGTGTTGATAGACACGGAAGTTTCGTTACGGTTGATGGTCATGTTCTGCCGCTTCTGCAAGACTTTGCCGAAGCGTTCACTTAACGTTTTGGCGGTTTCGGCAACTACCTGACCGGAAAAAACGTTGCCGACGGTATTGCAGATCACAGCGGACTCTTTGTCGCCGTAGTCACGCTTTAACTGTGAGAAGTCCTGAAAGCCGAGCATGACGGCAACCTTGTTGCTTCGGGCGGTGGCTATCAGGTTATCCAGCCCACGCATATAGATGGTCGGCAGCTCGTCGATAACGACGGCGGATTTGAGCCGTTTCTTCTTATTGATAAGTTTGACGATGCGGGAATTGTACAGACCGAGAGCCGCACCGTAGATGCCCTGACGGTCGGGGTTGTTGCCCACGACAAGCACTTTGGGTTCTTCGGGGTTGTTGATGTCGAGGGTGAAGTCGTCCGCCGTCATTACCCAATAGAGTGCCGGGGAAATCATGCGGGAGAGCGGGATTTTGGCACTGGCAATCTGTCCCTGCAACTGCTCGACTGCCGAGGATTCCCATGCGTCCATGAACGGGGAAAGATAGTTCTCCAGTTCGGGGTAGCTGGTGAGGATGGGGAAAATATCGGCGTACTTCCGGTTCAGGAACTCAATCGCATGAGGGAAGGTGCAGTACTTGCCGCCTTTGTAAATTTTGAGATACCACACGATTGCCGCCAGCAGGATAATCGGGGATTCGACAAAGAAGTCGCCCTGTTTGCTGATCCACGTGCGATTGAGGTTGAGCATTATTGTATAAGCACTTTCATACGCATCGGATATATCTGTCATGAAATCGGGATGGATGGGGTTGCAACGGTGGCTGCCTGCGGGATCGTCGAAATTGATTACATAGAATTTAGGTTTGACCTTGTAGCCGTCCAAGTGGGTAATCAGGTGGTTATAAGCAATCTCGGAGAGGTCGGGGTACTTGAAATCATAGAGGAAAAGCGAATAGCCTTTCTCAATGGTCTGTTTGATGTACTGGTTGATTATAGCGTATGACTTACCCGAACCGGGTGTGCCGAGTACCATTGTGGCACGAAAGGGATTGACAAGGTTTATCCAGCCGTTGTAGGTCTTTCCCCTGAACCAGAAACGGGTGCGGAGGTTGACGGAATACTCGTTCTCTTTCAGCTCGGTTTCTTGCATAAAGCTCTCGTTCTCCATGTTGAAGACGTCTTCGAGCAGGTTGGTTTTGAGCAAGCGGGACATCCATAGTCCTGCCATGAGCAGACAGATATATCCGGCGGAAAGGGTGGCGATGTAGAACACGGTGTTTGCCGAAAGCGGCAAAGGGAGTGCCAAGAGCCACCAGTTGAAAAAGAAGAGTAACAAGCCGGTCACACCGCAAAGGATAATCTTGCGCCAAGTGATTTTCTGTTCCTTTACTCCTTTTGTCCCCAAACAGGAAAGGGCAAGGAACAGCACGGCAAAGAGCTTCGTCCAAAGGATATTGGAGAATAGCCCGGCAGTACGCTGGAAGCCGAGCAGGATTCTATCGACTACGCCGATATGGATGCCCCACTCCCGAATGGATTGGTAACAGAACCAATAGATATTGATTACTACAAATAGGATGCTTATCGCACGCATGAACTCCATTACTTTGGCAAGTCCACGCAGGTCGTCTTCGTTTTGCATATTGATATAAGTTTTAATTGATTAGTAATATGTACTTTTTCTTTTGTCTTGATACAAAAGAAAAAGATACCAAAAAGAAAAAATCAAGACTGCATTTTTCTGACTACTTCGGTATTGCGTTTCGCTAAAGAAAAAGAACTCGCTACGCTCAAACAGCTTTTTCTTTTTAACGCTACACTACATACCTACGCTTGACGTCAGAAAAATGAGGTCGGGATGCCATGCGGATGGAGGCGTTGGTGGCTATTGTTGTCTGCCGTATCGTCGCTTCTTCTTTTTCCGCTGCTGGGGTGCGGGTTGGTCGCCGGATGCGCCGCCCTGCACAGGAGCAAAGAGGGCGAAAGCGTTTGCTACGTTTTGGGTGGTGCTGTCCTTGTGGTCGGGCTGGTAGCCGGTATCGTGTTCGTTCCATTGGGATGCAGTTGTGTGCTCCTGTTGCTGTGTGGGACGTACCGATTCGGGGGATTGCTGGGGCAACGGAATGCTGTCCTGTCCGGCGAAAAGGTCGTTGAACACGTTGGCGGAAAGTTCCTTGCCAAGACGGGAGCCGTTGAAGACGGTCTTGTCGGAGTGGTTGATAAAGGTTGCGCCGTAGATGCGCCCTGCATCGTTCTGGCGGAATACTACGCCGATACCTTGCTGCAAGAGTTCACGCTCGAAAAGCGAACAGTCACGTCCGGCGGTCTGCATGGCGGATGCTATGCGGGCGGCGGTGTCGGTGGCGACGTCCTTGTGCTTCTTCACCCATGCGGCAGATGCCTGCATTCGCTTGTCGAGTGCGGCGATGCCTGCCTCTTTGCCGAACACGGAGGATTTGAAGGGTTTGCCGATCTTGTTACCGTCTTTGTCGGTTGCTGAATAGGACAAGCCGTGATACTCCCGTCCGCCATACTCTCCTTTTACTTCGTCCACCGTGATGCCGTAGAGCGAAAGCACGGCACGGTACTCTCCCAATGTCTGGAAACGCCATTCACGGGCTATGGGGCGGATTACTCCTGCTAACTGTCCTTTGAGGTTGCCGTTCCGGTAATCGACGGGTGACAAGGGCAGTCCCTCTTTCCATTCCTTTTTAGTTGCCGGGGTAAGACCCAACTGCTGTTCGAGTTCTCGGCAGACGGCCATCGAACGCTCGTGTTCGTAGCTGTCGGAAATCGCACGCCCGGTTTCGTCCACACGGATGGAAACGATGTGCAGGTGCTCCCTACCAATGTCGTTGTGGCGGTAGACGATATAGGGCTGGTCGCCGAAGCCCATGCGCTGCATATACTGCTCCGCCAACCGGATGAACTGCTCTTCGGTCAGGCTGTCTTTCGGATCGGGGTTGAGCGAGATGTGCAGGATGGGTTTCTCGGTCTTGCGGTTGGCGATCAGGTAGTCCTCGAACGAGCGGGAAATGTGTTCAATCGTATAGGGATTATCGCCCACAGGTTCGATAATGCGACTACCGAAAAGCACGTCGGCATGAAGCTCGTCCACCTTTAACTGGTTGTACGAAAGTACACCGTATAGGCTGCTTCCGTGTGAAATCTTGGCTATCATCGGACGGGGTATTTGGTTCGGAACTCTTCCGCCAGTGCGGTAATCTGTTTGCTAAGCTCTACCAGTTCGAGGGTGTGCTGCTCCAATTTGTAGAGGAAAGCGAGGGCTTTCTTCTCGGAGAAATTGGATTTGAGCACACGCACGCATTGGTTGTAATTCACGCCGATGCTGCGGAACTGGGAGTGAAAAGAGGTCAGGCGCATATAGAAATCCTGTGTGCCCTTGTCGAGTTTGACGACTTTTATCTCTCTTGCGAAGAGTACGGAAACGATAAATTCGGCACGGGTTGCCTTGCCGGATTCGTCGAAAAGGGCAAGGAAGCGGGCGTTGTCCTCGTCACTAAGACGGAAGACGTAACGGTGGCGCATCTTGTCAGACTTGGGCTTGCGCCCGTGGTTGTTGGGATATGTTTTTTGACTATCCATAGTCCGGTAAAATTTAATGTGAAACATGGTTGAAAACTGCCGTATGCCTACGGTTCTCCCCCGCAAAGGAAAATCCGACTTCGGAGGATTTTGCACCGGCGGGGCAAGGTGGTGGTGAGGCACGAAAAGCGAAGCGAGTGCCGCAGCACACAACTTGCTATTTTCGGTTGAAAATAAAATCCGTCCTACCGGACAGATTGGGGATGCCCTGATTGGTTGTTGGCTGCCGGGGCAGTCCTTCGGGCGGTTACTATTCTTGTTCATTCTCACGAAATTTTGGTTTACGGCTGCAAAGTAACAGCCCTTTTTCCGTCCGGTCATTATGCCCGGACATGACAAACCTACGAGCGGACGGACAATGCAAGACACGCTGATAATCAGGTGGATAAAGTGCCGGTAAATTGATATTTCTTTGCGCTGTCGGAATGGCTAAACGGCTGCTTAACCGGACGGATAAACGGACGATTAAACGAGTGGATGAATGGCTAAACAGTTAAACGGATGATTGACTAAATGGCTAAACAGTCAAACGATTAAACGGCTGAACAGCCGGATGATTGGCTGAATGATTGGACAAATGGTCGGACAACTGACGGGATGAATAATTGAGCGGTTGATTGATTGAATGAATGGTTGACCGGACAAACGGACAAATCAATGAGCGGACGGCTGGATGAATGGTGATTTTGCCGGATGAACAGACAGCCGGACGATTGACTGAATGAATAGCTGAATTGCTGACCGAATGAATGGCTAAACGATTGACCGAATGAATGAACAGATAACCGATTGCTCAGGCAAGCGAATGATTAACTAATTGATTGACGATATGAATAAACAGACATTGAACGTGGCGTTTGCCACACAAAAAGGGGGCAGTGGAAAGACTGCCATCACGGTGCTGGTAGCGAGCTACCTGCACTATAACTACGGGTGTCCGCTGGCGGTGATCGACTGCGACTTTCCGCAACACAGCCTGTACGAAATGCGGGAACGGGACAGCCGGGCGGTAATGGAAAACGAGTACCTGAAACGGCTGGCATACGAACAGTTGCAAAAGCCGGGGCGTGCCGCCTATCCGGTACAGAAGTGCAGGGTGGAACGTGCGCCCGAAGTGGCGGCGGAACTGGTGGCGGGCGGGAACTATGACCTGTTGTTCTTCGACCTGCCCGGCACGGTGAACTCGTCGGGAATACTGCGCACCATCGCACAGATGGACTACATTTTTGCTCCGGTAAGTGCGGACAGGACGGTGCTGGAAAGCACGCTTGCCTTTCTGGACGTGCTAAAGCGGATGATGATGGGCAAGGAAACAAGCCGCCTGAAAGGTCTTTACCTCTTCTGGAATCTGGTGGATAAGCGGGAAAAGAGCGAACTCTACCGAAAGTACGAACAGGTGATCAACGGAATGGAACTGCCGATGCTCCAGACGCAGATACCCGATACAAAACGCTTCCGCAAGGAACTGGATGCGGAAAACCGGACGGTGTTCCGCTCCACCCTGTTCGCTCCCGACAAGAGGCTGATTGCGGGCAGCGGAATACCGGAACTGGCACATGAAATATTATCCATCCTCAAACTGTCAGACTATGAAAAAGAAAACGGATAAGCCCATAGATGAAGAACTACTCATGCGAATGATGGCGGGAGAAACGGAAAAGCCGCAAGGGAACGAGGATGTTGTTACAACAGGACAGGCGGAATCGGAAGAACCGGAAGTAGAAGAACCGGCAACAGAAAAGGACAAAGAAGTGACCGCAGCCAAAGCGGAAACCGTACCGACCGAGAAACCAACGGACGGGAAAGCTGCGGACGGGAAACGGCGCAAGGCGAAGCAGGCGGCGGACTACGACACGACCTTTCTCAAAGGTATGGATATTCCGGCACGCTACGGCAAGCCCGTGTATGTACGGCGGGAATATCATGAGCGGATTGGCAAAATCTCCATGATGCTGACGGGCGGCAAGGTATCGCTGTCCGCCTACATTGACAATGTGCTGGCACTGCACTTTGAGCAATACCGGGAGGAAATCGAAGCGGCATACGCCGGGAAGATGGATAAACTCTTCTAAAGCGGAAAGGAGAAAGGAAGATGATACTGAAACTGTTGCTCACTGTCCTGCTGCTGTACTACATCGGAGTGCTGTGGAAATACTACCGTACCGACATAGCCGGAATACTGGGAAGAACGGAAGCGGAAGACGAAACGGATGGAGAGGGCGAAGATGACGAAGAAGAGAAAAAACGGGATGAACCGTACACGGTTATCGGAAAAAGTACCTACCGGAAAGGACAAACATACGAACCCGAAGCCAAGCAGGGACGAACTGAAAATCAAGTGGATAAAACCGATACTTTCGTGCTCGACAAGCTGGAAATGCCAACCATAAGCACGGCTGTGGCAGCACAAGACAAGGCGGAAACCGATGCCCAGACAGACGGGGAAAACATTGCGGGAGAACCGGAAGACACCACCGCTGCGGATGATGATGCGGACTACTCGGACATCGAGGTAGACCCGGAGGAGGACGAGCCGGAAGAAGAGGAATACGTGCCCACACCGGAAGAGATGGAAGAGGAAGAAGAACTGGGTGCATACTACCCGGACGGCAATCCGGACTTTGCCACAGGGTACACCTTTGAGGACTTGAAAAAGGTACACCGAATCATAACGACGGACGATGCAGGCGAAGAAGAAAAACGGCAAGCCCGTGAGGTGTTGCCCGCCGTGATGGGTTCGGACATCTGGGACAAGATGATGGATGAATTTGAGGGCGCACAACAGCGTGTCGCCCGACTGATGAATAATAGTAATGTTTAATTTAATCTTAAAAGAAAATGACAAGAAAAAGATTCTTTTTGATGGCAGCCTGCGTACTGGCGGCTGCGGGCGCAATGGCGCAAGGTAACGGACAAGCGGGTATCACCGAAGCCACGCAAATGGTGACCAGTTATTTCGATCCGGGAACGAAATTAATTTACGCCATTGGTGCGGTTGTGGGGTTGATCGGCGGCGTGAAAGTGTATGGAAAATTCAGCAGCGGAGACCCCGATACGAGCAAGACTGCTGCAAGCTGGTTCGGGGCGTGTATCTTCCTGATTGTAGCCGCTACGATTCTGCGCTCGTTCTTCCTGTAAATGAAGCGGATTATGAACTTTGAAATCAACAGGGGGATTGGAAGAAACGTGGAGTTCAAAGGCTTGGAAAGCCAGTATCTTTTCGTGTTCGCCGCCGGGCTGTTAGCGGTGTTCGTGGTGTTTGTGATCATGTACATGGCGGGCGTGAACCAATGGGTGTGCATCGGCTTCGGCGTAGCTTCGGCTACGCTGCTGGTGTGGCTCACGTTCCGGCTGAACGCCAAGTACGGGACGCACGGGCTGATGAAAGCTGCCGCCCGGAAACGGCATCCGAGGTATGTGCTGAACCGGCTGAAAATTCCCCGATTGTTCCAACGTAACAAAAAATCAAGCATATGAGAAATGTAATGAAAGCGGCGACGCTGGAAAGCAAGTTTCCGCTGTTGGCGGTGGAGAACGGTTGCATCGTGAGCAAGGATGCGGACGTGACGGTCGCCTTTCGGGTGGAACTGCCGGAACTATTCTCGGTGACGAGCGGAGAATATGAAGCGATACATTCGGCATGGCACAAGGCGGTCAAGGTATTGCCGGACTTCTCCATCGTGCATAAACAGGACTTCTTCATCAAGGAGAACTACCAGCCGGAGATAGACAAGGACGACCTTAGCTTCCTGAGCCGGAGCTTTGAGCGGCACTTCAACGAACGCCCGTTCCTGAGCCACTTCTGTTACCTGTTCCTGACCAAGACAACGAAGATGCGCAGCAAGCAGGAAAGCACGTTCAGCACGCTGTGCAAGGGAAAGATTATCCCCAAGGAGTTCGAGGACAAGGAAACGGTCACGAAGTTCCTCGAAGCGGTGGGACAGTTCGAGCGGATCATGAACGACAGCGGATTCGTGACGCTCACCCGACTGACGACGGACGAGATTGTCGGGACGGAAACCACGGCGGGCATCGTGGAAAAATACTTCGCCCTCTCACAAAGTGAAACGACCGTGCTAAAGGACATCGGGCTGAACCCGGAAGAGATGCGGATAGGTGACGACATCCTTTGCCTGCATACACTCTCGGACGTGGAGGACTTGCCGGGCAAGGTGGGAACAGACAGCCGCTACGAACGGTTATCGACCGACCGGAGCGACTGCCGGTTGTCGTTCGCCGCACCGGTGGGCGTGCTGCTCTCGTGCAACCACGTGTATAACCAGTTCATCTTTATCGACGACCATGCGGAGAACCTGAAACGGTTCGAGCAGACTGCAAGAAATATGCAGTCGCTCTCTCGCTACTCCCGTTCCAACCAGATCAACCGGGAATGGATAGAGGAATACCTGAACGAAGCGCACAGCAAGGGGCTGACCTCGGTACGCTGCCATTGCAACGTGATGGCATGGTCGGACGACCGGGAAGAACTGAAACATATCAAGAACGACGTGGGCAGCCAGCTTGCGCTGATGGAGTGCAAGCCACGGCACAACACGGTGGATGTGCCGACACTGTTCTGGGCGGGCATACCGGGGAACGAGGGTGATTTTCCGGCGGAAGAGAGTTTCTACACGTTTATTCCGCAAGCCCTGTGCTTCTTTACGGAGGAAACGAACTATAAAAATTCGTTGTCTCCTTTCGGCATCAAGATGGTGGATCGGGTGACAGGCAGACCGCTGCACCTTGATATATCAGACCTGCCGATGAAGAAAGGCATCATCACGAACCGTAACAAGTTCGTATTGGGGCCGAGCGGTTCGGGAAAATCCTTTTTCATGAACCACTTGGTCCGCCAATACTACGAACAGAACAGCCACATCGTGCTGATTGATACGGGTAACTCGTATCAGGGATTGTGTCAGTTGATACATAGCCGGACGAAAGGAGAAGACGGGATTTACTATACGTACACGGAAGATAAACCTATCAGCTTCAATCCTTTCTATACGGACGATTACCGGTTCGATGTGGAGAAAAAGGACAGTATCAAGACGCTGCTGCTGACGCTGTGGAAGAGCGAGGACGAGAAAATCACGAAGACGGAAAGCGGCGAGCTGGGCAGTGCGGTATCGGCATATATCAAGAAGATACAGAAAGACCGGAGTATCGTGCCCTGTTTTGATACATTCTATGAGTATATGCTGAATGATTACCGGGCGGAACTGGCGAAAAGGGACATCAAGGTGAGCCGGGAGGATTTCAATATTGATAACTTCCTTACCACGCTGCGGCAGTATTATCGGGGCGGGCGGTTCGACTTCCTGCTGAACTCGAAAGAGAATATCGACCTGCTGCACAAGCGGTTCATTGTCTTTGAAATTGATGCGGTGAAGGATAATGCCGAACTGTTCCCGGTGGTGACTATCATTATCATGGAAGCCTTTATCAACAAGATGCGACGGCTGAAAGGGGTGCGGAAGATGCTGATATGTGAAGAGGCATGGAAAGCGCTTTCTTCGCCGAGTATGTCAGAATATTTAAAGTATCTCTATAAGACGGTTCGTAAGTATTACGGTGAAGCTGTGGTAGTTACGCAGGAGGTGGACGATATTATTTCGTCGCCGATTGTGAAAGAAGCCATTATCAACAATAGCGACTGTAAGATACTGTTAGACCAGAAAAAGTACATGAATAAGTTTGACGGCATACAGACGATGCTCGGACTGACGGAGAAAGAGAAAGCGCAGATACTATCCATTAACCTTGCCAATCATCCCGGACGGAAATACAAGGAGGTCTGGATCGGGCTGAACGGGGTGCAGTCAGCGGTGTATGCGACGGAAGTTAGTCCTGCCGAATACCTGACGTACACGACCGAAGAGAGCGAGAAGACGGAAGTGTTCGCTCTGGCGGAAGAGTTGGGCGGCGACTTGGAACTGGCTATCAAGCGGCTGGCGGCGACGAAGTACGGGTAGGTAATGTGCTAATGTGACAATGTGCTAATGTGCCAATGAATAAATGAATAGCTGAATGTATGGTTAGCCGGTTGGTTAATAGGCTGGACGGCTGAATAAACAAGCGGCTGATTGAATGAATAATCAGTTAATCAGTTGGCTAATCGGTTAAACGGTTGATTGATTAAATGACTAAACGACTAAACGTACAAACGGCTGATTGTATGAATAATCCATTAAAAAAGAAATCATTATGAAACGATTGAAACTGATTGTACTACTGCTACTGGCGGTGGTATCGGTGGCGGCGCTGTCTTCCTGCAAGGAAACGAACGCCGACCGACTGGAAAAGATGCGGGGTGACTGGGTGAGCACGGGACGAAAGCCGCCCTTTACCCTGTGGGAAAAGGACGGGCAATACCATGTGACGGTAACAACGAAGAACTATGCCGGCAATCCCCGGACGGAAACGTACCAGATACGGGAAACGGACGGGTATCTCTTTATCGAAACGGGGCTGGCGGTGATGCTGACCTACGACAAGGAGAAAGACCGCATACACCTGTCACCCGGCGGAGAATATAAACGGAGTAATCACCAATTAAAGAAGTAAGAAAATGAAACGACAAGTAAAAGCAATAGTTATGAGCGTGGCGTGCCTGCTGACTGCGGGTACGGCAAATGCACAATGGGTAGTGACCGATCCGGGAAATCTGGCGCAAGGTATCATCAACACCGCCAAACAGATTGTGCAGAGTTCGACCACAGCAAAGAATACGCTGGACGGGTTCAAGGAAACCGCCAAAGTATTTGAACAAGGCAAGCGGTACTATGATGCGCTAAAGGATGTTCACGATGTAATCAAGGGCGGTGTGAAAGTAAAGAAGAGCATTGAAATGGTGGCGGATATTTCGGAGATCTATGTGCGGAACTACCAGAAGATGCTGGGTGATCCGAACTATACGCCGGACGAACTGAGTACCATCTCGTTCGGATATGCGAAGCTGATATCGGAAAGTGCGGACGTGTTGCAAGACTTGAAAAACGTGGTGAACATAACGGGTATGTCGCTATCGGATGCGGAGCGGCTGGCAATTATCGACCAGAGCTACAAAAGATTGCAGGAATACCGGAATCTGGTGCAGTACTACACGAACAAGAATATCTCGGTGAGCTATCTCAGAGCAAAAAAGAAGAAAGATACTGACCGGGTGATGGCACTGTATGGTTCGGCAGATGAACGCTATTGGTGAGAACGAATCCCTATACATATATATAATAAGGTAAGATTATGTTGTTAGCAATAGACTTTACAAACCTGCACGAGGTACTGCGCACGCTGTATCAGGAGATGATGCCCTTGTGCAGCAATATGACGGGAGTGGCAAAAGGAATTGCCGGACTGGGGGCGCTGTTCTATGTAGCCGCCAAAGTGTGGCAAGCCCTTGCCCGTGCCGAGCCTATCGACGTGTACCCGCTGCTGCGCCCGTTCGCCATCGGGCTGTGCATACTCTTCTTCCCGACCTTTGTGCTGGGTACGATCAACACGGTTCTGTCGCCCGTGGTGAAAGGTTGCCACGGGATGCTCGAAACGCAGACTTTCGATATGAACCAGTACCGGGAACAGAAAGACAAGCTGGAAGCGGAAGCGCTGAAACGGAATCCGGAAACGGCGTATCTGGCAAGCAACGAGGAGTTCGACAAGAAGCTGGAAGAACTGGGATGGTCGCCGGGCGACCTTATCACCATGACGGGAATGTATATGGATCGTGCAGCCTATAACATGAAACGATCCATCCGGCTGTGGTTCCAAGAATTGCTGGAACTGCTGTTCCAAGCTGCCGGGCTGGTGATAGACACGATACGGACGTTCTTCCTGATTGTGCTATCCATCTTAGGACCTATCGCCTTTGCGATAAGTGTCTATGATGGATTCCAGAGCACGCTCACGCAATGGATAACGAGGTATATTTCCATCTATATGTGGCTGCCGGTAAGCGACCTGTTCAGTTCGGTACTGGCACGAATACAAGTGCTGATGCTCACCAAGGACATCGAAGCGATGAGCGATCCGACGTTCATACCGGACAGTAGCAATACGGTGTATATGATATTCCTCATTATCGGGATATTCGGGTACTTCACGATACCGACCGTTGCGAACTGGATTATCATGGCGGGCGGCGTGAGCCATGCCAACCGTGCGATGAACCAGACCGCCGCCAAAGCGGGCAACGTTGCCGCTGCGGGAGCGGGTGCAGCCGTGGGTAACATCGGCGGAAGACTTATCAAGTAACATATATAAAAAATCAAGGAAGAAATGGAATTTAAAAGTTTGAAGAATATAGAAATGAGCTTCAGGCAGATACGTTTGTTTGCGCTGATATTCATCTGCCTGTGTGCGGTGGTGACGGGCTTTGCCCTTTGGAAGTCGTACAGCTTTGCCGAAGCGCAACGGCAGAAAATCTATGTGCTGGATAATGGGAAATCGCTGATGCTGGCACTCTCGCAGGACGTGCAGCAGAACCGCCCGGTGGAAGCACGGGAACACGTGCGCAGGTTCCACGAACTGTTTTTCACGCTCTCGCCGGACAAGTCGGCAATCGAGGGCAATATCAAACGTTCGCTGATGCTGGCGGACAAGAGTGCGTTCAACTACTACAAAGACCTTGCGGAAAAGGGGTACTATAACCGGGTAATCAGCGGGAACATCAACCAGATGGTACAGATTGACAGCGTGCGGTGCGACTTCGACCGATACCCGTACAACGTGCAGACGTTCGCCCGCCAGATTATCCTCCGTGAAAGCTCGGTAACGGAACGAAGCCTTGTCACCCGTTGCCGGTTGTTGGATGCCGTCAGGAGCGACAACAACCCGCAGGGATTTATCATCGAGGGATTCGAGATAACGGAGAACAAGGATTTGCAGACTATCAAACGCTAACGGCTATGATCGGGAAATTTATTGTAAAGGTGCAGGATTGGGCGGATGAAAAACTCCGCCGCCTGTGCGGGTGTATCACGCCGGATCAGCGGGTGGTGGTTATCCTTGTGATGTTCGTGGTGTTCGGCGGATTGTCGGTGTACATGACAATCACGGCTATCTACAACATCGGGAAGAGTGACGGTCGGCAGTTGGGGATAGAACATATCGACCCGATGCGGCTAAAGAATGACAGTATAATCAATCCTTTTAACAATCAGTAAATCATGGAAGAACAGAATCAGGAAAAAGAAGCGGTAACGCAGCACGTAACGGTGACGGATGCCGCAGCCCCGGACACGGGGAAAGAGGGCAAAGAGAAAAAAGGCGGTGGTAAGGACAAGAAACCAGCCAGAGAGCTAACACCGAAACAGATGCAGCAACGGAAGAAACTACTTGTGTACCCGCTCATGGGCTTGTTGTTCCTCGGCTCGATGTGGCTGATATTCGCACCGTCGGAAAAGAAAGACGAAACAGGGGAAACCGTCGGGGCATTCAACGCCGACATTCCCCTGCCGGAGAATGACGGGATCATCGGTGACAAGCGGAAAGCCTACGAACAAGCGGGGCTGGAAAAGAAGCAGGAGGACAAGGTACGGTCGTTGCAGGACTTTGCTTTTGCCACCGATAACGCAGCGGACGGGGTGGAAATGTATTTACCGGACAGCGAGCCGGAACGGGAGCCGTTCAGGGACTATTCGGGAGGTTCACGACGAAGCGGTACGGGCTCTTCGGTAGCGGCTTACCGGGACATCAACCGGCAGTTGGGTACTTTCTATGAAACGCCGAAAGTGGACGAGGAAAAGGAGGAACTGAAAAAACAGGTGGAGGAACTGACGGCACGGCTGGATGCGCAGCAGGGACAGGCTGGCGGAATTGACGAGCAGGTCGCCCTGATGGAAAAGTCGTATGAGCTTGCCGCCAAGTACATGGGACAGAACGGACAGGCAGGACAGAACGGTGCAATCGTGCAGGTTCCCGTAGCCGGACAGAATAACGGAAACGGTATGGGTAAGCCTGCCGTAGCGGTGCAGGCGGCACGGGAGCAAACGGTGTCGGGGCTGCATCAGCCCATGAGTGATGCGGAATTTATACGGGCATACAGCCAGCCGAGGAACTACGGGTTCAATACGGCAGTGGGGAGCGGGTACGCATTGGGAAAGAATACCATACGGGCGTGCATCCACGGGGATCAGACGGTGATGGACGGGCAGACGGTGAAGCTCCGGCTGCTCGAACCGCTGCAAGCGGGAAACCTTGTGATTCCGCAGAACACGCTCGTTTCCGGCACGGGAAAGGTGCAGGGGGAACGGATGGATATTGTGGTATCGTCCATTGAATACCGTGGGAACTTGTTACCTGTGGAACTGGCTGTGTATGACAGTGACGGGCAAAAAGGGCTGTCCGTGCCCTCGTCACTGGAACAGGAAGCGGCAAAGGAAGCTCTTGCCAATATCGGCGGCGGACTGGGGACAAGTATCTCGTTTGCGCAGAGTGCCGGGCAACAGATTGCTATGGATGTGACAAGGGGGCTGATGCAGGGCGGAAGCCAGTACCTTGCCAAAAAGTTCAGAACGGTGAAAGTCCATCTGAAAGCTGGCTACGAACTGATGCTGTATGCCAAAGAGTAGTACTTTTTCTTTTGTCTTGATACAAAAGAAAAAGATACCAAAAAGAAAAAATCAAGACTGCATTTTTCTGACTACTTCGGTATTGCGTTTCGCTAAAGAAAAAGAACTCGCTACGCTCAAACAGCTTTTTCTTTTTAACGCTACACTACATACCTACGCTTGACGTCAGAAAAATGAGGTCGGGATGCCATGCGGATGGAAGCCATGCAGGTGGAAGCCATGCGGATTGGATGCTATATAGATTAGAATAATAAAGTAATAATAATTAAAAAGAAAAGACAATGAAAAAGATTTTAGCAATGATTGCCCTTGTGATGGGCGGAGTAATGGGTGCGAATGCACAGGTAAATGATACGGTACAAACGGTTGCGGGTAACGACCTGTATCAGGGGATAACGCAGAAGTTGCCTTATCGACAAATGGTTACGCCGTTCGGGGTGCAGGTGACGTTTGCCAAAACGGTGCATATTATTTTCCCCTCGGCGGTGAAGTATGTGGATTTGGGCAGTAACTGGATTATTGCCGGAAAAGCGGATGGGGCGGAGAACGTGATCCGTGTGAAAGCGACGACCGAAGGGTTTCCGGGGGAAACGAATTTCTCGGTGATTTGTGAGGATGGAAGTTTCTATTCATTCAATGCGAAGTATGCGCATGAGCCGGAGATGCTGAATATCGAGATGAAGGACTTTCTGGAGAATGAGGACACGACGGACTTTTCCCATACACGGATGAATATCTATTTCCGTGAGCTGGGCAATGAAAGCCCGCTGCTGGTGAAGCTGATTATGCAGAGTATCTACAAGGATGATAAACGGGAAATCAAACATCTGGGATGCAAACGGTTCGGGGTGCAGTTTCTCTTGAAATCTATTTATTCGCACAACGGGCTGTTCTACTTCCATACGGAAACACGGAACAAGTCGAATGTGCCTTTCCAGACGGACTTTATCAAGTTCAAGATTGTGGATAAGAAAGTGCCCAAACGTACCGCCATTCAGGAGCGGGTACTTGATCCGGTGCGCAGTTACAACGAAGTGTTGGTAACCAACGGGAAAAGCAAGGTGCGCACAGTGTATGTGGTTCCACAGTTCACCATACCGGACGACAAGGTGCTGGTGATTGAACTTTTCGAGAAGAACGGCGGAAGAAACCAGACTATCCGGGTGGAGAATGCCGATATAGTGGCGGCAAAACAGATTAACGAACTGAAGATCAAATAAACGATGAAAAGAGTAATGCTGATAATGATGCTCTTTGTCGTGTGCCTGCAATTTAACCAGGCACACGCCCAAAGATGCCTGCCCGGAATGCGGGGAATACAACTGACGGGTGGACTGTCGGATAATATGCACTGGAAGAACGGTGACGGTTTCGGTTATCATGCCGGGATAGCGATGAGTACCTATACGAAGAACGCCAATCGGTGGGTGATCGGTGCGGAATACTTGGAAAAGCGGTACGACTACCGGGGCAGCCTGTATCCGGTGAGCCAGTTCACGGGCGAGGGCGGATATTACCTGAACTTCTTGTCAAACCGGAAGAAAACGTTTTTTGCCGCACTGGGGTTGTCCGCACTTGCGGGCTATGAAACGGTGAACTGGGGCGAGCCGATGATGCCGGACGGTTCACGGCTGACGGACGAAGATAACTTTATCTACGGGGGTGCGCTGACGCTGGAACTGTCGGCATACGTGACGGATAAGATTGTGCTGCTGGTCAGCGGCAGGCAGCGGATGCTGTTCGGGGGCGACTGCGGGAGGTTTCACTCGCAGATAGGCGCCGGAATACGGTTTATGATTCGATAACTACTAATTAACAGAATGTATATGAAGAAGATAATTTATCAAATGCTCGTGGGCTGCTACATAGTGGCCGCCCTCGTGCTTGTCGCTGCCTGTAATGACAAGCTGGATATTCAAACAAGCTACCCGTTCACGGTGGAAACGATGCCCGTTCCGAAAAAGCTGAAAGTGAACGAAACGGCGGAGATACGCTGTGAATTGAAAAGGGATGGACGCTGGGAAGATACCCGGTACACGATCCGGTGGTTCCTCTATGACGGGAAAGGCACGTTGAAACTGGATGATGGCACGGTGCTGCTGCCCAATGACCGCTACCCACTGGAGAAAGAAATGTTCCGATTGTATTATACGTCGCTGTCGGACGACCAAAGCAGTTTGAAGATTTGGGTGGAAGATTCTGATAAGCAATCCGTAGAAATGAGCTTCGATTTCAACAATGACAATGACGAGAATAAGGAGGACGGAGTATGAGGTCTTTAAACCGGAAAAGTTATGAATGAAAATATAGCTCCGGGAGTTTATCTCCTTGATATAGATTTGGAATGTGACAAGGCGAAACAGGAGTTTCAGCGTATGGGATTCAGTGACGGGGAAAAGCAGGATTTCCAGCAATTCACCCCACAAGCCTTGTCTGTCACTCCGCTATGGCTGGTGTGGCACGGGACGGTACATAGCGGTAACGTGCTGCTCAAAAGCGAAGAAGAACTGATACCGTTGGGTATCAGTTCGGACACGGAGTTGCCCATCCGCAAATTAAGCGAAGTTGTACGGGAATATGACGAAAAGAGGCAGGTGCAGCAAGAAACAAAAGTCCCTGAACATGGAACAGACGTGTACAGCAAAGATGCAGAGGAAAAGGACTATTCTCTGGAAAGATTGTGCCGGTATGAACGTACAGCGGAGAAGTGCATGGCGGCCGTCGAACAAGACGGCTGGGAACTGGCACACGTGCCGGAAGAGGTAAAAACACCGGAGATGTGCCGCATTGCCCTTGACAACAGTGCGGATCTGGCGTATGAGAACGTGGAACTGCTGCGCCATGTACCATTCCCGGAGGTCTGTCTGGAGTATATCCGGGCGAATAACGGAGGTGGTGATGTAGAACTGCCGGAGGTGGTGAGTTCCCTTGCACCGGGAGTTATCAATGATAAGATTGCGGACTATGCCGTAGAACAGGACGGCAGATGCTTGGGTGCGTTGCCAGTCCATTTGCAAACCGTTGAACGGGCGGAAACGGCGGTAAAGGAAGCTGGTACGATAGCTCTTGCAAGCGACAATGTACGAGCGGGACTGAAAACAGAAGAGATGTATCGAAAATGTGCGGAGCACAGTTGGATGTCGTTTGCCCTGCTTCCCAAAGCGGAACGTTCGCCGGAGATTTGCCTGCTGGCGGATAAGCTCTATCCCGAAGAAATGGCGAAACGCCCTGACCTGATACCGGAAAGTGTGAAAAACGGATGCAACGTATATTCACTGGGCAAACTGATGGAACAGGCAACCGGTGAGAAGTTTGGCATCGGGCAGATGAAGGAGTTCTACGACGGCAAGCCAATGGCGGTAAAACGCATGGAGATACCGGAAGGCTTCTTGATAAACAGAGAGGTGACTTTCGATAAACAAAACGAGAAATTCCGGTTTGCTCCGTTGCGAGAGCGGGAGGAACAGACGCAAGGTATGAAGCAAAAGGAAGAACACAAGCTGCCGCAGTCCCAAGGGGAAGAACAGACGCAAGGACGGGAACGGAAAAGAGGATTGAGAATATGACAAGGTGGTTCATCGGATATGGTTTGTTCCTGCTCCTTAGTTGGGGCTGGGGATGTTATGAATTGGTATGCGCTCCCACTGAAAAGGAGTTACGAGGGGAAGAATTGGAATAGTGATTTTTCCCGGTTATTTAAGAGGTCAGTTTCGGCAATGGGTCGGAACTGACGTTTTTATTGGATGCCCTGCTGCTTAACGGGATTCCGTTTATACCGGTGTTGTTTATGATTTCCGGTCGGTCAACCGGTTTCTTTGCTTCTTGTCTTTTCCGCTACGGCTCATGAAAGAAAGAAGTCAAAAAAACGAGTATAAAGAAAGGATGCTTAAAGCGTCCCTTCATCCGCATAGCTGAAATATCCGCTCTCCGTTAAGATAAGGTGGTCTATAAATTGGATATTCATAATCTCGCAAGCCTTCTTCAACTGGTTTGTCAGTACATTATCCGCAGCGCTGGCAATGAAAGAGCCGGATGGGTGATTGTGTGATAGTATGATACCCGTCGCATGGGAAACAAGAGCCGTTTGCAGTACGATACGTATGTCTACCAGCGTTTCGTTTATTCCGTTGCGTGAGATGCACGAGACGCCCAGTAGTTTGCTTGCCCTGTTCAGGTACATCACCCAGCACTCTTCATGGTGCTGCATACAGTCGTCATAGACTGTTTTTAAAACCTCGTAGGAATTACCGGAAGATGTGATTTTCACTCTCTTGGATGCGTCCGCATCCTTGTAATTTACTGAAATCTGTGGAAATGATAAAGTAGTGTTCATAATGCAAAAAAATAAATGTGAAACAATTATTTTTTTGCTTTGGGGCACGGGGAAAGAACGGACTTCATGCAAGGTTTTTGCGAAGAATACTACCTTTCAAGGTGGAGATTGTTTGCAAAACCTGTAAGGTTCAACCTTGCTACTTGTCCGTTTTACCCCGTAGATTTGCAAAGAAAATGAGCGTGGAAGCCGACTGAAAAATCCGGTTAGCAAGTGGTTTCTTTTGCTTCTTGTCTTTTTCCGCCACAGCGTCATGAAAGAAAAGAAGTACGTCCAATAATAATTAAAAAAAGGACAAAAAACGGAATGGGTAACTGTCCGTTCCGAACTTCCGTCGATGAAACAAAAAGAAAGGAGATTAGTAACTGACTGATATATATTTTTTTATTATCTCCAAGTCTGTAAGTACCAGTTCAGTTACTGACCTTTGCCCAGAATGGAAAAGAGCATTCCTTGTATTTTAAACCAATCAAAAAAATCTTCTATTTATTTCGCATATTCGCTAATAATCAAGTATTTTTGCATAAAAACATAAAATATGGATAAAAATAACCTTATTGAGATTATACGTAATAAGAAAAGCGCACCATTTCTTTTCTTAGGGTCAGGCTTCACCCGACATTATTTGAATACTCCTGATTGGGAAGGTTTACTTTCCCATTTTTCCAAAAAACACATTAACGCTTATTACACATCTTTGAATACAAATGAGTTGTCTAAGGTAGCAACAGAAATTGCAAAAGAAGAGAATGAACAGTTTTGGGCGTTAGAAGATAAGGATGATTTTAAATTGGCGTTTCAAGATCGTGCCAAAACAACAAGCAGTGTCTTGAAATATAAAATTGCAGAATACTTGAAAGGCTTTAAACTGGAGCAAGTCTCTGAAAGGTATAAAGAGGAATTAGAATTATTGAAAACCATTAATATAGATGGGGTAATCACAACTAATTGGGATGATTTAATAGAAAGTATTCTTCCTAAATTGACGAAATATGTTGGACAAGAAGAATTAATATTTTCTTCTATATATAATATTGGAGAGATTTACAAAATTCATGGGTGTATTTATCAACCTGACAGTATGGTGCTTACACATGAAGATTATGAAGGTTTTAACGAACGAAATGCCTATCTCGCAGCCAAGCTTATAACTATATTCATAGAGCATCCAATTATATTTATGGGATATTCCATAAATGACAAGAATATAAAAGAAATTCTTAGTTCTATAGTGAACTGTTTGAACCAAGAAAAAATCGAAAAGCTACAAAATAATTTGTTTTTTGTAGAATGGAATGCGGATGAAAGAACTGAATTTGCGGTTCAAAGGCATGATATTACAATGGAGAGAGGGATTATCCTTCCTGTTACACGTATCATAACTCATGAATATAAGCCAGTATATGAATGTTTAGCAACTTTTGAGAGAGGTATACCCGCATATTTGCTACGTCTGTACAAAAAGCAATTTTATGAAATCGTTTACTCAGAAAAACCTGAAAAACAATTGTATGCCCTTCCGGGAAAAGATATTGATATCACTCCGAACATTCAGGTCGTTTATGGATTTGGTGCTATTGATAAATATAAATCTGCCGTAGGATATACCGGATTAGATGCCATAAGCATATTTCGAGACGTTGTTGAAAATAATGGGAATTACGAAAGTGAAATGATTTTAACAAAAACAATACCAAGATTATGCAAAGGGGCTCAGAAATTTATTCCTTATTACAAATATCTTCGTGCCATAGGTATTACCAGTGATGAGACATTTAAGAATAATAAATTAGGGCTGAATTTAACCCTCAACAAGAGAGAAGATTTTTGTTTTTATAAGTTTGCTTATGAAGAAAAACAGAAGAGCCTTCAAAAAGCAATATCTGATTATGATACTACTTTGTGGAAAGCCTGTGCCTTAATTCCTTATTTGAATATAAAGGAGGAAGAACTGGAATCTTTAAGGCAATTCATAGCGGATAATTTCAACAATTTCTTGATTGTCAAGAATGGTCCTGATTATTCTACTTATTTTAAAAAATTGGTATGTTTTTATGATTGGCGTAAATACGGTTGGTAAGAAATGTTACGATAAATCAATATATTTGCAAAAATTTCCATTGTCATCATTGGACTCCGTTCTTTAGACTCAAGGGAATGAAGTATAGTTTCTTTACCGTTTGTATATAAAGCTAATTTTTAAAGGTTCGTAAACGGGGTTTCTTTGCTATCTTTCTTTCTCCGCATCGGCTCATGAAAGAAAGTAGCGGCGGATTGCTCCGCCCTTACTCTTTAGTTGGTGTTAGGCTGCAACATCATCGGGCTGCAGTTCTTCGGGTTGGGTGATTTCACGCTCTTTAGTCTTGGTCTTTTCCTGTATCAAAAGGACGGCTTTGCGCTCTTCGATGCGCTGGTGTCGCTTCTCGTAGACTTCGTTATATCCGCTTTCGATAGCTGCGAGTTCTTCGGGCATGTGCTTTCGGGCGAAGTCAAGTAAAAGGGTGGCAACGGTGTTGTTACCGTATGCGCCTCGGAAATTGGCTATCAGATAGTCCCTGCGGATGATGGTCTTTATCTTGACGGTGAGATTTTCCACGATGTTCATTTTGTCCTCGTCCGTGAGGAAGAACTGATTTTCATCGGTGATGCCTACGGCTGCAAAGTGTTCTTGCCGCAAGTGGGAGAGCATGAAGAAATAGAGTATCTTTTCCTCGTCTGCGCTGAACTTGCCGCCTGTTATGTCGGCATCTAATATCTGTTTCTTGGTATCTTCTACCGTCCGTTCGATGGCTATCTCCTTGTTGCGCTCGTCCTGCTTCTCTAACTTCTGAACGGGGGAAAGCGGGACGGCTGCGGTTGTTCCGTCTGCCTGCTGCTCGGTGGCGTTCTCGACATAACAGAAAGTTATTTCGTTCTTTCCGATTTTGGCGTAAACGGTGATTTCTCCGGCTTCGCTCCGCTGGGTGATTTCGTCCTCTTTTTCCCGATAGTCGGCACACTGCTGTTCGTAGCGGGTACGGGCTTCTTCGTAACGTTCGGGGTTGTTGAAGTGCTCTTCTTTGGGTTCTTGGGGGCTGACGGGGAAAGCGTTATATCTCTCAAGGCTTTCGACTTCGTAGCCCGAAGCGATTAGGCGCTCTATTACGGTGTCGTTCGTGGTGTAACGGTCACGGCAAAGGGAAACGTTCGGGGTTTGCTGCATGATTTGAACGGCTTTGTGAGTGAGGAAAGAAGCGTTCATCTCTGCAAGGCAAGTACGGTTTGCGCAATGTCCGCAGCCGCCATCAGCAAACAAAAGCAGGTTATTGGTGTTGTGGGCACACGTTGCACATTCGGTCTTGTCGAAGAAATAATGCCGTAAATCGGTGGTGTAGTTGTTCTCTATGCGTTTGGCTACATCGGTAGCTTTCAGCCCTCGCCAACTGTTGTAGTTGCTCTCGTTCTGCAAATGGTTCTCGTACACTTCCCTTTGAATGTCCTCTCCATATCGGCAAATTTCGGCTGCCACGCTGATGGTGATTTCGTCCGCTTCGAGAAGTGCAGCGATTTCGGGAATTAGGGCGGTGAATTTCAAGCGGGTACGGATGTAGTTCTCATTCTTCCCGAAACGTACCGCCAAGGTTTCGATGGAATGGCGTCCCGTTTCTATCAGACGTTGGTAGGCGTTGGCTTCTTCCATCGGTGTAACGTCCTCACGCTGCAAGTTCTCGGTGATGGCTGCATCTTCGGCTGCATCGTCCGCCAGTTCCGCAACAATGACGGGTATCTGTTCCATGTTGGCGATGACGGATGCACGGTATCTGCGCTCACCGAACACGATTTCGTAACGGTCGGTGTCGGCTATGGGGCGCACGGTGATGGGCTGTAATACTCCCTGCTGTTTGATGCTGTCCGCCAATTCGTAAAGGGCGGATTCGCTGAAATACTTGCGGGGGTTGAAACTGCTCGGCTGAATGTTTGCCAATGATACCAATGTGATGTTTTTCGCTGCTGCTGATTGATTTACTGATGTTTTCATAATTCTGTTATTTTTAAATTGATTAATTAATTCGGTTGAAAAATTGGTTTCTTTGCTATCTTTCTTTCCCGCTTCGGCTCATGAAAGAAAGTAGCGGGCGGATTGCTCCGCCCTTGTGGGCACTATGTGCGGCTATAACATACGTTTTGAAACTGTATTTTCCGTTCTATCGCATGGCGTAGCGTGTAGGCTGTTCCACCCGTTGGGGTGTTATCGTAAAAGACTACGAGATAGGCGGAATTATTCAAAAGGTAGTTGTTGCGACGCAAGAAACAACGGTCTGAATATTCATCCTGCAAGATTATCACTTCGTCAGCTTGTGCCAAAATGTTGTGATAACGCTGTTTGTCGGGTTCGGTGTATCGGTTTTCCTGTCCTATGAATGGTATAACGGCTTTGAGTTGGATATAAGGAAATATCTTCTTTGCGTTTAGTACTTCCTCGGCTGCGATAAGGTCGAAACCGTTTGCCATGCCCGATAGAAATGTATGGTAGTTCTGTTTGCAAAGTTCCTCTATCGCTACGTAGGTGTCGAAGCCTATATCAATCAATCGCTTTTGTTTGTCAGGGCTGTTCCTTGTCATTCGCTCGGCTCGGTGACCCGAAAAGGCTACGGTCTTTTCCCTTAGCCAAAAATCACGCTCGGCACGGCATTGCGCCAACGTCTTGCGTAGGGTTGTAAATTCCTGCCCGTTGGTATGGCGGTATTTGTAGTTGAAGTATATATCACCTCGAAATGCTCCTACACAACATTGAGTATAGGTTTCTTCGCCATAAAGTTTGGTTTGGGCTGTTCCGTTGTTGATGAATGTCTTTGTTTCCATATTGGTATATTTTAAAAGATTAATAGAATGATTATCAGAATGAAAACGATACCTACAAACAGCCGCCAAACAAGGGCGAGGATGAACCGTGCCACGAAATAAAACAGGAGTACGGCAAAGAATAAAGCGAAGAACTGCCCTGCGGTGGTGGTGAAAAAGTAAATCACCACAGACCAAAGGATAAGGCGGTAAATGAGTTTGGAAATGAGTATCGTTTTCATGTCTACAAAATTTTGTGGGTTAATATCGGTTATCCGCCAACTTGACAAAAGCGGAATAGGTTCTACTTGCATAAGTGTTTGCAAGTTCCGTTGTTTCGTAAATGCTTCTACCAATAAATCGAAAAGAGAAACGAAGCCCGTTCCGTGTGATGCTCCCTTCGGTATGGGCTGTATTTTTCCAATCAATTTTTTCATTTTTCAAGGCTGCCAAATATTCGGCTTTAATCTGCTGCAAAACTGCGTTCTCTGCTTCAAGTTCTTTGTAAATGTTCAAACCTCTTGTTATCCAGTCCTCTACTTTTCTTTTGGTGAATACTCCGATTTTGCAGGGTTCGGGGTACTTCTCTTTGAGTTTGTATAATATACTGCTCTCGGCTTCGGGAAACATGGAAGTAATAACCTCGAAATAACATTTCTTATCCTTGTAGTTCCGTTGCATGATGAACGTTACACCATTGCGGACTACTCCTACATTCATTCTACAATATATAGGGTAATTTGCTGACGAACTTATGCAATAGTACAAAGTTGCATCGGGTAGTACTTTTTGCACTTCCTTGTATAGGGGCTGTATTTGCTCAAAATGTGCGGTTACGCTGTTTGCTTCGCAAATACTCTCTTTCCGGTTCTGAAATTCTTCTGATGTCAAATAAATAAGATTGTTCATATTTTTTTGTTTTAGTGGGCGGATTGCTCCACCCTAATGTTAATACTCTTGTTTCTGTTATCGGTTAGGCTGCAACGGGTTCGTTTATCGGCTCTGTCACTCGCTCGGTAATCATCTTTGCAGCCTTGTTCACATCGCCCAAAATATCAATCAAAAAGGCGGGTTCTTGCTTTAGCTTGGTGAGCCAGTGTTTCAGATAGGCGGCGTTGTTATCCTGCGGAGTGGTGGCGATGCCGAAATATGCTCCGCAAAGTGCGGATGTGAGTTCCGCTACAAGTTCCTCACGGGCGTACAATTCATCCCCGAAACAAGTTCCGAACGTGCGGTTTAGGCGTTGGGGGTTGCCTGTACTGTGCGCCATCTCGTGCAGAAGTGTTCCGTAAAATTCCGCTCCCTGTGGAAACTGTTCTTTCTGCGGGCAAACGATATAATCGGTTGCGGGTACATAGAAAGCACTATCGGAATACTTTACTTTGATGGGGCAATACCAATTTTGTGTATAAATCAGTTCGTCCAGCATTTCGCACTCGATGCCGTCCGAATGGTTTTCGGGTTGCTCGCCTTGCTGCAACTTGGCGAAACGTTCGGGGTACTTCTCGGCAAAATTGGTTTGGTCGAGGTTGAACACATTGTAATATTTCATTTGCGGAATGACCTTGTATTCGTCCTTTTCCGCTTTGGATAACTTGCAATATTCCTCGTAAGGGATGGATTTGTTGCTCTCCTTGTGTACCACGAACTTAAACCAATAGTAAACGGGAAAAGAGCGTGCGCCCTTGTTAACGTTCACTTCTTCGGCTTTGGCTTGGTTGAATGTAAGGAACACGGGCAAAGTGAATTTCATAAACTCGGTGTAAAACAGTAGCATAAGGATATTGCCACCACTGTAAACCGTTCCTCTTAGGTTGCGGGGGAAACCGTGTTTAAGGCTCGTTATCCACGGTTTTTGCCAATCACTTTTCAAACTTTCGATTTTCTTAATCAGTAAATCGGTGAACATGGGAGAAATTTTCTCGATGGTGCTGTTCGTTGTCGTTGCCATAACTCTACGCTTTTAAAATTGTTACTATTTGTTTTTGTTATCATCGCTTGTCGCCCCCACCAAATTTTTTCCCTTTGGCTGATTGGGAAGAACATTGACAATAATTGAAAGCGGATAGGGCGAATTGCAATCATCTGAAAAAATG
Source organism: uncultured Bacteroides sp. (assembly GCF_900547205.1). Lineage (GTDB taxonomy): Bacteria > Bacteroidota > Bacteroidia > Bacteroidales > Bacteroidaceae > Bacteroides. The sequence goes on from NZ_URFY01000042.1 coordinate 33,086, forward strand.
GTAAATACTACCCGCAGGGTGGAGATTTGGCATTTTTTGCAGATTTGCTTTCGACCCCGCCTACCTTCGTCAATGTTTTTCCAATCAGCTAAGGGGAAAATTCAACCATTCAGTAAATTGAATGAATGATAGATTACTTATCGGTATAAGTTGGGAAAGTCCTGTTTGAATGCCGGAAAGTCCCGTTTCCGGAAAGGGTAAGAAAAAACGGGTTGATAATTGCGGGGTGGAAAGACAGCTCTCCAGCGTGGAGTATTCTTCTTTTGCCGATTTATCGGATTATAAAGAAGGGTACTCCATGCTGGTGTGCTGTGCGGGGTGGCGAGGTGCTTTCTGTCCGGTTGACGGTAAACGGACAGAGCAATCAGCTATCCGGCTTTTGCGGATGGCCGTGCGATGGTAGTGTCGGAAACGGGTGGAAAGTTCCGCAGACAAAGGATTCGGTCAAGTATGGCGAAGCCTAAAGAAAAAAGGTACGGTTACAAACCGGGTCAGACAATAAGAGGCTGCCGGGACAAACATCAGAGGAACTTATTTGAACGGGATGGCGCACGGAAAGTTTCGACGGGTCGAAGCTCCGGGTGACTGGACGGGCGAATGTGTTCCGTTTGTCCCTTCCGGCTTTGCGTTCCCTTTCGGGCATGAAGCCTGTGGAGTGCTTGAAAGGGAATGGGAAGACGGAACAGACCTATACCGCTGACGGATGGGCGGGAGTAAATGAGAATAGATTCAGCCGATAGTTAGAAGATAATACGGTTACTGCTGTTCATCCTCGAAAGCGGTGGTCTTGGCAAGGAACAGACCGATTACAAATTTTGCTCCGTACTCGATCAGTTTGCGGCGGGTCTGTTGGAATCCTTCGCCAGTGGTGAGTAGATCGTCTATTAGAAGGACGCATTTGTTCTTGAAATATTCGGGGTGAAATTGCAGATTGGCAGTTTTGTCACGCCCATGCGTACCTTTGAGTTGGGGACGGTCTGCGGTCAGGGTGATGGCTCGGTAGCCGTCGGCTACTCCTATGTCTGCCGATAGCTTGCGGCAAAATTCCTCGTAACGAATGCGGTTCTTCTCACGGGTGGATGCAGGAATGGGTACAAGGACGGCACGGTGCTTGTTCTACTGAATTGCACGGATGCGACTGATGGCGATGGAAAAGAGCTTGACGGAGAGGTCGGTTTCTTCTCCAGCCTTGAAACGGAAAATGAGATTGGATATTTTCTTGCCCTCCAAAGTGATCTTGTCGTTCCGGCGGACGGGGCAATAATCGTATAGGTACAAACACAGGCTGCCGTCCAGACGGAAAAAGCCCTGAAAACGGTTATCCAACGGATAAAAGGCTTTGCGGAAGTCTGAAAAGAAAGTAAAGATAAGGGTGCTGTTCCAGAAACGGGCTTCGTCTTCACTGCCGGATTTGAGATAGTACATGAAGCCAGCCAAATGCCCGCTTTCGTACAAGCCCATGCCTATGGTGAGCCTTTCGTTGAAACTGGTCTGACTGACGATGTACCAACCGCTGCGGGCGAACTGGGCTTCGTAATCGGAATTGGTTTCGAGCAGGAAGTAGAATTTGCCGTCGTCCTCGAAACGGATGACGTACTCGCACCGGAGAGCGACTTTGCATAAGATGCGGCGTTCTTCCTCAACGGTTTCGAGGGTAAGGGGGAAGGTGTATTGTGCTACAAAAATGGGGCGTTCCATAAGTAAATGTATTGTTCGGTTGCAAAGAAATGGATTCTCGAAGAACCGGCAAACTAAAACCGGGGAAAATATGCTGGAAGCTGAAAAATATGTTGCTCTCTGCTTCGGTTTGCACCGTATCGGACACGACAAAGCTACAAGCACGGAGCAAAACAGGGACAAGCGATACATAAACGCACGGGCACATACATATCTGTCTGTATATTTGCGGAAAACAGTAAATTAACAGATATGGAAATAGTGACTATCGAGAAGAAAACCTTTGAGGAAATGAAAGAAAAATTCAACCTGTTCAGCGAGCATTTGCAGCAGTTGTGCGCACGGTACAGACCACCGGAGAAAATGAACTGGCTGGATAATGCGGACGTGTGCGAGAAGTTGAACGTGAGCAAACGGACGCTGCAAACGTACCGTGACAGCGGGCTGTTGGCATACAGCCAGATTAATCACAAGATATATTACAGGCTGGAAGATGTGGAAGCATTCATATCGGCAATGAGTAAGGAACAGATAGAGGAATAATAAGATGGAAGTGATAACAAAGGAGATGGAAGAGGTAAAGGCGTACTTTGAAGCGCTGGAACGGGGCATAAAGTATGTGGATAACGTAACGGCAAATTTTCATCCGGTAATGAACGGCGAGGTGTACCTGACGGGGGAAGATGTGTGCAGGATATTGCATATCACTACCCGCACCTTGCAGGATTACCGGGCGCAAAGGATTATACCGTTCATTTCGTTGCCGGGCAAAACGCTGTACAGGCAATCGGACTTGTTGCGTATGCTGGAAGAAAACTATGTGCAGATGAAGCGAAAGAGCAAACGAGGGAAAAGTTCTACTTAACTTTTGGAAGCGGTGCATAGATAAATGCAGCAAAGGCAGGAGTTCCATTTTGGAGTTCCTGCCTTTGCTGCATTTTGCCTTGTTGGAAAAGGTCAGGCGGTTACACGCATGGCGACTGTCTTCGGCTTCTTGACCTTTTTCTGTTTCTGGTCAAGGACTTTCTTCTGCATGGCGGCAAGGTTGCCAGAGATAGCACGGAAATCGGAGCTAACCATCTTGTTTGTGACTACGGCATAAATCTGGGTGGTGCTGATATGTTTGTGTCCGAGTATCTTTGAAAGTGCCTCAATCGTGCCACCGTTGCAGAGATAGACCGTCGTTGCGAAAGTATGACGGGAAAGGTGGAAAGTGATTTCCTTGTTTATCCCGCAAACGGCGGCTATCTTTTTAAGATGGTCGTTACAAGTTCCATTGCTTGGCATGGGAAACACGAAATCATCTTTTGCAAGCCCTTTGTAGCGTTCGATTAGTTCTTTGGCAATATCCAACAGCGGGACGTTACTCGATACTTTGGTCTTTGTCCTGCGGGTGATGATCCATTCTTCACCGTCGAAATCCATACGTTGGATTTTGTCATAGGTGAGTGTCTTTATATCTATGTAGCTCAATCCGGTAAAGCAACCGAAAAGGAACATATCACGGACAAGATTTGTCTGTTTATCGGCAAATACGGTATTGGCAAGGGTTTTCAGTTCTTCTTCCGTGAGGTAGCCCCGGTCGGTTTCTTCCATTTCGAGCTTGTACTCGCTGAACGGATCGGTGCGGATAATTCCTCTGCGCCAAGCCTTGTCGGTAAGGCTGAGTACGGGCATGGTGTAAATCCAGAGGGTGTTTGCGCTCAATTCTTTTTCGTTACGCAGGTAGGTGTCGAAATCGTCAATGAAGTCTTTTGTCAGTTCTTTGTATGCCATATCGGTACGCTTCTTCTTCTCCCACATGAAGGATTCGAGGTGCTTGTAAACGGTCAGGTATTTATTATAGGTGGACTTCGCACGGAGTTTCTTTTCCACCATTTCGCCAAACTCTCTGTTCATGGTCTGGAAGTCTTTAAGGATGCAGTTCTCCATTACACCGATGCCTAAAAAGGCGTTGCGCACTTTCTCGGAAGTGACAAAATCGTCTGCCCGTAGTATCTGGTAGTAGTGGTTGTTGATACGGGCTTTGATTTCTTCCAACTGTGGATTGATCTCTAAGGCTTCGGCGGACTTTCCGCTCACTTTTCCGGCTTCGGCATTCCATAGCGAGGGGGTGACGAACAGCTTTGCGCTGAACGTGGCAATATCGCCGTCAATGGTGATACGTGCCATTACAGGGGCTTTTCCATCACTTACTCTCACTGCTGTTCTCTTCACGTAGAACAGGACTTTAAAGGTGCTTCTCTTTGTTTTCATAACTCTAATTATTCGTTTGTAAAGGTAATTACTTTCCCGTTACCACGAGTTATGAAGAATTGCGCAAAATGGTGAAACAGAACTTGTTACTATTGCAGTAGGGTGTCATGGATTAGGTAATGACTTAGTACCTGAACTATGGCTTAACCCTACTTTTGGGGGCTTTTTTTGCCGTTGGCTGTTTCTTTCCGCTTTGCTACTAAGATGCTGACCTGCTTTATTTTAAGCTAAACTTTGCTTTTCTTTGCGTCTGATCCCGATTTTTCAAAGGAAAAAAATTTGTATGAAAAAGCAACTTTGGAGAAACATTCTCCAGTTTATCGTGACTATTGCGACTTCGGTCATCTCAGCATTGGGTGTAACGTCTTGCACTGCGGGGCTCTAATCTTCTGATTTATTAAGGATATGAAAGAATCAGAAGAGAACTATCTCCCACGTGAGATTAAATTGTTGGTGATTCATTGCAGCGCTACGCGCTGCAATGCTTCCTTCTCCGTCGAACAACTCCGTCAGTGTCATTTGCAACGTGGCTTCACGGATATCGGTTATCATTTTTACATCACCCGCAATGGCGAGCTTCACCACTGCCGCCCGGTATCAGAACCGGGTGCACACGTAAGGGGTTTCAACCGGCATAGTATCGGGATTTGTTATGAAGGCGGGTTGGACGAAGAGGGTCGCCCGGCTGATACGAGGACGCAGGCACAGCGGCTGGCGCTGATTGATTTGCTTAAGATTCTCAGGCATCAGTATCCGGAGGCACAGATCTGTGGGCATTATCAGCTTAATGCTACAATCCATAAGGCGTGCCCTTGCTTTGATAGCCGGAAGGAGTATGCTGATTTATAAAAACTACGGGAGATGCGTAATGCCATCTCCCGTAATTTTTTTCTTTCTATAAATCTCCCGGCTTCCCCAGATAATAAGTTATTAGCCGTACCTCCCTCACAGAAAAAGCTTTCGTCTTAGGATGAAAGTCAATAGCCAGTATCTCATCCATCAGCGGCCGACACCTCCGCATCCAACGCCGAAGCTTATTAACGGATGCACGTACGCTTAAATCAGGGAAATACATTTGGGCTAGCTCTTGTTTATTATAACATTTCACTACAAAGACAGATTCATTCATTGTATTTTTCGTTTAATTTGTATGGTATAAAGATACAAAATAACTCGCTG
>NZ_URFY01000043.1 GCF_900547205.1 uncultured Bacteroides sp.
ATAAATTTCTTTTGGATACCGGCATAATATAACCACAGAGTTTTCGACTTGACCCAAAATGTACCTGTTTTGCCGAGTTGCAGAAAAAGAAAAAGCTCCGAAAATCATTGATTTTCAGAGCTTTTCTAAATTTAGTCTTTCAGCTTCGTACACCCTCAGGGATTCGAACCCTGGACCCACTGATTAAGAGTCAGTTGCTCTACCAACTGAGCTAAGAGTGCCTGTACTTCCTCGTTTGCGGTTGCAAAAGTAGGTCTTTTATTTTATTTGACCAAATAATCATGCAGCTTTTTTACTAACTTTTTTTCATCTTTATTCGAATACATATAGCTCAGATGGCGTATTTCGCTTTAAAGCAAGCAGTTGCACATCTTTACCTACTATAACTCCTTTGTTCTTTAATTTCCATTCTACGGTTTTATAGGCTAATTCCGGATGATTATTGTCCTTGCTTAGATGACATAGCCAGATGTATCGAAGGTGTTCAGTGATGTTTTCAGCCAAAAACTCTGCGGTATCAGAGTTACTCATATGACCGGTTTTACTGCTTATACGTTCTTTCAAGTATTTGGGGTAAGGGCCCATTCCTAGCATCTCCTCGTCATAATTCGCTTCAAGAATCAGATAGTGGGCCTTACTTATATAATGAGCCGCCGTGGGAGTTATCTCTCCAAGGTCCGTCAGGAAAGAAAAGATCTTGCCGTCTATTTCGATGCAATATCCCACGTTATCTGTTCCATCATGCGGAACTTCGAAAGACTCAATATGGAAATCTTCCAAAGTCATAGGCTCTTTTTTCTCCAGATAACGGACGGACGAACTGAGCTTTTCTGTCATGCAATAGCTTCGATTGATTCCCGCGTGAATACGCGCCGTTGTATAGACAGGAATATTTAATTTTTCACCCAAATGACCTACAGCTTTGATATGGTCGGCATGATCATGCGTAACAAATACTGCCCGGATACTATCCATCAAGATATTGAAATCTTTCAGTGTTTTCTTTATAGTACGGATACCGATTCCAGCGTCTATCAGTATTCCATAGGTTTCTGTGCCCAGATAGTAGCAGTTCCCACTACTGCCACTCGCCAGGCTTATAAATTTTACTTTCATGTTTTATCTTCTTTATTAATATGCAAAATGCCGTCTACTTTTACAGCAAAGTGACGGCAAATATACATAAAAAAGAAGAGATTTATAGTGAAGCCTTCTTCTTTTTGTCGATGGATTGGGTGATTTTTGCAAATAATAGCAGAGCTATAGCGGCTATCAGTCCGATAGCTGCAAAGTAATACCATATATAATGGGCATTTGCACTGGCAGCCTCCCATGCAGCACGTGTTTCAAACAAAGTAGGATCGGGACAATACTTAGTCAGCAGAATCCCCGCCAGACCAAATCCGAAGATAGAAGAAAGGAAGGAATGCAGATGACTGAATCCTAAATACATTCCTTCTTCTCCTTTAGGAGCCTGAAGGGAAAAGTATTCCAAATAACGCGGAGAAATAAAGCATTCGGCAAGTGCTTGAATCACAATACCTGCTACCATCATCAAGGTGATATTACTCATTCCGGATATGACATCATTTCCCAGCAAGTTTCCACACGCCATCATTAAAGCCGAGAAAGGTATCAGGAACATCCCGACATTCATGGAGGTGATAGCACTGCGTTTTGCCATCAATCTTGTGATGAAACTGACACAACATACCACTACAAAAGGGTTTACGTTGGCTATCCATCCCGGTTTAGCCGTCTCGCCTGCCATACGGATTACATATTTCGGCATAGTGGCATAGAGTTGCTGCTGCACCATCCAGAAACCTGTAATAATCAGAATAAGAATCAATAAACGCCAGTTTGTAATGATTCTCATGAACCCCTGCCCTATTTCGTGGAGACTTTTACCTTCGCCAGCCGTATGCGTGGATTTATAAAGAAAGATAACGGCAAGTAGAGCAATAATAGTCATGGCTCCCGAAAAATAATTAATATAGATATATGCTTGCTCGCCAATTACATTTCGCAAAGGGTCAATAATCGTTTTTCCAGTGAAAGCGCCTACGTTCACCATCATATAAAAGATGGAATAACCTCGTGCACGGGTAGCTTCTGTTGTCTCTTTGGCTACGGAAGCCGAAATGATTGACTTGATAAATGACCCTCCCACCATGAGCACAAACAGAACCGGGACAATAATCCACCGGGTGTTGCTAGTGGGTAAACCATTGAATTGAGTTGTTTCACCATAACTCACCAATCCGGCTGTTTCTAATAATGTGGGCAATACGCCCAATCCCAAATATCCGATGGACAGCAAGGAAAATGCTATAATCATCGATTTCCGGAACCCAATCTTATCGGCATAAGCACCGGAGAAAATAGGAAGTAGATACAATCCTCCGGAAAAAAGACCGGAAATCATACTCGCTTCGAAATCGTTGAAACCTAAAATACTGGAAAGATAAATAGTGAGAACGATAAATACGGCGTAATATGCCATACGTTCAAACAGTTCGACTGTGTTACTGACCCAAAATGCTGTTGTAAAGCCTTTGGCAGCACGCTGCGGGGAATTGCTCATGTATTTATGTATTTTATTAAAATGTTAATTTGCTACAAAGATATGTTTTTTTGCCATACTGTCCGTATCTTTGTCTAAAATTAGGTATTTTAAAGAATTATGATTATAGCTGTTGATTTTGACGGAACGATTGTAGAGCATCGTTATCCACGTATTGGCGAGGAGATTCCATTTGCTGTCGATACACTAAAGCTGTTGCAACAAGAAAAGCACCGGTTAATATTATGGAGCGTACGTGAAGGAGAACTTTTAGATGAAGCGGTAGAATGGTGCAAAGCTCGAGGACTGGAGTTTTATGCAGTTAACAAGGATTATCCTGAAGAACAAAAAGATCATCATGGTTTCTCGCGCAAGCTGAAGGCTGATATGTTTATCGACGACCGGAACCTTGGCGGACTGCCCGACTGGGGAGTTATCTATGAAATGATTAATGGGAAAAAAACATTTGCTGATATATACAGCCAGACAGATGAGGACCAGATGCCTCAGAAGAAAAAGAAAAGGTGGTTGCCTTTTTAACATTCTACCAATGCATATTTTCACATACCCTTTTATACGTGCACTCTTATCAGATATGATTTGAGTGCACTTTTATTTTTAAGGTAGCCTGTCTTACCAAAGAATTCCAGCTAAGATTCTTTATTCTCCCACTGCATTCTGAATTCCCATAACTGTTCGATAATAGGATGAAAGGTTGAGTTTTCCCAGTTTCGGTTAATCATTGCAATCAAAGATTCCAGATAAAATTTTCCATCAATAATGGTAGTGCATTTATTTATTTGATATTTCTTAGTAGGATAATTCTTAGTCTCGAGCATTTTTTTCGCCCAATCCAATAAATCTTGAACTGATTCACTGTCATAAGTATGTTGTTCCATGTCTCTATAATTTTCCACAAAGATACAAAGTTTATTTAATCGCAAATGCAGTAGCCCGATACTTTTCCTTGTTTTATGGTAACAAAGAACAATTTCAGGATTTTTGATGTTTATATAAATAGAGATGAACTTAAAACAGAATAACTTATGATTTATAATTTTTTATTTCCTACCAAACCGAATTCGGTAAGGGTGTCTTCGTTGTTATTGTCCGTCCGAATCATCTTCGGTATTTTATTAATGACTCATGGCCTACAGAAATGGAGTAATTTCCACGAATTGTCGTTGGTGTTTCCCGATCCGGTGGGTTTAGGCAGTCCCCTGTCCCTTGGATTAGCTATTTTTGGCGAACTTATCTGCTCGATGGCTTTCATCATAGGCTTTGTATATCGGTTGGCAATGATTCCAATGATTTGTACGATGTTAGTGGCTTTTTTTGTAATTCATGGCGGTGATGCATTTGCTGTTAAAGAGTTGGCTTTCGTTTATTTAGTGGTATTTATAGTAATGTATATCACAGGACCGGGCAAGTTTTCGATAGATTATATCATAGGGAATGAACTGAGAAGAAGAAAGTTAGTATGATACAAAATTAGAAAAAGCGGTATTGATTGATTTAAAAATATTATATTTGCACTCTCCTAAAGGAGATATTATCAATAATTTTAATTAATCAAAACGTTTAAAACATGAAAAGAAACAAACTTACTTTGGTTGCAATCGTACTTAGCGGTAGTTTATTATTCAGTTCTTGTGTAGGTTCATTTGGCTTGTTTAACCGCTTGTCTTCTTGGAATCAATCAGTTGGAAATAAATTTGTGAATGAACTTGTATTTTTAGCTTTCAACATTATTCCGGTTTATGGTGTGGCTTACTTGGCTGATGCCTTGGTAATAAATTCCATTGAATTTTGGAGTGGTTCCAACCCGATGGCTAATGTTGGTGACGTAAAGAAAGTAAAAGGTGAAAACGGCAACTATCTGGTGAAAACGCTGGAGAATGGATATTCTATTTCAAAAGAAGGCGAAACAGCTTCAATGGATTTAATCTATAATAAAGAAGCTAACACATGGAATGTTGTGGCAAATGGCGAGAGTGCTGAACTAATTAAGATGAACAATGACGGTACTGCCGATTTGTTTTTACCTAATGGTGAAAAGATGAATGTGACATTGGATGCTCAAGGTATGATGGCAGCACGTCAGGCTACAACAAGTAATCTTATGTTTGCAGCTCGCTAAGATTTAGAATTTAAACAAGAAGAAGAGATGAACCTGCATAATCGGGATTCATCTCTTTTTTTTATCCGATAGGGTCAGAAAGGATACCCCACTGCGAAATGGAAAGCAAAATCGCGACTGAACTTCGGATGAATGATTGGGTAACGTTGCTTCCCCTTCTCATAAACCGGATTGAGGGCTTTCATACCTCCATCGAAACGGAGAATAAAGAAGTCCAAATCAAGGCGAAGTCCTAATCCGTAAGCTACTGCTATTTGCCTATAAAACTTATTAAACTTGAATACGCCACCCGGCTGATTAGCGTAACTACGGATTGTCCAGATATTACCGGCATCAATAAAAGCAGCTCCCTGAAACTTCCAGAACAGTTTACTTCGATACTCTACGCTGGCATCCAACTTGATGTCTCCTGATTGATCTAATAAATTGCCATTTCCGGCAAATGAACCCGGACCTAAATCACGCACAGACCATCCGCGTACACTATTAGCTCCGCCCGAGAAATATTGCTTCTCAAACGGGATTGTCTTTGCATTCCCATAAGGAACCGCCACTCCTATTCCTGCGTGAAACGCAAATGAATTGCGATGATCGATTCTTATATTTTTAGCAAAATCAAATTCTCCCTTTATATATTGTGCATAGGGGATTCCTAAAATGGCATATTCACCGTTTTTGTTTTTCCTGATATTGGTAGCTTTGGATAAGGCATACATGATATTTCCCGCAGATTCAAAATTGAAACGGATTGAATATGAGTTGGAAGCAATCGTATTATTTACGATAGATCCGCCCACACTATTGTAATTGTAGCTGTATCCCATATTTATTATCAACCGGTCCTGATAATTATATTCGAAAATACGATTCTGGTCTTTATTGATATAGTCTTCCCTGAACCTTTCGGAAATTCGGGGCAGATAAAGGAAACCGATATTAATCAAGTCGAGACGGTGTTGTATCCGCTGGCGTTGATTCCACTTGTAGCTCCAGGAAGCGGAAGCCATCGTTCGTAGAAATTCTGGTCGCAACTGATAATTATACTGCAACCCGAACTCGGTAGTAGCTCTGATTTTCCGTTTGAAATCCGAAGAAACAAAAGGGAATAAGAAATTGGGGAAATTAATGCTCGTTTCCACTCCATATTCCGTATAATTGTTGTTTGAATAACCTGCCTGAAGCCCGGAAATAACTTCATATGCACCACGGAATTTTATCATAAAGGTCTCCGAACCATGAAAAAGGTTCCGGTTTTGGAAAGTAACGGAAGCTGCTGCTCCCAAGTCTCCGGCAGAATTAGTACCTTCCACTTCGAAAGCTACCGATTTATGTTCACTCTTGGTCAGCATCACATAGCAGTCGAGCATTGTGCTGTCTCCCATTTGAGTTTCTACAAAGCGTATATTGGTATATTTCAGCGCAGGCAACCGTCCAAAGCTGGAATATGTGTGTTGCACATTTCGTTCATTATATAAATCACCGGGGCTAAATCGCAAGTTATCCGTAAGTACCTTCGGACGTAAATAGAGTTTGTCCTTATAATATATAGGATATCCGTTATAATGAATGGAGTCATTTATTTCCACACTACTTGATGAGGAGGACTGCAACACATTATAATCCGTAATGAAACTTATTTTATTAATCCAATATTGCTGATGCACTTTTGCCGAGTCGTTGGTATGAGCTTTATAGGGGTGTAAATGTTGAGCCAAATCGACACGATAAGTATTGCGAACCGTATCTGCCGTGTAGCCGATATAATCCTTATTAAATTTATAATAGCCATTCCGGAGCAACTTGTCCGTGATTCGTTGCCTGTCGGCATCCAATACATTCACATCAAAAAGCATACCCTCTTTCAGCATACTTCTGGCAGAATCCTGTTTCAGAAGAGATGCGATTTTGGGATCATAAATATCATACTTGATAGATTTTACAATGTAGGGTTCTCCCGCCTTGACGTCATAGTATAACTTTATTTTTTTCTTCTTTATTTTAGTAGAGCGTGTCACCGTGGCTGCCATATACCCCATGTTATGTATGGCCTTGGTTATCTCTTCCTCAGAACGTAGTGCTTCGTCTGCGTTATAAATCACAGGGGCATCTCCTATCCTTCTCAGAAACTTGTTTCCCCATCTGGTTGAGTCGCGACCTGAAAGATTGTAAACGTATAGCTGGGTCTTTATTAAGCTAAACCACTTTGCATTAGGGTTTTGGCGTACATATGTTCGCAAGGAAGAAGGTCGGATATTTTTCTGGTCCGTACGAATCTTTACTTCATCCAGCAGATAGTAACCATCCGGCACAAACTTAGTGGCAGTGCACGAAGCCAGTGACAGAATGATGATAACAGAAGCAAATAAGTGCAGAAATCCTTTCCTCATACGGTATACCAGAAGTAAATTTGCAGGCAAAGATAGAGCATATTTTCCGTTCGGGAAAATTATCAAAACGATAATTGATGTTCCAAAAGCTCTTTTCACCACGAATTACAGAAATTCACAAGAAACATTTGGCTGATAAAATAAACCGCTAAACCATTCTATGCTTATTGATGTAAATCGTGGTGAAGAAGATTTCTAGCTCTGATTATTGAAGTCTAAACGTAACTGGAACAGTATATCTCACATTTACAACCTCTCCTTTCTGCATACCCGGTTTCCATTTTGGCATAGCATTAATAACACGAAGGGCTTCCGCATCTAATTCCTTATCGATACTCCGCACAATTTTAACATTTTTAAGATTCCCATCTTTGCTTACGATAAACTGGATAATAACGCGGCCTTCAATCTTATTTTCTATCGCATTAGTCGGATATTTGATATTGGAACTAAGAAACTTCATTAATTCTTGGTTTCCTCCGGGATATTCCGGCATCTGTTCTACTACTTCGAAAACCTCTTCATCTCCAATCTCATCCTTCTTTTCGGCTTCTGTAATGGCTACGCTAGTTTGAACCGTTTTTTCCGGTTCTACAGTTTTTTCAGATTCAACTGCCGGAGCCATCTCTGTCGTTTCAGCGGCAGATTTTTCTTGACTCGACTTGTTGTTGGCACAATTACTGAATAATAACAGTAATGCAACTACTGGTATAAACATCAGATATTTACTTATCATGATGTTAGAGGTTCTTCTTCTGTTCAACATTTTAATTCGTTTTTTTAAAGGTAATACACTAAAGTTGTTATATAAATTTGCTGCAGCCAATGAAGTATGTTTTATTCCAAGTAAATGATATTGATATATCTTTTTGTCATGCCCGGATGCAATCACTTGCTTGTCCGCCAAGTATTCATGATTCATGCGAATTTCGCTTCGAATCAGCCATGCAAACGGATTGAACCAGCATAACAGGATAATCAGTTGAGCCAGGAGTATATCCAACGAATGATATTCACGCACATGAGTTTGTTCATGAATCAATATCTCATTTATTTCCTTTTCCGTATATAGTTCCGGTTTGATGAATATCCAATGAAAGAAAGAACAAGGTTCAATCATCTCCTTCGATTGATAGACGGATATTCCTTTCAAAGAGCATTTTTGGGAATGAAGTAGAGAACTATATATTTTGCCGAATTCGAGAAATGTACGCATTAACAGTAATCCCACTCCTATTCCATAGATTATCCACAACCATGTGCTGGTGCTAATTGTATTATCTGTTATTGAAGCATCAGGAGGAGTAACACCGGATAAAGGAGTGATCCATATTTCCGGCAATATTGTGACATATATGGTATTCATGGCTTGTCCTAACGAATGCTTGCTCCAATCCGCCCAGTTTGAAAGTTCAATAAACGGGTAAATAAGTGAAGTTGCACATATCAGCAACAGCATCATTCGTTTCAGTCGGAAAAATGTATCCTTACTGAAAGAAAGCTTGTAGAATGCATAAAGCACAATCAAAGCTACATTTACTTTTATTAAATAGATTGCAAAAGACTCCATATCTACCTATATTTATGATTCTTCGTCTTCAATAATGTTTATCAAATCTTCAAGCTCTTTTTTGCTAATCTTGCGGTCGCGAACAAAAAAGGATACCATTTCTTTATACGATCCGGTAAAATAGTTGCTAACTATTCCATTCAGAAAGTTGCGTTTATAATCACTTTCTTTCACTAATGGATGATATTGAATCGAGTTTCCCAATTTAAAAGGAGACAAATACTCTTTCTTCTCCAGATTGCGGACTACCGATGCCACACTTGTATAAGGTGGTTTGGGGTCGGGCATCTCATTCACAATTTCCCGTATGAAACTGGGTCCCAGTTTCCAGAAGTAAATCATCACGTCTTCCTCTTGTTGCGTCAATCTTTCCATTATATTATTTATTAATATTGAATATCAATCTACTAATTTTAAGCAAATCTACGAATGTTAAGTAGATTATCTATATTTATTTATGTAAATATTGTTAAGAAGCAAAAGAATTATCTCTAAAAAAGTATTAGAACATCAGGCTTATTGAAAATATATTTATAGCTTTGCCACAGATTATAGATTAAATAAGAATGTTAAGCAAAAACAAAATCAAGTATATCCACTCGTTGGAACAGAAGAAAGTGCGTAAAGAGGAAGGTGTGTTCCTTGCCGAAGGTCCTAAATTGGTCGGTGATTTATTGGGACATTTCCATTGTCGCTTTCTCGCGGCTACTCCTGCTTGGCTGGGAGAACATGCTTCCATTTCTAGTGACGAGATAGTTTCGGTCGATGCAGAAGACCTCAAACGTGCCAGTTTACTAAAGACACCTCAGCAAGTTCTTGCAATTTTTGAGCAGCCGAATTATGAGTTACATAAGGAGATAGCAACTAATTCTCTTTGTCTGGCATTAGACGATGTTCAGGACCCGGGAAATCTGGGAACTATCGTTCGTTTGGCCGATTGGTTTGGTATCGAGCATATCATATGTTCACAGAATACAGTAGACGTTTATAATCCAAAAACTGTGCAAGCCACTATGGGGGGCATTGCGCGGGTGAAAGTGCATTATACTTCTCTACCCGATTTTATTCGTTCGCTGAAGGATGTGCCAGTATTTGGTACTTTTCTCGATGGAAAGAATATGTACGAACAGCCGTTGAGTGCTAATGGGCTGATAGTGATGGGAAATGAAGGAAATGGAATTGGAAAAGAAGTGGAGACATTGATTAATAGAAAACTTTATATTCCTAATTATCCCCAAGGGCAGGAGACTTCCGAATCGCTTAATGTAGCTATTGCTACCGCAGTAGTCTGTGCCGAGTTTCGGCGACAGGCTGCATGGAAGTAAAATCAAAGGGATAGAATAAGCAAGGGAACAACGCTTCTTTAAAGACGAGAGTATCTCCACTCTCCTCCTTCAGGAAGGAGAAGTACCCGTAGGAGGAGGTGGTAGGTGAATGCATCACTTCTTGATTTTCAATGCTGATGGAACACCTACCACCCCGGCTTTCAGCCACCCCTCCTTCCTGAAGGAGGGGAGTTGGAGATACTATTGGCTTGTGGGGTAAATCTAAGCTAAAGATATATTCTATTTCCGATGTGCATTCATTATTTTCCAGTCTAGCTATTTCGCTTTCAGTAAGTAACGCAATAACTCCTGGCAACCATTCCACCGATTCCATTTCTTCTTTCAGTGGAAACACCCTTTGAATCGTTCCTTCATCAGTAACTTCGACTACCTGTTGTTTCAGATAGCCGGCCTCGGGCAAAAATAAGTAATGTGATGCAAATCGTTTCATAACACTATTGAGCTTGGCGTCTTTGCTGTTGCCTGCGCTGATTTGTCTGTCGCTCTCTTCTTTGTTCGAGCCTTTCTTGCTGGATGCGCTGTTCCACTTCAATCTGCTCCGGCTTCTTCTCGCGATGAGTACCCGTACGGCGACGGTTCATCTCTTCCGGAGTGAGACGTTGTGCTTCCTCCTCTTCCTGTATTTCAGCCTTCTTCAGCGAATCTGCTATAATCTTATCCGATATTTTCTTTAAAGAATCTGTCTTCAATACTTCTATCTTATTCAGCGAATCACGAACAGCAAATGCAAGTGTATCTGTGCAATGATAACGGGTCATAACGAAACGATCCGCCAATAACGGTCCGCCCTTCTCTTCTCCCAATCTCGGATAATAGATAAAACCTTTTATCTCTTTCATTGCTCCCAACGTGTCGGCATACAGACGTATTTGCTGAACACCCGGATTGGTTACAGTTTGCAGATGATTTATAGTATCTTTTTCATAAATTACCTGCATTGCCATCATCACAGCTCTCAAAGAGTCGGTAAGCATCGGCTCCAAGAAACGATAATTCACTTCCCAAACCAGCGTATCACGGTCTTTGTAATTACTATCAGTCGGCAATACGAATGCATAACGATTGTTCGTCATATCACCCGTCAGGCGTATCATACGCACCCAAGGCCATACATCGATACTATCGCCAGGCTGTGTCATCTCGGGTTTCTTATCACGCAAGGCTATTAAATGATTCACCTCATCCTGCTGGTCTTTCAGGCGTTTCTTTACTTTCTCGTAAATTTTCGATAATGTTTCTGTATTACGTGTATACCATACCATGGACGAATCGAATACCGCCTTGGTAGTGCCGTGCTTTTTGAAAATGGCATCTACATACAATGCTTTCTTATAATTCTCATTATAAGGCAAATTGTCTCCCATAGACTTTGCCAAATGATAATCATACAACAGATTCTCCATCTTCGATTCAGGAAGTACGTCGCTGGGCTTTTTTACTTTACAGCCCGTTACCGCAAGAACCAGCATACAGATAAAACACAGATGAAATCGAAACTTATTTTTCATGACCTGCAATTTCCTTTTTATCTTTATCCAACGAATGGCATGACTCGTTCAGATATTTACTATAGAAAAGTAATAAAGCTATGATACCGCAACTAATGGCAGCATCTGCAAAATTAAAAATCGGGCTGAAGAATATAAAATGCTCCCCTCCTACGAACGGCATCCACATGGGCCAGTTCGCATCTATAATCGGGAAGTAGAACATATCCACTACTTTGCCGTAGAACCAGGTTGAGTATCCGCCGCCTTCGGGCATAAAGCTGGCAATCTGCGAATGGGTGCTTTCATTGAAGATAACTCCATAGAATACACTATCTATTATATTTCCGAGTGCACCGGTGAGAATGAGCGCCACGCAGACGATGTATCCGGTTTTGAACCCTTTCTTTATAATCTTATAGAGATACCACCCTATTAAAGCTACCGCAACAATGCGGAAAGTCGTAAGGAATAACTTACCAAATATTTCCATACCGAAAGCCATTCCGTTGTTTTCGGTGAAATAGATATAAAACCAATCCGTCACACGTTCGCTTTGATGCCAATACATATGAGTTTTAATCCAGATTTTAATAACCTGGTCGATAATCAGTACGGAAAAGATGACGATAAGGGCAATTGTTCCCTTCGTGAATAGTTTCTTCATGCGTTTATTATAAATTAAACATAACGAGCTACAAGTGCCGTGCGTCGATATTGCGCAGCTACTTGTAGCTCGTCACTCGTAGCTTGTGTAGCTATCTATTATTTTTTACCACTGTTCTTTGCTTCGATGCTCAAAGTAGCATGAGGAACAGCGCGCAGACGTTCTGCCGGAATCAACTTACCGGTTTCACGGCAGATACCATACGTTTTATTCTCAATGCGAACCAAAGCAGCCTGCAATCCTTGAATGAACTTCAACTGACGTTGTGCCAGACGGGTTGTTTCTTCTTTAGAAAGTGTATTTGCACCTTCTTCCAACACTTTATATGTAGGAGATGTATCATCGGTATCGTTACCGTCCAATCCCATCAAACTCTTTTTCAACTGTTCATAGTCACGTTGTGCTAATTCCAGTTTCTCGTTAATAATGGCACGGAATTCCTCGAGTTCCGCATCCGAATATCTGGTCTTTTCTGCCATAACTTTACTTTTTTAAACGGTTAATCAATTCGGTATTAGTCTTTTATCACATTTACAAACAAGGAGAAATCGTCAAAGTTAAGCTCTGTGCCGTTTGTCACCTCATCTGCAAGGTCAAGGGATGTACCTAAAACTTGGTTACAAATATAAGTATTATATTCATTTACCGCATCATCTGTTTGCGTATTTTTCGAGATAGTAATCTTTATTTTATCCGTAATCTCGAAACCGCTTGATTTGCGGATATTTTGTATACGGTTCACCAGTTCGCGGGCAATACCTTCACGGCGCAACTCTTCGGTGATAGTCACTTCGAGCGCCACGGTCAGCTTGCCTTCGTTGGCAACCAGCCATCCCGGAATATCTTCACTGAAGATTTCAACGTCCGCAGCTTCGATTACAGCTTCTGCGCCATCAAGGTTCAGTGTATACTTTCCGTTCTTTTCCAGTTCGGCAATTGCTTCCTGAGTCATTTCGCCAACAGCAGCGGCTACTGCCTTCATCTGTTTTCCGAATTTCGGTCCCAGTTTCTTAAAGTCGCACTTCACTTTCTTCACCAATACACCTGCCGCACCATCTACGAACTTGATTTCTTTGACGTTCACTTCGTTCATTATCAGGTTCTTCACGGCTTCGATGTGTGCCTTCTGCTCTTCGTCTACCACCGGAACCATGATGCACTGTAGCGGCTGGCGAACTTTAATGTTCACTTTACGACGCAATGCCAATACCATAGAAGTGACGTCCTGAGCCATCTGCATACGTGCTTCCAACTCCTTGTCAATCATTTCTTCCTGATATTCGGGGAATTTAGCCAGATGAACAGAAACAGCATTGTCGCGTCCGGTAGCAGTAATCAAATCCGTGTAAAGACGGTCTGCATAGAACGGAGAAATGGGCGACATCAGTTTTGCAACAGTTTCAAGGCAAGTATATAATGTCTGGTAAGCAGACAATTTATCTTGCGTAAATTCACCGCCCCAAAAACGTTTACGGTTCAGGCGAACGTACCAGTTGGACAAGTTATCGTTGACAAAATCAGAAATCAGACGTCCTGCCTTCGTAGGTTCGTATTCGTTATAGCAAGTATCTACTTCTTTTATTAAGGTGTTCAAAACAGATAGAATCCAACGGTCGATTTCCGGACGTTCCGCCATCGGCACGTCGGCTTCCTTATATTCAAATCCGTCCACATTGGCATAAAGCGCAAAGAACGAATAAGTATTGTATAAAGTACCGAAGAATTTGCGACGCACTTCTTCGATTCCTTCAACGTCGAACTTCAAGTTGTCCCACGGAGAAGAGTTCGTAATCATGTACCAACGCAATGGGTCGGAACCGTACTTCTCGATAGTAGCAAACGGGTCGACGGCATTATTCAGTCGTTTGGACATCTTGTTGCCATTCTTGTCGAGCACCAATCCGTTGGAAATTACAGCTTTATAGGACACACTGTCGAACACCATAGTAGCGATAGCGTGCAGCGTAAAGAACCAACCGCGTGTCTGGTCCACTCCTTCCGCGATAAAGTCTGCCGGATAAACCTGGCGGCTATCTAGAAGTTCTTTGTTTTCAAACGGATAATGAATCTGCGCATAAGGCATGGCACCCGAGTCGAACCAAACGTCAATCAAATCCGATTCACGCTTCATCGGCTGTCCGTCTTTCGATACCAGGATGATATCGTCTACATACGGGCGGTGAAGGTCGATTTTATCATAATTCTCTTCGGTGTATTCGCCCGGCACAAAACCTCTATCCTTATATGGATTCGATTTCATGAATCCGGCAGCAACCGATTTCTCAATTTCATTATATAGTTCTTCTACCGATTCGATACATTTCTCGTCCGTGCCATCCTCAGAACGCCAGATAGGCAGCGGAGTACCCCAATAGCGTGAACGGCTCAGGTTCCAGTCGTTCAGGTTTTCGAGCCACTTGCCGAAACGTCCTGTTCCGGTGGATTCCGGCTTCCAGTTGATGGTTTTGTTTAGTTCCATCATGCGTTCTTTGCAGGCAGTAGAGCGGATAAACCAGCTATCCAGCGGATAGTAAAGCACCGGTTTGTCCGTACGCCAGCAATGCGGGTAGTTGTGGACGTGCTTTTCTATTTTGAAAGCCTTGTTCTCTGCTTTCATCATCATGGCAATCACAATATCCAGAGATTCGGCAGCTTGTGCCGCTTTCTCGTCGAATTTGCCGTCAACCATAAATTGAGGGTCATAGGCATTCTTCACCCATGCACCTTGATATTCCTTGTATTTGTCTACATCCACACATTCCTTCACGAAGGTTTCGTCCAGTTCATCTATCAAGTAGAATTTACCTGTCAGGTCCACCATCGGGCGGGTTTCACCTTTCTTATTTATCATGAAGAGCGCCGGGATACCTGCTGCACGAGCCACGTTAGCATCATCCGCACCAAAAGTAGGTGCGATATGAACGATACCCGTACCGTCTTCGGTCGTTACATAATCACCCGGAATCACACGGAAGGCTTTATCGCTTGCCTTCCAACTGCCGTCTTCCGCCACTTCCACGGGTTTCACCCAAGGAATCAGTTGCTCGTATTCCATGCCGATAAGGTCAGTTCCTTTATATTCGGCAATAACTTTGAACGGAACGAGTTTGTCTCCCGGCTTGTAATCTTCCAGTTTCAAATCGGCAGCTTTCGGATTGAAGTGTGTGTTCAATAAAGCTTTTGCCAGAACCACTGTAATCGGTTCTCCGGTATATGAATTATAAGACTGAACGGCTACATAATCTATCTTCGGTCCCACGCAAAGAGCAGTGTTTGAGGGCAATGTCCAAGGCGTAGTGGTCCATGCTATAAAATAAGGAGTCCCCCACTTTGCCATTTCCGGTTTGGGGTTCTTCATCTTAAATTGGGCAACGGCTGTAGTATCCTTTACGTCGCGGTAGCAACCCGGTTGGTTCAACTCGTGCGAGCTCAATCCTGTTCCGGCAGCCGGCGAATACGGTTGGATGGTATATCCTTTATATAGCAAGCCTTTTTTGTGCAGTTGCTTCAGCAGCCACCACAAAGTTTCGATATAACGATTGTCATACGTGATATAAGGGTGCTTCATATCCACCCAATATCCCATCTTGTGAGTCAAGTCCTCCCATTCTTTGGTGTACTTCATCACGTCCTTGCGGCAGGCAGCATTGTAGTCGGCAACAGAGATTTTCTTACCAATATCCTCTTTAGTGATGCCTAATGCTTTTTCTACACTTAGTTCCACAGGCAGTCCGTGCGTGTCCCATCCGGCTTTACGCTTTACCTGATAACCTTTCATTGTTTTGTAACGGCAGAAAATATCTTTAATAGTACGAGCCATTACATGGTGAATGCCCGGCATACCGTTAGCCGAGGGAGGTCCTTCGAAAAATACAAACGAAGGACAGCCATCACGTTCTGTCATACTCTTGGCGAAAACCATGTTCTCGTCCCATTTCTTCAGCACATCTTTGTTCACCTGTGAAAGGTCAAACTGCGAATATTCAGTAAATCTCTTACCCATATCTGTATCTGATTTTACTATTTACAATTTACAATTTGAGGGGTATCCCCGTTTTTAAGGGTGCAAATTTACAAAAACATTTGTTTAGTTGAGCAAAAAGCCAAGACTTTTATCGGATTCAAGCAAAGTTAGTGTGCATAAACAGCCTTTGCCCTAAACAAAACGGGTAACTCCTTGTTTTAGTGAGAAATCTAAAAGCACTTAACTTATGAATTATGGTATTAGTATTTTATTCAGAGCAATCCCGCTGGTGATGGCAATCTTTTGTTTCGGATACGGAGCATTCATTTACGGTTATGGAGATTCGGGCAGTCGTATGGTGGCTGGTCCTGTAGTGTTCTCGCTGGGTATGATATGTATTGCGCTGTTTTGTACGGCGGCTACTATCATTCGCCAAATTATACATACCTATAATCAGGCTGCCAGGTACGGTCTGCCCATACTTGGTTATCTGGCGGCTATTGTTACGATTATAGGAGGTGTATGTATCTTTAGCAATGCTTCCGAGACTTCGGCTTTCGTAGCGGGTCATGTAATAACCGGTGTAGGGTTTATTACGGGCTGCGTAGCTACCGCAGCAACTTCGTCCACCCGCTTTTCTTTCATTCCGGGAAATTCAAAAGCTAACGGCAACGAAGTTCCTGAAGGCGCTTTTTCCCTTGGAGAAGAACGCGCGTTGGAATTTATTGTTATCATCATTTCTTTGGTTGCATGGATATGGGCATTTATTTTGCTTGCCCACAGTGATGTTCATCCTGCTTATTTTGTTGCAGGTCACGTGATGGTTGGTCTGGCGTGTATCTGCACGAGCCTGATTGCATTGGTTGCCACTATTGCCCGTCAGATACGTAATGTGTATACTGAAAAGGAACGTACTCAATGGCCGAAATTGGTTTTGCTGATGGGTTCCATCTCCTTCGTATGGGGGTTATTTATAATCTTTGCCGATTCGGGGAGTGCAAACGGCACTACAGGATTTATCATGTTGGGGCTGGGCTTGGTGTGTTACAGTATTTCAAGTAAAGTGATTCTTCTGGCAAAGATTTGGCGTCAGGAATTTAAACTTGCCAATCGCATTCCTTTGATTCCTGTATTGACGGCATTGTCTTGTCTGTTTCTAGCAGCTTTCGTGTTTGAGACAGCAACCGTTCATGCGGATTATTTCGTTCCGGCACGCGTTTTGTCGGGGCTTGGGGCGATTTGTTTCACGCTGTTTTCTATCGTTAGTATATTGGAAAGCGGGACGTCTTCTAAGTGAAAAAACATAGCGTCACTATCCGGATGGGATACCGTCACTATATTTATTTCTTGAATCACACCCTCCCCTGTGAGTAAGTTTTCTCTCAGGGGTGAACTTTCGCATTACCTCCTGAACACCCGTCGTAGCAAAGCGAAACTTATTACTGCTGTACATACTTCGGCCACAGCAACCGTCATCCAGATACCATTTGTTCCGAAAATAAGAGGCAATATCGTGATGCCAATTACAATAAATATCAAGCCTCTACATGCAGAAATAACCAAGGACCATTTGGCATTATCAAGGGCTGTGAAAAAACTTGCACTGGAAATATTAAAACCGTTCAGCAGAAAAGCAAATCCCATTATCCGTGAGCCGTGAACTGCCATATCGATAACATCCCCGGAAGAATCATCTAAAAATATAGAGAGGGCATATTCTCCCAAGCTCCATAGAAGAACAAAAAAAACGACTCCGAATATAAAATTAGTTCGGCGTACTACCTTTAGCGACTGCCGGACACGCTGCCATAAATTAGCTCCATGATTAAAGCTGATAACCGGAATCGCACCATCTGATATACCCAGAAGAATACTTGTCCCGATAAAAATAATATAGTTGGTAACTGCAAAAGCAGCTACACCTTCTTTTCCGGCATACTTTAAGAAAGTCAGGTTAAAAAGCATAACAGTAACGTTCATTGCTATTTCGGTCAAACCTTCGGACGAGCCGTTGTAAAACATTCTACCCAAAGAATACCAACTGAATTTACCCCGTATTTTTTTCAAAGTCGGATGCAATCTGAGGCTTTTGAATACTACGAAAAGTGAAAGGAGGCAACCTACCGAGATTGATACCCCTGTTGCCAGACCTACGCCGAACATACCCAAGTCGAACTGAGTAACGAATAGAATACTCAGCACGATGTTTAGCAAGATAGACAAAATTATCACATTCATTGCAAAACGTGGATGACCCAATGTTTTCAGGATAGAGTTCAGGAAAAACATAATAAGATTAATTCCTACGAACGGCATCAACCCGTGGATATAGTTAAGTGACCCCTCAAGTAAATCTCCTTCCGCCCCCATGATTCCAGCCAACTGGACGGGAAACACATTGAAAATTGAAAATATAATCAACGAGTAAACAATGATAGACATACTTCCCGTTTTAAGGGCGGTCTTGGCCCTGACATAATTCTGCTCACCCATAGCGATACTCATCTGAGCTTGGGCGCCTACGGCCAGAATATTAGCAATGCCAGATGGGAGCATATAAGCCGGAAGAATGAGACTGACGCTCGCCAGCGCATCGGCTCCTAAATAATTACCAACGATGATTCCGTCTATAATGGCTTGTATGCTGAAAAATACAAACGCGATAGTATTGGGGATGGAATATCGTGCAATGAGTGAACCTACTTTGTCAGTTGCAAGTCTGTTTTCTGTATGTGATGAATGATTATTATTCATAATTGTATGATGTTTAAAAAGGCATAGGGATTTCTGTCGTCCTGATGCCAAATGCGTATATAAAATATTAAAAAGAAAAAACCGTATGTATGGAGAACCCAAACACGGTAATGAAATGCCATTCCTACAGGGGTATGGACATCTAATGGAAGGTCGGAATAATCTTTGTCGTTGCGGCGGATATAAAACCGGCAGAGCTATTATTCCTTATTACGCGGATATTTTAAACATGCAATGGTTATTAATTCTTTTTTCCGTAATCGACCGACAAAGATAATATAAAATCGATATAACAACAGAATTCTTTCACAAAAATACCAAAAAAATGGGAGGATGTGCCAAAAGTGGATTTTTGGCACACCCTCCTATTTTTATTTCTTAAATCTTACCTCGTAAACGTCGTTCCTGCGGTCTTTCAGATTACGGACACTACCGTAGGTATGAAGCTCGTTCAGCAAGTCCAAATCCACATCCGACACCAGAATCATTTCCGTATTCGGGGTTGCCTCTGCTCTCTTTCCATCGGTTGGAAAGGCAAAATCGCAAGGCGTAAATACACCTGACTGGGCATACTGTATATCCATATTATGTACACGCGGAAGATTTCCGACACTACCCGCAATGACAACAAAACATTCGTTCTCGATGGCACGTGCCTGAGCGCATACACGAACACGGGAATAAGCATTTTGTGTATCCGTCAAGAAAGGTACAAATAGTATCTGCATTCCTTGGTCCGCCATCAGACGAGAAAGTTCTGGAAATTCAACATCGTAGCAAATCAATACACCTATCTTGGCACAGTCAGTCTCGAAAGTTTGAAGCGTTTTGCCGCCACTCAATCCCCAGCTCTTAATTTCATCGGGAGTGATGTGCATCTTTTCATACATCTCGTACGTTCCGTCGCGTCGGCAGAGGAAACCTACATTATAAAGCCGTCCATCTTCTTTTACGTAAGGCATACTTCCGGTTATGATATTGATGTTGTAGCTAATAGCCAGATTCATAAAGCGTTCGCGAATCTCATCCGTATATTGGGCCAATCCGCGAATAGCTTGCGACTCTCCTTTGTCATTATACTCCGACATCAAAGGCGCATTGAAATATTCAGGGAAAAGAACAAAGTCGCTCTTATAATCGGATACTGCATCTACGAAAAACTCAACCTGCTCAAACAAGTCGTCGAGCGTTTTAT
This sequence comes from uncultured Bacteroides sp., assembly GCF_900547205.1. Classification (GTDB taxonomy): domain Bacteria; phylum Bacteroidota; class Bacteroidia; order Bacteroidales; family Bacteroidaceae; genus Bacteroides. The sequence continues at coordinate 20,077 of NZ_URFY01000043.1, forward strand.
AATTTCGCATCTGCCATTGCACTAAGCCTACACGAACAGTCGTCTTCGGATTGATGTATTCCTGCGTTGGCGGTTGGTAGTAAATGTTGTCCCATTGCAGCAGGCAAGCATAGTGTTTCGACTCTTCGTCATTCGGCAAATAATTTGTCATTACTTTGCGCACATGGAAGTCATTGGACAATTGGAAAGTCATTACAGGGTCGTATATTTCACGTTGGCGAACCTTTGCAATGTACTCTTTCGGGCGCATCTTGTCGGCATATTTGTGATAGTTCGGAATACGACCACCGAACATGATAGCTTTCAGGTTCAGCGTTTCGCAGAGTTCTTTGCGATATTCGTACATACGACGAGCGAGGCGCAATCCGCGATATCCGGGATGGATGAACACTTCGATGCCATATAGGATGTTTCCGTCCGGATTGTGTGTGTTGAATGTTTCCTTACCTGTGACTTGTGCATAGGTATGGTCGTTCTTCACCTTATCATAATCTACAATAATAGAGAGTGCGCAGCCTACAATTTTATCATCGACCACCGTTACAATCTGCCCTTCCGGGAAGATGGTAATCAGCTTTTGAATCTGTGCGCGAGTCCAGAATACGTCGCTGCCGTCGGAATAGACACGGGTAAATGATTGGGATAACTGGGCATAATCTTCTATTTGAAGATTGCGTATCTGAACTTTATTGATTTTCATTGGATGTTGTTCCATAATAAATAGGTATTTAAAATATAAGACGGTGCAAAGGTAAGGTTAATCCTCTAATAGTTGTTTCAAATAAGTGGATAATTATTTATAGGTTCTCTCTTCTACGTATTATTTCTTGCACCGATTTGCTTGCATTTTCCATTTATTGTCGTACATTTGCAACGACTAACATTTTTATTCACAGAAGTAGTGAACCTGCTTCGACTTCAGTAGCAGGCATTTTTATGCCTGTTGCTGTTGCAGATATGCGGTTTCGTACCCCCGTGGGGAACGTTAATGCGTCCCCAGCTTCTGTGGAGTGTTAGTCAACGGGAAGGGCGGAACCGTTTTTTTATTCCCGCCCGCCATAAAAACCGTTGTATCATGCATGAAGAACAAAACAATGCACCTGTAGAAGCCGTTCAGGGCAATCGGCAGGAGGTCTACCTTCCTAATCTGGAAGAAACAGAAAATCTAAAACAGTATTATTTAGCACTATCACGACGATTATGTCCTACCATATCAGTCGATAGTCCGGATTTACGACGTTTGGGGGCGTTACACCACAAAATCAAACGTTTTATTAAGGCATTGAGCAACCTCGACCGACCTTGGGAGAAAGGGATGCCTGAGATTCAAAAAAGCTGTTTAAATTCCCTGATTTTACAAACTTTAAGTAAAGCTGAGCGACAAAAGCTACAAAATGAGTGGTTAAGTTGGTCGGATTTTCTAATATCTGCGTCTTTTCATCGGGGTTATATCACACAAATCTTGCAGGAATATTATCGTCAGTTACGTGACATTGAAAAGATTCTTGATTTTAGCCCGTCCGCTATCCCTGAGGAGCTGTCAAGTCTATAGTAATAATGGGAAAATCTTGTTATTGGGAGCTAACACCAGTTTATCCCCATGAAACCAGTGTTTCAGCCGCTTGAAACTGTAGTTCCATAGGCATGAAACTCTAGTTCCATAGGCTTGAAACTGTAGTTCCGCCCGCTTGAAACTAGAGTTCCACAGCCTTTGAAACTGTAGTTTCAAGCAATAGGAACTTTGGTTTCAAGTGGTGGAACAAGTCTTATCATATGCTTTCCCCATAAGGATATAAAGCTTTTTTATCTTCAATCTCTGTGACAGCAAAAAATGCTGTCACAGTGCTGTCACCACTTGCTGTCACATCGCAAGGGTTTTATTATCAATTCATTAAGTGTCAATCGGTGACAGAGTGACAGATATATTTCATTTTCATTTCATAGAGAGAGGATTTTTCATCCAAAGTCTGCTCATATCTTCCAAGGTCTTGCCTTTTGTTTCGGGCACCCATCGCCAAACAAAGACAGCAGCCACCACACAAATTATCCCATAAAGGCTATACGCAAACATCGGACTGAAATCGTACAATGCCGGGAAAGTGGAAGAAACAATGTAATTGAATATCCATTGGAAAGCCACTGCAATTGCTACCGCCTTACCACGAATGGTATTCGGGAAGATTTCGGCAATCAATACCCAGCAGATTGGTCCCCACGACATCATGAAAAATGCCGCGTATACAATGACCGACAGTACCGGAACGATGCCTTTGATTGCCATACTGTCGCACATCGCTACGGCAAAAGCTCCAAAAGCCATACCGATGGAACCGATAATCAGCAGCGGTTTGCGTCCGAAACGGTCGACGGTGAAGATGGCAATCAGCGTGAATAGGATATTGACGATACCCATAATTACCGTCTGCATCATGCCGCCACCTTCTGCACCTGCATTCTCGAAAATACGCGGAGCATAATAGAGCACTGCATTAATGCCGATGGCCTGTTGGAATACGGAAAGCAGAATGCCTATCACAATGACGGTGGCTCCGTAAGTAAAAAGCTTTTCAGTCTTTTCGTGAGCGGTAGCTTTAATGTCGTTCAGAATCTCCATAGCTTTTGCCTTTCCATTGATTTTCTCCAGAATAGAGAATGCCTTTTCTTCTTGCTGCACCAGTACCAGGTATCGCGGTGTTTTCGGAACAAAGAAAAGCAGAAGAGCAAAGAAAGCGGCGGGGAAAGCTTCGGAGACAAACATATAACGCCATCCTTGCTGAACAGTCCACATATCGGACTCGGAACTTACCGACAGAACACCGGCAGCATCTTTCAGGATAACAGGATTCTGATGGTCACCCATAATCAGGAAATTGACAAAGTACACCACCAACATACCAAAGATAATGGCAAACTGATTGCAAGATACAAGAGTGCCGCGAATATTGGAAGGAGCGATTTCGGCAATATACATCGGACATACGGCGGAAGCCAGTCCGACACCGATACCACCGAGAACGCGATATAAGTTGAAAGCAATCAGCAGATTCATATTTGGCTTTCCATAGTCGAAGAACAGCACTTCCGGATAATAGGAACCGAGCGCTGAAAGGAAAAACAGCACGGCAGCCAGACGCAATGAATTACGCCGTCCCAAACGGGAAGCGAAAACACCGGATAGCGCACCACCAAGCACACAGCCGATCAGTGCACTGGAAGAAGTGATACCATGCATCACCTTATTATATTGGAAATCGGAAGCGGAAAGGAAAAATGCTTCCAGACCTTTTTCTGCGCCGGAGATAACGGCCGTATCATAACCGAACAGCAGTCCGCCAAGAATGGCAACGGAGGTGATGGAATACAAATAGAGTTTGCTTCCACCGTTCGTTGTATTGTTCATAGTTTATATAAGTTAGTGTGGTTATTTCACCACAGATTACGCAGATTAACACAGATTATAAGAAAGATTATTAAATAAAAAATCTGTGTTAATCCGTGTAATCTGTGGTGAATAGAATTAGCAATACATATTCACGATTGCCTCATAAAGTTCTTGCTTACCGCTTGTCTGCTTCGGCTCTCCGTTTGCTTTCGCATAAGCCACCAAGTCTTCCAAACCAAGTTTGCCTTCTTCAAACTCTTTGCCTTTGCCTGCATCGAAAGAAGCATAGCGGTCGGCAAGCATTTTCTTATAAGGAGATTCGTTCAACAGCGCTGCTGCACTTTCCAATGCACGAGCCATGACGTCCATACCTGCAATGTGAGCGATAAAGATATCTTCGAGGTCGGTAGAATTGCGACGGGTCTTAGCGTCGAAGTTAGTACCGCCGTTGCCCAGGCCGTCGTTGCGGATAATCTGCATCATGGCTTGAGTCAGTTCGTAGTTGTCAATCGGGAACTGGTCTGTGTCCCAACCATTCTGATAGTCGCCACGGTTAGCGTCGATAGAACCCAGCATACCGTTGTCTACCGCTACAGCCAGTTCGTGTTCAAAAGTATGACCTGCCAAAGTAGCATGATTCACTTCGATGTTTACTTTGAAGTCTTTGTCCAGACCATGAGCTTTCAGGAAGCCAATCACGGTTTCCGTATCCACATCATACTGATGCTTGGTTGGTTCCATCGGTTTCGGTTCAATCAGGAACGTACCTTTGAAGCCACGTCCACGGGCATAGTCGCGAGCGATAGTCAACATTTGTGCCAGATGTTCTTTTTCACGTTTCTGGTCGGTGTTGAGAAGAGACATATAGCCTTCGCGACCGCCCCAGAATACGTAGTTCTGACCGCCAAGTTCGATGGTTGCATCAATTGCATTCTTTATTTGAACAGCAGCGCGGGCTACTACATCAAAATCGGGATTGGTAGCAGCACCGTTCATATAACGCTCATGACCGAATACATTTGCCGTACCCCACAGCAGTTTGATGCCTGTTTCGGCTTGTTTCTGTTTTGCATAAGCTACTATTTCTTTCAGGTTAGCTTCGTATTCTTCGATGCTTGCACCTTCGGAAATCAGGTCTACATCGTGGAAGCAGTAGTATTCGATGCCCATCTTCTGCATAAATTCAAATCCGGCATCCATCTTTTCTTTTGCGGCTTGCAAGGCGTCCGCGTTACTGTTCCAAGGAAACTGCTTCGTTCCACCACCGAATTGGTCGCCACCTTCGGCGCACAATGTGTGCCACCATGCCATCGAAAACTTCAACCAATCTTTCATCTTCTTGCCGTTGATTACTTTCTCAGCATCATAGTAACGGAATGCCATCGGGTTCTTACTATCTTTACCTTCAAACTTGATCTTTTCAATTCCCGGAAAAAACTCTTTTGTTGCCATAACTAATAATGATTTAATGTGATAATGTGCCCATATACCAATGGCACGCTAGTCACGATGTTTATACTTAATTTATTTACTCATTGATTTCTCCAAGTGATGCTTCCACTTGGCATATGCATCCGCATATTCCTGACGTTTTGCTGCATCAGGCTCGATAACATCCAGTTTCTCAAGTGTTGCGAATGCTTCATTGTTATCTTTATAGATACCTGCACCTATCCCCGCTCCTTTTGCAGCGCCGACGGAACCGTCCGTATCGTAAAGCTCGATGGTAGCTCCGCTCACTCCTGCCAATGTGTCGCGGAAAATGGGACTCAAGAACATATTAGCGTGTCCGGCATGAATCTTCCTCACCGGAATACCCATCTGCTCCATGATATCAATGCCATATTTGAAAGAGAACACGATGCCTTCCTGCGCTGCGCGAATCAGATGATGCTTACCGTGCGTGTTGAAATCGACACCGCGGATGCTGCAACCTATCTCTTTATTGTTCAGCATACGCTCTGCACCGTTACCGAAAGGAAGAATGCTGATGCCTGCACTGCCAATCGGAGCTTCGGATGCCAGCATGTTCATTTCATTGTAAAACATTCCTTCGGGAGCAACCATGCGTTTTACCCATGAGTTGAGAATACCTGTTCCGTTGATACAGAGCAATACACCTAAGCGTGTCTGTTTGGCAGCGTGGTTGACGTGTGCAAAGGTATTGACACGTGATTGCGGGTCGTAATTTACTTCACCGTTCACACCATAAACCACTCCCGATGTGCCTGCCGTAGAAGCAATCTCACCCGGATTGAATACATTCAGAGAGAGTGCATTATTGGGCTGGTCGCCGGCACGATAAGTTATCGGCGTTCCTTCTTTCAAACCGAGTTCATCAGCCACTGATGCCTTGACTCGTCCCTGTTCGGCGAAAGTAGGTTTGATATCGGCTATTAAGGAAGAATCGAATCCATAGTAATCCATCAGGAAATCCGCCACCCGGTTATTCTTGAAATCCCAGAACATACCTTCTGAAAGTCCGGAAACGGTAGTACACATTTCTCCGCTCAACTTCATGGCAATGTAGTCACCCGGAAGCATTATTTTATAAATCCGCTCATAGATAGCAGGCTCGTTTTGCTTTATCCAAGCAAGTTTGGAAGCGGTAAAGTTTCCCGGCGAGTTCAACAGGTGGGAAAGGCATTTCTCCTCTCCTATTGTCGCGAATGCCTTCTGCCCGTAAGGCACGGCACGGGAGTCGCACCAGATAATGGCGGGACGCAATACGCGCTGATTCTTGTCAACACATACCAATCCGTGCATCTGATAAGAAATGCCGATTGCCTTGATGTCGGCAGCACTCACTCCGGATTCACTCATAATGGCCTGTGTAGCCGACTTTAAGTTATCCCACCAGCTTTCCGGATCTTGCTCCGCCCATCCGGGATTCACGGCTATAATAGAAGCCTCTGTTTTCGGGAAGAATGCCGATGATATACATTTGCCTGTCTCAGCATTAACTAAACTCGCTTTTACGGACGAGCTACCGATGTCATATCCTAGTAGAAACATTTTTTTAACGATTAACGGTTAGTGATTAGTGATTAACGGTACCCTACCTTCTTACCTTATTATATATCTTTTTGTCGAACTTATAATAGCGGGCGGCACGGTGGGCTACTCCTTGCTGTTTTTCTTCCAGCGGAACTACGTATTCCATCATGGCTATCTTCTTGTGAAAGTTGCGCACATCCACGGCTTTATCATATACCAACTCAAAAAGAGTTCTTAATTGCGCAGCCGTAAACTTGCGTGGAAGCAGTTCGAACAGCATCGAGGGATTAAATTCTACAAACTGGCGGATGTAGGTCAATGCCTCCTTAATAATAAGATTGTGGTCGAAAGCCAATGTCTTTACTTCTTTCAGAGCAATCCAGCAAGCTTGATGTTCATCCAGATTCTTATCCAGCGTCCGATCTATCTTCACCATCGACATATAAGCTATTGTCACGATGCGCTCCACTCTCGACTGCATGGCACGTTCGAGCCAACGCACATCTTTCGGATTGCTAGTCCTGTTTTTGGAACCGAATGCTTTAAACTGCATTAGGTTTACATTTTTAAGTCCTGTCAGTTCATATAGTACCCGCTGTGCAGCTTCATCCAGATCTTCGTCCATATAGATAAGGCTTCCGGGGAGTTTCATATCGTGATATACTTCACCATTTTCTTCTCCCGCACGTTTCACGAGCAATACTTTAAGCTGTTCACCGTCAAAACCAATCACTACACAGTCCACTGATATATGATTGTTTGCTAAAGGAGTATTTTCTTGTATGTTATGCATATAAGTATCTTTAAGACGATGCAAATATAGATGCTGAACTCTACCAAAACAAAACTATATGTATGCTATAAAACATTGTTTTTCATAGTGATACATATCATACATTATACAATATGGATAGTTAGTGTTATCTTACGAATTACAATATGTATTTCAGTACTTTTGTAGAGTAGTAATTGTATGAAGTACAAAAAGAGGATTGCTGCTTTATTATCAGCACTTTTCATGTATTAAATCTGCCATCCGCTTATGGTTACTTATTGTACTTTAAACGATATCTCATTTTGTACTTTACCGTTTTTTATTCTATCTTTGCCGTGGAAATATTAAAAAAACTAAAATGGAACATCATCCTGTCATTTTATCCATTGCCGGCTCCGATTGTTCGGGAGGTGCAGGTATTCAGGCGGATATAAAAACAATCTCCGCTTTGGGGGGATATGCAGCGACTGCTATCACTGCAATCACGGTACAGAATACATTAGGAGTGAGTGCCGTTCAGCCGATATCGCCTGAAATAGTCCGGGGGCAGATAGAGGCAGTGATGGAAGATTTACAGCCTGTTGCCGTAAAAATTGGTATGGTGAATGATATTCAGATTGTCGGCGTTATCTCCGATTGCTTGAGAAAGTATGCACCTAAATATGTGGTATACGACCCGGTGATGGTATCTACCAGCGGTAGGAAACTGATGACAGATGAAGCGGTTGAAGAAATAAAGAAGAAACTATTGCCGCTTGTTACTTTAATCACTCCCAACATAGACGAAGCTGCCGTGCTGACTGGTAAAAACATACAAAACGTCCAAGATATGAAGATGGCTGCCAGAAAGCTGACTGACGAATTTCAGACCAGTATCCTCATTAAAGGCGGGCATCTGGAAGGCGATAAGATGTGCGACTTATTGCACACTTCGGAAATGAACTACCATATATATGAGGAAGAAAAAATAGAAACTACCAACCTGCACGGCACAGGATGTACCCTCTCTTCGGCTATCGCAACTTATCTGGCAAAAGGGTATCCGATGCGCGAAGCTATCCAATACGCAAAGGTTTATATCACCCGTGCAATCATGGCAGGAAAGGATTTACACATCGGTCACGGCAACGGTCCGTTATGGCATTTCCCCGATTCAGTTGCACAAAAAAGAACATTTTGTGCCATCGTATTATAAAAATCCCTAACTTTGCACCCGCAATTAAAAATCAATTAAATAAGAAAGATATGAAAGCATTTGTATTTCCCGGTCAAGGCGCCCAGTTCGTAGGAATGGGAAAAGACCTGTATGAAAACTCAGCTTTAGCTAAAGAATTGTTTGAAAAAGCAAATGATATCCTTGGATATCGCATCACAGATATCATGTTTGAGGGTACTGATGAAGACCTCCGTCAGACTAAGGTTACTCAACCTGCCGTATTCCTTCACTCTGTAATCTCCGCTCTTTGCATGGGCGATGATTTCAAGCCTGAAATGACTGCCGGTCATTCACTTGGAGAGTTTTCTGCATTGGTAGCTGCCGGTGCTTTAAGCTTTGAAGATGGATTGAAGCTAGTTTATGCTCGTGCAATGGCTATGCAGAAAGCTTGTGAAGCTACCCCTTCTACCATGGCTGCTATCATCGCATTGCCGGATGAAAAAGTGGAAGAAATCTGTGCCACTGTAAATGCTGAAGGCGAAGTTTGTGTGCCTGCCAATTATAACTGTCCGGGACAAATCGTTATCTCAGGCTCTGTGCCGGGCATCGAAAAGGCTTGCGAATTGATGAAAGCTGCCGGAGCTAAACGTGCGCTTCCATTGAAAGTGGGCGGTGCATTCCACTCTCCTTTGATGGACCCTGCCAAAGTGGAACTGGAAGCTGCTATCAATGCAACTGAGATTCATACTCCTAAATGTCCGGTATATCAGAATGTAGATGCTCTTCCTCATACCGATCCTGCTGAAATCAAAAAGAACCTGGTTGCCCAGTTGACTGCTTCTGTGCGTTGGACTCAATCAGTGAAGAACATGATTGCCGACGGTGCTACTGATTTCACAGAATGCGGACCGGGTGCAGTTCTTCAAGGTCTTATCAAGAAAATAGACGGAACTGTTACAGCTCACGGCATTGCATAAGTAAACATTATGATTTAATATAGAGCGTGTTGGCAATCTTGTCAACACGCTCTTTTTATGTAGTCACTAATTGAAGAACATCCACAAACCTGCTTTATAACACCTAAGTACTTTTCTCTCCCGCTAAACTTTACAGTTCTTTCCTTTGTTTTAATTATAGGTATCATTTACTCAAAATTATGAAACATGAAAATACATGAATATCAAGCAAAGGAGATTTTCTCCAAGTATGAAATTCCTGTCGAAAGGCACACTTTATGTAGTACGCCGGAAGAGGTGGTCGATGCATTCCAGAAAATGGGAACAGACAAAGTAGTTATCAAGGCGCAAGTGTTGACCGGAGGCCGGGGAAAAGCCGGCGGAATTAAGTTGGTCAACAATACGGAAGATGCTTATCAGACGGCAGAAAAGATTCTGAATATGAATATAAAAGGGCTTCCTGTCAGCCGGGTATTGGTGAGTGAAGCCGTTGATATTGCTGCAGAATACTACGTTAGTCTGACGATTGACCGGAACACAAGGGCTGTTGTTCTTATGATGAGTGCGTCCGGCGGGATGGACATTGAAGAAGTGGCACGGCAGACACCGGAGAAAATCATCAGGTATGCGATAGACCCTTTCGTTGGCTTCCCTGATTATCTGGCACGGCGTTTCGCCTTTTCTCTCTTCCCGCAAATGGAACAAGCAGGCAGGGTGGCAGCCATACTTCAGAAGCTTTATAAGGTATTTACTGAAAATGATGCATCTTTGGTGGAAATAAATCCGTTGGCGCTGACTACCAGAGGAACTATAATAGCGATTGACGCTAAAATAGTTTTTGATGATAATGCGCTCTATCGCCATCCGGAGATACAAGAATTGTTTGACCCGACGGAAGAAGAAAGAGCGGAAGCAAGCGCTAAGGACAAAGGTTTCAGCTATGTACATATGGATGGCGACATCGGTTGTATGGTCAATGGTGCCGGACTTGCCATGGCTACGATGGATATGATAAAACTCCACGGCGGCCATCCTGCCAACTTTCTGGATATTGGAGGAAGCTCAAATCCGGTAAAAGTAGTGGAAGCTATGAAGCTCCTATTGCAGGACGAAAAGGTGAAAGTGGTTCTGATTAATATTTTCGGAGGAATCACCCGTTGCGACGATGTAGCTATCGGACTTATTCAGGCTTGTGACCAGATAGAAAGTAAAGTCCCCGTTGTTGTCCGGCTCACCGGAACCAATGAGAATATCGGACGTGACCTTTTACGAAATCATAGCCGCTTTCAGATAGCTGCCACCATGCAGGAAGCTGCTTTGATGGCTCTGAAATTATAATACGAAACCAATTCATTTTAAATCAGAAGAAATTATGAGCATTATAATAGATAAATCCACTCGCCTGATTGTGCAGGGAATCACAGGAAGAGACGGGCTTTTCCACGCCAAGATGATGAAAGAATACGGAACTGAAGTCGTCGGAGGTACTTCTCCCGGAAAAGGAGGAACAGATGTGGATGGTATTCCGGTATTCAACACCATGTATGAAGCGGTTGAACAAACCAAAGCGAATACTTCCATCATTTTCGTTCCGGCACGTTTTGCAGCTGACGCAATTATGGAAGCGGCAGATGCAGGCATCCGGTTGATTGTCTGTATCGCCGAAGGGATTCCGACATTGGATGTCATCAAAGCCAACCGTTTTGCTGAACAAAAAGGTACTATGCTGATTGGACCGAACTGTCCGGGACTTATTTCTCCGGGAAAAAGTATGGTAGGTATCCTTCCGGGACAAGTATTTAAAGAAGGAAATGTGGGCATTATCAGCCGTAGCGGAACATTAACCTACGAAATAGTATATCACCTGACTGCAAACGGGATGGGGCAATCTACCGCAATAGGCATCGGAGGCGATCCGGTGGTGGGAGTTCATTTTCTTCAATTGCTGGAGATGTTCGAGAAGGACTCTGAAACAGAAGCAATTGTGCTAATCGGTGAGATTGGTGGAGATGCTGAAGAAAAGGCGGCGGAATATATTCGCAATCATGTAACCAAACCTGTTGTAGCATTTATTGCCGGACAATCAGCGCCTCCGAATAAGCAGATGGGACACGCTGGCGCTATCATTTCTGGAAGCTCCGGCTCGGCAAAAGAAAAGATTGCGGCATTGGAAGCTGTCGGCATTCATGTAGCAAAGGAGCCTTCGGATATCCCGCAACTCCTCTCGAACCATTTTACGTGATGTTTGTTATAATTTTATCATTTAAAAATAGAATAATATGAGCAGACGTAGACAATTGGAACATCAAGTATCTCTTGCGCAGGAAAGAATAAAGAATGCAGCAAAAGATACACCGAAAGACATTCTGAAATTATGGGAACAAGAACTAGTAGATCTGGAACTTGACCTCAATAATATGGTGGATGGAGAAGAAGATAATAATGAGGACTAAAAGAAGAAAGGTGTGTTGCACAAGCAACACACCTTTCTTTTATAACTGTCTTTAAAACTCAGTCTTAGTTCTTCGGCAAAGCTTCTTTAACTACCATTGAACGACCTACATATTCGGCACCATTCAATTGTTTGATAGCGTTGTTAGCTTCTGTATCGTCCGGCATTTCAATAAAGGCAAAACCTTTAGATCTTCTAGTTTCACGGTCTGTGATTAACTTTACTGAAGCTACTGTTCCATACTCTTCCATTACATTTCTCAAGTCTGATTCCTTAACGTTATAGCTAAGATTTCCAATGTACAAATTCATAAAATACAAATATAAAAAATTAATAATTCAATAAGAAAGTTTTTGGAAGATCTTAATTAGAAATGGAAGTGCTCAAGCAAATGAGAAAATACATGTAAAAAATCAAATCGTAATCAACCTCTTTATTGTTGTTTGATGCAAAGTAAAGCATTCCTTGGCGATAATGCACTATGTTCACTCCTTTTTCTTTCAATAATACATCTTTTTTGTGATAATAGGTCAATAGTTAACGGAATTATGGCGTTTTAGGCACAAAAAGCGCTATCCTTTGCTTATTTTCTTCATAACAAACTCCTCAAAAAATAATCTCTTATAAGTTCCGCCAAGAGATATTTCATAAGATTTGATGAAGATATCATTTGAATCGAATGAATCAATGTGGGACGTATTTATGATATAGGACTTATTAACCCGAAGAAATTGCTTTCCCGGCAATTGCTCATGAATAGTTTTCAGATTCATTTTAGTAATTACCCGCTGATCTTCCAATTGAAGAATAGAATAATCTTTCAGTCCCTCAATGAAAAGAATATCATCGAAGTTTATTTTGAAGTAGCGTCGTTCTGATTTGATAAAGATATATTCCTCCTGAATCTCCTCTACCCTCTCGGGACCTTCCGACACTAATAGTTTATGGTAAGCAATCGCTTTATTGACAGCTTTCAGAAATCGATTTATTTCAATCGGCTTCACTAAATAATCAATAGCGCTTAATTCATAACTTTCGAGCGCGTATTCGGCATAAGCTGTTGTAAAGATGACCAATGTATTTCTGGCGATACTTTGGGCAAACTCAATTCCGGTAATTCCCGGCATTTGAATATCCAGGAAAATCAAATCGACCGGATGGTCATTCATAAAGGCCGATGCAGCAATGGCATTATTGAAGCTGCCAGCTAAAATCAATTGGGGAACTTGTTCCACCAATACCTTCATACCTTTTCGAGCCACCGGCTCATCATCTACAATTATACAATTCATAATTTCAAATGTAAGTTGACACTGTATGTTGATTCTAAATCTTCTATTTGTAATGTATATCCAGACCCATATAGTAAATCAAGCCTGCGCTGAACATTAGCCAAGCCTAACCCTCCTTTGCTCTTCACCGGGACACAAGGCTTTGAGTTTTCGCAACGGAATATCAGTTCTTCGTCACGCACTATAAAGTAAAGATGCACAAAAGACAGATTGTTACTATCCGGATTATGCTTCACTGCATTCTCTACAAAAGGAATGAACAATAGTGGAGGTATACGGACAGCATTTATATTTCCTTCTGTCGATACAAGATACTCAAAATGATCCCGTCTCACCTTTTCCAGTTCAAGAAAGCTAGTAAGAAACTGAATGTCAGCATTAAGATATACTTCTTTGCGTGTACTGTCATTAAACTGATAACGTAACAAATCGTTCAGTCTCATCAATACCCGGGATGCCTCGTCGGGAGCTTCTTGAACTAAGATATTGGCATTGTTCAACATATTAAAAAGGAAATGCGGATTAATTTGATTCTTCAGTTGTTGGAGTTCAGCCTGCATTGTAGCCTTTTCCAACTCCATAATTCTTTTACCGTAGATTATCCAACGGCGGAAGAGAACAAAACTAATGCAGCCGCTCACTATCAGCATCAGCACAAGAATGGAATGAATAAAACCGAGAAAAGAGAATGGACGACCATCCTGTAGACTAAACTCATTTATGCCATATTGCTGATGAAGAGGATATAGTAATGCGAATCCAATAGCTGATGTGATAAGTATTAACGCGGAAAATGCTGCCCAATAATGCCACAACTTATGTTTATCTAAAAAGTGGGGAACCAACCAATATAGATTCAGATAAATAGGTATAGCAAATAAAAGTACGCTTACGGTATACGCATATAGGAAACCTTCTTTATTGAATTTCCCATATACGTTTTGAAAGCCAAGAAAGAGTATCAGAAAAAATAATACCAGATGAAGAATGAGACGGAACCGGTTATCAACCAGACTCATTTTCCAATTATGTATATATCTGCTGTTTCTCATAGCTTTATCATCAATTTAGTGACACACAACATATTCTCATCTTGTAGAATATCCAAATGATAACGTTTGGGATATAACAACTCCAACCGTTGACGAAATTTATTAAATGCCGGTAAAGTCTGTTGTGTGTTATTCTTTATCTGGTTATCTCCTTTCAGATAATAGGAACATGAGAAATGAAGAATATTACTTTCTGCCCGGACACCGATTTCCAGTGCTCTACCGGAATCAGAAGTATCGAGCATTCTTTCCTGAATGGCACATTCTATAATCGGCATAAATAGTAGAGGAGGAATTTGAAAATAGCGGGCTTCATTATCCATTCGGATATGATAGTGAAAGTTCAAGTTGTATAATTGTTCTAATTCCAGATAATCGCTTATAAAACGAATGTCATCCGCCAACAGCACTTTAATTTGATTGCTGTCATAAAGTTGATACCGTAGCAATCGGCTCAACTTAAATATAAGTGCGGACGCTCTGCCTGAATCTTCTTTAGAAAGAGAACTGGCTTTGTTTAGCATATGCGACAGAAAATCGGGTTGCAGTTGGTCTTTCAGGTGATTCAACTCAGTCTGAATACTATTGTTTTCCAACTCATTTAATCGTTGATGATACGACACCCATTGTCGCAGGAAAATAGTAAATGAGAATGCAAAGAAGTAGAGTATCAGGCCCAAAGCATTCAGGAAAAGATAGAAAAAGAAATCGGGACCTATGGTTCTGATAGTATCGGGCATGGCGTAATGTTTCCCCATAATATCGTTCCCCACAATCATTACTAGTAGCATAAATAGGATAAAGCAACTTATGTAGGCAATATAAGCTTTGTATTTGCCTTGAAATAAATATTCGGGTAATAACCAATAAGTATGCAAACATATTGTTCCCCAAAGTGTGAGGGAAAGCAACAGGTTGACACCTGTAGCCACATTCAGTCCTATGCTGATGTCTTCTACAAAAGTGCCTCTGATTACCAAAAAGGAGACTGCAAGGAAGATTCCCGTTTGATTTAACAATGTATGTAATAAAGTTCTCACTGACATGGCGATAAAGTTACTACTTTTTTAGAACTTATACTTCATTCCCATCGAAACATACATTGCAGGTTTAAAATAAGGGTCTATATCTTTGGACATATCCTTGAAGAAAGCTTTTAAAGTTCGATTAGTATAATAGGCGATTCTGCTGCATGACACGCCGGCGGTAGCAACTACGGAGAAAGAAGTTCCGAGATTAAATTCTGGTTGCAAACCAACAATGATAAACTGTTGTGAAAACATGGCATCTTCTCCATTTCTTTCCACCAATGCCAATGTGCCGTTCATCTCTGCCACCAGATTCAAGTCTATGTATTTATTCAATTTTAGCCCTGCCGAAACTTCCATGGCATTTAGCATGGATACTTTTATATGGTATCGGCCTTCGGTACTCCAGTCAAAGTAGATGGCTGGGAAAAGCATTGGATAACCAAACGTATTATTGATAGCCAGTCCGGCACCGAGAGATAAGTTCGGTTTAAACTGCCGGATGAAGATGGCACCTCCCTGGCCGAGGATGTTTTTCAATCTTATGTCAGCAGAAGCCGCATAGACGCCTCCGCCAATAGTGGTCAGCAATAGCCACCTCTTGCTGAGAGGGCGTATGTTTGTAACGTTCAACTGTAGATTCAGAATTTGGTCTATATCGATATAAGATTGGAGATTCTTATTGTTCATTGAAGTATAGCTCCCTCCTGCCGAGATCATCCAGACGGTCGGCTGGTTTCTTTCATTCATTTTCTGCGCTACAGGAATATTGATACCTCCTTCAATAAAGCGTAAATCTCCTTTGCCGCCAGTTTTTTGTCCTTCTTCATCCTTGTAGCGAGAGGAAGATATATAACCAGTCTTGATAGATACTTGTGCCCACATATTTTCTGAAAGCACTAAAAACAGAATTAATGCACATAACGAGATGTTTTTCATTCCTTTGTTTACTTTATAGTTTAACCTGGAGCAAAAATAGAAATTTGTTCATCTGCAAGATGAATTAGTAGACCAAACTCGCTATTCAGTATACGAAACGAATAAATTCCTGCCACTTATCCTAAATCTGCTTTTTTAGTTTAACTTTGTGACCGGTCAAAAAAGGTATAGTAGGATATAGAAAAACATTAGATAATTAGATTATGAAGACAGAAAAAGAAAAAGCTGCGGAAGGTTTGCTATATGATGCTAATAATGATGCGCGGCTGCAACAAGAGATGTACGATACCCGCTGCAATGTATATCGTTACAACTCCCTTCCCCCTTGGGAACAGGAAGAACGGGACAAGTTAATACACACCATCCTGAAATTAGGAAAGAACGGCTGTGTTATTTCTCCTTTCTATTGCGACTATGGAAGTAATATCGAAATAGGTGATAACTTTTTCGCCAATACCAATCTTGTTATTCTGGATGGAGCTAAGGTAACTATCGGCAATAATGTTTTTATTGCCCCTAATGTTGGCATTTACACCGCCGGTCATCCGTTGGATGTAGCTCAGCGTAATGCAGGACTCGAATATGCCTATCCGGTGACTATCGGCAATAATGTATGGATTGGTGCACAAGTTTGCATTTTGCCGGGAGTTACGATTGGAGATAATACCGTTATTGGTGCCGGAAGTGTAGTGACTAAAGATATACCGAGTAATGTAGTGGCTGTGGGGAATCCTTGTAGAGTGATTAAAAACATATAGATATAAGAAACAGATAAAGATATCTTCACCGAATCATATGTAGTAATATCTCATATACAATC